>CAZJEN010000009.1:0-99782 GCA_964545045.1 uncultured Lachnospiraceae bacterium | reverse complement strand
CAGCATTGTACCACTTATTTAAAAGCTTGATAGCATCCTTGGTACCGTTCTGGGTGTACATTCTGTCATCAAAACCGTTTACATAGTATTCCTTATCAGTCATTGCAGGATCGATAAAGGATTCAATCAGGTTTGCTGCTCTCCAGCCTACATCGTAGCTGACAGAGAACGGAATCATCTTGTCCGCATCATCACCAAGTAAAACCTTAGCATTATCCTGGAATGCAACAAGCATCTTCTCAAACTCTGCAGTAGTGGTCGGAGCCTTCATACCCAGCTTATCTAACCAGTCCTGACGAACAAAGGTATTGATTCTCTTGATATCAGCTCTCTTACCTTCGATAGCCCAAAGCTCACCGGTGTTCGGATCCTGATCCCAGTAAATGTTGGTATCGCCAAGCCAGTTATAGAGGTTCGGCAACTTATCCTTGTGCTCTTCTAAATACTGATTTAACTCAAGAACACCTTCCATACCTGCATAGGTCTGAATGGTCGGGTAGTCGTAAGTCAAACAAATGTCCGGTGCAGTACCACCTGCAAGCAGGTTATTAATCTGCTGAACTTCTTCCCAACGGGATACAGCAACAAATTCAACCTCTACATTGTACTTCTCCTTCATACCCTTCTTGATGAAGTCGGTATACATGTTGTTGGTCGGGTCAGAACCGCCGTCATTTCCGCGGTCATACACTTCAACGGTAATCTTAACGGTTTCTACAAACTTACCGTCCTTGAACTCAGTACCGCTGGAGACTTCCTCTTTCTTGGAGCCGCATGCAGCTAAAGAAAAGCACATACAGCAAGCAAGCAGAGCTGCTAAAATTTTCTTTTTCATGAAAATTCCTCCATTAAATATTATATAGTTTTATTTGAATGAATGGATTGTCCTGCATCAACCCAATTATTCCTTTACACCGCCCAAGGTTACGCCGTGAATGAAGTACTTCTGTAACCAAGGGTAAATACATAAAATCGGAACGGTGGAAAACATTACAATGGCTGCCTTCAGAGACTCTGAAAGTCCCGGAGAGGAAAAGCCCTCCTGTGTTGCAACATCCACACTGTTTACGCTGTTCAAAATGTTATATAAGAATAACTGCAACGGATAAAACTCTTGCTTCTTTATAGAAAGATACATCAAAGCATCGGAATATCCGTTCCAGCGTCCTACCGCATAGAACAATGCCAAGGTGGCAAATACCGGCTTGGATAACGGAATATAAATTTTCCATAAGATGGAGAAATGACTCGCTCCGTCAATCTGGGCAGCCTCTCTGATACTGTCCGGAATACCGTAAAAGAAGCTTCTCATAATAATCATGTTGTACACGCTCAAGCAGCTCGGAATAATCAAAACCAACGGATTATCCAAAAGATGCAGCTTCTGTAACAACAGATAATTCGGAATTGCTCCCGCATTGAAAAACATAGTAATGGTAATCAGGACATTAATTACCTTACGACCTTTGAGATTTTCAAAAATCAGCGGATAAGCACATAAGGTGGTCATGGTAAGTGAGACAATCGTACAAATAAAGGTCAAAATGACTGTCCACCAGAAAGACCAAATGTATTTCATATCCGTTAAGACCATTTTGTAGGATTCCAAATTCCATCCCTTCGGCCACAAGTAAACTTCACGCTTAATGAGTGCCTCTGTCGAACTTAAGGAACGGGCCAGAAGGTTCAGCATAGGCAACAGGCAGATAATACTAACCAGTACACAAATGATTACAAAAACCAAATCACCTGCTTTTAACTTTTTTACTTTATTATTCATCTCTTCCCCTCCTATGTTACCAAATGCCTCGTTCGCCCATCTTACGTGAAATCCAGTTTGCAAGCAGCAGGAAGAACACGCAAACGATTGACTGGAAGAAGCCAATTGCCGTGGTAAGCGAGAACTTGAGACCTAAAATACCGTTTTTGTATACAAAGGTAGATAAAACTTCCGCAACATCCATAACCAGGTTGTTCTGCAATGCAAACGGACGGTCAAAGCCACTGCCTAAAATGTTACCTAAATTCATAATTAACAAAATGACAATTGTGGACTTAATGCCCGGCAATGTAACGTGCCAAATCTTGCGCCATCTTCCGGCACCGTCTACCTCCGCTGCCTCGTATAATTCCGGATTGATACCCGCAATCGCCGCAAGGTAAACAATGGAATTCCATCCGAAGCTCTGCCAAATACCCAAGAATATGTACGTAAATATCCAATGCACCGGTTCATTTAAAAACGGAACGGACTCAATGCCGATTTTATTCAGGAACATATTTACCAGACCATTGGACGGCGCAAACATCTGCAATGCCAATCCGCAAATAATAACCCAGGAAAGGAAATGCGGCATATAAGCAATGGTCTGAACCACGCGCTTAAAACGCTTAAATACCAACTCGTTCAAAATCAATGCAAAGATAATCGGAATGGAGAATCCGATAAACAAATCCAAAAGATTCAGCAAAATGGTATTACGCAACGCATCCAAAAAATCCGGGTTGGAAAATGCATCAATAAAATATTCGAAGCCGTGGTTATCGGCAAGCGGCATTTCCCAGATGCTTTTGTTGATTTTATACTTCTTAAATGCAATCTGGATATACGACATCGGTGTATACTTAAAAATCACCAAATACAGCAAAGGAAACAATAACATGACATAAAGCTGCCAATACTTCTTCATGTAGGTTTTAAAGCCAACCTTTTTTTGAGGTATAACAGCTGTGTTTTTGCTCTTTTCTTTCTTCATACCCTCTACCATCCTTCCATTTCTCATCTGCTTTATTATATTATGTAAGTGCTTTCATTTGCCTATCTCATATTGCTGAAAAACATGTCGCTTATTGCTATGCAAAATTCGTTCTTGCAAGAACAACCGGTCTGTGATACAATAATTTCCGTACATTTTGCCTAATTATCCTTGTCCGGTTTAGGCAAAATTACCAATTATATCTAATTACGCCTATCAAGACACCGCAAGATTCGACACATGAGAGGAGTTAACTTTGAATCAATCAGAAATACCTTATTTTACAAAAGAAATCGTTGCAAACTTTCGTACCATGCAGGATAGAGAATATATCAGAAGAACCGTAACCGGCGAATATGAACCGGTGAACTTCCCTAAAAACTCCAGCTTTCGTTTTTGGGTAAATAAGGAATCAAGAAATTACGAAAAGCACTGGCATGCATCTACGGAAATTATTGTTCCGATTGAAAACCGGATGATGGTGCATGTCCGACAGCAGGAATATATTTTAAATCCGGGAGAAATCTTTGTAATTCCGGACGGAGAACTACATGACCTGATTTGTATCGAAGAAGGAGTCCGACTGGTATTCCTGTTCAACTTATCCGTATTACAGCCTATCAGTGGCTTTCCGTACTTGAATTCCACCTTTTCACAGCCGGTATTAATCAAACCTACGGATGCTGTCTATGATACGGAGATGAAACTGTTATTTCGGATGTTTGAAGATTATTACTGCCAAAGCAGTTTACGGGAACTGATGATTTTTTCAAAAATGATCAACTTCCATATCGAATACCAGGAAAACCAGCCTCTTTTAAATTCAAGCATGCCGAAGCAGTATGAAAAGAGTGTTATGGATCGTTTGAATATGGTGTTTTTTCATATTAACCAGCACTATATGGAAGATATCCCTTTGGAAAAAGCCGCGGAAATCGCAGGCTTCTCCAAGTATCATTTTGCCAGAGTATTTAAAGAATTTTCAGGTCAGACCTTTTTTGACTATTTGTGTCTGCAAAGAATAAAAGCAGCCGAACGGCTTTTACTGTTTCCGGACAAAGCCATTACGGACATTGCCTATCAGGCCGGTTTCGGCAGCATCTGTGCCTTTAACCGGGCTTTTAAAAAGAAAAACAATTGTACACCGTCCGAATACCGGATAAGAAGCACAGAGGACTAAAAAAATAATTCAACCCCAAAAACAGCGTAGACCGTGACCAAAATAGTCACCGTCTACGCTGTCTTTTATCCATAGAATTCTGCCGTTATGAATTCTTAATCGCTTCGATTCGCTGCAAAGGATATACACTCTCCAGTTCCATGTTGTAGCCGTGTTCTTCCAGCCATGCAAGGATTTCCTCGAATTGCTTGATGGCCTTTTCCTTCTCACCCATAGACGCATACATCTCCGCCTTGGAGAACAAATGGGAAATGCTAGAATCCGTTGGAACCTTGTCCCAATAGGAAACGGCCTCCTCATAGCGTCCCAGCTTGGCACATAAATCTCCCGCCGGTTCGAATACCCAATCCTCTCCCCATTCTTCATCCGGGACCGTAAGTGCAATTTCTATCTCTTTCCATGCTTCCTCTAACCGTCCGGCTCCTTCCAAAGCATAGGAATAATATACATGAGCCCAACGGGCATTCGGCTCCTCTTCACACCACTTTTTACTCTCGGTAATGGCATCCTCCGTACGTCCCAGAGAAATCAAATATTGCACAAGGTCACGATGGGCAGCAAACCAGGAGTCACCACGCTGTTCTTTTCCCTCTTCCAAAGCCCGTCTGTAATAACGCATAGTAAGCTCTCTGTCTTTATACATCCGTATTCTGTGAAGTGCGGCATACTCCAGATAATCTTGTATGTTCGCTTTTCCTGTCATAATCACTTCACGATACGCTTCCTCCGCACGCCTGAAGTCCTCGTCCGTTCCGTTCTCGTCTTCATAAATGGCATACAACTCCATCCTGTCAGTCCCGTACCCCGGATATTTTCTTTTCGGCACGCCCTGAAACAGGCTGTCAATGGTTACCCCGAAGCACTCTGCCAACATCGGCAACAACGAAATATCCGGAGAGGTAAGCCCGGTCTCCCATAGTTAAGGTTATTGTTTCCCCTGCGTACCGCATCCCGACGCGCAGGGAGTTTCATTTAATCAATCTTTCCGATAAAGCGGTAGTAGATGTCTACCTTCTGTTTCCGGCAGCCATCCGGGCTTTTTACGGCTTCGTGCACCACGATTTTCTCAATCAGGGTGTTTAAAAGCTCGGTGGTCAGCTCCGTGGGATTTGAGTACTGCTTAATCAGTTCTACCCATTTCCCTGCATCACTTTCCGTCTGCTCCATGGAGCTTAAGGCTTCCTGCAATTCCCGGATTTTTATTTCCAGTTCCTGTTGCTCCGTCTGAAACCGTTCTGAAAGCATGGTAAAGTTGTATTCGGTTATCTTTCCCAAAGACCAGTCCTCATACAGCTTTGTAAACAGCCCGTCTACCTCGGCTTTTCTCTTTGTAGCTTTTTTCAGTTCCACGGCTCTTTGTTTCTTTGCGGCACTGCGTTCCTTATTCCCGGCATTTAACAACTGCTGTAACAGCTTTTCATCATCCCGGTCCACCTGCTCCGACCAGTATTGCAGTCTGGAAAGCACATATCCGTAAAGCACATCATAGCGGATATAGTGCATGGAGCATTGTCCCAGTCCCTGTCCGTTTTTCCTGCAATGGTAGTAGCCGTAAGGTGTTTTGTTCTGCCGGTTTTCTGCATAGGAAAGCGTCCATCCGCAGTCGGCACACTTGATAAGTCCGGCAAATATCTGGGTCTGACCGTTTTTGCATACCCCCGGCGACCGGCTATCTGCTCCTGTACCTGTAAAAACATCTCCTTTGTGATGATGGCTTCATGGGTATTTTCTACCCGGAACCATTCCGACTCAGGCTTCCGTACCACCTTTTTGTTTTTAAAAGAGACGGTGGACTGGCGGTTGTGCACGCTGTTCCCGATATAGTTTTCATCCTTTAGGATGCTTTTTACCTGTGCTATCGTCCACTGATACCGTTTGGATTCGTCTGCTCCCTCAAATACATGGGCAAAGGTGCCGTTTCTTTGGAAATTTACCCACGCCGGTGTGGAAACCTTCTCCTCCATCAGTATCCGTGTAATTTTCGCCGCTCCTGCACCATGCAGGGCAAGTTCAAATATCTTTTCGATAATCCACTTAGTATCCGGATCAATCAGAAGGTGTCCCGTCTGCTCCGGGTCCTTTCGATACCCTAAAGGTGCATAGGCTCCGTAATGGGCGCCGTTTGCAAACCGGGTGCGGAAGGCTGCCTTGACCTTCTTGCTTGTCTGTCTGGCATGCATCTCGTTCAAGATGTTTAAAAACGGTGCAAGCTCATTGTCACCGTTTAAGGTATCCACGTTGTCATTGATGGCAATGTAGCGGACTCCCTTACTTGGGAAATAAAGCTCTGTGTACTGTCCGGTCAGAATGTAGTTTCTTCCAAGGCGTGACAAGTCCTTTGTCACAACACAGTTGATTCTGCCATCCTCGATGTCATCAATCATCCGTTGGAACTCCGGGCGGTCAAAGTTGGTGCCGGACCATCCGTCATCAGTGTATTCACCCACCACGTTCAGACCATGCTCATGGGCGTATTCCCGGAGCATCATCCGTTGGGTGCGGATACTTCCGCTTTCTCCCTGAAGCTCGTCGTCCCGGCTCAGACGAAGGTAAAGTGCCGTGTTATAAATGGTTGTATTGTTTGGTTGTTTCATTAAAATCCTCCTTTTTGAAACAACCCACGCTTACAATACTGCCTGTAAAAAGTATTATATCATGAACTTCGTTCATGATCTCCCACTGCGCTCGGATTCTGCAAGCAAGCTTGCAAATCCTCACTTCGTTTTCATTATATCGTAAGCATGGGTGATAATCAATGTATTTAAGCAGAAATCTTACCTTCCGCAGTGTATAGCATCACATCCGTCAGCAGGGCATCCAGTTTCTTACCGTTTGTGGCAAAATGTTCGGAAATCTCGATGTGGTTTTTTCCAGAAACAAAATATTGTTTTCCGTCCTCTGCCGTAAGAACCCTTCCACCCGGCGATTCCGTATTGCTTCGGTTCTTCCCCATAGGCATCCTCCTTTCTTCGATTCTCGACATCCGCAGATGCCGGCTATCGGTTTCTGTCTTCCTTTTTTACTTCCTGTTTGAGCTCAGCAAGAAGCTCCGGCGGTATCCGGTCCATGAGCCGGTGCAGCTCTCTTAATTCGCTTTCCTGTTTCGCCCGTTCCATCGCATTCTTTATTTTTCCGCTTTCCCCAGCTTTTGCCCGGGCTTCCAGTTCCCGGTTTTGGGAAATCAAATCGTCGATGGTAACCTGATACTTTTTTAGCTGTCCGAGGAAATTCTCCATCTGAGGAAACCACTTCCGTAAAAGCTGTAACGCTTCCTCCTTCTGTTTTCCGGCGTTAAACATGGTGATGTTATCCAATGTCTGCACGATTTTCTTTCCCTGTTTGGTAAGGCTGACCGCCTGCTTAAAGAGTCTTGTGGGAATATGCTTTCTTCCCGTGGCTTTGGCACTTTCTCCACGCTCCAGGTCAGGATACTTCTCTGCCATGTAAGCATGGAAATCATCCTGCCATTTGGTAAGGTTCGCCCGGTTCCCGATAACCTCCTTGGCACAGAGACGGTTATCCTTGGTTAGCGGAACAAAGGTCAGGTGCAGATGAGGCGTTTTCTCGTCCATGTGTACCACCGCTGAAATGATGTTTTCCCTGCCGACCCGGTCCGCAAGAAACTCCGTAGCTCTCTTAAAATAGGCTGCCGTTTCCCGTGTGGATTTCCCTTTGAAGAACTCCGGGCTAGCGGTAACTAACGTATCCACAAACCTTGTGCTGTCCTTTCTTGTACGACAGCCGGATTCTTCAATTCGATGCTTGATAAAGCGTGAATACCGCTCCTTCGGCTTGATGGTGTGGAAGTTGTATTTACTGCGTTCCGCATCAATATCGGGATTGCTGGCATACCGCTCCTTTTTCCGTTCGTGGTGGGCTTCCAGAGCCCCGGACGGGGCTCCCTTGTGCTTCGCAAATCGTAAAATAGCGTATTGTGGCATGTAACTCCTTTCCGTCCACAAAAGAGTGGACATTTCTTTGTTTTCAAGGTACGGCTCATCGATGAACGTAAGGAAAGTCTACACTTTATTTGATGGCTGTGCCGTATATCTGAAAGGCAGGAAATATAGGACGTTTCGCAGGACTTTCCGCTTTTACGGAAATGTGGTAGAATGGAGAAGAAAATGATTATGAGGAGATGATACTGTGGCATTAACCATACAGGAACGATTAAAAGATTTACGGGTAGAACAGGGACTGACCTTGGAACAGCTTGCCGGTGAAACCGGGCTGTCAAAATCTGCCCTCGGAAGCTATGAATCAGAGGATTACAAGGATATCAGCCATCATGCCATCAACCGGCTGGCTGACTTTTACGGTGTGACTGCCGATTATCTGCTTGCCCGGACAGAAACAAAACGTCACCCCAATGCAGAGCTTTCTGACCTGCATCTGAGTGACGAAATGATAGCGTTATTAAAGAGTAAACGGGTGGATACGGCACTGCTTTGTGAACTGGCAACCCACCCTGATTTCACAAAGCTTCTTGCCGACATACAGATATATGTGGAGGGAATCGCATCCATGCAGATACAGAACCTGAATACATGGGTGGATGTGGCAAGGGCTGAAATCATGGAGAAGTATCAGCCAAAGGAACAGGACAAAACCATGTATCTGTTGCAGTCAGCCCATGTGGAGGAAGGCGACTATTTCCGTAGCCGAGTACATAAGGACATGGATGGAATCTTGGAAGATATCAGAAACGCCCACATCGGAAGAAATGACGGAGCACCGAAGACTTCTGTTGCAGAGGAACTACGAAAGGATTTGGAAGAAGTGGCAACTTTTGAGGGAAGCCGGGCAGAACAGCTTCTGATGGTGTTCTGTAAGCAGACCAAGCTCCGTTACAATAAGCTGACGGAGGATGAAAAACAGGCATTGGTACAGATAATGCAGAAGTCGGAGCTGATGAAGAGTGCTGTGTCACAGAGGGGGAAGAGAGGGCGGTAAGGAAGGATAAAATAACAATGCTACGGTGTTATCCTCAACATCACCGTAGCATTGTTTGAATCACTTCCACTCGAGAAAATATTCCTCACAATCAAGGCAATTTTTTATACCAGAATAGCATACAGGAAATGACAGAGAACAAGAGAACTGTTAAAATTATTATTATCGCTTTTACACCTTTCTTGATTTTATCCGATTTCCAAACCTTAACTATTATCGGTAATGATATAATTATTCCAGATATGCCGTATGAAAAAAGGAAACCAAACCACTCGATACCGGTTAACGAAATCGTAAAATATAGCAGCAAAGACCCGATTGATGCCACAGGAAGTAAAAGTAGCAAACTAACCGGTATCACCCAGTATTTATTAATTAAGTTTTTTAATTTACTTTTCATTTTTCCTCCTAATCTGCCCAATATGAAAAACTATGCAGACTTGTATAAAGCAAACTATAATCATCATGCCAACATAAAATACCGTGGTTTGCAGCAGGTGCATTTTCTATATAATCACCATCTATATTTCTCCTCAATAATTTCACCTGTGTTCCTGCACGTTTCATAGTAATACTACATCCAAGAACATCTCCGACAAAGTCTCCCTCATAATATTTACACTGATTCCGAACTCGACACATCCGCCCACCGGAATATCCGCATTCCAGGTTGCATTCTTTACCACATACTGACCATTCTCATTACTTACCACTTCTGCATTCCAGATAGAAGAGAAGTTGTTGTCTAACGCAAAGCTCAGATACCAGTTTTCGATCACACTGCTACCAGTATTTTCTACCTTTACATTTGCATTATAACCACCTTCCCAGTAGTTTGCAAGAGAAAACACCACGTTAAAGTTTTCTCCGGTGTAGTTATTTACCGTGGTAACACCGTCCCAACCACTTTCCGTAGTTACCTTGTCCGTAACTACAGTTTCTTCTGCATAAGCAGCCACTCCGGTCGTGCTTACACACATCGCCAGCATTAATAAAAACGCCAGCATTCTTTTGATTCCTTTCTTCACCTTGTGTCCCTTCTTTCTTGTTTTTTGCTCCCATTAAAGCAAGTCCAAAAGTCTAGCCTAACTTTCCCTCAAAACAAAAAAGACCGCAAAGAAAGTAATTCTTGCGGCCGAACTATCATGAGGTCTCCCTGTTAGATTTCTAGCTTTGCGTCCCAACGTTTCCATTTGGTTTGCCCCTAACCTTATACGTCTATTCATTTTAACACATATATTATAAAAAATCAACGTATTTTTATAATATTTCTTATTGCCTTTAAACTTTTTGTTAACATCCTTTATCCCCTCTATCTGCTAATCAAAGAGCTTCCTTCTGTGACTGACACGGGCACAGAAACAAAGCTCTTTTTGTCTGCTTCAAAACCAGCGACCCGAATCCCGGTCCTCGACTTTTCGCAGACCCGCAGATAGAGGGTATAACACACTAGACTTTGCAAGCAAAGTCCGTGTGCCAAAGTGGGGTTCTGCCCCCTTTGGATTCCTCCATCATTTCCGTTACTTGGATACAAAACCGACCTTGCCGGTTTTCATCCTCGCCCCGGAAATCAAAAAAGCACCGTCGCCATCTTAAAGGGGGATGTTGACCGTGCTTCTTTATATTTATCCAAAAGTTTTTTCTTGCAATACTGCGTAAGCGTGGGTTGTGGTGTAGTATCTTTAACTAAGGGAACCTCCCTGCTCCCATTTGGATACCGCCTGTGCCGATACACCCAACAATTCACCAAGTGCTTCCTGGGATAAACGCTTCTGCAAACGAAGCGTTTTAATGTTTTCATTCATTGTCATATATATGACTCCTTTCTGCTTTTGATGAATTCAGTGTAGCATCTCTTTTCTCTAACCGACAGAGAACAGATGGATTATGTTTTCTACAACCGGAGGTTGTAAGCGATCCTTTATGCTTCGCAAAGGCTTCTATTCTTCGTTCGTTTCTGCTCTTTCCAACGCCATTCTCCATACCGGTTCAAAATAGGTCTGATAGAATACCGCTTCCTCACAGTCCGGTTGGTTAACAATACCGTTATTCACCAGTTTCCGGGCTATGTACTCATATAAATCCCGAATCCGTTCCGGAGCCACTTTTTCATAGGAAATCACTTCCAGCGTACCTTTCTCCACGTACTTCATGAGTTCTTCGTACACATCCGGAATGTACTGCATCTCTGCAACATCCGCATCTTTCAGGCTGTACCACATCTCCTCCCAACCCTCTACCCGGGCAAAGTCCTCCGTATGGGGAATGCAGTATAAATAGCCGGATACGCCTTTATAAAAGGCCTTTAACATTCCCGGAAACTGCTCCTCATAATATACCTTTCCGTTCTTTATGAAACAGGTCACATACTTTCCGGTTCTCTTATTATGTACGGCATCCCAAATATAAAAAAGGGCGTATGCCGGATTTTCCGTCAAATACACCACCATCGTATCTTCTGTTCCATGTAGCTTCGAATTTGCATATAATGTCTCAATGCCGGAAGCATGAGAACCATGATATAAATACTTTTCCATTTTATCGTCTCCCATCTAATCTCTGTTTAATCCCTCCCCATCTTGACATACGTATTGTTACGTATTATAATGTGAAATATAATAAGGAAGAAGATTTATTACAATTGCCACTTACACCAAAGAAAATGATTTCTCTATTACAGAAAAACCATTTTGTCATCATTAGTCAAAACGGTTCTCATATAAAATTAAAGCACCCTGAAACCGGCGTTCAAGTCATAGTTCCGCTCCACTGCAAGGATCTAAAAAAGGTATGGAGCATGCCATTTTACGCCAAGCCGGATTAAAATAACCCACCACATAAGGAGGTACACATGAACACACTCTTTTACTTTGCTTTATTTCACAGCGCCCCGGAAGGCGGCTTTTGGGTGTCCTTCCCGGATTTCCCGGAGTGCTTCACCCAGGGCGAAACCATTGAAGAAACTTATGCCATGGCAGTGGATGCCCTAGGTCTTTGTGTCTCGGAATACACCTCCAACAACCTTCCGAAGGCTTCTCTTCCGACCGATATCACAGTACCGGACGGCGCTACTCTTGCTCTTATCTCCCTTGACTTAGCGTCTTACCGACGCAAGCACAATACAAAGGCGGTAAAGAAAACCTTAAGCATTCCTGAATGGTTAAATGAGGAAGCTTTGGCCTTGGGAATCAATTTTTCACAAGTATTGCAAGAGGCTCTTCTTCAAAAAATCGGCCAGAAATAGTTTTCCTTAAATAATTCGTCACTCATGCCGGTATAGCGCCGCGCCCTTACACATCTTCTATCTGCCAATCTATCGGCTCCACGCCGTTCTCTTCCAAAAAGGCATTTGCCTGTGAGAAATGCTTACACCCAAAGAATCCCCTGTGGGCAGAAAGCGGACTTGGATGAGGTGCGGTAAATACCTTATGCTTCGGGTTATCCAGCATACTCATCTTGCTCTGGGCCGGACGTCCCCAAAGAAGGTATGCAATCGGCCGGTCCTCGGCATTCACTGCACGGATAATGGCATCCGTAAACTTCTCCCAGCCTTTTCCCTGATGGGAATTGGCCTGATGAGCACGGACGGTCAATACAGTATTTAACAAAAGCACACCTTGCTCTGCCCATTTCACAAGGTAACCGTTGTTCGGAATCTTACAGCCCAAATCACTTTGCAATTCCTTATAGATGTTTACCAGAGACGGCGGAATATCCACCTCCGGACGCACGGAAAAACAAAGCCCGTGAGCCTGTCCCACATTGTGGTACGGGTCTTGCCCGATAATTACCACCTTTACCTTGGACAACGGTGTTAAATGCAGGGCGGAAAATATCTCATCCGACGGCGGAAACACCGCCACCTTGGAATACTCTTCCTTTACAAATTTGTATAAATCCGCATAATACGGCTTCTTAAACTCGGCATTTACTGCCGGCAACCAATCGTTATCAATTGCTGCCATGACACGCCTCCTGTTGCAATCTCTTTATCCTTTAGTGAATCTTCTTAATCATCTGCACAAACTCCGCATTGTTCTTTGTGCTCTGGAAGGTACGCATAATGTTCTCGATGGACTCCTCTGCCTTTGCTCCGTTAAACAAACGGCGCATCAGAGACGTTGCCTCCTGTTCCTCCGGAGTCAGAAGCAAATCGTCACGACGGGTACTAGAGCGCGGTAAATCAATTGCCGGGAACACTCTGCGCTCGGAAAGGTTACGGTCCAGCTGAAGCTCCATGTTACCGGTGCCCTTAAACTCCTCAAATACCACATCATCCATACGGCTGCCGGTATCCACAAGGGCCGTAGCAAGAATGGTCAAACTGCCGCCCTCACGCATGTTTCTTGCTGCACCAAAGAACTTCTTAGGCATATGAAGAGCTGCCGGGTCAAGACCGCCGGACAAGGTACGTCCGCTCGGTGCCACGGTCAGGTTGTACGCACGGGCCAAACGTGTGATACTGTCGAGCAAAATTACCACATCCTGCTTCTGCTCTACCAGACGCTTTGCACGCTCGATTACCATCTCGGACACACGCTTATGATTCTCCGGAAGCTCATCAAAAGTGGAGTAGATTACCTCTACCTTATCCCCCTCTATGGACTCCTTAATATCCGTAACCTCCTCCGGACGCTCATCAATGAGCAAAATGATCATGTTCATGTCCGGATGATTCTTTGTAATTGCCTTTGCAATCTGCTTCAAAAGCGTGGTCTTACCGGTTTTCGGCTGGGACACAATCATACCACGCTGTCCCTTACCGATTGGGGAAATCAAATCCACCATACGCATGGAAAGGCTGCAACCCGGCGTCTCCAAATGAATACGCTCATTTGGGAAAATCGGTGTCAAATCCTCAAAACGCTTACGCTTTGCAATCACCTCCGCCGGCAACCCGTTTACATCCTTAATATACAAAAGTGCGGAAAACTTCTCGTTCTGCATACGAATCTTCGTATTACCGCATACAATATCGCCGGTCTTCAGACCATACTTACGAATCTGGGACGGAGACACATATACATCGTTGTCTCCCGGCAAGTAATTATCACAACGGATAAAGCCGAAATTATCCGGCATAACCTCTAAAATACCTCTACGGGTCTCTCCGCTGTCCAGACGCTTGATATCTTCTGCGCTGGCCTTTTCCGGATCAAAACGATGAGCTTGCTGCGGTGCACTCTCAGCCGCATTTTCCGGTGCAGACTTACCTGCCTCAGCCGGACGCGGCTGCTCCTGCTGCGGACGGGCTACCGGCCGCTCCTGCATTCCTTGCGGGCGTGCCATAACCGGACGTTCCCCTATTCCCTGTGGGCGCTGCATTGTCGGGCGCTCTCCCGCTCCCTGTGGGCGTTGCACTGCAGGGCGCTCTCCCGCTCCCTGCGGACGTTGCATTACCGGGCGCTCTCCCGTTCCCTGTGAGCGCTGCATTGCCGGACGTTCCTGGCCACTCTGCGGACGCGGTGCTGCCGGGCGTTCCTGCGCACCTTGCGGGCGGGACACTGCTTCACGAGCTCTTTCCGATGCTGCAGCCGGTGCCTTCTCTGTCTTTCCCGCCGGTGCTTCGACCTTCTTCTCCTGTTTTTGCGCCAGCATCTTATCCACATTAGAAAGAAGCTCGGCAAGTTCTTGCTTCTTCATGGCAGAGGTTCCCTTAAGACCACGGTTCTTTGCCTCTTCCTTTAACTGGGTAATTGTCATTTCAAGATATTTATCCATATAACCTCCTCGTGATGTCAGATATCACCTATATCCATCTCCGTTTGCTTCACCTTAATCCAGAAAAATATTCATTTCAATCATTTATGGGAATTTATACAGAATCGTATTGAAAACAAAAACGCTGTTGCGTTTAATTTCTTCTTTAGTTTATCATATCATTGTGAAAAAAGCAAGAAAAAAAGCATCCAAAGTCTAATCATCCTCACACAACAAAAAATCCAAGGGCCTTATCACTAAAACCCTTGGATTTATGCGCTTTTTAAGTGAATTACTCAGCTGCGATGATTTCCTTCTTGTTGTAAGAACCGCAAGCCTTACATACTCTGTGCGGCATCATAAGCGCGCCACACTTGCTGCACTTAACAAGATTCGGAGCAGTCATCTTCCAGTTTGCTCTACGACTGTCTCTTCTTGCCTTGGAATGCTTATTCTTCGGACAAATTGCTCCCATGATTACACCTCCTTAAAGTTGTTAAAGATATCTCGGATAACAGACATTCTCGGATCCAGTTCCGTGCGGTCACAACCACACTCGCCCTCGTTCAGATTTGCTCCGCAAACCTTGCAGATTCCTTTGCAGTCTTCCTGACACAGAACCTTCATGGGGAACCCAAGCAAGATTTCCTCGCAGACAAATGCGTCCACGTCTAAATCATATCCGTCTATAAAATTAGTTTCGTCCAAATCGGCGGCTCTCTCTTCATCCGTTTGAGAAAAATCAACCTCTCGTTCCGTTTGGAACGAAATCGTCTCCGCCACTTCCCTTAAGCACCGGTCACACGGCAAGCTCAAAGTCACTTCGCCTTCCAGCTCAATCTTTACCTTACGTCCGCCGAGATTCGTCACCGTCAGCTTCACCGGCTCCTTTTTCAGGAAACGGTACTTACTTCCCGCATAACAAAACTCTTCCGGCTCGTACGAAATCTCTTTTGTGAATACTCCGCCCGCAACCTGCATGGCTTCCGATAAAGATACTGTCATACAAAGCTCCTGTCCTGCCAAACGGCATACTTAGGGTATGGTCCCAAAACTCACACTAGACTATTATAGTATCCGTCTTTCTATTTGTCAACAGTTTTTTTTGTTTTCTTCCATCTTTTGCAAAACAAAGAACAACTAGGGATTGTGCTCTTACAGTAAATCCTTAGTCTCTCTTGCGATTGCAAGCTCCTCGTTGGTCGGGATAGCAAATACCTGTACCTTGGAATCGGCACCGGAAATCTTTACTTCTTCACCACGCTTCTTGTTTGCTTCCGCATCCACGGTTACACCAAGGTAGCCGAGGTAAGAACATACTTCGTTACGGATTGTTGCATCGTTCTCACCTACACCTGCGGTAAATGCGATTGCATCCACACCGTTCATCGCTGCAACATAGGAACCGATGTACTTTGCCACACGATATACGAAAGCCTGAATAGCGATGTCTGCTCTCTTATTTCCTTCCTTCTGCGCCTTCTGTACATCACGGAAGTCACTGGATACACCGGATACACCGAGAACACCGGACTTCTTATTTAAAATATCGATAACTTCATTTACAGACTTGTTTTCCTTGTTTGCAATGTACTGAACAACAGCCGCATCAAGGTCACCGCTTCTGGTACCCATGATTAATCCCTCAAGCGGGGTAAGACCCATGCTGGTGTCCACACACTTACCGTTTACAACTGCGGAAATACTGCCGCCGTTACCAAGATGGCAAACGATTACCTTGGAGTTGTTTACATCAAGACCTGCAACCTCAATCAGTCTCTTGGATACGAAACGATGGCTGGTGCCGTGGAAACCGTATCTTCTGATGTCATACTTTTCATAGTACTCGTACGGAATAGCGTACATGTAAGCCTTCTCCGGCATGGTCTGATGGAATGCGGTATCAAATACAGCCACATTCGGGATGCCCGGCATAGCAGCCTCACAAGCTTCAATACCGATTAAGTTTGCCGGATTGTGTAACGGTCCGAGATCGAAGCAGTCGCGTACCACTTTCTTTACATCTTCATTTACGATAATGGACTCACTGTAGTGCATACCTGCATGAAGTACACGATGACCGATTGCAGAAATCTCATTAACATTGGAGATAACACCGTAGGTAGCATCCTGTAATGCATCCAACACAAGCTTAACAGCCACCTGATGATCCGGCATCGGCACAACCTGCTCCAATACATCCTTGCCTGCCGGCTTATGGGTCAGCTTAGAACCCTCGATACCGATACGCTCGCAAAGACCCTTTGCCAGAACATTCTCGTTCTCCATGTCAATCAACTGGTACTTCAAAGAAGAACTACCGCAGTTAATTACTAAAATCTTCATATCTCTTTCCTCCTATGAACTTTAATCGTGCGACCTTCGGGAAGCACGCGCGCCGAGTGCGGTCACTCGTGACATCCGACTTACGCACAAGTGCGCCCACACGCAGAAAAGAACCACCACGCATACAACATGGCAGTCCCATCCGTTACTGTCGGCATTTTCCTATATTATACCCCTATTTTCTTTCGGAAACAAGCCTTATTTTTAAATTTAATGGAAAACTCTTCCTTACATATCATTTCTTACAATATCTTCTAAAGTCTCACGCTTTACCGCAATCTTTACCTCGCCCTTTCTGATCATAAGCACCGGTGGCTTCGGCACACGGTTATAATTGGAAGACATGGAATAATTATACGCTCCGGTAGCAAGCACTGCCAAGGTGTCTCCCACCTCTGCCGTCTGCAGTTTCACTCCTTCACCCAGAAGGTCTCCGCTTTCACAGCAACGTCCTGCTACGGTTACTACGGAATCCTTCGCCTTGTCCGCCTTATTTGCCACCACAAAGTCATACTCAGACTTGTAAAGTGCATAACGCGGATTGTCTCCCAGACCACCGTCTACGGACACATAGGTACGGATATCCGGAATTTCCTTGATGCCGCCAACGGTATACAGTGTAATACCGGCCGGTGCTACAATAGAACGGCCCGGCTCGATTAAAATAAACGGAAGCTTTAATCCTCTCTCCTTACAAAGAGCCTTTACGGTCTCAGATACCTTGTCCATATAATCCGCATACGGTACCGGCGTATCCGCCTCGGTGTACTTAATACCGAAACCACCGCCTAAGTTCAGCTCCGTAATTTCATGACCGAGCTCTGTCTTAACCTGCTCAATCAGACCCATCATTACGTTTGCAGCCTCCACAAACGGCGCAATGTCAAAAATCTGGCTGCCGATATGACAATGAATTCCTACAAACTCAATATTCTCCAAAGAAACCGCTTTCTTAATTGCCTCAAAAGCCTCACCGGTCTCCAGTGCAAAACCGAACTTACTGTCAATCTGACCGGTCTTTACAAAATCGTGGGTATGAGCATCCACACCCGGCTTAATACGGTACATAATGCGTGCCTTTACGCCCACTTCCGCTGCCAGCTGATTAAGCAGCTCCAGCTCGTAAATATTGTCAACGATAATTCTGCCTACCTTATGCTCAATAGCCATACGAAGCTCGAACTCCGTCTTGTTATTGCCGTGGTAGCAAACCTTATCCATCGGAAAATCCACACAAGCCGCGGTATACAACTCGCCTGCGGATACCACATCGATACCGATGCCCTCTTCCTTTGCAATACGGTACATTGCCTTACAGCTGAAGGCCTTGCTGGCATAGCAAACCAGACCCGCGCCGTCGTAATACTGCTCCATGGACTGGCGGAAGCTTCTGCAATGCTCTCTGATTAAATCCTCATCCATTACATAAAGCGGTGTGCCGTACTCCTTCGCCAAATCCACCGTATCCAGTCCGGCAATGGTCAAATGACCTTTTTCGTTTACCGCAAGATTCTTTGATACAAATTCACTCATGGGAATATCCTCATTCTTTTCTGTCTGTCATTTTTATTGTATCTCATAGCCGGCATACATTGTATACCGGTATACATACAATACAAGTTACAGAATACCATTATTGTCCGGAAATGTCAAGATTTCACATCTATTCTACAAAGAAAATCTTTCCTTTATCATATGCGCAACTTCTTCCGGAGAAAGATTGCTGTTATCGATTTTGATATAATTGTCAAAGTTTACTTCTCCGTCATAGCTTTCCAGACGATACTTTTCATCCTGCTTACGAATCATGAAGCTTGAAAACTCTAAATCACGCTTAGATGCTTTGTTCTTCAGACGATTCTCTGTCTCGTTCCTCTTTAAGCGAACCTCCTGCGGCGCAACCAATTCTACATAATATACCTCTGCACCTTGCTCCTTAAATATATTTGTCACATGTTCCACATAGTCCCAATCGTCCTGTTGGTCAAATGCCCACATAAAGGTAAAAATCATACCGTAATTGTCGCTCTTTACAAATTCCTCAAATATTGCCTCCCGCATCTTTGTTACCACCGGACCGTTATAATAACCGAACACCTCGATAACCGGTTCAATCGTCATATGATTGTGAAAAAGGCGAAGACCGGTCAATTTCATCAGTTCCTGACCAACGGTCATCTTTCCCACAGCTCCGTTACCTATCAAAAACACAAGTTTCATACACATGCTCCTCCCTTCAACAATTCTCTTTCTGTAGTGTCATCAATGATTTTCCATCTGTTTTATCACACATTTTTGAGTTTGTCAATCTTTTTTCTTGCAATTCATTATAGAATCCGCACTCCCTTCGTTTTTCACTGGACAATCCCCCCATTTTATGTTACGATAACGCACAGAAGTGTTTTGAAAGGAGATACCACCATGAAACTTTGGGGCGGTCGTTTTACGAAAGAAACCAACCAGTTAGTACATAATTTTAATGCATCCATCGGTTTTGACCAGAAATTCTATCATCAGGATATTCGCGGCAGCATTGCTCACGTGACCATGCTGGCAAAGCAGGGCATTTTAACCGATGCGGAAAGAGACACCATTATTGCCGGACTGTCCGGTATTGAAAAGGATATTGAAAACGGTACCTTAGTCATCGACGGTACGCAGGAAGACATTCACAGCTTCGTGGAAGCAAACCTCATTGCCCGCGTCGGCGAAGTAGGCAAGAAGCTTCACACCGGCCGTAGCCGTAACGATCAGGTAGCTCTTGATATGAAGCTTTACATCCGCGACGAGATTACCGCTGTGGACGAGCTGTTGCTTTCCTTATTAGAGGAATTACACACCTTAATGAAGAACAACGTTACCACCTATATGCCGGGCTTTACTCATTTGCAGAAGGCTCAGCCGGTGACCTTAGCGCATCACATCGGAGCTTACTTTGAAATGTTCAAGCGTGACCGTTCCCGCCTTGCGGATACCAAAGCACGCCTTAACTACTGCCCGCTGGGTGCAGGTGCTTTAGCCGGTACTACCTACCCGTTGGACCGTGAGTACACCGCTTCCCTTTTGGATTTCACCGGTGCTACCTTAAACAGCATGGATTCCGTATCCGACAGAGACTATCTTATCGAGCTTTTAAGCGCATTTTCCACCATTATGATGCACTTAAGCCGCTTCTGCGAAGAGATTATTATCTGGAACTCCAACGAATACCGCTTCATCACCTTAGATGACGCTTACTCCACCGGCAGCAGCATTATGCCGCAAAAGAAAAACCCGGACATTGCAGAGCTTGTTCGCGGAAAGACCGGTCGTGTATATGGCGCGCTCGTATCCATCCTGACCACCATGAAGGCGCTTCCGCTGGCTTACAACAAGGACATGCAGGAAGACAAGGAGCTTACCTTTGACGCCATCGACACCGTAAAGGGTTGTCTGGCACTGTTCACCGGTATGATTTCCACCATGACCGTCAACAACGATAACATGGAGTCCAGCGCAAAGAACGGCTTCACCAACGCAACCGACGCGGCTGACTATCTCGTAAACCACGGCGTACCGTTCCGTGACGCTCACGGCATCGTAGGCCAGCTGGTATTGTTCTGCGAGCAGAAGGGAATCGCCCTTGACGATATGACCTTAGAAGAATACAAGGCCATCAGCCCGGTATTCGAAGAAGACATCTTCGAAGCCATCAAAATGGAAACCTGCGTCACCAAGAGAAATACCCTCGGCGCACCGGGCCCGGCTGTGATGGAAGAAGTCATTCAACGTAACGAGGAATACCTGAAAACCAGATAATACTTTCCCATCCTGTGGCGAAATGATTCGTCAGACGTGAAAAAATCAAACAATCTTTTACAAATAAGAAACAGGAACCTACCATCAAAAGACTGTAAGTTCCTGTTTTTTTATCCTCTTTATTCCTTTACGGAATAATTCTCTTTCCTTTGGAAACCCTATTATTAACAATACAGGCTCGGTCGCACAAGGCTCATTCCTGCGCTAGAAAGCGTCAAATAATCGCCTCGGTATTTTTCGATATGGCATTTTGCCTTCCCGAAGGGTCGCGCACTTAGCGCAGTCGATATCACCTCTTAACGGTTCTAAGTCTCGAGGCCACACCCGAGAGACATTTAGAACCGGTTAGAGGAAGATTGACGGAGCGTTGCGATAAGCAAAATAAAATATCGAAAAATACCGAGGCGATTAATGGCATACCTAGAACCCGCAAGAATGAGTCTGCGCGACCGATAGACCCACTCAAAATCCAACGGAGGTATTTTTATGTTCAAACACGAAAAGCAACTCTTCCATCCGGTAGAAATCGAAAAGCCTAATCCGCAGTATGCTGCCCTCTTACAGGAACAGCTGGGTGGCGGAAACGGAGAATTGAAGGCCGCCATGCAGTATATGTCCCAAAGTTTCCGTATCAAAGACCCGGAAATCAAGGACTTATTTATGGATATTGCCGCAGAGGAATTAAGCCATATGGAAATGGTGGCACAGACCATCAATCTGTTAAACGGTCACGAATTGGACGCTGCCAGTGTTCCGGCGGGTGAAATCCAGACCCATGCGCTTTTAGGCTTAAATCCGGGACTGATTAACGCTTCCGGCTACTCCTGGACTGCAGATTATGTTACTGTAACCGGAGACCTTTGTGCCGACTTGTTATCCAACATTGCATCAGAACAGCGTGCCAAGGTAGTTTACGAATACCTTTATCGCCAGATTCATGACAAAAAGGTACGTGACACCATTGACTTCCTTTTAAACCGTGAGGAGGCTCACAATGCCATGTTCCGCGAAGCCTTCAATAAGGTGCAAAACACCGGCTCCAACCGGGACTTCGGCACCACCAAGGCTGCAAAAATGTACTTCAGTATGTCCGAGCCGTCCCCGGCAGACAGCCGGTTCCCGGAGGCCGAAGTAAGTCCGGTATCCTTCAGCGATAAAAAATAATCCGGTATCTTCCTATTACCGGTTAGAACCCAACTATCTGCGGTGTTTAACCACCACCACAGCACAGCACAAAGAAATGCCCGGGCGTCTTTCACAGAATCCCCGGGCATTTCACTATTTCATTTTCTTCCTCGGACAAAAGCTATCGAAAATGATTCCGTCAAATTCTTTTTCTGCCCGCCGCAATTCTTCTTCACTCCGTACAGTCCAGCCGAAGCTCACCGTACGATACAGCCGTTTGCAAATCCGGTATGACCATAAACCGGTCATGGTATGTCGAAAAGATATAAAGTCCGGACAGGTAAGTATATTGCATGCCAAATTCGTCCTTACAATCTTCTGCAACAAGGAACACGTTACCGTGTCTCTCCTGTAATCGGTAGACAACTGTCCCCGCAACACTTGGGGTCTGTATTTCCGAAACCATACAAGAACCAAGGGATGAAAGGATTGCACCGCATAAACACCGTTGTACGTATCCAGAACCTCTGCTGTTTTCTCTGCCGTCCGCTTATACTCCTTCCCTGCCTTAATTTCCACCAAAACAGGCACACAGCCATCGATATCTTTTAAAACTGCTTCCAAGGTAGGAATGCATTTTTGCGTATTCGCAAGGGGATAAGTACAAAGCTCTTCGTAGGTACAATCCGATACTTTTTTCTCCACACCGCACATACGAAGCAGCGTAGCGTCATGAAACACCACCGATACCTCATCTTTCGTCAATCGTACATCCAATTCCACTCCATAGCCTTTCCTTACCGCTTCCCGAAACGCAGACCCGGAATTTTCCGGACATTTTTCACGTTCAAACACTCCTCTATGGGCTATGTAGACCTCCGTAAAAGGCTTTAATGCCTCTTTACGGGTATCATTGGTACGCAAACACAACACATATAACAGCAAAACAAGACAAACGGTCAAAACAGCAATTATTGCAGGCACTTCTACTCCTCCGTCACCGACTCTATCTTCGCTTCAAAATTCTCATCTACGGTAATCACATAGACAATTTTCTTTAACGGCGCCTTACTCTCCCACATTCTGGCATACTCAAAGGTCACCTTGGTCGTTCCGATGTCTCTGACTTCAAAGGTATAACGCTGGGTAATCGGTGTTCCCACAAGCATTTTATCATTCTCCGTCGTAATATCCTCTACCTTCGTAAGGGATACCGCACCACCTTCCGTTGTGGTACTCCAGGTATAACCGGTACTCGGATTTGCTTCCAGCTCAATCACAATCGGGTCCGGATTTTTCTCTTTGATTTGCTCTAACATTGCCTGGCGCTCCTCCACTTCCTTTACCAGTCCTACTCTGCCGGTCTGCTCCCAGTTATCCATATCGTAAGACTTGATTTCATAGGCCGGATTAATCATGTAAAAGGTATCTCCGATATAGGCTCCACGGCAATCCACCGTAAACAACTCATACTTAAACTCGTATAAGTCCGCGTTATAGCCCATAGCATAGCCTTCGGAAAACTTCGGATAAAATCCGTTTTCCCTATCATAACCGTACACCACATATACGTTATATTCCCCGTTATCCGCATAGCCTCTTACCGGGAATCCGATGATGTCTTTTTCCGCATCTATGAGTGCCGCTTTATGGTCAGCCTCTACTCCCGTATAGGTAAAATCGGTCAGGCTGTGCTTGTGTACTTCCTTTACATTCGTCGGATCCGACACATCAAACATGGAAAGCTTCACACATTCGGTCCAACCGGTCGTCTCATCCGCATCGTAGCCGATACCGAGCAGCAGTCCCTCTCCGTATGGATGCAGATAAGTGGAAAATCCCGGAATCTTTAACTCGCCCAGTACCTTCGGGTTCGTCGGGTCGCTTAAATCCACAGAGAACAACGGGTCTGTCTGACGGAAGGTTACAAAATATCCCACATTTCCCATGAGTCTTGCAGACTTGATGTGTTCATCCGGTGCCAGATTCTCGATGCAGCCGGTCAACTGTAAATCCTTATCATAAATATATAAAGAATTGTATTCCTTACTATCCGTAATAATGACGTTATAATACGGCTCGATTGCATCTGTATCATCAATGATGCCGTCACCGTTATTATCCTTCAGCTTAATATCTTTTTTCTTATAAACATACTCGTTGACGGTAGTTACCACACGCAGATGGCCCTCGTACTCATCCATGGAAAACTGATCATCCAAAGTTCCCTTTACCGTCAGCTGCCCCGCCGGGGTAATGATGCCGTCCTTATATGCAAAACGGTATACCTCCGTCCGGTCATACGGGAACTCACTGTTCTGCCAACGGCTTGCCGCCACATAAATATAGTTACTGCTGACATAACACTCGTCTCCGTCTGCCAACAAAGACTTCACATCCAGATACTGCTCCGGACTCTCCGGAGACATAGAGGTCACCACCAAAAACTCCTTAGACACCGGCTCCTCACTGATGTAAATGCAATCCGCTGCTACCGGTACTCCATCTACGGTCGGAATGTACTCCAAATACTCTATGGTTCCGGTACCGTTCTTCTTTCTGGCACCGTCCGACGGTTTAAACCATGTGTTATAATCCTGATAAGAAGAAATCACATATACCTTACCGTCTGCACAGCAGGAGGTAATCATACGTCCGTCCTGCTCCAGGGAAGAAATCAGCTTCGGTGCAGTCCTATCGGAAATATCATAAGTAAAAATCTTCGTTACGGCACACTCTCTGATATACGGAATCTCTCCACCTGCATTCTTGGAGTACTCCGTCTTTTCCTCGGCACGATAACCGCTGACTAAAAGGACCAGGCGATCCTTCAGTAAATACATCTCTCTGCCGGTTTCATTTCCGTCAAACGCTTCGGATAACGGTATCGTGGCCGTCAGCTTCATTTCACTGCCCTTTGCACTGACGATATAAACAGAATTCCGGTTCATGTCAAATACATAGAAGTACTGTCCGTCGGTCTTAATCAAATCCGCCTCGTCGATTCCCTCTACCTGTACATTGGTTTCGGAAAAAGACAATTCTCCTTTCATGCCGCCTCCGGTAACTGCTTCATTGGAATCCAACGTCGGCGCAAACTCCTCCGGTATGGCCACATCCATTTCATCCTCAACCCAAACCATACCGTTGGTATAAAGGATATCGCCCCGGTAACCGTTCGACGTCTGCACCTGCTGTAACGCCTCGTACACCGCCTCATAAGACCCTGCAGGCTTTAACAGCACAGATACCCCATTTGCTGCCGGTACACCGGTCGCTGTTGCCGGCGCCTTCGTAGCCTCCGGATTTTCTTTGTTCTTTTCCGTCCGAGGTGTCGGTGTCGGAAGCAAAACACGGTCACTTCCTCCACTGCAACCTACGAACAAGCCGGTGAACAATGCTGCTGTCACGGCAACCGCAAAGCACCGTCTTACTTTGTTTGATAAAAAACTCATCTCAACCGCCCCTTTCAAGCTTTTTTGTATGGCCTTCTGTCTAATAGACGAATCGTAGTCTCGTACGGTTCCAATTTTTTCTATAAATCTATAATTCATTCCGTGGAGCCAGGCATACATGGTCTTTGCATACATAGTACGTGGTTTTGTCATTCACAAGAGGATACTTCATACTGTCGGCCACAACCGTCACATTCGCAAAAAACGGAAGCTTCCCCCACAACAGTTCCCGTTCTTTCTCCTCCTTTAACACCACAGTAATATGCTCCGGTGGATTCTCGTATAGCATTTTCGCCAGCAGATACATACAGTGTCCTGCCGGATACTCCGCTGCCCGGCAGTCCATATATTCCACCTGCCTCTTTAAAAGCGTATCATATTCCGTATTTTCCGTCAACTGATACACGCTTACCAAGTTGTACATCATGACAGAATTGCCGCTTGGTATTGCACCGTCATAGGCTTCCTTCGGATTCATAAAAAGTTCGGTACTATCTTTTTCACGCAAAAAGAAACCTCCCTTTTCCCTATCCGCAAACCGTCGCTCCGCTTCCTTGCAAAACTGCACAGCCTTCTCTAAATATCCGGTATCAAACGTAGCACGATATAACTCCAACAATGCGGCAATATAAAAGGCATAGTCATCCAAGAACCCGTTCTCCGAACGTTTCCCCTTTCGGTAACTTGTAAAAAGACGTTTTCCATCCGTCATATTCTCCGCTATAAACCGCTGTGCTTCCTTTGCTGTCCGCAAATACAACTCCTGTCCGGATACTCTGTATAACATTGCAAATGCCGTTATCATCAAACCATTCCAGGAAAGCAGAATCTTATCGTCCAAATGAAGCTTCGTCCGGTTTCTGCGATATTCATACAAAATTCGCAGCTCCTCACCGAATTCTGCCGTAACCTTATCACTTTCCCTACTGTTCTTTAACAAATTGGGTATATTGACTCCCTCGAAATTTCCCTTCTCGGTAATATCAAAAGCTTCTGCAAACCGTTGGCCCGCTTCCTTCCCCAAAACCGCATATATCTCCTGCAACGTAAAGGTATAGAACCGTCCTTCCACGCCTTCACTGTCCGCATCCTGTGCACTGTAAAAAGCTCCTTCCGGCGACACCATTTCCCGTAACACATAATCCGTCGTCTTCTCTGCGGCCTCAAAATACGATTCCTTCTTTGTCACGCGATATAACGCCGTATAGGCCATCATTAACAACGCATTATCATACAGCATCTTTTCAAAATGTGGTGCAAGAAAACGCTCATCCGTAGAATATCGGGAAAATCCATACCCTATTTGGTCAAAAATCCCACCCTTTCGCAGATGCAACAGAGTCTTTTCTACCATATACCGCACTGCCGTATCCCGATTCCGTACACTGTACAAAGTCAAAAACAAAAGATTATGTGGCGTGGGAAACTTCGGTGCCGCCCCGAACCCACCGTGCTCCGCATCAAAGCTTTGCTTGAATGTCCGTACCGCACCCTCAACCAAATCCTTCTCCGCAACAAGTCCCCTGTCCGCCTCTTTTTCCTTCAAATATGCAATCATATCCTCTGCCGAATCCAACAAAAGCTTACGATTCTCCTTCCAACGGTTTACGATAGCCCATAACAAGTCAGAAAATCCCGGCATCCCGTATCGGGATTGTACCGGGAAATAGGTTCCCGCAAAAAACGGCTTTTTGTCCCAGGTCATAAAAATTGTCATGGGCCAACCGCCGCTACCGGTATAGGCTTGACAAACCGACATATACACACTGTCAATGTCCGGTCGTTCCTCCCTATCCACCTTCACAGAAATAAAATAACGATTCAATAGCTCCGCTGTCCTTTCATCCTCAAAGCTTTCGTGGGCCATTACATGACACCAATGGCAGGTACTGTAGCCGATGCTTAAGAATATCGGCTTATCTTCCCTTTTCGCTCTTTGAAATGCCTCTTCTCCCCACGGATACCAGTGCACCGGGTTCTCCGCATGTTGTAACAAATACGGACTGGTTTCATTTTTCAGTCGATTACTCATAGCTACGCCTCCAAAACATACTTTTTCTTCTAGTATGTGCCGTTTCTGCATATCCTATAGTAAATTCATATAAAGGATATTTCTATGCCTTTCTATCGTTCTTTTCAGGTAAACGAGCCGGCGGTTCCGGTACAAAACATAGTACCTGCACAGCAGGACACCCAATCCCAAACACCGGCACAAACCACTGCTCCCCAAACAACACAGGACCAGACACCGGCGCAATCCCCGACACAAACCACTGTCCCACAGCCAACACAAACAGTTCCGCAGGCTCAAACGCAACAAACACCGGCTCAACCGGCCCCTTCTCCGGCCCAGTCTTCCCGCTTCCCGGCAGACATGTCCACCGCCTCCTTCGGCGGTCTTCGGGTTTCCGTAGGAAGCATTGCGGATAATTTCCCGATTAACAATGCTACGATACAAATTTCCGAAACTATAGGAAATACCACCACCCTGATTGACGAAATCAGCACTACCGCTGCCGGACAAACAAATGTAATTGAACTTCCTGCTCCGCCTTTGGAGTACAGCCTGGAAACAGGCAGTCCCCGGCCCTATGCCGAATACAACCTCACCGTCCGGGCAGAAGGGTTCGAACCGGTGCAAATCATCGGGACAGAGGTGTTGCCGGATGTGGTTGCGTTGCAGAGGGTGCAGATGCTGCCGATTGTGCCGACAGACACAAGGAGTGCCGAAACCTTCGTAATTCCGGACCACACCTTATACGGCATCTATCCGCCGAAAATTGTAGAGGAGGAAGTAAAAGAAATCACCGGTAGCGGAGAAATCGTATTGTCCAGAGTTGTCATTCCTGAATTCATTGTGGTTCACAACGGTTCACCGAATGACTCATCTGCACAAAACTACTATGTTCGATACCGTGACTACATCAAAAACGTTGCCTCCAGCGAAATCTACGCCACCTGGCCAGAAGCAACCATTTATGCTAACATTCTTGCTATCCAGTCCTTTACCTTAAACCGCGTGTATACCGAATGGTATCGGAACCACCACTGATTCGTGGTTGAAATTCATCCAGATTTATTTTAAATTTAACAACAATCTGTTCCTTTGAAATATCAACTCTTTCAATGACCTTGTTAATTAAAACCCTCTTGGTCGCTACATCTGCATTTAAAAATACTTCTTTCCAAGTCGGTAGTTTTTCTCGTATTCCAAGCCATTCATTTGTAGATACTTTCATATTCTTCATCTTCAACTCAACCTCTTTAATCAGGTCAAGTTGTATGCTTTCTTTTTCTTTCTGTTTTCTAATTGCCTTTGCTAATTCATCTAAAGAAAGTGCAAATGTTCCTGTCATAGCATCTGCTATATGGCTTTCCATCACATCGATATCACCTTGGATTTTTTTCAAGATTTGCATTTGTTTTTTTAATTCATCTTCGATTACTCTCTTTTCTTTATTTTGATTTTTTTCAATTTCATCAAAAATGTTCTCATTTCCCTGTAAATGTTCTATATATTCTGCAATACATGCAAAAATAATCGGTTCCACCTCATCTGCTCGGAATTGGTATGTTTTGTTATGAGGCACCCCGTTGTATGCGTTTTGGCACTTATATGTAGCAATTTTACTTGCTCTCTTTTCGCCTGTGTCTTTAATAGTCCAATAGTTATATTTACTTCCATTTGTCAACTTACAACCACAGTAAGCGCAATGTGCAACATCAATTAAAGATAGCATACCTTCATTTCTCCTTATCACATTTACATTCTTGTGTTCCAGACTCTTAATATATTTGTCAGAACGAGCTTTTCTTTTATCCTGTGTTCTGTTCCAAAGTTCTCTATCGATTATTTTAATACTCTCGTTCGCTTCCGTTGATATTATCCAATCTTCACTATCTAATCTATGGCGCTTTCCATTAACCCGTTCTCGACGCTTATATGCAACATGCCCCGCATAGATTGGATTGGTTAAGATACTCGTTATCGTTCCCGCTTTCCATACATCTTTGGGAGCCATGGTTTTGTAGTAATCATCTTCATTCAATACCTTAGCAATTCTAGTAGACCCGTATTCTTTATTTACTGATAAACTGTAAATATACTTTACCACTTCCATCTGTTCTGGAATAATTTTTAATTTTTTAAGAGCTCGTCCATGTTTACTCAATTCACCTGATAAAACAAACTCATAGCCATAAGGAACTGCACCACCCATAAACTTACCTTTTTGAACTAACTTTTGTGCGGTATCCTTTACTCTCATTCCAGTATCAGAACTACTTTTTTGAGCATTTCCATACCGAAGTGCTAGCATCATTTGTCCCATAATATCATCTAACTCAGGGCTTATACACCCATCTTTAACCGTATAAATATCGACATTATACGTTTTTAATGCCATGACATAAGAACCAATTTCCCACATCAAGCGACCAATTCGGTCGTCTTTATAGGCAACCAAAATATCATATTCCTTGTGTTTTGCATCTTCCAATGCTTCCTGCAGTACATTTCTGTCTGCAACTGAGTTTTTATAACCACTGTTACTTCCTTCAAAATATTCCCTATCATCAAGATACCATTCATCATGCTGGTCAATATAATCTTTTACTATTTGTCGTTGAACCGTTAAGTCGCCATCTGCTTCCAGTTGTTGGTCTGAGCTTACACGTAATAGCATTCGTACTTTTTTCATCTAACATCCTCCTTTTCGAAAGTATGGGGGATTTCTCCCCCATATATTTAGTTTATGAAATCTTCTTTATCTGTTCTTGTAGTTCCACAGATAAAATGGATTGTATTTCCTTTGACAATTTATCAATATCTCCTTTGTTCATCTCTTCCTTTGGAAATTCTAATACTACTTTAAATTTATCAGCAGTATAACTAATTTGCTTATATGAAATATCCACTGAAAGCTCCGATGAATCATTTACTACATTTGTATTTTCACGGAGCTCGGCATATTCCTTCTTTTGGTGCATATGCTTCATCTCCTTTACTTTACTATACCGTGCACTCCATACTTTTTCAACCTTTTTTCATTCACAATGTCACGTTAGCGTGACATTGTCTGTTTTTGGATGTGCACTTTCAATTCTAGGGCTATACAGCCCTGGAGAAATCATTATTTCTTACTTTTCAGTTCATTCAAAATCTTATACACAAGGCGAATATCTGATTTCACATACTCATCATTTATATAGTAGCTAACCTTGTAATATACATTGGCGCAACTACATACCGTTTCTTGACTAATGCAGTAGCTGTTTCCGTTATAGACAAAACTTGTTACTTTTGAGTTTTGCAACTCATATGAACGTCTCTTGGCTGCATAACGAGGTGATGCGTAATAATATGCCTGACGCATTTTGTTGTGTAAAGCAACTACTTCTTCCAGTTGCTTTATAAGTTCTTTGTTATCCATTTTTTTCTCCTTTTTATTTTATTCAGAGAAGGCCTTTTCTGTAATTTGAAAATACCATAAAAAAAGCAAAAAATAAATAGTTTGCGCCTTTTTAATGTCACGCTATCGTGACATTTCTTGGTTATATTCACCGTTCGCCAATATATAATAATAGTAGCAAGAAAGAATATACCCTTATACTATCTACATTCTGTTTTAGCTTAAAAGTTAAAGGGTACTAACGCTTTGTGGTAGCGAACACCTCACCAGCCAACGTTGCAACTCACGTTGCTCTTGGCTGTTTCGGTTCGTAACCGTTCAGGAAAATCGTGCCGATTTTGAGCGAGCTCATCCTTCACACTCACCGAAATCCGTTCGGTCTTCGCGGAGCGTGCAGATGCCGTTTGCATCTGCCATATTTGCCATTTTCCACTACAATCATAATAAAACTACTACATGGCAAATATGCTAAAGCCTGCTTACGCAGCTTTAGAAGAAATGCTACGCATTTCTATATGTAGCAGCATATATGCTATCGAAAGGAGGGACTGTATGCGAAAAATTGCTGCAGATAAAGAGCTGGCCCGTTGTCTTGCAATATGTGGCGCAGCTCGTCAAAATGACCTTGAAAGAATTGTCAGCAAAAATCGTCAGAAAGAATGGATTAGCCAGGGACTATGTAAAAAGAAGGCATTCCATACACCTGGAAACAAAAAATCTGACCGTTGCCTGGTGCTTACCAAAAAAGGCAGAGAATATGTTCGAAAAAACTATGGTCTGTCTGGAGGGCAAAAGGTCAAAGAACAATATAATCACAACTGCAAGTTAGCGGAGGTCTATACTAAATTATCTCCTACCGAACGCGAAACTGTTCTTACCGAACAACAAGCACGTGACTTGTACAAAGAAAGCATCGAGCATATTCGGGAACAATCCCAAGAAGAAGCAGAGAAAATGATGAAGGAACTCCTTGAGCATAAGGTTGCCGTGGTAGATATGATTGTAATCCGAGATACTGGCATCGTTCAGGGTATCGAAATTGTGACAGGAAGTTACTCAAAAGAGGAAATCATTGCTCATCAAGTTTTCTGTGAAAATATGAGAATTGAATATGTTGAATATAAGGCATAACGCCAGAAAGGAAAAATATGATTAAAACTAATATTAGAAAACTAACTCTGGAACAAAAAGACCAATTATATAATAAGGAATTAAACCATTTTATCATTTATCTACTATATCGATTAGGAAACGGCAGTATGCTAAAAATGCAGTTAGAGCATCTGCTGCTCTTATTCGGTCTATATAATCAAGTGGAAATCCAACTTGCCATTTCTGAATTAGTATCGGCTGGATTACTTCTTACCTGTCAATTTGCAGGAACAAACAAAAACTACTTATATCTATCAAAATACTGCGTTGCACGACAAGAAGGATTACCAAAATCAACACAAGCAACTGCGGTCCGGTTAACGGACCGCGGAATGTATCTAAATATCTTCCGTGTGCAAAATTATATGAACTTACTTCTGACAAAAGGATTGTCTATTGCAGAACTTCTTGAGATATTAGAAACGAATGGAAGCACTTTTCTATACAAAGCACAAGATGCTCTCAACTACTATCTTGCGCTATATGCCAATCAAGAATTAAAGAATGAACTAACCGAAGATTTTCTCATAGATATGAATATCTCTGCATACGAAACCGCACATGCAAAAGCCCGAAAACACTTTAATATTGAATACAACGAAGAATATGCAAAAGGATTAAAATTAGAACGAGACCAAAATCGTAATGCAATCCCAGAGAGTGATGCTGACCGTTTCTATTATAATATAAACAATCTTTTACTTAGTAATGTCATTGTAAGTCGTATTCGCAAAGAAAACAGACATATCAAAATCAAACTTCTCTTATATGATATTGATAATGAGTTAACCATCGGCAAAGCCTATGAAAAGATTGTAAACGCATACTATATGTTCAGTAGGTACTTTAAAAGCAGAGTTGAAATCCAATGTGCCATAAGAACCTATAACCAAGAGAGAGCAGAACACTTAAAAAGTGATGCAGGGCAACCCGTTTGGGACCCTGAACGACAAAAATTCAAGGAATTTGCCAAAGGCGAGAACATAATGTACAATATGCATTTACTTCCGTCGCAAATGGCAGACATTGAGGTCAAATTTGAAAACTTTGGAATTGAAGAAATGTATCATATCCTCCCTTAGTCAAGATGTCACAGTATCGTGACATCTTTATTTTGTAAAGACTTATATTTTTTCTTTTGGTAGTGTATAATAATGATAAATCTAGCAGATATTTTTTATCGTACAAAAATAAGTAGTATCTGCTACGACATTGCATAGAATAAAATAAATCAGCAAGGTAGTAATGCAACCGCCATCTGAAAAAACTGCAAAACGCATGGGACCACTCAATCAAAGATATATTCAAAAGCAAACATGAAAGCCCCGCTACTGGAGAGGGATAAAGGGCTAAAACTACCAGTATAAAGATTTCCCGCAGGTTGTGGAATTGGGATATAGCTACCCACTAAGCACCCTGGGCAACGCCGTTAAAGGGTAGCGGTTGTTCTATGTCTAAAAGCAGAGAACCACGAGAGTCAGACCGTTAGTTTCCGTTCGAGATAAAGTTCGTAAAATCTCATAGAAATCGGTGTGACCGTCCAAGATGTTTGTATTCCTTTGAAAGGATACAAAAAGGGGGCATTTCCAAAGGTTAGCTACCTGCGTAGTCTTATGCTTGACTTCGTGCGCTGTCCATATGGATTGAAGGAAATGTATGATATTCAAAATTGCAATATCAGGGGGGAAGGAAAGGCAATAATGTGTATTGATACTCATACTTCTCTCCCATCCAGATAGCCACACTCATCATAACCCAGTTCCCCAAATGGGAACCAGCTCATCAAAGATTATTCAAAAGCCTTCCTGTTAAAGTAGTTGCTAGAAAACAGTTTTCAAATACAGCCACGAGAGTTGCAACAAGCCTTTCCGAACAGGTGGCAAAAATAATAATACTATATCTATGATTAACTAAACATTATAGCTTATTCATTACTAAAACATTATTTTTTCATATTATAGCTATAATTTTTCTTTAACAATCTAGAATAGTATTGTAAAGCAAATTATGACGAAATGTCATTACACCATCAAAGACGAAATGTCTTAATTCACAATAGGAGGCGAAATAAATTGTTGACCGAAAAGGTAATAATGAATGAGCAAGAAGAACAAAATGAGAAATTCGAATTTTATGGTGTGCCGATTGTCTGCACACCAAATTTTTTGTCCACATTTGGAAATGATTATATGTTGGTCGCATTTGCAGCACAAGCACTCATTGCAGAAACATATCCAAACAAAAATTGGGATTATCTCCAAACATTCTGTTACAAAGGAATTGACTTCTGGTGTATTTCCGATGCACTGCAAGGCGAAATAACATTCGAACCACACATAACATTCCTAATGCCCGATGATTACTGATGATAGGAGAATTTCTATGAGCAAACAACTCACAACATACACCCGCGCAAGCGGGTATCTGGAAAAGATATTTAAAGCATTGAATAATGAGTATTTTGAAGGTGCACTTTCAAAGCCTGTTATTACAATTCAAAGCACGCCAAAGGCTTATGGACATTTTACTCTCTATGATGCCTGGCATACTTCAGCCGAAAACCAATTAAAAGAAATAAATATTGGTGCAGGAACCCTGGATAGACCGATTGAAAATGTTGTAGCAACACTTTTACATGAAATGGTACATTATTACTGCTTTGAAACAGGCATTAAAGATGTTTCCCGAGGAGGTACCTACCATAACAAAAGGTTTAAGCATGAAGCAGAAAAACGCGGTCTCAAGATTGAATATGACAGCCGAATAGGCTGGAGCATCACACACCCCGCAGACGGATTACTGGATTTCATAATAAAATATGAGTTTACAGATATTCTGTTAGGGAGAAATGATACTATATCGTGTACTCTCGGTCCGGTAATACGAGGTACTCATGGAACCACTTTCCCACCAGGAACCAAACCGACCAGTACGAGGAAATATTACTGCCCACATTGTCGTACTAGTGTCCGCGCCACTCGTCAAGTAAATATCTTATGTGCAGATTGCATGGAAATGATGATTGTTGCAGAAAAAGCCAACTAAAATTCTTAGCTGGCTTTTTCATTTTTTAGTTATAATTTTCTTGTTAGATTGTATAATATATAGATACTGGAAGGTTTACCTAAAAACCTTGTATGTATCAACTCCTATTGTATGTAATTTAAAATGTATTCTTTTTAGAGATATTTCCTTAATCGGAATATCTCTATTTTTTTAACAATTCTAAAATACAAGCCACTGACAATCCCTGTTCCAGCCATTCTTTTACCTCATGGTCATATATAGTGCTATTCGAATGCTTTTTCATTGGCAACAGCTGATTGTTCAGAGTATGCCCATGTAAATTTAAAAAATACTCATAATCAGATGTCAACGGAAAACCGATATAAAGTGCCAGCAAAAACAAGAAAAACTTATTATCTGACCACGAAAGCGTGTCACTGGAATATTTCCATAGCGATTGCCTTACTCCACCATTCCTGGTTATGAATGAAGTAATTTTCACATGTGCTGGGTTTTCAAATTCCAATACATCTTCAAGGTTGGCATTTGGGTCTTCATTATATTTTTCAAGAAGAGTATTTCTCAATATTTCTAACCGTTCAGTATGGGTTTCTGACCGTTTCAGTGCTAAAAGCAAATCTCTATTATTGATACGCAGAGGATATTTGAACGAAACATGGTCCTTTGCATTTATCATATCAATTACACAACTAATAAATGTCTTTCTGCTCATTGACATATCATTCTTATCTATTCCGAATGTTGTGTAGTAATAATATGCATCAAAAAAAGCTTCATTCAGGAATCGGTCATCTGCAACTGATGAATCCGTGTTCCTGTCTCGTACTGGAATATAGTCTTGTTCAAGTGCAGAAATAAACGCCTTGATATGTTCTTCCTTATGTGCCTTTATGTTGTTAATTTGTACATTGACTTTATCTGAACACCTTAAAAGGTCCAGTATATTGCTAACCTCAAAGGTATAGTCTTCATCATCTATGGTATATCTGAAATCAAGTTGTTGCACTGCCCATGATGCTTTTTTATAGTTCTTATGCTGCATAAGTGTTGCTATTCTGTATTCATCAAACAATCCATCAATACTTTGTTGAGAGCATATGTTATTGTAAATATGTTCGTTATATCTGTTAAGTTGTTCGAAGATTTTTCCTATTTCTAAACCATTCATTGTAGTACCCCCTTTCATTGATGATTATATCAAAAGAAGTACTGAGAAACAAGAGAAAACAACAAATTAATGTTACACTTCTGTGACATCAATCAAAACTAATAATTGAAAATACACTTTCAATATGCTATACTATAACTTGGAGGTTTTGTATGGAATATAATATATTTGACGAAAAAAATGTAACTGCTATAAAATGCAATTTCATAGTCCCTGTAGAAAGACCACACACAATAGTTTCTTACAACATGCACTATAACAAAACCTTTTCCACCGAAAAGGAACTTGAACGGTATGTTGCAAATAACAACTTAAATGTCATCAATCAATATAGACTATATTATTATGATTTAAATGCCATGTGTTCTGATACTGGAAACATGAGTTTTTTCGGACTTGATATGCGTGCGGCATCAATTATAGCTTACCAGAAAAACAAAATTGGTTTAGAAAATTCTTCACTCAAATCAGGTAATCGATATGTCCTTAACGATGGCACAGAAATTTTATTTTTGGGGCAATCTGATGACAGATATCACTATCTCCGTTTTGCCGAATACGTAAAACGAATGAACGCTGGAAAGTCTTCTTGTGAACATGACAACCCACAGAAGATGCGAAAAAAAACAACAACAAATTATAAAAAAATGCCTGTTGTAATTGGAGATTTAGGACCTTACTTAAACCCAAATACATACACCATTGAAAACAGCAAAATATATGCAAGGAATGAGGATTTGATATGAGCAAAACATACAATGTAGTCGATTTATTTAGCGGTGCAGGCGGCTTTTTGCTTGGCTTTGAGAACAAAGGGTTTAATATAGTATTGTCAACTGATTTTGATGAAGATTGTGAAAAAGTACACAAAGAAAATCGACCTTCTATTCCCTTTGTCAGAGCTGATATAAGAGAATTTACAAACGAACAAATTGACAAGTATCTTAATGGCATAGATGTTGATGTTTTAATAGGGGGACCGCCATGCCAGGGCTTCTCCACTATCGGCAACCGAGTATCATCTGACCCAGAAAAGCGCAGCAAATATGACCCGAGAAATGATTTATTTAAAGAGTATATCCGAATCTTAAATCATATTCAGCCAAAAGTCTTTGTAATGGAAAATGTCCGTGGAATAAAAACAAGGGATGGCGGTAGAATTTTTGAAGAGATACAAAAAAAATTCAAAGAAACAGGATATGATTTTAATTGCGTTACATTAAATGCTGCTGACTATGGTGTTCCTCAATACAGAGAGCGTGTATTCTTTTATGGAACCAGAATTGGCATTAAATTTGATGCTCCTTCTGCAACACATGGCGAAAACAGACTACCATACACTACCGTTTTAAGTGCCATTGGCGATTTAGCTGATAAAGGAGAAGAAGTTCCGAACCATGTTCCATTAAAGCATGGAGAAACCAATATTCAAAGATATAGATTAATTCCGGAAGGCGGACGCCTTCCGGAAGATGATTTGCCACCAGAATTATATCGGAGAAATTTTGGTAATACATTTAAACGCTTGGACAGAAACAAACCATCATTGACAATGGTGCCAGGCCATAATGCATTTCCTATCCATCCATGGCTAGACAGGAGTCTTACTGTACGTGAAGCAGCAAGAATACAAACCTTTCCGAATGACTATATATTTTGTGGTAGACGTGACAAGCAATGTATGCAAGTTGGCAATGCCGTTCCTGTCAAGTTAGCAGAAGTCTGGGCAGAACAAGTAAAAGGAGTGTTGAACAAATATTATGACAAAGAACAATAAGCCTACATACATTGATTTATTTACAGGTGCTGGTGGCTTGTATAGAGGATTTAAAGATGCAGGATTTGAACATTTATTTTCTGTAGAACTGTGGGAGCCTGCTATTGCTACGCTAAAACATAATTATTCAAACCTTAACTTGTATGAAAACGATATAAGAACCTTGGACGAAGATACCATTAAAAATTTATTGCATGGAAAAGAATGTGATGTACTTGTTGGTGGGCCGCCATGCCAGGGCTTTTCCACTATCGGAAAAAGATTAGAAAAAGACCCTCGTAATGAATTAGTTTTTGAGTTTATCCGAGTTGTAGATACCGTTAGACCTAAATTTTTTATCATGGAAAACGTAAAAGGCCTCCTTTCTGCAAGCAAAGGTATTATGCGTGATTTGCTTATCGAAAAGTTTGCTGAAATCGGCTATAAGAACACTATCTCCGACGTTCTTTGCGCAACTGATTACGGTGTTCCTCAAATGCGACAAAGAGTTTTCTTTTTCGGTGTCAGAGATGATGTCACACTAAAAAGTGAATTGAAATTCCCAACTCCAACTGATAAAACACAAACTGTCGGAAAAGCAATCATGGATTTGTTAGGCAAAGAAAACGAAGTACCAAATCACATACCAATGAACCATAACCAAACTGTTGTTGAACGAATAAAATACATCCCAGAAGGCGGCGGAATCCCTAAAGAAGGGCTTCCAGAAGAAGTTGCTTATGGTTCAAGGTCTGACTATGCCAACAACAAGCTGAAGAATTTCAGTCATGTTTACAAAAGACTAGACCGTTCAAAACCAGCTACAACGATGGTACCTGGTCACAATGCATTTCCACTACACCCTGTTGCCGATAGAAGTTTAACTGTGCGAGAGGCCGCAAGAATACAAACTTTTCCTGATGATGTTGTATTTATGGGCAACCGTCAGGAACAATGCATTCAAGTAGGGAATGCCGTTCCCGTCAAGTTAGCTGAAGCATTGGCTATGAATGTAAAAAAATACTTACAGGAGGTATAATATATGGGTGAAATACATGATAGTATGGCTACATATTGCGGTGACTATATTCTCGGAAAAATCAGAAGCGGTGACGATGATTTCAAACAAGTTTTTTCCACCAAAATCATCAGAAGTGCCGATTGGGATTGGCCGAGGCCTGATTATGTGTGCGTTGATGAAGAACAAAAATGCTCATATGCACTTGAATTCAAACCTCCACACCAAAGCAAAAGAGAATACCTTACAGGATTAGGACAATCTCTTTCTTATCTGCAAAAGCACTTATATTCTGGCTTGATAGTTCCACATGTTGCAGATGATGGATTCAGAATTGCTGAATTTATCCGTGATACGTTAATTGCCAAGGAATTTGAAAATGTTGCCACTTCATTATACAGTTATAATCCTACTGATGGAGAAGTTTCTATACTGCGTAAGATTACACAAAAAAGAAGTGCCGAAAATATAAAAGATGTTGATGTAAGCAAGACCGAAACATTTTGGTTATGGTGGCGTGATTGTAGTCAATATGAATTATTCGACTTATTGAACTTGAGTTTTTTATACAACGAAGCTGATGGAGATATTTACACAGATTTAATATATCCAAAGTTCTATGAAAAATTGGTTACAGGGAAAACCTTAATGTGGGAAGGTATTCCACGTAAGAAGGCCCCAACCCCTCAATCATATGCTTCAGAAAAACAAAATTATAAAATTCCATTATCCCAATTAGAATTATGGTACAATGGACGCCTTACCGATTTAGGGATTAAGATGCTGGAAATCGGCAAAAAATATGGCCCAAATAGCGATGCCTTTATGTCTGCACTAGGATATTTAATCTTGGTTAACGGTAAGCATCTTGATTTAATTAAAATGTTTGAAAAATATCAATCCGACAACACTATACCTGATGATTCCAAAAAGTTTTTATTAGGCATGGAGGACTATTTAACTGCAGAAGGCTGTATTGGCAATAGAAAGCCAGGCGAGATAACAACCAACGCAAAAGCAACATATATCAGAGATGAACCTAAACTATGGAACAAACTCGGAATAGTTGAAAACTATAACAAACGACAAATATTCTTTCCAAACGAAGGTTATGTGTTCGATTGGCACAAGATAGCTGATATCTTAATTTCAGGAAGTGAATTACTAAAAAATTAAAAGCGTGGTGGCTACGCCCCACACACCTATGCAACTCCATTTAGAAAACACCTTTAATTGTATTTTCTAAATGGAGTTCTGTTATTTGATTAGATTGTCATCATATATCCTTTTCTTCCCTTACGCTCTATAACCAGCTCGTCCAAAAAGATACTTTTACAACCCCGAATGAGTGATGGTTTCGGGGTACCGGAATCGGGGCTACAATTTTACCATCACCTCTTCCACTGCCTACGACCACAAATGGATTCCGGAACGGAATATTTTCGATACCATCAATACTGCCGTAGACAATATCTTTAACAACTATTTGTCCCGTCCTAATGTACGCCAGCCGATTCTGACCCAGTACTGCGACGGCAGACGGGTCACCTGTCCGGGACTCATGTCCCAGTGGGGAAGCAAATACTTAGGCGACCAGGGCTACGATGCTATTGAAATTCTGCGCAATTACTACGGCGATACCATCTTTATCAACACCACCGAGGAAATCTCCGGTGTTCCGAGTTCATATCCGGGAGAACCCTTGCAGGAAGGCTCCCGTGGGGAAGCAGTCCGCCAGATGCAGGAACAGTTAAATGCAATCGCAGATGTATACTATGTGGTTCCGAGTGTTGCCGCCGACGGTGTTTTCGGTCCCCGTACCGCAGAAGCCGTCCGGGCATTTCAAGAGCAGTTTAACTTGACGCCAAACGGCATCGTGGACTTTACTACCTGGTATAAGATTTCCGAAATCTACGTTGCTGTAACAAGAATCGCGGAGTACACAAGGTAATATAGCCTCACATCAGGCTCTCCGGCCCTTCCCGTTCCATAAATTCAAAACACTTCATAATAAAAAGGAAGTCTTTGTTTGCTACAACGGCTTCCTTTTTCATCCTGTCCTTTGACTTATGACCGGTTAGATTCCTCAACCTTCCTCGTACACATTCCTTATTTCAAACATCTGGTTCACCACCAGCCAGTTCTGCGGAAAATACCGCATCACATTCCAATAGCTGACCCCCTGTAACGGATAGCTTGCGTTTAACAAAAGCTTGGAACGGATGCTTCTGGCATCCTCAAACCATACCACATGAGCCTTTCCGTCCTCCGACGTATAATAGAAAAACGGTGTTTGGGCCTGCTCGTCAAACTGGATGGTAGCACGGTATCGCTCTGCGATTTCTACTGCCTCCACATTGCCGATGGACCGCGCCATGGATTCTCCCCGAACATATGGAAGCGTCCAATCATAGCCGTAGTTCGGCATCCCCTGTAATATCTTTTCCTTCGGTATGACGGATACACCGTAGTCCAACACTTCTTTTACCTTATTTAACGGTGCCACTGCAAGGGGTGGACCGTAAGTATAGCCCCATTCGTACGTCATAATCAGTACATAATCCGCCACCGCGCCGATGGCCGGATAGTCATGGGACTCGTACAAAAGTCCTCGTTGCATCCCGGAAGTTTTCGGTGCCAATGCCACCACCAAAGGGTAGCCCTCCGGCTCCAACCGTGCCTTTAATTCCGTCAGGAACTGTACATAATTGTCCCTGTCCTCCGGTAGGATAAATTCAAAATCCACATCCAGTCCGTAATAGCCCTTTGTCCGCAGATTCTCAAGTACCTGGTCAAACAGCCGGTTTCTTGCTGCCTCATCGGAGAAAATCCGACTGGCGAGTTCATTGCTAAATGTCCCGTCATCCGTCAGCGTAGACAACAGCATTAACGGTGCCACTTGATACTCTTTTGCGATTTGAATCACTTCCTCATCGTCAATTCCGATTAAATCTCCGTTTTCCGTAAAACCGTAAGTAAATAAAGTAAGATAGGTCAGGTACGGCAAAGTCTTCCTCAGAATTTCCCGGTCGATGTACGGATACGCGTACCCGTTTACAGACAAAGGCCGCCGTTCCATATTCGTGGCATAATTAATGACAATGGTCTCTCCCGGATATAAGACCTCTCGCCCGTTTAACGCCGGATTATTCGCAAGGAGCTGCTTCGGCGAGATACCGTATTGCTCCGCAATCCCGAGAAACGTATCTCCCTCCTGTACCGTATAAGTCACATTGGGCTGCAGAACCACAATGGCCTGCCCCGGTACCAATACACTATCTTCCGTTAGCGCATTATCTCGCAAAATCCGTTCCACACTGCTGCCTGTGGCCGCAGCGATTCCCTGTACGGTATCCCCCTGTTGTACCGCATATATAATCATAACAACACTTCCCAATAATTCTTTCTACAGTTTATGCGAAGAAACAAAAAAAGAACAAGTCCCGATCGTCTTTCAGAGCAACCGTACTTGTCCTTATTTTTCATCTTGTAAATTATTTCTCATCCCTTGGACCATGCACTCCGGCTGAGTTCCGGTCTCCCATCCAAATGAGAGGCATCGTTTAACCGCTCCAGCGAAAAGCAATCCGCCTCCTCGGAGTACCTAAGCTCCGTTACCGAAGTATGTTCCAGACTGTCCGCAATGCGAAGCATCTGTCCGGCACCAAGCCCTAACAGTCCTGCTGTCAATGCACGGATTACACCGCCATGGGTCACAAATACTACTGTCTCCGCGCCGGATGCAACAGCCTCCTTTACCACCTGTACCGCCCGGTCAAACACCTCTGTCGGGCATTCGCCCCCCGGCATCCTCAAATTGTCCGCCTTTTTCTTTTTAGCGGCAAAGTACTCGGGAAACAACACTGCGTTATGAGAATCCGCGCCTCCGGTCATATCTCCGAAGGATATCTCGTTTAACGCTTCCCTTTCCAAAAACTGCGTCTCCTCACCGAATAATATCTCTGCCGTCTGCTTTGCACGAATCAATGCACTTGTATAGATCCGATCGGGTACCAGACCTATCAGGCGTTCCGCCAAAAGCTCCGCCTGTTGTCTCCCCACCTCCGATAACTCTACATCCACATTGCAAAGCGGACTGCTTTGCCGTCCGTGGCGAATTAAAATCAAGCGCATAATCTTCTCCCTATTCATCCAAGCAAATGTCATCACCGAATATGCGATGTGCATATTCATTAAAACTCTTTAACTCTTCCTTAGCTATTTCACCGACATAATCGATTTCACAAACCAGCTTTGAAAACGGAAGCGGAACACGATACTTGTCCCAACGCCAAGGAAAGGTAATCATGCCCTTTTTTACGAAACGAACATAAACCACCGCTTTTTCCGCCTCATGAGCCAGCATAAACAACAAACGCTTCGGTTTACGATAGGGACCGTTCGGGCCGTCCATCGCTGCCGCCAAAGTGAGCCCCGATTGCTTACTGTCCTCTTTTAAATCCTTTAAAAAGGAACGCATCTTCAGTCCGTCCGGTAAACGCATCGGCTCTGCACCGTAGCCGGACACCATCTCCGCAATATAATCTCCTCTGCGCTCCGAGGTCACAATGACATGAACCTTTTTTTCAAGCTTCTGCAACTCCCTGAGCAAAAGCTGCATACAGTAACTGTCCTCATGCCAAAAGCCCAACATCCGGTTCGCATCAATATTCTTAATTCCCCGAAATTCTACCTTTGAAGTCCGGGCCACAAAACCGATATACACACGCCAAATCCAAACAACCACATGCTGCGTTCCTCGACGCATAAACATCGGAAAATGCTTTGATATTCCTTGCAATTTCATACTTACTTCTCTCTTTCGCCTTCACCTCTGCGCACTCCCCCGTCCGCAGATTTTCTTTTCCCCATCTCATCTTTTTGTATTATACAACTTTTTTAACATTATGTCAAAAAAATATATGGGCTTTTCAAACACTTTTTTCTATGATATAATTCTGTGGAGTACCGTTAAAACCAAGAACAAATTAGATTTCTAATTTCAGGAGAAAGGATACATAAAAATGAGAAAATTATTATCTTGTTTTACTTTATTAACTCTGACTGTCTCCTTGTTTGCCGCATGTAATTCCGGCAACGCAGACATCACTCCGACACCGGAACCGACCGCAGCCGTAGAAGCAACCGCTACTCCGGAACCGACCGCCACTCCGGAACCGACCAAGAAGCCTACCGCAACACCGCTTCCGTATGACAAGTCCGTTACCCTGATGAACACCTACGGTACCGTATTTGACAGATCCGGTGTTTGTGTTCCTCGTGCTACCGATTTAGAGAACATCTATTATGTAAAAAACATCAAAAAGCACTATAACAGTATTTCCCTTGAAAACGAAATGAAACCGGATGCCATTATGGGCGGCTCTCCGACCCTCATTACCCTTGACGAAGCAAAAGCTCTCGGCTACGTAATTCCGGAAAACTATACCGATACTATGGTTCCGAAGCTTAATTTTACCGCTACGGATTTAGCCATGAAGCTTTGTTACGAAAACGAACTGGGACTCCGTTTCCACACTCTGGTATGGCACAGCCAGACACCGGACTGGTTCTTCCGCGCCGATTTTAACGTCGGAAACGATTTGGTAACCACTGATGTTATGGATGCCCGTATGGAATTCTACATCCGTTCCATTATGACGCATGTATATGACAGCGAATACAGCTCCTGCGTCTATGCCTGGGATGTGGTAAATGAGTATTGGAATGCCACTCCGAATAACTGGATTGCGATTTACGGCAGTCAGAATCATACTCCGTCTTTCGTAAAGCTTGCATTTGATATTGCGGATGATATGTTAAAGCAGTATGGTATCCGCGATCAGGTCAGCTTAGTATTCAACGATTTTAACACCTACATGAACAGCCAGCATCTCATTTCCATTGTAGAGTTTATTAACTCTGAAGAGAAGCTTTGCGACGCCTTCGGTATGCAGGCTCACTTAGATACAGGCTATCCGTCTGCGGATCTGTTTAAGAGCACCGCAAAGAAATTTTTGGAAACCGGATGTGAAGTACAGATTACGGAGTTGGATGTTACCTGTAAAAATGATACTACCCAGTCCAATTACTATTACAGCCTGATGAAGGGTATTTTAGCGTTAAAGAAGGAAGGCGGGAATATTTCCGGCATTACTTACTGGGGCACCGGCGACGACCATTCCTGGCGCGGTTCTCAAAAGCCGCTCCTATTCTCTATGATGGGAATTCCGAAGCCTGCCTACTATAAGGTAATACAAGCTTATGAAGATGCCGGTTATACCATTGAACAGTAATTATTTCAAATGATTCGGAAGGGTTGTCCTATGACGACCCTCCCTTTCTTATCAAGGAGGAGTTTTTATGTCATCCGATTGTTATAATGTGACTCCGGTAAGAGAACAGAATCCGTTCTCCGTAAAGGTTCCGGGTTCCAAAAGCATCACAAACCGTGCCATGCTGTTAGCGGCGCTTTCCGACGGAGAATGCCTGTTAAAGAACGCTTTGTTTTCCGCGGACTCCCGTGCTTTACTTGCCGCCCTGCAAGCTTTAGGAATCGAATGTTCCGCAGATGAAGATGCAAAGGAAATCTTCATCACCGGTTGCGACGGTGACTTACCCAACAAAAACGCAACGGTTTATGCGGCCAGTGCAGGTACCGCAGCCCGCTTTTTAACGGCTCTGCTCGCCTTTTCCGACGGTACATATACCTTGGACGCTTCGGAACAGATGAAAAAGCGTCCCATGGCACCTCTCATTGATGCGCTGCGCTCCATCGGAATTTCCGTTACCGCATTAGATGAAGAAGGGCATCTTCCCCTTCGGATTCAGGGAGGACGTGCTCAACTTACAGAGACACCGGAGCTATCCGTTTCTATTGATAAGAGCAGTCAGTTTTTAAGTGCCCTTATGATGACAGGCGTACTTCTTTCCGAAGGACTTACCGTGACTCCGGTAGGCTCCCGCACTGCCATGTCTTACGTACATATTACGGAACGCATGATGAATGATTTCGGTGTTACACCGATAAAATCGTCCGAAAAAAGTTGCGGAACCGCTTATTGTATTCCGGGAGGTACTTCATACAAAAGCCGGACCTATAACATCGAACCGGACCTTTCCGGCGCCTGCTATTTTTATGCGGCGGCTGTATTACTGGGTACTTCGGTTACGGTTGCCGGCGTCCATAAAGATTCCATGCAAGGAGACTTGCGTTTTGTTTTAGCACTGGAACAGCTAGGCTGTACGATTACCGATACCCCGGAGGGCATTTGCGTTACCGGTCCTGCCGACGGACATTACCCGGGTATTGACATTACCATGAGTGATTTTTCCGACCAGACCATGACCATGTCGATATTGGCACTGTTTGCCGATACTCCGACTCACATTCGGGGTGTGGGACATATCCGTGCCCAGGAATGTGACCGTATGACTGCTACCGTCAACGAAATCAAACGTTTGGGCGGCAATGCACAGGTGGACGAGGACGGTACCGGTATAATAATCACTCCTGTTCCGCTTCACGGAGCCCGTATCGAGACCTATGACGACCACCGTATGGCCATGGCATTTTCCTTAGTCGGTTTACGGGTAGACGGCGTAGAAATCGATAACCCGTCCTGTTGTAAAAAAACCTTTGAAAACTATTTTGAATTGTTTAGCGAGTGCTTTTCACAACAGCATTCATATGAAAACGAATAAAACAAATGAATGAAAGGATGAAACCATGAAAAAAACACGTCTGTATTTTGCACTCTGTGCAATTTCCGCTCTGCTTCTCGGTGCATGTGTTACTCCTCCGCCTGCTGCAGACCCGGTCCCTACCAAAGCTCCGGTAACCACTGAGGCTCCGGATACAACCGAGCAACCGGCTGCTACTGAGGCTCCGGTTGCTACTGCAACTCCGGAACCGACTGCAACTCCGGAACCGACCGCTACTCCGGTTCCGACCGCTACTCCGGCTCCGACTGCAACTCCGACTCCGACTGCAACTCCGGCTCCGACTGCAACTCCGGAACCGACCGCTACTCCGGTTCCGACCGCAACCCCGGTGCCGACTGCGACTCCGGTTCCGACTGCAACCCCGGAACCGACCGCTACTCCGGTTCCGACTGCAGCGCCGTCCAAAACGACCGCGCGCACCTATAATTTTAACGACCTGACCTATTTAGGCTCCTACGGAACCTCCTATACGATAAAGAACGACGGTTCCATGGACTTACAGTTCGAAGGCCAGTATCAGGAAATCAAGCTTTCTCTTCCGGAGCTCATTAACATGAAATATTGCCACAAGGTTACCGTAAGAGCAAAGAGCGAATTTGCTCCGATTTCCGTAAAGCTCTATGACGAAACCGTTTTAGACGATTTCGGCGTTGGAGAAGTTTTTGTAAATTACAGCTGCATGGGCGACGGCATTGTCGAATACGAGCTTCTTCCGGAACTTTCTACTTCCGTTGCCGGCATCGGCATCATGGCACTGGATAGCGTAAATAATTTCTCTCAGTATAAAGCTACGGTTTACAGCGTAACCTTCCATTTGGATGAAGGCTACACCGCAGCACCGACTCCGACCCCTTTTGTTCCGGACTCTATTGACGGTGCAAACCTGCTAAATACCTACGGCAAAACCTTCGGTTATCTCGGTACCTGTATTAACCTGAATCAGTTACAAAATGCATCTACTCTTGCGTTGGTAAAGTCCCAGTACAACAGTGTAACCTTGGAGAACGAAATGAAGCCGGATGCCATTTTGAACAGTTGGTCACCGTCCTTTATCCCTGTAGAGCAGGCAAAACAGATGGGTTATGTCATCCCGGATAATTACAAAGAAAAAACCGTTCCTCGCTTGAACTTCTCTTCCGTTGACCGCGCTCTTGAAATTTGCGCAAAGAACGGACTCGTTATGCGTGGTCATACTCTGGTATGGCACAGCCAGACGCCGCTTTGGTTCTTTAAAACCAATTACAACAACTCCGGTGCTTATGTAAGCAAGGAAGTGATGGATGCCCGCATGGAATTCTACATCCGTACCGTAATGTCTCATGTTTACGATCACAAGTACGGCCATGTGCTTTATGCCTGGGATGTGGTAAATGAATACTGGAATGCGGACGACAAGAACTGGATTGCCATTTACGGAGCAAAGAATCTTTCTCCGTCCTTTGTAAAGAAAGCTTTTGAAATTGCTGACGATGTATTGCGTGATTACGGTATTCGTGACAAGGTTACCTTAATTTTCAACGACTACAACACCTACATGAACACCCAGAACCTGATTGCCATCGTGAAATACATTAACAGCGACGGAATCGTATGTGACGGCTTCGGTATGCAGGCACACCTTGACACAGGCTTCCCATCCACCTCTTCCTTTAAAAATACGGTAAATGCCTTCTTAAATACCGGCTTGGAAGTACAGATTACGGAGCTTGATGTCACTACCAACAATGCGTCCGTTCAGGAAAAATACTACTACGAATTGATGACCTATCTTCTGGATATCAAGAAAAACGGCGGAAAAATCACCGGACTTACCTATTGGGGTATTTCCGACCAAAACTCCTGGAGAGGCGGTCAGAAACCGCTCCTGTTCTCCACACCGACCAAGCCGAAGGATGTTTACTACAAGGTTCTTCAAGCATATATGGATGCAGGATTTTCGGTAGGTAAGTAGTTTTAGTAACTGCTACTAACCATCAGATATTATTTTTATTAAAGCATAACAAAAGGGACCTCGCAGGAGATCCCTTTTTGTATGTACAAAAAACACTTTATGGACTTATAAATCATCTGTTATAAAAACAATTCCACCAGAAATACCGCAATACAACCTCCCATTGCCACTTTAAAAAGATTCCCGTCAAAGTAAGCAATCAAAAGAGCCACCGCAAATCCCACGGCCGCGGAAACCACACTGGCGGTTGCCGTAAGAATGGCAGGGTAAGTCATCACAGCTAAGGTCACATAAGGTACATAATACAAGAAAGAACGGATATATTTGTTCTTAATGTTCTTCCGAATCAAAGTCATAGGCAAGGCACGAATCAAATAAGTGACACCGGCCGCCACCAATAAATAAATATAAATACTATCCTTCATTTGCAGAGTCCCCGCTTTCTTCGATTGGGTGTACATAAGCCGCAATGCCTGCAATGACCACCGTAAGAATCAATATCCTCATACCGGAGGACAGCGGTATATACTCCGCAAGTAACGTAAATACACTGCTTGCCAGCATGGATACCACAACAATGACAGCAATAACCTTATGCTTCCGCGCCGGCGGTATGATAATCGCCAAAAACATCCCGTATAATGCCACGTTCATAGCACTGGCCACATTTGCCGGAAGAATATTTCCTACAACCGCCCCTAGAAAAGTACCCAGTACCCAGCCCGGAGACGCCACAGAAGCCGCTCCGTAAGTGTACCACGGGTTTAACTTTCCTTCTACGGTGGAAGAAATTCCGAAGATCTCATCCGTAATATAGTAGGAAATAAAGAAGCGATGGGCAAACGGCATTTTCTCCGATACCTTCTGAGACAAAGCACAGGACATGAGCAAATACCGCAGATTAATTACAAGCTGGGTTATAGCCATTTCCACATAACCTGAACCGGCAGCGATGACGGTCATTGCCGCAAATTCACCCGCCGAAGCGTGCATAGTAAAGGACATGAACGCCGACTGCAGAGGCGTCATGCCGATATTTTTCGCTGTAATACCAAGGGTAAACGCTACTGCGAAATATCCGAGACCGATCGGTACTCCGTGCCGCATTCCCTTTAAAAACCATTTTTTATTTTCTTGACGTTTCTGATGCTTCATATGTAAATCCGTTCCTTTTATCGTATCAGCCATGCGGTTGCAAAAGCAATCACAATCTGAATAATCGCAAACTTAAACACCGTCTGGGTATTGGACCAACCGAGATTTTTACGCACATGGTCATGAAGCGGTGTTCTCGTATTCTTCAAAATGCGAATCTTTAAGAAGCGGAGAAGCGCAACCTTCAAAAGCCCCAGACCGCCGTCCAAAATCAAGATTAAAGCAAACGGTATATACAACAGCACATAGCCGCTCTTTAACGCCATCACCGCAATAAACAAGCCCATGGCACGGGATCCCGCATCTCCCATCATCATACGGCTCGGTGTCGCATTGTACCAAAGGTAGCCTAACAGACATGCCACCATCAGCAACGTCATGTAACGATAATCTTCCGGCATTCCGGTGGACTCGGCGGTAAAGTAAAAGCTCATAAGCGTAACACTGGTTAAGGTTGCCGACAATCCGTCTACGCCGTCCGCACAGTTAGTCACGTTAATAGACACCCAAACCAAAAGCGTAGCCAACACGCCGAACAACCAGGTCGGAAGCTCCGCCTGCCAATCAAGGAAAGCGATTGCCAGAGTGGTACCGTTAAAATTAATGTATGTAACCGCCATCATAACGGAAATGATCAAATCTAGAATACCCTTTTTATATTCTCCCCACGGAGCTTTAGAGCAATCATCCAAAAAGCCGGTCAACATGGCTGCAATCGTAAGAATCACATAAATGGAACGCTCTCTGTCCAACGGCAGGAACAAAAACGCAGCCACCGCAAAAATAAGAATAAATACAAAGCCGGCACCGCGCGGCTTTCCCTGAGAAAGCTTTCCGTCTACGGCAAAATCTCTTCCACCGTCTCTCGGTAAAAGATTTCCGCAAAAGTGCAGTAAAATACAGGTCAGCGCATAGGCCGCCATAATTCCGATAAATGCACAAATTCCCTGATCCATTCCGTGAAATAATAATTCTAACATTTTTTCCATCCTTCCGAAAACGTTTCTCTCCCCAATCCCATACTGTGGGACACATCGAAACTACCACGCGTACATTATACTTTTTTTACACAAAGAAAGCAACCGTTTCTTTCCACAAAGTTTCGGTTGCTTTCTAACAAAAATCTGCACAAATGACAAAATCCCTTTTATTTTGCCGGTATCACAAAGACTTCTCCGGTATGAATCACATTCTTATTCGAAATCTTATTTGCCTTTACAATTGCTTCTATCGTAACCCCATACTTCTTTGCAATGATAGACAAGGTCTCTCCCCGCTTTACCGTATGCTTGCGCACGGATTGCTCATAAACAGCCACACTCTCCAAATAATCCTTAGCCCCCTTCGCTATAGCTTCGGCAAGCTTTTCTCTGTTGGAGGACTTCAACAAGTACTCATAGTCCTCCGGATGGGTTAAAAATGCAGTTTCCAATAATACCGCAGGACATGCGGTCAATCTAGTCAAGGACAGATTTGCTTTCCGTATGGTTCGCTTCGGATACTCCATCGTTTCATTTACAGAGGAATTGATTACTCCTGCCGCATCCTGAATGTTGTTATAGGAATAGAAGGTCAAAAATCCGGAAGACAATGAATAATCCGAGGTAATTCCCATAGCATTTCCGTGAATGGAGATGGACAAATCCGGTTTCGTCTCACGGATCAGTGCTACCCGTTCATTCAGCGTATAATATGTATCTTTTTCCCTTACCGTAATTACCTTTGCTCCCATTTCCTCCAATGCCTTTTTGACGCGCAAAGTTAAATCCAGATTTACATTCTTTTCTGTCGGTCCGTAAACTCCCATAGCGCCCACCGTACCGTTATCACTGCCTCCGTGTCCCGCATCCAGTAAAATGACCGCCCCTTCCAATGAGCCTTGTTGCTTTAAAATCGGGGCATACTTTAAAACGAAGGTCATAGTTCCGTTTTTCGTAAATACATCAAAGCCGCATAATTTGTCCCCATCGGTCAGTTGATAAGTATAAACCGCCCGTCCGTTGCTATCCGTCTTTCTTGATACGGACGATACCAACGGATTGTCCGGAACCGATACCTTTCCTCCGCAGGTCGTATCGTAAAGGACAAATTTCACCGTATCGCCGTCTATCTGCACATCATACAACGCATCCATTCTCATGGAAAAAGTGGTTTCTACCGTATGAGTTGTTTTATCGTACGCTACCTTTGCCTTACTCACCTTATTGGACGGCATCTTATAGGAATACACCTTTACTGCGGATTTCGGCACATAGGTCCCGTCCGGCAGCTTGTAATAGTTCCCCCACTCTCCCACAATACGGAAGGTAGTATTCTGCGTCAGAGGTAAATAGTCAATCTTCACCGTCCCCGGTGCCGAATAAGGCATGGTATACGGAAGTGTCAGTTCTCCTATTTTATTACTGACAGCCTTGTATTTTGCAGACGTTCCGCTGCCTGAAGAGCCAGAGGACTTCTTCTTCCGATTGATTACCAAACGATATTCATTATCGCCGTTTTCAAACAAAAATACATTCTCTCCCACAGAAAGGGACACATATTCGGTAAAAAAGCCGAACTCCGTAGTCTGCACCGGTTCCCCGTTCATCGTCAATGGATACCGGTAATCACAGGCTCCTAAAATACTGATTTTGGAAGCTGTGGTAGAATAATTATTACTGTTCGGTGTAGCTATAATAATCCTTTCCGGATTCTTATAGCCCAACATATCCTCCCCGGCATATGCACATACTTCCGAACCAACCGAAAAAACAGTCCCTTGCACTCCCGTTACCGGTCCGACAAATCCTACTGCGGCAACAAGCGCTAATATCGCCGCTTTTCTTCGCAAATATTTATCACTTACTTCGTACCTTCTCATACTCTCATCCTTTCCGTAACCCATCACACATCCTTCACAGGCGAAAAAACAGAGGCAGGAACTCCTGCCTCTGCATCCCTGTATATTCAGTTTAGCATAAAATAACAAACACTACAAGTACGAGAAAATATTACCAATACAGGCTTTTCAAATATTTAAGAAAGATTTAACTTCTTCTTAAACAGATGACAGATTACAAAGTATTCCACAACACCCATTATAATCATCCATCCCGTACTGAAAAGATAAAACTTTGCCATTCCGTTCATGGAGCTCATAAAAGCATCTACCTTGTCAAAGCCGATAATTAACATTGCTACTACCATAACCGCCATCAATACCATCTCCACTACAAAACTGATGACACAGTACGCAACTACGGATCCCACAATCTTATAGGTGCCGAACAGCTGACCTATTGCAATGGATAAATAATAAGTTAAAATCTGGTACATCAAACTAAAGAACAACATGAAAACAAATACCGGAACCAGTACTCCGAATTGATCGGACAGCTGGGAAAGTACAGCCGACAACTGACTCATCTCGATATGTCCCGGCACAAATACCAGGAATAAGGATGCCGCACTCAGTACTACAGTAATAATCTGCCAGACAAACGCTACAATGAACTTTGCAAGGACCAATTCCTCCACCTTTGCAGGCAAGGTAAAGGTCAAATACCCTTCATCGGATACCATATTCTTATAAAAGCGAATCACTCCCATTGCAGTACTGCAAAAAACCACCCCGATTACAGCAATTACATACAGCACAAGAACCGTGCCCTCAAAAAAGCCCAACACAACGTTCTCTATCGGAAGTGCATGCATTACAGCCGCAACCAAAGTTACCGCGGCCAATACCAAATAAAACAGTGCATATCGTCTTACTGTTGCTATCCATTCGTGTTTTAATAATTTTCCTAACATTTGTATTCCTCCCTAAATAAAGCGTCCACCGACTTGTCATACTGGTCTCTGATTTCCTCAACTCCGGCATGTCGGATAAGCTCCCCTTTTTTAATAAATACTACCTCATCCAATACCTTTTCCACATCCGCAATCAAATGAGTGGAAATCAGCACCGTGGCCCCTTCCGCATAGTTGCTGATAATCGTCCGCAAAATATAATCTCTTGCCGCCGGATCTACTCCCGCCATCGGCTCATCCAGACAATACAAATCCGCCTCACGACTCATCACAAGCACAAGCTGTACCTTTTCCTTCATACCCTTAGACATGGTTTTGAACTTCTGCTTTGGGTCAAGACCAAGGCTGGCAAGCATATCATAGGCCTTTTCCTTATTAAAATCGCTGTAAAAGTCTCCGTAAAAATCAATCATCTGAGTTACACTCATCCAGTTGCTCAAATAATTGTTATCCGGCAAATAGGACACTCTTGCTTTTGTCTCCGGCCCCGGCACCATACCGTTAATAAGTATTTCTCCGTCTGTCGGCACCAAAAGACCGTTAATCAGCTTAATCAACGTGGTCTTTCCGCTTCCGTTCGGTCCCACAAGACCGATAATTTTCCCTCGCTCCAACTTCAAATCCACTTGCTTTAATGCAAAAAGGCCTTTGTACTTTTTGGAAAGTCCCTTGCATTCCACTACATAACCTGCTTTAAACATAATTCCTCCACTCTCCGGCATAGTCGCCGATCCCTTATTTTTCTTCTGCTTCCGCAATCGCTTTTTCAAGCAATCGACGGATTTCTTCTGCAGAAAGCCCGTTCTGTACCATTTCACGGTAAAAATCTCTGGCCTTCTGTTCCACACCCGACATACGAATACCTTCAATCATTCCTGCATCCTCCGATACAAATCTCCCGTTGGTACGTTGGGTATATAAAAGCCCTTCCCGCTCCAACTCTGTCAACGCACGCTGCATCGTATTGGGATTCACCGCCGCATCCGCCGCCAGTTCTCTGACACTCGGCAAGCGCTGTCCCGGCCGATACTCACCGGCCATAATCTTCTGCTTAATAATATCAATCAATTGCAGATAGACGCTCTTTTCAGATGAGATGTCCCATGGCATTCTCCCAGCTCCTTTCTTTGTATGATTGTGTTGTTGTACTAATCACTTAATACAAGTATAACTTACATCCTATTTTCTGTCAACTACTTTTTTAATTTTTTCGAATTCATTGACAACATATCCCCCATTTCGTATAATATTTTTGTAAGTAATTTACAAATTATCTTTCACAAAAGAAAGGAGCTTCCTTACATGAAGAAAAAAGCAACCTCCGTGATTGCGTTACTTGCCATGATTGCATCTGTTCTGATGGCAATCATCGTAACCGCATCCGGAACAACTACCGTGGCCACCTTCTGGTCGCTGGTTCCGCCGATCATTGCTATTGCATTGGCTCTGATTACCAAAGAAGTCTATTCTTCTTTATTCCTCGGCATCGTAGTCGGCAGTATTTTTGCCTGCAACGGTTCCGCTACCACAGCGGTTGACCACGTGGTAAGTGACGGTCTCATTGCCGCTGTTTCCGATACCGCAGGTATTTTCCTGTTTCTGGTTATTCTAGGTGTTATCGTTGCATTGATTAACAAAGCCGGCGGAAGCGCAGCCTTCGGACGTTGGGCGCAAACCCATATCAAGACCCGTATTGGTGCACAGCTTGCCACCTTCGTACTTGGTATCTTCATCTTCATCGATGACTATTTTAACTGTCTGACCGTAGGTTCTGTTATGCTTCCGGTGACCGACAGCCATAAAGTTTCCCGTGCAAAGCTCAGTTACCTTATCGATGCTACCGCAGCTCCGGTTTGTATGATTGCACCGATTAGCTCCTGGGCAGCTGCCGTATCCAGTTATGCGGAAGGTACCGGCATGGACGGTTTCGATCTGTTTTTAAAAGCAATCCCATATAACTTCTATTCCCTTCTGACCTTTGTCTTCATTATTGCACTTGTATTTTCCAAGCGTGATTTCGGTCCGATGGCGAAACACGAAAGAAATGCCATTGAAAAAGGTGACCTCTTCTCCACCGAAAAACGCGTAGAAGGCATGGAAATAGAATCACACTCGAAGGGAAAAGTCTCCGACTTATTGTTACCGATCATTCTTCTTATCGGAATTTCTGTATATGCATTGATTTATAACGGTGGCTTCTTTGGCAATGATCCGGCATACGCAGGCAAATTGAAAGAGGCCTTCTCTAACACGGATGCAACGGTCGGCCTTCCTTGGGGTGCCATTGTCGCTCTCGTTCTCATTGTGGCATATCTCATTTGTCGTAAACTGATTACCTTTAAGGATGCTATGGATTGTGTACCGAAGGGCTTCACCGCCATGGTACCGGCGATTACGATTCTGACCTTTGCAACCGCATTAAAGAATATTACTTCTTCCCTGTTACAGTCCGATCAATATATTGAAGTCGTAATGAACAGCGGCCTCAAAGATTTCACCAACTTGCTTCCGGCAGTTATCTTCCTTGTAGCCTGCCTGTTGGCATTTGCTACCGGAACTTCCTGGGGCACCTTCGGTATTTTGATTCCGATTGTCTGCAATATGTTTGATCCAAGCAATCCGATTTTCTACATCGGTATGTCCGCTTGCCTCGCAGGTGCGGTTTGCGGTGACCACTGTTCTCCGATTAGCGATACGACCATTATGTCTTCCGCCGGTGCTCAGTGCGTTCACGTAAATCACGTGTCCACACAGCTTCCGTATACAATTACCGTAGCACTTGTAAGCTTTGTCTGCTTCATTGTTGCAGGTTTTGTACAGAGTGCGCCGCTCTGTCTCGGTTTGGGAGTTCTTCTGATTGTCGGTTTCTTTGTACTCCTTTGTTTGATCCAAAAACCGATTGATGATACAAGCACAAAATAGCATTTCGTAATAAAACGACAATATTTTCAAAGAACTGTGTGTATTCTCACGCAGTTCTTTTTCTTTTCGCCATTCACATTTTTGAGAAACTGTGGTACACTGAATATAAGAGAAATCATAACAGAAAGAAGGGTTTTCCATGCACACATTTCAACCGTATCCGGCAGACATGTTGGAATTAAATCCGTTTACCAAAATCGGTAAGGAGTGGATGTTAATTACCGCCGGTGACAAAGAAAAAGCAAATACCATGACCGCCTCCTGGGGAGGTTTAGGCGTTATGTGGGGCAAAAACGTGGCTTACGTCTTTGTCCGTGACAGCCGCTACACCAAAGAGTTTATCGATGCAAACGACACCTTCTCCCTTACCTTTTTCGAGGGTCAGATGGCCGCACTGAAGTACCTGGGTACCGTATCCGGCAGAGACGAGGATAAAATCGCAGGTGCACGTTTTAACGTCAACTACAGCGATACTACTCCGTTTATCGATGAAGGAAATCTTGTCTTCATCTGCAAAAAGCTTTCCGCCACCCGTATGACCGCAGACCAGTTCATCGACCCGAAGCTTGCGGATATGTTCTATAAAGACGGTGATATGCATACCATGTATGTGGGAGAGATTACGCAGATACTCGCAAGATAAGAAACGCAAAAAGAAATGGCTTCGCATCCGGAAGCCATTTCTTTATAGACCTTATATGTTGTGCACGGAACGAATGAATGTAAAAAAGAGAAATGGCTCGCGAACGCGAAGCCATTTCTCTTTTCTATTACTTCACTTCCAGCTTTTCCTTACCGCCCATATACGGCTGTAATGCCTTCGGGATATTAATGCTGCCGTCCTCGTTCAGATTATTCTCAAGGAATGCAATCAACATACGCGGCGGAGCTACTACGGTGTTGTTTAAGGTGTGAGCAAAGTACTTGCCCTCCGCACCGTTGACACGAATCTTTAAGCGACGTGCCTGTGCATCACCGAGATTGGAACAACTACCTACCTCGAAGTACTTCTTCTGACGCGGAGACCATGCCTCAACGTCAATGGACTTCACCTTCAAATCCGCAAGGTCACCGGAACAACACTCTAAGGTTCTTACCGGAATATCTAACGTACGGAACAAATCTACGGTATTCTGCCACAGCTTATCAAACCACATCAGAGAATCTTCCGGCTTACATACTACAATCATCTCCTGCTTCTCGAACTGATGGATACGGTATACACCGCGCTCCTCGATACCGTGAGCGCCCTTCTCCTTACGGAAGCACGGAGAATAACTGGTCAGGGTATGCGGCAGGCTCTCCTCCTGCAAAATCGTATCGATATACTTACCGATCATGGAGTGCTCACTGGTACCGATGAGGTATAAATCCTCACCCTCAATCTTGTACATCATGGCATCCATTTCCGCAAAGCTCATAACGCCGGTTACTACGTTACTACGAATCATAAACGGCGGTACGCAATAGGTAAATCCTCTGTCAATCATGAAATCTCTTGCATAAGAAATAATAGCGGAATGAAGTCTTGCGATATCACCCATCAGGTAATAAAAACCGTTACCCGCAACCTTTCTTGCTGCGTCCAAATCGATACCGTTTAACTTCTCCATAATGTCGGTATGATACGGAATCTCAAACTCCGGTACCACCGGCTCACCGTAGCGCTGAACTTCCACATTCTCGCTGTCATCCTTACCGATCGGTACGCTCGGATCGATGATGTTCGGAATGGTCATCATAATCTTTAACACCTTCTCGGAAAGCTCGGCTTCCTTTACCTCAAGCTCCGCAAGACGAGTAGCAAACTCCTCTACCTGCTTCTTCTTTGCCTCAGCCTCTTCCTTCAGGCCCTTTGCCATCAAACCGCCGATTTCCTTGGAAATGCGCTTTCTGTCCGCACGAAGATTATCTGCCTCCTGCTGAGTCGCACGAGCTTCCTTATCCAGCTCAATTACCTCATCCACAAGCGGAAGCTTATTATCCTGAAACTTATTACGGATATTCTGCTTAACGATTTCCGGGTTCTCTCTCACAAACTTTAAATCTAACATATTCTGTCCTCCTTAAAAATACTATCATGCTCACTTTGCCAACTTAGACATTCCTCGAGTTGGCTCGCGCTTCGCGCTCTCCACAACTTCGCGACGTTGTCGCTCAGTCGCGGGCGCGTTCGCATTTCCGCCGTCTTGTGCAATCTTACGCTCGCACCATCCGCTTCATGCTCACTTTGCCAACTCGGAAAAAAGAAAACTCCGTCCCTGACTACTGTCATGGGACGGAGTGTAATCCGCGTTGCCACCCACGTTGTCGTTTTCCCGACCTCTCGTGTACGCTGTACGGGGCGTTCCCCGGGCTTTCACCCAGACTCCGAAGATGGAAAGAATCCTCTGCCTGTCCGCTCACACCAACCGCAGACTCTCTGAAAAGCACCGTGATTCGTAGTCTTCATCAACATCATTGCGTTTATTATAGCGCAATCCCTTTCAAATTGCAACATCTTTGTCACAATAATTTCCAAATTTTCGCACCAAAACCGTTACGCTTCTGTGGTACTTTCTTCCTTCTTCGGCATTCCCGGCTTCACATAACGCTCAAAAAACACCTCCGACTTTTCCACCTGGTCCAAAAGTTCCTTCGGGAAATATACCGGCAACGGTCCAAATGCATTGATTACAAGTCCCGCGTAATCCTTTTTCCTCACTTCCATCAACAAATGCGGAAGCTGCATCGTTGCAAAACGCTTCGGCTGACCCTCCTGAAAGGCATCCTTCCACAACATGGTGGTTATCTCATCCGTAAATGCCGGAAGTACCAACTGTGACTCATCATCCGCCTTCTTCACCGGGCGAAAGCCAACAAACGTATCCTGTCCGAAAGCCATTCCTCCGTCTGCCTGCGGTACCGGCGGCTTGTCCATATAGAGTGGGAGAATAAACTTCGCATAGCAAAGCTCATACAACAACGCATCCATATATACGGAGTTGGTATACAACCGGGAATACTCCATCATCAGACCGAACAAGCTCTGATTCTCGATGACCCGCTGTGCCTGTTCACCCTCTAACGGCTTTACACTGCTGAGCACCGCATATCTGGAAAGTTCCTCTGCCTTCTCTATATTAAGACAAAGTCCTACTTGACAATCCTTGGCAGTCTCTATGACATCTCGCGGTCCCAATTCGATTTCCAACACACTTACTTCCTTCACCGGCTGGTTCTGCTGATATAAGTACATCGTATCACCGACACGGACTCTGCCGTGAATATTGCCGATTACCATAACGCCCTGTAAACGGCTTGACTCAAAAAAATCCTCCACCAACAAACAAGAGCGACGCGCTCTCCCGTTTTTCTTTTCCGTCTGCTTCTCGATTTCCTTCTTTACCTGCTCTTGTACCTTTTCCGGCATCTGCTTCTTTTTGAAAAAGCTCTTTATCTTCCCCATGCTATTTCTCCTCTCGCAACAAATCTTTTATTACCTCCCCCGCAATCATAAGCCCGGCCACCGGCGGAACAAAAGAAATACTTCCCGGCACGGCTCCGGCCTCATGCTTAATCGGTTCTTCCTTTGAATACAAAACCTTAAGCTTTGTAATTCCTCTTTTCTTTAACTCCCGGCGCATTACCTTGGCTAACGGACAAACGGTCGTTTTTGTAATATCCGTAATCTCAAACCGGGACGGGTCCAACTTATTTCCGGTTCCCATACAACTGATAATCGGAACTCCGGCTTCTTGCGCTCTCTTTATCAATTCAATCTTTGCGGTTACGGTATCCACTGCATCCACCACATAATCATATGCCGTAAAATCGAATGTATCCGCCGTATCCGGCAAAAAGAAACAATCCCTGCACTCCACTTGCATCTCCGGATTTACGGAATGCAAACGTTCTGCCATCACTTCGGTTTTCGACCGTCCTACCGTATCATAGGTAGCGATGATTTGACGATTGATATTACTCACACTGACGGTATCCTTATCAACCAAAGTAATCGTACCGATACCTGCACGTCCCAATGCCTCCGCAACGTAACCGCCGACACCGCCGACACCGAAAAGAGCCACGTGCTTCCCGGCTAACCGTTCCACACCGTCTTCACCGATTAAATACGCAGTCCGTTCCATGGATTCCTTCATACTGTCTCTCCCGTTATAATTTACAAAATGAGGTTGACGCGAAGCGACCCCTGCGCCAACCCCATTTCCTATTTTACACGCATTTTAACTCTTTTTCAAGTCAAACTGATTCATTATATAACCATTTAGCGTAAGTCCTGTACGTATCCCTTGATTTCGGATGCATTTACATATTTCTTTACTTCACCGTTATTGACTACTACAAGGGTCGGAGCCTGCATAATTCCATAGGTATCCACCATTGCGGTATTCTCCTCCGCATCCACAATTTCGTAAGAAACATCCTTTAAGAACTCTTTGGCAAGCTTACAGTTCGGACAAGTCTTTGTGGTAAAGAGATACATACCGTCCCCCTTCTTTTCCGGTGCGGAAATTTCTTCCATCTGGGTATGCATTTCGTCGTCCAGGGTAATACGGTTCGTAGCAGTATTTAACGGATCCGCCATCGTTCTGGACTGTGCCAAATCGTACAACTTACGGTTCTTATACTCCTGGGTCTTACCTTCGTTCCAGTTCTGTACCGGACGATAGTAACCGGTAATTCTGGAGTAAACCTCTGCCTTTGCACCGCAGTGCGGACAGGTCCACTGCTCTCCCGTCAGATAACCGTGGGTCTTACAAATGGAATAGGTAGGGGACAAGGAATAGTACGGCAGTTTGTAGTTCTTTGCAATGGTACGAACCAACTTTGCCGCAGCCTCCCAATCCGGAAGCTTCTCACCTAAGAATGCATGGAATACCGTACCGGAGGTGTACAAGGTCTGCAACTCATCCTGAATATCCAATGCATCGAATAAATCTGCAGTATAATCAACCGGCAGGTGAGAACTGTTGGTATAATACGGAGTATCTCCCGCATTTCCTGCAGTAATGATATCCGGATATTTCTTCTTGTCATGCTTTGCCAGACGATAGCTGGTGGACTCTGCCGGCGTTGCCTCTAAGTTGTACAAATCGCCGTACTCTACCTGATAATCGCTCAAACGCTCACGCATATGATTGAGCACACGCTTTGTAAACTCCTGACACTCCTCACTGGTCATATCCTTACCGATCCACTTTGCGTTAAGGCCTGCCTCGTTCATACCGAGAAGACCGATGGTGGAGAAATGATTCTCAAAAGTACCGAGATAACGCTTGGTGTACGGATATAAGCCTTCGTTTAACAGCTTGGTAATAACACTTCTCTTTACCTTCAAGGAACGAGCGGAAATATCCATCATACGATCAAGACGGGCATAGAACTCTTCCTCGTTATTGGACAAATATGCAATACGCGGCATGTTAATGGTAACAACGCCGATGGAACCTGTACTCTCACCGGAACCGAAGAAACCGCCGGTCTTCTTACGAAGCTCACGAAGGTCAAGACGGAGACGGCAGCACATGGAACGTACATCACTCGGCTCCATATCACTGTTAATATAGTTGGAGAAATACGGAGTACCGTACTTCGAAGTCATCTCAAACAATAAACGGTTGTTTTCCGTATCGGACCAGTCAAAATCACTGGTAATGGAATAGGTCGGAATCGGATACTGAAAACCGCGACCGTTGGCATCACCCTCTACCATAATCTCGATAAAGGCCTTGTTGACCATATCCATTTCCTTCTTACAATCACCGTAGGTGAAATCCTGCTCAACGCCGCCTACGATACACGGAAGATTTGCAAGGTCAGCCGGAACCGTCCAGTCTAAGGTAATGTTAGAGAACGGTGCCTGAGTTCCCCAACGACTCGGTGTATTTACACCGTAAATGAAGGAGGAAATACACTGCTTAACTTCTTTATAAGAAAGATTGTCAATCTTTACAAACGGAGCAAGATAGGTATCAAAGGAGGAAAATGCCTGTGCACCTGCCCACTCGTTCTGCATAATACCGAGGAAGTTTACCATCTGGTTACAAAGCGTAGAAAGATGCTTTGCCGGAGAAGAGGTAATCTTACCCGGAATACCGCCAAGACCTTCCTGAATCAGCTGCTTTAAGGACCAACCCGCACAATAGCCGGTAAGCATGGAAAGGTCATGAATGTGGATGTCTGCCTGACGATGTGCATTTGCCACTTCCTCGTCATAAATCTCGGACAACCAGTAGTTTGCGGTAATAGCACCGGAGTTATGAAGAATCAAACCACCTACGGAATAGGTCACGGTAGAATTCTCCTTTACGCGCCAGTCTTCTTCCTTTACATAACTGTTTACAATATCTTTATAGTCCAAAATCGTGGACTTCATGTTACGAATCTTTTCACGGTTCTTACGATATAAGATGTACGCCTTTGCAACATCGGTGTAACCGGTGTGCTCCAGTACATGTTCCACGCTATCCTGAATATCCTCCACAGATACCGTATTATCCTTTACCTTCTCCTGAAAATCGGAGGTAACACGCAAAGCAAGCAAGTTGATAATCTCATCAGTATAGGACTTGTTGGTTGCATGGAATGCCTTTGTAATCGCATCGCTGATTTTGGAGAGATTAAATTCCGCAATCTCACCGTCTCGTTTTACTACATTAATCATGCTTATATCTCCCTTCGTAACATTTCTTCTCTCTCGTACCTTAAGCGAAATGTCTTTTCGCTACACTCATAATATTACCATTAACTGTTGTGGTAGTCAAGAGAAAAACCACCATATCTAGAAATTTTTTAAAAATCTTTTTCTAGATATAGTGGTTCATTTCCAAAAGATAGGACTAAAGTCCTATTTACTTTTCGACCGAAATGACGCCTGTTTCCCGCATTTCCTTACCCTGTCAATGCCTAATCATTCCCAAACAGCTGACCGTACAGATCCTTCGGCACATACGCCTTTATGGCAGTCCCTTCCGCCACATACTCCTCCGATAAAAGCTCTCCGTACTTACGAATGAGTGCCAGCTTGTTTCCCTCGGCATAGGAAATAACCTTCTCTACATATACCTTGCTTTCCCGAAGCAGGTCCGCAATCACATCCAGAAGCTCCGGCAACCCGTTACCTTGCTTTGCGCTGATTTTCACGACCTTGTCTGCTTTTAAATCTCTGCATGCCTCCGGCTCTGTCACCAAATCCTGCTTATTAAACGCTGTAATGATCGGTTTATCCTTTACTCCGAGATTTCGCAACGTTTCATATACAATGTGCATCTGACCGTCCATATCCGGATTGGAGGCATCCACAACATGTAGTATCATATCCGCATATTTTGCCTCTTCTAATGTAGAACGGAATGCATCAATCAAATGGTGCGGAAGCTTACGGATAAAACCGACCGTATCGGTTAAAAGCACCTGTTCCCCGCTTTCAAGCTTAAGCACTCTCGTCGTTGTATCCAACGTAGCAAACAGCTTGTTCTCCTCCAACACTCCGGCATCTGTTAACGTATTTAAAAGCGTGGATTTTCCCGCATTGGTATACCCGACAATGGCAATGACCGGTGTACGATTCCTCTCACGCATGGAGCGTGCAACCTCTCTGTTCTTTTTTACCTGCTCCAATTCTCTGTTTAACTGAGCAATCCTCGCCTTAATCAATCGGCGGTCCATCTCCAGCTTCTTCTCACCCGGACCTCTCGTTCCGATACCGCCGGAAGCTCCCGCCGCACCGCCGCCAATACGCGACATAGCACTGTAGCTGCCGATTAATCGCGTCGCGCGATATTTTAACTGAGCCAGTTCAACCTGGAGCTTACCCTCACCGGTCCGTGCATGCTGGGCAAAAATATCAAGAATAACCATGGTACGGTCCATGACCTTACACTGCAGCGCATCCTCCAAATTCTTCATCTGGGCAGGAGACAACTCATCGTCACACACAATACCGTCTGCGTCATGCAACGCCAGCATCGTAGCAATTTCTTCGATTTTTCCTTTGCCTACATAGGTGCCCGGATGGACCGATTCACGGTTCTGAATCATCACTTCCACCGTTTCGGCTCCCGCTGTTTTTACAAGCTCTGCCAGCTCTTTTAAAGACACTTCCGTATCATCTCCGTCGGACACACAAACTCCGACTAAAATAACACGTTCCTTTTCTTCTTTATTCTCAATCATATCTACCTCATGATTCTTCCCGTACCCTGGAAGCAAGAAACTCTAATTCTCGTTTAATCTTCGTATCCTCCGGGTAACGATTTCTGTACTCTACCGCTCTTTCATAAGCTGCATTGTACTCTCCCGTTCTTTCTAAAATGACAACCTCGTTAAACAACAGCTGTCTCCCGTGCAGGGCATCGGATAACTTCTGTCCGCTGCGTACCGTTTCCAACGCATCCGCATACCGTTCCTGCTTCATCAGACAAAGTGCCATCTGATTGTAGGCTGCCGCATCCCGCGCTCCGCTTCCGGCAATATAAAGCTTAAAATAGTGAACCGCCTCTCCGTAATCGGACCTCTGGTGATAAATCTCACCGATATAGTAATACACATCCTCATAACCGTCCGCTGCCGCTGCCGCAAGACCTACCAGTGCCTCATCATACGCTCCGCTGAAATACTGAGCCTTTGCGATAAAGTAAGCATCCTCCGGTGTCGGACTCTCAATATGGGTAATCACCTGCAGCAATTCCATCTGCTCCGACTTTCTTCCCAGCTTTTCAAGTACATTATATTTTCCGAAGTATAAATCAAAATTATTCGGCGTAAGTGCAATGGCTTCATCATAATCCGCAAGGCTGGCTTCATAGTCTCCCTGCACATAACGCATATACGCTCTGGCACGATACCCCGCAGCATAGTCCGTCTGTTCCTTTAACAACTCATCGTAAACCGCAATTGCCCTATCGTAATCGCCTCCGCATTCCAACGTATCCGCCAAATACATCCGGATATCCGCATTCAACTCCGGAAGTAATTCTTCCGCCAATGCTTTTTCAAAATACAGCTTTGCTTCCGCATAATTTCCTTCTTCATAATAGGAAATGCCGATAGCGCGCCATGCGCGTTTATTATTCTTTCTGGTCAGATCCAGATTCTGTTCCACAATCGCAGATTCCAGAGCCGCTCTTGCTTCCTCATACCGTTCCAATGCAATATAGGTATGTCCCTGCTCAATATAATACTCGGCCTTATTCGGATTTTCGTCCAGTGCTTTGGAAAACTCAGTAAGAGCGGTTTCATAATCTTCTGCCAGAAAAGCTTCCTCTCCGCTCTCAAAATGCTCCTTTGCATCATTACATCCCGCAAAAGCCGATACAGCTACGCACAAAAGCGCTGCCGCACAATAACGTATCCGCATCCGTCACGACCTCCCGTTTACGGCCAAACCTCTTTTCTCGGCTTGTTAACCGTAATAATCTTATTGGACTGTAAGTTCGTCGTTAATACAAATCGCATCTCATCCCGATATTCCGGCTTTGCAAAGTAATATGCATATGTATCAATCAACAAGAACAGATTTGCCGTTCTTCCCTCCAACTTAAACTGATTGAAGCCCATCGGTACATACTTTTCCCAAATATCATCCGGAGAAATGTGTGTTACATAATTCTTAGAAACATACAAAGACGTATTCTCACCGTACTCGCAATACCAACTCGGAATGGTCTTCTGCTTGTTTGCCGGAAGCTCTCGATTCTGCAACGCTATCTCCTCCTGCTTTGCAAGGAAACGATAATGCTCTCCTCTTCTCGGACAATTCGGCACACAGCAGGCATTGACCAAAAGCTCGCACTTATCCTTTTTCTGAATCTGCTCCAAAAGCTCGAACTGATTGTTCAGATTGTAATCCAACACCACCAGATTATAATTTTTCTCAAGCTCCGCATTTACCCCGTCAATATCTCTGATTTCCTTACAGGTAGAACTGGTAATCTTAAAGTCCGGATAACACTCACGAATATACTCCTCCAAAAGCGGAGAAACCACAATTACCTCATTCATGCCGTTGTTTGCTTCAAGAAGACAGAAATTACAATACGGATCCGCCAAATCCTCCTCCGTAATGAGCGGATTGGTATATGTAAAACGAACCGGGATTCCTTCCGCATTTACCGCCTTAATTACCTGGCGGATATACTCCGCATTACACTGATCGCCGCCGCAGAATCTGCCGCCGTTCCACTTGGAAGTCGGAAACTCCCCGAAAAAGGAACCAATTTCAATCCCTTCTCTGAAATACTCCGGATAGGTCTTCATCATGTTTACCAACAACATATTAATCGGGAAATTCGCCCGAAGTCCCGGAAGATGAAACTTTACGCTCATGTCGTTTACTCCTTTATCAAATTCTCTTCTTTCAATGCGCAAAGCCGGCGTTAAACAGCTTTGCCGTATTCCACTTTATCTTACCACACACGCATCTAAAGTGCAAGAAAAACGCTCTTTCGTACCTTCTAACGAATCCACTCCTCGTCCAGCCACTTTACACGCTTTTCAATCCAATTCAAAATAGTTTTGGCTGATTTCGTGGCATGACTTTCTTTACGGTTCAAATCCGCCTCATAGGTCTCCAAATACCGGCGTTCTTCTTCAATACATTCATAAATCAGGCTGTCCTTTTGCAGGGAGCTCCATTGCTCCCGTACCATTTCCATAAACCATTCTTCCTTTGCCAGCATGATAAACCACGGATTAGAACGGTCTCCGTACTTTTTCACAAAGTCCGGGTCATCAAAGCCCGCCGCATAATACCGGCCTGTTGCTTCCCCCTGACAGGTCCAGTCAAAATCCCACGGACACAGAAAAGTCAGCCTCGGATACTTACTGTTTTCCGAAAAATCCACACACATGTAAAAACTTCCCTCTCCCTGGTCTCTGTCCCGCATAATCTCAAACACCATGTACATCGCCACAAAAGAGTCCGTGTCGATTACCGCCTCTATGGTATCCTTCGTATTGTCATAGCTTGCCGGTACCAGCTGATAATTCTCATCAAACATGAGATAATTTTGATTTTCACAGGCTTCATACACAAGACGGAACATATTCTTCATATATGAGGAAATAAACTTCTCCTGCTCCTTTGATGTCACCTCCGACTTTATGGAATAATTGGCATAGGTAATCTGCTGGGTTACCCCATGCACATCCGTCAGCTTCACATTGTCATAGTTCATTCGGAAAAATGGGTGCTCGTCCGCATCCGCAGCATTGTCGATTTCCAATAAATACCCTACATTGATTCCGGTCTCATAGGATGCCGGTTCATTGATTTCAATCCTGTTCTTATTGACCTGGGACTGCTCACACAACAAATAAACGCCCTTAAACACATCATTCACATAAAGGTGCACCAACCTTGCATCCGAACAATAATAGCGTTCACCCAAAAACAGCCTTCCGAACCGGAATGCAATACTGTCCCGAATCAGTCCCTCATCTCCCCGGAGCAATACCCAGCTTTTGAACTCCGCTCCGTCATTCAGTCCTAACAGATTGCACTTCTTCTCAAACTTAATCCGATAAGGGACCTGATACTTTAAAACCTTTTCTTCGTCTCCGTAATAAGCGCTGGAGTTTCCCCGTACACGGATGCCCGCCTTCACATTCCGCATATCATAAGCAACGTCCACATTGCCTACCGTCACTTCACAATTCACATAAATGTCTCTGGAAATAATCGGTTGCTCCTCTTCGGTTTTCACACTGATCACAGGAATACTTTCCGAAGAAGGAAAATACAATTTTTCCAATACCGGAGTCGTCGTCGGCTCCGGGGTAAGAGTCGGTGTCGGTTCCGGGGTTGCGGTCGGTTCCGGAGGCTCGGTTATTTCAGGTGTTGCCGTAATCTCCGGAAAGCCGGTCGCAGTCTGTCCCGGTACTTTTTCACCTTTTCCGCTTTCGCTGTCCGTTTTTCCTTTGTTCATCAACACAAGCAATAAAACACCCGCAACTACTAACGTAATTATTGCAAAACCAACAACCACGGTATTACGCATTTTACGCTTTCTTCTCTTTCCTGCCATAGTACATTCTCCTTACTGTACAAGCCAGTCATAAATTTCCTTCGCAATTACTTTCGCATAGGCCTCTCCGTTAGCATCCAATGCCGCATTATCTTCCGCATTGGAAATAAAGCCCATCTCAACGATCATACTTGTCATGGCAGCACGCCGGTTAATTGCATAATTCTCCTCAACATCCGTCATAGAGCCATACCGCACACCACGATCCTTCATTCCTCCCACATCCAAAATCGCATCCAGCATCCGGTTTGCCAACTGTCTGGCCTCCGTCGGTCTGCTGTTGTGGATCCATATTTCAACTCCACCTACCCGATCATTCATTTTACCGTTTTCATAGTACGCATTTCTGTGAAAAGAAATCAATGCCTCTACATCCATGGAATTGGCCAACAAGGTCCTGTCATACAACTCTAAAAACGAATCGTCATCACGGGTCATCAATACCTTTATCCCATAGGACTCCAACTCGTCCCTTACAAGCTGCGCCAACCGTAAATTATCATCCTTCTCATAACGCACGGTGCCGTCTTCCGCTTCCAACGTCGCTCCCGTATCGTGTGCTCCGTGTCCCGCATCGATACAAACCGTGTATCGTTCCGGCTCCGGCGTAACTCTCGGCTTTTTATCGATTTCAGGTCCTTTCGACTCTAAATCTTCCGCGGTACTGTCCTCTTCTGCTTTCTTCTCTTCCTGCAACTGCTTCAGAATCGTTTCTTCCCGCTTCAAAAGCTCGTCCAATTTTGCTTCCGCATTCTTTAAATCCGTCTGCAAAGTACCGGACATGGTCTGCACCGCCTGCAATTTTCCGGAAGTCTTATGTAAGCAAATCGCCAGAAATACGATTGCTGCAACAACAACTCCGCCGAACAACACCTTTACAAATATCCCCTTGGGCGCGGTCTCTCCCACAACATTCTCCTGCGCAGTTGCGGATGCTGTCACTTCTTTTCTCTCCTGTATTTCCTTAATCTCGGGAGTTTGTATCATCTCCTGTACTGCCGTTTCCGCCTTCAAAACCGCCGGGGTTTCGGAATGTCCCGCCCCTGCCTTATTCACATTCTGCTTTCTTTTCTTTTTAGACATCCTATCCGTTCCTTCCGTATGTACTCAAAATCATCTATACTTATTTCAAACAAATCAACTGTTCTGCCTTTGTAAAAATCCCATCCAAGCTCTCTCTTAGTTCCAAGCGACCGATGGATATTGTTTCCTCCGGTTCAGCCACATATTCATTTAATACCAGCTCATACCATGAAACGCCGCACCAGCCTCCCAGCTTGTACCCCGCATTCTTAAACTCTCCCAGATTCCGAAACCCGAAGGCCGTATGAAACGCCTCACTCTTCGGATTCGGCGTAGACACTCCCGCGTAAACGGTAAAATATCCCTGCTTCCGCAACAACTCCAACAACGCCGTGTACAGCGCAGTTCCCAAACCGTACCGGTGATAATTCTCATGAATATACACCGACAAATCCGCCGACCAGCGATAGGCTGCCCGTTCTCCGTGCTTGGAGCCATAGGCATAGCCTGCTATCTTCCCATCGATTTCACACACAATCCAAGGAAAATGAGCCATAATACGCCCCATCCGTTCCCGAAACGCCTCTACCGAAGGCACCTCTATTTCAAAGGTAACTCTGGTATTTTCTATATACGTTTTATAAATATCCAAAATTGCTTCCGCATCCTCTACGGTAGCAAGCCGGATTCTTTTTGAAGTCACCATATCCCGCTCCTCCTGCACTTTCCATTATAGTACAATCCGTAAAAAAATGAAAGCACAATTCTATGCCATATTCCTCCTTTTTTTATACAAATGATAAGACCTCGCAATTGCATTTTTCTTAAAATTATGATATACTATTCACGTATATCCCTTAAATGTATACACACCAACCGCAAGAATTATATATAAAGGAGAGCTTATGAAGAAAAAAATATTGTTATTAAACGGAAGTCCCAATGAACACGGTTGTACTTACACCGCATTAAAAGAAATTGCCGACACCTTAGAGAAGAACGGTATCGCTTCTGATTTTCTATATTTAGGGAAACAGCCCATTGCCGGTTGCATTGCCTGCGGCAAATGCGGTAGCACCGGTGCCTGTGTATTCAACGACAAAGTAAACGAGTTACTTGCAAAAATCGACGAATACGACGGTATCGTTATAGGCTCCCCGGTATACTATGCCGGACCTGCCGGTCAGCTCTGTGCTTTTCTTGACCGCCTCTTCTACAGCGGCAGCCGTCATATGAGGGGCAAATTAGCCGCTGCTGTTGTCTCCTGCCGCCGTGCCGGCTCCAGTGCCGCTCTTGACCGCCTTTACAAATACTTCACCATTTCCAACATGACCGTTGTAGGCTCTCAGTATTGGAACATGGTACACGGCTTTACGCCGGAGGATGTCCGCAAAGACGAAGAAGGTCTCCAGACCATGCGCGTCCTTGCCGAAAACATGACCTACCTCCTCCGCAACCTGGAAGCCGGCGAAGCAACCGGAGTGGCTCTCCCGGAAAAAGAACGCAGACTTTGGACAAATTTTATACGGTAGCACAAAAATCCTTCGGAGCACGGATGTGCTCCGAAAAAAAAGAAAGAACCGTATCATTGATACGATTCTTTCTTTTTCAGAGAGCGCAAGACGGGATTCGAACCCGCGACCCTCGCCTTGGCAAGGCGATACTCCACCACTGAGCCACTTGCGCATTTCTTATGAGGTACCGTGCTCTCTGCTTGGTACTCTCATACTATACACCCTTTCTCCGGATTTGTCAACAAAAAATTAAAAGTTTAAATATTTCGAACAATTAACGATTTTTCTGTCAAAACACCCCCGGTATCATATCCGCAATCCAACCATACAACAATACCATTGCAGGAATGCAGAGAATGCTTGCAATCGTAGTTACCGTGAACACGTTGGAAGCGGTTTTGGTATCCCCTCCGAACCGGTTGGCAAACAACATTCCGTTGGCACCGCTCGGGCACGCAGACAAAATCAAAATTGTCGTCTTCAGTTTATCGTCAAAAGGCAAAAACAGCAAAACAAAAATCATAATAAACGGCACCGCCAGACATTTCATGGCACTGACTGCATATACTCTTCCTTCCCGAAGCGCACCCAGCAAATCTCCCTGGGCAATATAAATTCCGGAAACAATCATGGCAAGAGGCGTATTCATGGAAGAAATATAGCCGATTGCCGACTTCAGCTGCTTCGGCATCGGGATTCGTAAAAAATACACCAGTAGGCCGATTACGATACAAAACATAGTCGGTGTCAGAAACGGTTTCAGTTTTTCTTTAAAGCTTCTTTTTTCTCCACCTTTTCCGCGCATAAGAGCCAGGCCGTAGGTCCATACAAACAAATTAAACATGGTAATATACGTAGTGCAGTAAATGACTCCGATATTTCCGAACACCGCCTGTGCCAACGGGATCCCCATAAAACCGCAATTTGTAAAAATCACGGTAAACCGTTCCGTAGGAAAGCTTTCCTTTCTGCTTCCCGGCTTCAGGCCATAGGACACAAGAATCCCGATGATAATACTGATTGCCGACAACAAAAAGCCCAACAACATATTCCCGGTAATGGTGGCATCGTATTCCATACTATAGGTATCCAAAATCAACAGCGGAGCCACCACATACAATACCACGCCGGCCATCTGACGATTTCCCTCGTCATTAATCATCCCAATTTTATATAAAAGCATTCCGGTCGCCAATAATAAAAACATTACTACCACTTGATTTGTAAGTATTCCTGCCAGTTCCATCCCGGTCTCGTCCTTTCTAAAAAGTCTCTTTTGACTTTTGCCTCTTAATAAATCCTGCTGTCACTCCCACTATCCGTATTCCTTTGCACCCACTTTACATTTTCGTTAACCTATGCTACAATTTAGCCGCATCCCAATCAATGGACATACATCTCTCAGACGATCGATTCACAGAAAGGAGCTCCTATGAATTTACCGAAAGACCCGATTATTCTGTTAAGTTATATCAATACCCAGTTACGCGACAACTATACAAGCCTTGCGGAATTTTGCGCCACCAACAGCTGTTCCCCGGAAGATATCACCTCCAAATTAGAAGCTATCGACTATCATTATGACTCCGAAGCCAACCAATTTTGCTGATCCTTTGCCGTTAACTAACGGGTATGCACGATATTTAAAACCGCATTCGCTCAAAAAACACCTGCCCCTAAGGACAGGCGTTTTCTTTCTTCAGAACAATTTCCGGCGTTTTACAAAACCACTTATACGCCCTTTATAAGCGTACACTGACTCCCCTGCCGCGAAGATACTCTTTTACTTCATTGATTTCCAATTCCTTATAGTGGAACAGGGAAGCAGCCAGGGCAGCATCTGCCTTGCCCTCCGTCAACGCATCGTAAAAATGCGCCTTTGTCCCTGCACCGCCGGACGCAATTACCGGAACGGATACCGCTTCTGCAATCTGTCTGGTCAATTCCAAATCATATCCGTCCTTGGTGCCATCCTTATCCATACTGGTTACAAGAAATTCTCCCGCACCCAGCTTATGAGCCTGCACCGCCCATTCTATCGCATCAATGCCCATATCCACACGGCCGCCGTTTTTATAAATATTCCAACCGGAACCGTCTTCTCTTCTCTTGGCATCGATTGCCACAACCACACACTGGCTGCCGAATTTGTCCGCTGCATCCGCAATGAGACGCGGATTTAAAATTGCTGCGGTATTTACCGCAATCTTATCTGCACCCTCACGCAAAATCTCCTTAAAATCGTCCACAGTACGGATACCACCACCTACGGTAAACGGAATAAACACACGCTCTGCCACACGACGAACCATATCTAACTTAATGGCACGCGCATCGGAGGATGCGGTAATATCCAAAAATACCAGCTCATCGGCACCTGCTGCGTCATACGCTGCACCGACCTCTACCGGATCTCCTGCATCTCTTAAGTTCACGAAATTAATCCCTTTTACCACTCTGCCGTTATGTACATCCAGACACGGAATAATACGCTTTGTAAACATCATTCTCTCCTTACAGCTCTACAAAATTTTTCAAAATAGTCAATCCCACTTCACCGCTCTTTTCCGGATGGAACTGACAGGCAAAAATATTATCCTTTTCTACCGAAGCATGCACCTTAACTCCGTATTCTGCGGTGGCTGCTACGATTTCAGGCTCTTCCGCCTGCAAATAGTAAGAGTGTACAAAATAAACATACGGATCTGCCAGAAGATTTTTGAACAATTTCGCATTCTCTGTCACCGTTAAGGAATTCCAGCCCATATGCGGCACCTTAAGTCCCGGAGCATCCGGAATACGCTTAATTCCGCCCTTTAACAGGGAAAGTCCTTTACAGCCTTCCTTTTCCTCACTATATTCAAACAACAACTGCAAACCGAGACAAATACCTAAAAACGGCGTTCCTTTCTCCACCACCTTATGAATGGTGTCTACCAGACCAAAACTTTCTAACTTCTCCATTGCTTCTCCAAAAGCACCTACTCCCGGCAAAATCACTTTATCCGCCTGCAAAATCACAGAAGCATCTCTGGTTACAACCGGCTCCGCTCCCACCTTAATCAATGCCTTTTCCACACTTTTTAAATTACCGGCATCATAATCAATAATTGCTATCATGGTTCCTCCTAAAACACTTACAATATTCACCGCCCTGAGCGGGCTGCGTTAAGCAACAATTGTCGGGGCCAAGCCCCGACAACCGCACAATACATTCAAAATCTAACCAAAGACCGCCTACGGTAACGCATCCACGGCATCATAAACCTTCTTGCTATACTCTGCCTGGGATTCGGACTGAATAATCTCCATTGCCTCCTGTTCGGTCAACATAAAGTTCGAAGTCACCTTCTCAAGTATCTTCTTACGAACCGAATCCAGATCCGTATCTACATCCAGTTTCACCGCAAGCTCAATGTATTTTTCATAACGCTGTAATCCCTTTAACAGAGAATCCAACGCCTTCGGCTTATCATTCATTTCATAATAATTATTATAGGAATTCAACTGCTTTTGTACATACATAACAGTCATAATACGGTCATACAACAAAATGTCTTCATCCTTAATCTCTAAACCGTAGATTTCATTATACGCCAATGTATACTCATCCCGGTTAAACTCATATTCCGCATTTTTAATACTGAGGGAATAGGAAAAAATACTGGTCCCCACAATAATCACAACCGCAATCATTGCAAAGAAAATGAAAACAATTGAAGCACCCGCGCGATTGATGCGAGTCCTCTCCATCTCTTCCAGCAAAAGCTTCGCCTCTTCCATTTTCTTGGCTTTCTTCTCCGCCTTTGCTTCCTTCTTTACACGTTGCTTCTCCAGTTTTACCTGCTTTTCCTGTGCCTTCTTCTCGGCAAGCAGTGCCTCTTTTTCTTCTTTGGAACGCTCTTTCGCTTCCTGCTTTGCTTTCTTCTGTGCTTCTAATTCTTCCTTTGTCGGAGGCTGTTTTATCTTCGAAGGATCAACTGCCACATTATCAAACAACTTATGGTACAATGCAACAAGACGACCCTTTCCCTTCTTTTCCTTCTTACCGGAGGACATCTCCTTCGGCTCCGAGGTATCCGGAGCAATCACCGGTGCCACTGCAACCGGCTCCTCCCCATCAGAAAGCAGCTCTTCCGGCTCGGCACCAAACTCAAACATACCATCACCGAACAAGTCGGCAAAATCATTCATTGTATCCGGAGCAGAAACAGACGGTGCCGGATCCTTATCCTGAACCACATCACCCTCAGCAAACAAGTCAGCAAAATCTCCGAAGGCTGCAACCGGCTCCTCTGAAGAATTATCCGGAACATCCTCCATGCCTCCGAACAAATCCGCAATATCTCCGAATTCACTCGCCAGTACATCCTCTTCCGAAGCTTCTACAATACCACTGAACGTATCTGCCGCGGCATCCAAATCTTCCGCCGATATTACCATCGGCTCGACCATCTCTATATCCTTCGGCGCATCCTCGCCCCGTTCATCCTCCAGCATGCCGAACAGGTCCGTAATATCTCCCACCTCGGCTGTCGAAACCTCTTCCTCTTCTTCGGATGCATCTTCAAATAAGTTCTCCTGTGCATCATCAAACATAGCAAAATCCGCAAAAATATCCGTTTCTTCCACTACTTCTTTCTTATCCCCGGAAAAATCCGAATACGCTTCTGTCGCTTCATCCTCTTCCCATACCGGCTCCTCCAAATCCTCCGCCAGCATACGGTCTACCGTACTTTCATCCACATCCCCGAAAATACTATAATTCTTTAAATCCGGGAGCTCCGTATCCCCATCAAAAAAGGTTCCGAATACGTCCTCCATCGGAAAATCATCCGTCTTCTTATCAACCTTCTTATCTTCAGGCACGGAAACAAGAGAGCTTGCTTCCCTTTTCGGAAAAACAATCTCCCTTCGTTCCGGTTCTTCTGTCATAACTGCACTAAGTAAACTATCCAGATATGATTCCGAAGTTTTCGCAGTATTCAATTTGCTTAAACAATCCGCACAGTACTCCGCTCCATCCTGGATATCTGTGCCACAACTTTTGCATTTTGCCATATACTGCACCTTTCAGATACGATTTACTTCCACAAAATCCCGTCAATTGCCTCTACCAAATGACCGATTTCCGGCTTAGAAAGCTGTGCATCCGCACCGAGAGCTTCACCCTTCTTTCTCATCTCATCATTTACAAGAGAAGAGAAAATCACCACCGGAATATGAGAAAATGCCGAGGAATCCTTCACCAACTTCGTTAAACGATGACCGTCCATCTGCGGCATCTCGATATCGGTAATAATCAAACGAACCTTCTGATCCAGAATTCCTTCTGCCCTATACTCGTTTAACTTATCCCAAGCCTCCTGACCGTTCATGGCCATGGTCAGATTCGTATAACCGGCCTTAATCAAACTTTCGCTGATTAATTTTCCTAACAAAGCAGAATCCTCCGCAATTAAAATCGGAGTCGCATTTCTCTGTCTCGGTCCCAACTGGTCAATCTCCGAAACCTTAAGCCCGGTCTCAGGACTGATATCGGAAATAATTTTCTCAAAATCAAGAATTACAATTAATTTACCTTCAAGTTTAATAATACCGGTAGCAATGCCGGTACCGTTTCCGTTTAAGGTCGCATCAGGCTTAGAAATCTTTGCCCAGGACACACGGGAAATACCGACTACACTATGTACGTGAAAACCGATGTTCAATTTGTTAAAATTCGTAACGATATACATATCCTTGCCGCTACCGGATGCCGGCATATTCAGATGCTTTGCCAAATCCACAATGGTAATAATCTCATCACGCGGCATAAAAATGCCTTCGATACAAGGATGTGCGTTCGGAATCGGCGTCGGTTCCTTGTAAGGAAGAATCTCTCTAACCTTCGCCACATTAATTCCGTAAAAGTTATTACCTACACGGAACTCTAAGATTTCCAATTCATTTGTTCCGCTTTCTAATAAAATACCCGTTTCCATATATGCTACCTCCGTTCCTGGCTGCTACTTATAGCGTATATTATGGTTATATTATACTTCAAATCAATCAAAAAATCAAACATTTTCCGACATTTTTAAAAATTTTCTTGCACTTACTTCACTTTAATCAAAACCGAATCTTCGTTACCTTCCACATCACGTAAAACGCTCAGAATCGCATTCTCAAGTACAACATCCTTACCACACTCAAACACGAGCACACAGTTCTTAGTCTCTCCTGCCGCATACGTGGTTTCATATGAAGTATAAAAATCTTCATTCAACAAGGTCAGGCTCGGTCGTATGGTTCTGTTCCCGATACGAAGTGTATAAACAAACTCCTTAGAGGCTCCCTTATTTAACACCAAGGTGGCTCCCGTATTCGTCTGATTGGTTACCTTAAACTTCAGCACCACCAACTGCTTTCCTTCTCCCGCTGCCGCGAACAAATCTCCGGAGCCCTGATACAACATGGTGGTTTCGCAGCCCGTATATTCAAAAAAGAAGTCGTCTCTTCCGATTAATTCGGTCAAATCCTGCATCGTCAGCTCGGAATTGTCCGCTACCGGCGTCGCGGTCGGCTTCGGGGTTGCTGTTGCCTTATCCCCCTGTTCTCCGCCCTGAGACTGATTTGTTGACGGATTATTGTCAGTCTTAGACGGCGCAAGAGTCGGACGGGGCGTCGGCGTTGCCAGAGCCGCAAAAGCTTCTTCCTGCTCTTGCCGGTTCAGTAACGTATCCGTTGCCTTTGTACCATGCTTTACCAAAACATCGGCGGCATACTCCGCCACCATATCCATCTCTCTGTCCGTAATATCCAAAGGTTCGTAACAACCGGCAAACAAAGCCAGAGCACAAACACCGGCAAACGTCCCGATGTACTTTCTTAATTTCATGGCACTCACCTCCGTCGTTCTATGTTCTACACATCCATTTTAAGTATACCTCATTTTCCGACAAATGTAAAGCAAAGAACAAAGAGTTCCGCAATAATTTGCGGAACTCTGATTCCCTATCTTCCCTTTTTCAAAATCGGTTCACAAGTCAAGTCCACACCTAATTTCTTGAATATCCGAAGATCTACCTCGGAAAGCATAACCGACGTATGCACCTGACAGCCCTGAAGTTCCGGAAGCTTACTCATAGCCAAACGGGCATTTTCATCATCCATTGCGGAAATCGCCAGTGCGATCAACACTTCATCCGTATGCAGGCGCGGATTCTTGCTGCCGAGATACCCTACCTTTAAATCCTGAATCGGCTCAATTGCCCTTGGAGAAATCAAGTGTGTATCATGGTCCACTCCTGCCAGATATTTTAAGGCATTTAACAATAATGCGGCAGATGCACCGAGTAAATCCGAAGTCTTTGAGGTAATAACGGTTCCGTCCGCCAGTTCAATCGCCGCCGTAGCAACGCCCAGAGACTCTGCGCGCTTCTTTGCCGCAACCGTAACCGCACGGTCATCCGTTGTAACCTTTGCCTGCTTCATCAAAAGTTCGATTTTATAAACTTCATTCTCCGTATCATCGCCCTTTGCCAGCTTGTTCAACGCACGATAATACCGGCGAATCACTTCCATTTTGGAAGCCTGGCAACAAACCTCATCATCGATAATACAGTTTCCTACCATATTTACGCCCATATCCGTCGGAGACTTATACAAATTTTCTCCGTAAATCTCGTCAAACACCGCATTAAGTACCGGGAAAATCTCGATATCACGGTTATAATTTACCGTAGTCTCACCGTATGCCTCCAAATGGAACGGGTCAATCATATTCACATCGTTCAAATCCGCCGTAGCTGCCTCGTATGCTAAATTTACCGGATGCTTTAACGGCAGATTCCAGATTGGGAAGGTCTCAAACTTCGCATACCCCGCCTTGATTCCCCTCTTATTTTCATGATACAATTGAGAAAGACAGGTCGCCATCTTACCACTGCCCGGTCCCGGTGCGGTTACCACCACAAGCGGGCGGCTTGTCTCAATGTAATCGTTCTTTCCAAAGCCCTCATCGCTGACAATCTGGGAAACATTGGTCGGATACCCCTCAATGACATAGTGACGGTACACTTTAATTCCCTTCTTCTCTAACTTCTCCTTAAATAGATCCGCAGCAGCCTGTCCCGCATATTTGGTCACAACCACGCTTCCCACATACAAACCGCAGTCACGATACCCTTCCACAAGACGCACTACATCTTCATCATAGGTAATTCCTAAGTCCTCGCGCTTTTTATTCTGTTCGATCGAATCCGCACCAATGACAATAATCACTTCCGCCTGATCCGCAAGTTTCAGAAGCATCTTTAATTTACTGTCCGGCTCAAAGCCCGGCAACACTCTGGATGCGTGATAATCATCCAAAAGCTTTCCGCCGAACTCCAAATAAAGCTTATCGCCGAACTTCTCGATACGCTTCATAATGTACTCAGACTGCATTTTTAAATATTTGTCATTGTCAAATCCGATTTTCATCTCGTTTGCCCTCTCTTCTTTACTACAAAATTCCCAAATGCTCCAACAAAATCTTCGTTCCGAGCAAAATCAAAACAATTCCGCCGAACAACTCTGCCTTCGACTTATATTTTATTCCGAAGTGATTGCCAATTTTTACACCGATAGCCGACAGTGTAAAGGTAATCACTCCGATAAAGGCCACCGCCCAGCCTATCTGCACCCGCATAAACGCAAAAGATACACCGACCGCCAACGCATCAATACTGGTGGCTACCGCCATAGGAAGCATTGCCTTAAAACCAAAGGAAGAATTCAACTCTTCCTCCTTCTCTCTGGATTCCCGAATCATATTGAATCCGATAATTCCCAAGAGAACAAAAGCAACCCAGTGATCAAAGGCCTCTATGTATTTAGCAAAGCTACTGCCTAACAAATATCCCAGAAGCGGCATTCCTGCCTGAAATCCTCCAAAATATAAACCAACGATAACACCGTGCTTTAACGTTACCTTCTTCACGGAAAGCCCTTTGCAAATCGCCACGGCAAAGGCATCCATAGAAAGTCCCACAGCAATCAAAAACAGGTCTAACAGACTCATACAAAAACCTCCATCACATAAAGTCTAGTCTACACGATTTTTAAATCAGTGTCAATATTTCACCCTGTTATTTTTACGTAAAAAAAGCGTGCAATTCGTCGGATTTTCTGTTATACTCTCCATAAAGATTTTTTTCGACAAAAGCTACACACATAGGGAGGTCATCATGGGACTTGTACTCGGCATTCTGTTGCTGATCGGTAGCATTGCTATCATATTACTGGTTTGTACCATTTTTTATTTTTATAGAAAAGCAAAAAACACTATGAACGATTTATTCGGTACGGACGACATAAAAGAATTAATCGAAACACGGAACGAAGAGGTAGCCAACACCCCGAAATCCGTTTCCGGCATGACCGCGGTATACGCTCCCACCATCCAGAAAGATTTCCCTGAGCTCAACCTTGCGGAATTGCAAGGTATCGCGGAAGAGCATCTGAAAAAATATTTATCCCTAGAAAAGAAATTTGCGAGCATCCGGATTCACCGTACCGCAATTAAGGATTATACCAAGAAATCCGGCACCTGCGTAGTCATTTTCCAGTCCGGCGTCCAATATATGACCGGTACTACCAAAGTACAGGCCCGTTACAACACCCACATGATGTACGTCCAGGACGCTGCGGAATACGGCTATACCAACGGTTACAGCACCGAATGTCCTCACTGCGGTGCCGCTATTTCGGATTTAGGCCGCAAGTTCTGTGACTACTGTGGCTCCGAGGTTGTTCCGATTAACATTCATGTATGGGAGTTGCACAAAATAGAAGAATCGTAAAATAAGGCTGTTGACTTACGCACTCTGTCGTAAATCAACAGCCTTTTTATTGTCTTACAAATACATTCCTCGGGCATTACGCCCTCAGATTTATTGCTTACTTCGTATAACCGAAAGCGTAAATGGTAAAGGTCTTGTTTTCCTGACCGTCTGCCATACGAATTTCTACGGTATGCTCCGCAGCCTCCTTCTCATCGATGAGAAGAACCACATTGGAGTTCCCCCAACCGCCGGCACCGTTTACGGTCATTACCTTTTCACCGTCCACGTAAACGTCTGCGTTACCGCACTCGTTACCTCCCTGCTTGCAGTTCAGCAACAGATTCTTACAGGTCAGCGTCATCTTAAACGGCTCATTACCTGCCGCAGCATCCTTCTTCCAGTTATCCGGGAAGGAATGACCGCCCTTTACCTGGAATCCCTGACCGGTAGCATCCGTCTGGGTAAATGCACCGAGTTCAATCGTTACATCCTCGGACTTAGAGGTAATCATCTCCATACCGGAGAAATCTCTGCCCTTTACAGCCGTTTCCGGAATCTCGTTCATCTCGTCCGGCTCCTCTGCGTCTACCTGACGAAGAAGCTCCATAATGAAGTCACACATTACGGTATGACCGTAGTTGTTCGGATGATAGGAATCCGCATAGAACTTGTTCTTGGTCATGTACTTCTTGGTAATCGCCGGATTAATACCGTCCTTTACGCAAACAACCGGGATATCGTAATGATTTGCAATCGGAATATGCTCGTTCTGTACATTCCACATATCGTCTCTTACCGCAAAAATCATAATAACCGCAGCATCGTTATTCTGGGAAAGTACATCGTATACCATACTCTCGTAACCGCGGCCTTTGGTAACTTCACCGTAGTCGTTTACCTCAAACTCGATTAAGAACAAATCCGGCTCCGCGCCCAATGCATCCACAACATCTCGCTGAAAACGAATCACACCGAGAGAAGACGGGGTGCCGCTGAGACCCGCATTTACATAGTTAATATTCTCGCCGCCGTTTACACCGTAGGTCTCCTTGAAAGCCTGTGCAAACAAATATGCATATCCCTTACTCATCGGGCTTGCGTTACCGCCCTCGGTAATGGAACCGCCCAAGGTTGCAATATTTACGGTTTCACCGTTTCTGGCCTTCTCAAGCACCTTCTTTAAACGTGCATTGTTACCGGTAGACATTACGGAATCTGCCAACATATTCTCATACCAGTTTGGATCTTGGGTCGGCTTCGGAGTTGAAGTCGGCTTCGGGGTTGCGGTCGGCTTCGGAGTCGCAGTCGGTTCCGGCGTTGCGGTCGGTTCCGGCGTTGCGGTTGCTTCTACAGCCACCGTCGGGGTTGCCTCCGGCTCTGCGGTCGTCGGCTTGTTACATGCCGCAAGTGCCAACGCTGTCACACATGCAGCAAGAATCAATACTTTCTTTTTCATCTCATTAAATCCTTTCTACATTCCTTCTCTATAAGCAGTTACTCTGTCGGAGCCTCATAGCCGAAGCCCAGAATCGTAAACTTCTTATCCTTTGTTTCCGGATTCTTTCGAATCTCCACCGTATGTACGGTATTTTCTTTGCCGCGGTACGCAATCTGGGCCGTACTGTGGGTCCAGCCTACCGCATGCGGATCTGCTGTCAATGCAAATTCTCCGTCCACATAAATATCCGCCTTGCCGAATTCCTGACTTCCGGTATCCTTTGTAATTACCAGCAAGTACGGGCTCTTAATCTTAAGCACAAACGGCTCGTCTCCGGTCTCTCCCGTGGCGGTCCAGTTATTCGGGAACATCGGCGTGCGGAAGTTGTCCAAATTCATCTCTACATAATGCAAATCTTTATCGGACTCCGTAAAAGCTCCGCAGGAAATCTCCGCACCGTCAAAGCCGTCCAAACGGTCAAGCAGGCGTACATTTACAAACTCCGGCGCAAACACCGTTTCCAGTGCTTGATAATCCGGCTCCACACCCGCCGGGCTCTCGTCCGCCTTTGCAAACAAATAATCCAGACCATCCGCCATAATACGGTGACCGTCACTGGTCGGATGATAAATATCGTAGAAGAAACGGTTCTTGGAAATAATACGTCCGCCGTCTGCCGGAAGATAAAACTGCTCCACCACGGAATCTCTCGTACTTACCATCGGCAAATCGTAGCGTACACCTACCGGAGATAAACGCTCCTGCAGGTTCCAATCGCTCTCGAATACAGAGAACAGCAAAATCACCGCCGGGGCATTGTCCGAGAACAAAATCTTACGAACTAAGGTCTCGTAGCAATCTCCCTTCGTCTCATCGCCCTCATCATTAACCGCAAACTCTACAACTACGATATCCGGCTTATCCCCTCTGCCGAGAATATCTCTTTCATATCGAATCATACCCAGCTCCGAAGAAGTACCGCCCACGCCGGCCTTGGTGTAATGTATATTGTCGCCCTTGCCGAACCGTGCACAGAACCGGTCGTATGCCACCTTGGAATAACAGGTCTTCTGGCTCGGAGTTGCTCCCGCGCCCTCTGTAATGGAACCGCCGATAAATGCAATGGTTACGTCCTCGCCTGCTTTTGCCTTTTCAATGGCACGCTTTAAACGGACATTATTTCCCAAAGATACAAAAGACTTCGCAATCATCTCCTTGTATGCCGGACTGTCAAAATCCACCGGCGCATCCGGAATAAACTCCGGTGCAGTATAACCGTCGTTCAGATACAAGCGCACACTGATGGTTGCCACTTCCCAATTTGCCGGGAATTCAAATACAAACTGACCGACACAGAAATCATCCTCGCTCCAGGTAATCTCAGACAGCGGGACCTCCACTTCGGAGCCGTTGGTCACTACCTTGGTCACATGTCTCGTTCCGCTCTTGTACATGTCGGTCTTCCCATACATATGTAATACAAACTCCGCCTCCTGTGTGGTATTTTCACAGGTCACGGCTACGCCTACGGAATGTACCAGCTTCTTAAAGCCGTCGGAAGATTTTAAAAGTTCTAAAAGAGCCTCATCCTCTACTCTTCCGATGGTTTTCGCATAATTTGCCAGTCTGCCGTTATCCAAAAACAGCGGACTGAGGCTGCCGCCCTCCGGTTTTCCGTAGGCTTCTATCGTCTTATCATACAATAAAAAAATACTCGGACGCTTCTTTACCGGGTCCTTCGGTGCTTTCGGTCCTCCGTTACTCATATCCTTCTCCTTTCCGGATGCTTTTCGCCTCTGTTCCCCGGCATACATCCGCAACGTGTTTATGTAAACGCTTACAATATCCATAGCATCTACTATACACGATTTTAGCAAAAATTTCAATTCCAAAAGCACCAAAAAAACGAAATTAATACGGGATCTTAACTCTCATTTTCTCCCGTTACACTTCCCTCATATCGCACCTGGATGACCGTATGTCCGATGCCGGCCCCCGTACAACACATTTGCACCCCGGATAACAACTGCATCATATCCTCTGTCCCAAGCTCTTCGTAAATAACCAGGCAGACCTCTGCATTCTTATCCTCCCCGTCCATGGTAAACAAGCGCAATTCCTCCAACACCCCCACTTCGTTCAGCCGGTCAATCTGTCCCCTCAGTTCCCGGTACTCTCCCGCCTCCAACGGAGAACGAACGGTAATAATAGCGGTGATTTTTTTCAGATTTCGGAACACTCCCGCAAATATCACAAAGGTCATTCCGATAGATAACAAAGAATCCAATGCAGGCAGCTCATAAAAGCACATAATCACACCCACACAAAATACGGTTACCCAGGTTAATACATCTTCCAGCATATGCATGCTGATCGTCTTCTCATTAATGTTCCTTCCCTTTGCGGTCAACAGCATTGCTGCTCCGTTTACCAGAATACCGAACACCGCAAACACCAGCATCCCCCTGCCGTCAATCATTCTGGGATGAAAAAAACGCTGTACGGACGCCGTTATTAACACCACACCGCCCGCTAAAAGAATCAAATTGTTTACCAATCCGGCAACCACAGAAAACCGCCGGTAACCGAAGTGATACCGCTCGTTTGCCGGCCTCTTCGAAAGCTTTTCCATCCGCCATGCCACCGCCAGTGCAATGCAATCTCCGAAATCATGTACCGCATCCGACAAAATCGTAACACTTCCCGTCAACACACTACCGAATATCTCTACAACGGTAAAAACTAAATTTAAAAGAAAGGCCACCAAAATCCGGTTCTCCGACTTTCTGACCTTGAATTTCCCTTCCTGATTCTTTTTTCGCATAAAAAAGACCGCCTTTTCACTCATACACTACAGTGTATTCCGAAAAGACGGTCTCTGTGCTTCCGATTCGAAGCCCTATCCTATTAGTATATAAACAACTGGGTGAAGTAGTTTACTCCGCGGGCATTCTGTCGGTAGCCGACACCGAGCTCCGTAAACTTAGCGTTCATAATATTCGCTCTGTGTCCGGCAGAATTCATCCATGCGGCTACTACCTCTTCCGGAGACTTCTGTCCCCATGCAATATTCTCACCGGAGTAACGGTAAGAAATTCCATGCTCCGCAAACACGGTGGAAAAATATCTTCCGTCCGGTCTGGTATGAGAAAAGGATTTCTCGATTTCTACGGCACGCACCTGTGCCGCCTTACTGATTTTTGCGGAATAGGTCACCGGCGAAAGTCCCGCCGCCTTGCGATGTTCATTTACCAATTCCGTAATTCTGAGACCATACGCATAAGCCTGATCCTGTACCTCCGGTGTTACCTCAGGTGTTTCTTCCGGAATTTCCGGCACAACCGGCTGATTCGGTACATTCACATCCGGTTGCTCGACTTCCGGCGTACCCGGCTGCTCCGGTAAATTCTCCTCCGGTGCCTCCGGCTGCTCCGGCAATTCTATCTCCGGCAGATTGCCACAATTCCACTTGGAAAGCAAGTCGCGAATATTCTCGCAGCCGTTCATCTGAAGTAACTTGTCCTTTAATTCTTCTACGGTACCGCAGTTTAATTTGTTTCCGTTTACCGAAATCACCGCTGCCTGCGCTTCCGATACGCCTCCTGTTGCAATTAACAGCGCTGCCGCAATTGCACATACGCCTGCTTTTCTCATAAGTTTCTCCTTTCTGACTCTCCATCCTGTTACACATTCCCCTATATGGTACGGGTCCCCGCCACGCCCATATCCTAACACAAAAGCCCAACGAAAGTCCATAGGAGATACATGGAAAAAGGCGCAGGATTTTCCTGCGCCCTAACCTTTCTCACTCACGTTCTCTTGGTTCTGTTGCCTTTACCGGTTTGCATTTTCCGGCTTCGACTCAACTTTTTTCGATGCATACAAAATCCGGTGATACACCTGCTTACAAAAGGCTGCTTCCTCCTCCGTAAACTCATGCTTCGAAAATGCCGCTGCCTTTACCAGATACATATACCGCTCCAGTTCCTCCGGAAGAAGCATCTCACAGCTCTTTTTCAGTACTGCCTCATATTCTTCATCCCAGACATGCTTTTTCCGAAGGCTTCCCTTTGCGTAAAGCTTCCGGTACAGCATCCGGTTCCAAATCTTGATCCGCTGCCGGTTTCCTGCAAAGGATTTCCGCTTCAAAAGCCTTCGTTCCTCTGCCACACAGCCTATTTTTCGGAATACACCGCATGCAGAAAGTAACACAAACAATAGGCAAATTGCCGCCGTACAACCAAGCAATGAAACCAAGAACTTCCCGGTACGCTTCAACGCCATCCCGTCCGCTTTCGTATCCTTCTCATTTCCCTCCGACTGCTTATCCTCCTGATTCTCATCCGACGTTTTCTCGTCCCCTGGTGCTCCCGGTCCCTCGGCACCGCCCACCTGAGATATACTACTGTCTTCTTCGTCCTTCTTCGAGTCCGTATCACTCTCTTCCGGAGACGGTGTGGCTGTCGGTGCCGGCGTAGCTGTCGGCTTCGGCGTAATAAACGGTACAACATCTCCAAAGCCCGGATTGCTTCCGCTGATCCACTCCTTCTGAACCACTTGATAATTACCGGTTTCCGTCTGCTCATATACAATTTCTCTCGTCGGCGACACACTGTACCCTGCAGTCACCTCTATCGGAATCCAGCCGAAGCCTTCCAGATAAATTTCTACCCAGGCATGGGCGGCACTGTCCTTTACCACCGCCTCGAATTTCATGGTGGTTCCGTCCTGCCAGTAGTTTCCGGCCACGTAACCGGACACATACCTTGCAGGTACACCCAACTCCCTCAAAATCATAACGGAAGCGCTGGCATAGTGCATACAATAACCCTGCCTACTTGTCCCAAGAAAATACTCCACCGGATCACTGCCCTTCGGCAACTCCGGCAATTCCAGACTGTAGGACGTATTTTTCCGCATCCACTCTGCCACCTGATAGGCCTTATTCAAGCGGTCAAAATTCAACGAGTTCCTTCCTTCAATGCTGAAGAAGTTCTTTTCCGAATTACGAACCTCCTCCGCCACCTTTTCTACCTGCTTCATCCCTTTCGGCACCGTAAGATAGTGGTCCTTTACATATTCCTCGTACCACAATTCCCAGGCTTCCTTCGTCCGGGGCTTATCCGTATTTTCTTCACGGAACACAATGGCAATGATTCCGTCCACATCATAATTCCAAAGGGTAAACTCCGCTTTGGTGGTCCCTTTCTCCTTCACATACCGGGCATCACCTTCCGTTCGAATTTTTACATCGGTCACTTCCACAAAGTACGGAAGAAAGGTCTTGATTAAATTTGCCTTGGCGTACTGGATGGTTCCTCCGATTCCCCGCCAGGAAAAATCGGACAAGTTCTCCTTTCCGTAGTACGCCGCCACTCGGTTCGGTGCCAGGGAAAGAATCTCTTTGGAAACCGTCTCGGGATCAAACCCGGCCTTTTTACAAGCCTTCTCAAAGGCCTCTACATCCGTATCCCATACCCCGTCATCATAGTTGCCAGCGTAAAACCCAATCAAATAAGCACCGTATTTCGGCTTCTTATCCATTGCAATTCTCAACACCGCCACTTCTTCATACTCCGGCGTACTGTTATCCAGGCGGGCAAAATTAGACTCCGGCCTGCTTTTTGTCTCTATCTCCTTTTTATGCAAAAACTCCTCAATCGCCTTTTCCACAGACTTGGCAACATTGACCTCCTGCCATCCGGTCCAGTCGGTTATGTCCTGCAGTATTTCTTTGTTTTTTTGTTCCAGCTTGTTTTTTCCGTTTTCTACGGTACTTGCAGCCGAACCCATTCCCACGGTTCTGACTCCTGCACAAAGAAGAAACACACCGGCACACACAAATATCCAGAAAAAGTATCGTCCCCTTCCGTTCCCCCGTGCAGTTCCGTATTTATCCGGTGCCGCCGCAAACTCCGGCCGACCGTATCCTGTTGCATTTACCGAAAACACGCCAACTGCCGCCGCAAGCAAACTGAGCCCCTCCGGAGCCAAGCCCACCAGCAATTCCGCCAGCAACACAATTCCCGGAACCAATACCGGCAACCAGGCTCTTTTCGATACTCTTGCCCACCACACAAACACAAAACAAAGAAAAGTCAGGCCAAACTCCAGTGCCGTAAGGATTTCGTCAAAATCTCCCGTAGCACATCGAAGGGACGTATTAAAATACGCATTCCACCGGTTCAGATAAACATTTGCCACCGCATACAGACCGTCAAGAGTTGCCTGTCCAGCCTCCGTCTTCCACAAATACGCAAAAAAGCCGAACAAACCGCCAACACCGATGCTGCCCCGTACAAGCTTTCCCGCAAAAGGCTTCAATAACCATGTCGCTTCCACAGAAAGGCTCACCAAAAGCGTAACAACAGCCACCCGAAGCAGTATCCCTGCCGTTACTATCTCCCATTCAAACACACTTTGCAGCATCCCGCAGGCTGCCCCGAAAAACAAAAGCATGCACAACAAAAAGAGAGACAACTCTCCCGGCAAAGACCTATTCCATTGTTGTGCACCGGCGGATGCACTCCACCGTATCTCCCTTTTTCGTTTCATTCATTCCACCCTTTTCTATAATACTAGGTCCGTCTGTTCCAAAGACTTTGTAAGCTCCTTTACGGAAAGCTTCGCCACAGGCTCATCCGCTCTCTTCAATACCATCTGTTCATCCAGCGACAAGGCCCAGACATAAGGCTCCATCCGGTATTTCACCCGGTACCGCACCTGCATATCCTCCTTCGGCTCTCTCCAACGAATCCCCATCAGAATCCTTAGAAAGAGAAAAAAACTCTCCTCTGTATCTACTCTGTGACGTACAATATCCTGTTCCGTTTCATCATACCAAACCACATAATGGGGACACGCGGCATCCATCATGGAAAAGGACAGACTTGCTGCCGTCTCCAAAAATGCAAGCATTCGCTCCGGCTTTCTTCTCTTCTTTTTCGTGTAAAACCCGAGAAACAGCACCACAGGACACGCCTTCGGCAAAGAATGCTCCTTCACCATCAAATCATCCTGCTTTGCCGTCAGCTTCCAATGAATATTCTGCAACCGGTCACCCTTCCGATACTCCCGCACCGAAAACAGCTCACTGTTGTCGTGCCCCGGTGTATGTTCGTCATAAACGTCCGCCTCTCCGTAAAAATTCCGTACCGTCTGGCTTAACCGCACCGGAATATCATGAAGCCTCGGCATCACCTGAATATGGGCCTCGGCTTTGCCTCGTTTCTTTCCCGAAAACATGCCGGTAAAATCGTATACTCGCACTTTTTTCGGACGCAACCGGTAAGTGCCTGTCCCCGAAAAGGAAACCATACGTACAAAGCTTCCCTCTCCTCTCGGAATATGGGCAAGCTTTACCCATGCCTTTTTTCTGACACCGGTACACAAATCCTCCGTTACAAGCAACACTTTCATCCGCATCATCGGAAGGAAGCCTTTATTCTTCGTTACAAGTTTTACCAGACACTCTTTCTCCGGCTCCGCAATTTCTACCGGAACCGAAATCGACACGGACATCGTAAACTTCCGGTACCATACCGTAAAAAAAGCCAACACAAAAAGGGCCGCCTGCAAATACACAAGCAACATAAGCGACGTATTCTCATACATCATTGCCAGATACCACGTAATACCGGTACTGACTCCCAATCCGATAAAACTACCCACGATACTCGTCCCTCTTCATATAGGATGCCGGCTGCTTTGTCTGCGCCAAAACCTCCTCCAATACTCCCGCTTCCGTTACATGCGCCACTCTGGCCTTTGTATTCAACACAATACGATGCTTTGCCACGTCAAGGAAAATACTTACCACATCCTCCGGCAAAACATAATCTCTGCCCTGCAGATACGCCCAGGCCTTTGCCATACGTATTGTCGCTATGGAGCCTCTCGGGCTGAGTCCCAAATCAATATACGCATGCTCTCTCGTTTTCGCCGACAAGGTGGCCACATAGGTATACAGCATATCACTGACCTGCACCGCATCCACCTGCTCCTTTACCTGCAGCAATTGTTCCCTGCTTAACACCGGACGGACCTCTTCCCGGTCGGAGCCGCTTTTTCCTTTCAGAATCTCCACTTCATCGAAAAGCCCCGGATATCCCATACTCATACAAATCATAAAACGGTCCAACTGAGACTCCGGCAAAAGCTGGGTACCGGCACTGCCCTTGGGATTCTGGGTTGCCATTACCACAAACGGCTCCGGCACCTTCCGGCTCACGCCGTCCACCGTCACCATTCCCTCTTCCATTACCTCCAAAAGTGCCGACTGTGTTTTCGGAGAGGTACGATTAATCTCATCCGCCAAAAACAAATTGCACATAATGGCTCCCGGATAATACTCAAACTGTCCGGTTGCCTTTTGATACATATTAAAGCCGAGAATGTCCGCCGGCATAACATCCGGCGTAAACTGCATCCTGTGATTCTCTAAGGACAGTGCCTTAGAGAAAGCCAGAACCAGCGTCGTCTTTCCCACACCCGGCACATCTTCAATCAAAATATGACCGCCGGCCAAAATCGCCGCAAAGGTCTTCATAATGCAGTCATCCTTACCGGTAACCGCCTTTTTCACCTCATTGATGACACGATACGCCATATCGCTCATCCCCACACCGTTACCGCAATTCTTACAATACCTCTCACCCTTCGCCACATGGCTCCCACACTTTTTACAAATCATTTTGTTACTCCCTTCTCCTGGTTCATTTATCTTATATCTCTTGGCTCTTGTCGGTTGCCCTCGCTTTATTCCTGCTCCATCAGCTGTGTAAGCAACGCCTGACAGCCCTTTAATACATCACGATACGTGGTCGCAAAATCCCCGGTATACCACGGGTCCGCCACATCAAAACTCTCCCCGGCAAAGGAAAGCAGCTTATAAATCTTCCCATCCGGGTCTCCGTCGGCAATACGGTTCATATTGCGAATATTGGCCGTATCCATGCCGATTAAATAATCATAATACTCATAATCTGCCTTGGTCATCTGCACCGCCCGGTGAGGCACCACCGGCACCCCGCGATACCGCAGTTCATTCACGGTCCCGTAATGGGGCGAATTGCCGATTTCTTCGCGGCTGGTAGCCGCAGAATTAATTTCAAACATATGCTCTAAATGAGCTTGTCTTACCAAATGAGTCATGACACTCTCGGCCATGGTGGAACGACAGATATTACCGTGGCATACAAACAGTATCCTTATCATTTCAATCAAACTCCTTTATTTATGCCGCTTTCCGGCGTTTTTTATCTTTTTATAATCCGTTCATATTTCCAAGTATTTTTTCATATTTCCTTATATTGTTTTATGTTTTTCCGGGCAAAAGGTGTACAAAAAGGTGTCACCCACTTTTTTATACACCTTACTTTTTTAGCGCTTCCTCGGCTTAAAATCTCCAATCCATCCGGAAACATCAAACGAATTGTCATCCGGATTGTTCGTCACCCTATCTGCTTCCGCTTCCACATCCTCATACTTCAAATGTGTATAAGTATTTAAAGTAACACTGATATCCGAATGTCCCATAATATACTGTAACGTCTTAGGATTCATTCCCGACTTCGCCATCTTGGAACAATACGTATGCCTACAAACATGAGGGGTAATACAAGGTAGCTCCTCTTTGTATATCTTATTATACTTTTCCCTGATATGCTGCATGTACTTCTCCCAGTGTAGTGCAACCATAGGCATTCCGTTCTTATCCAGACAAAGGAATCCGCTGTACCCGTCTATCACAGGCTCTTTCGCCACTTTCTTGCGTTTGGCAATGATTCTTTTAAAACACTCTGCCACTTCTTTTGTCATCGGAACATAGCGTTTTCCACTCTCGGTCTTCGGTTCCAAAACCTCATACCTCATATCCGAATGGCGCAACAGCTGATGATCAACGTTAATACGCTTTTCCTTAAACTCGATATCCTTTATTCTCAACCCGCAAAATTCGGAGATACGAAGGCCTGTGTTAAGAATAATGTAAATCACATCATAATACCTGCAAAAGTGCTTATCCTCTTCAATAAACCGCAAAAGAGCCTTTTCTTGATTTCTTGTAATCGCATCCCTTGTCACGCTGTCATTCACAACAACGGTCGCCAACTCGAACTGAAACGGATTCTTTCTGATAAGATCATCTTGATAAGCCGTCTCAAACGCAGGCCTAAGGACTCCTCGAATCGAATGTATCGAACTGTAGCCCCTACCTTCCGCTTGTAACTTTATAAGCCACGCTTTTGCGTCTACTGTCTTAACTTTGTCGATACGCAAACTGCCAAAAGCATCCTGCTTCAAAATATTAATTACAGTCTGATAACCGGTACGTGTAGACTGCCTCACCCCTACTTTGGTAGATATATACTGTTCCACCAGCTTCAATACCGTAAGATTTCCGCCGTTAGGTACAAGTCCTTCAAACTGGGCACGCTCAATCTGTTTTTCCTTTTCACGTAACGACAAATCCTTCCGTTTTGTATCCGGCATAGGGTCCGTCTCCCTTAATCTCCAACTATACACATACTTTTCCTTACCGTCGGAATCAGTGTACTTAAAACGATACCGTCCGTCAGCCAGCTGCACCTCGCCATTACGTAAAACACGTCCTTGAGTGTCTTTCCTCTTCTCGCTCATATTCTCTCCTTTCCATTGGGATGGAAAGAGAAATAAGTCCACATATTAATCATACCACAGACCATTGTCTCTTTCCACCACTAATTCACAAAACTTTTTACTACAGCACCGTCGCCACATTCAAGAAATTTTCAAAAAGCACCCTCTTCAAAAGCACACGATTTCCAATCGCAAGATAAAAATCTTCCGTCTGATGCTCTGCAACGATACTTCTAAGCTTGCCCTCTCCGATATGGTAATACCGGGCCGCCTCTTCAATCGTCAAAGTGTACCGCTGCCATACCGGAATATCGTCTGTAGGAATGTTCTCCATAGCACTCCTCTCCTTTCCCAAGTATTCTACTATGATTGTGGGGCAAGTAAATTTCTCCGGAATGTCACTCTTTTTCGGCTGGATTTTTTCACCCTACTATATATTGTCCTCTCGATAATTCTCACGGATGTCATTTTTCTATTACTATTTCTCTTTAGTCTCGAAAAGGACATGACCATCTTCTGTAATAATCATGTCCCTTCCAAAAAAATTTAATAAATCTCACTCCCACAGGTTCCTATTACTAATGAAACGGAAACTCATCATCATCAACCACTGTATCATGAACCGGGGCACATTCTTCACGTTTCTGTACGCGAACAAGCTGTGTCACCATCTCGGCAAAGTACTTATTTCCGGAAACGTCCTCGAACAGCTTTGAAGCCTCTACGTCAGCCTCATGTAAACTTAGCACTATAGGATATAACTCGATTGCTTTCCCCACCGAACTATATGTGGACTTTTCTTCCGAGAACGCCATGTGCCAACGAATCGCAAGTTGCTCCTCCTCCGTTAAGTTCATGTAAGCAAGAGTCATGATGACACTCTTCTCTCCATGCCCCAGCGGTAAACTATCTTCAATGCGATACCCCGGCACGGTTTCCCAAATAAAATCTCCCTGCGCATCATGCTTCACCTGCCATTTCTCTGCAGCAGCCACCTTTTCCGGATCATATGTCTTTACGTTCTTTGTTCCTTTTACATAGAAGTTTGCCTTACACAGGTCATGCAAAAGTGATACTATAATAAGACTTTCTTGTGGTACATCTCTTAATATCGGTTCCCACACCGGATTCTGCTTTTTCAGCATAAGGCAGTCATAAACATTCAGACTATGCTGCAATAATCCTCCTTCACATGCCAAGTGAAAATTTGTAGATGCCGGTGCTGTAAAGAAGTCTGTTTCTTCTTTTATATACTTCAACAATTCTTCTTTACCTTCACGATTAACCTGTCTCATCAATTCTTCGAATCTGGTTTGATTCTGTTTGTTCCTGTTTAAATCCTGCATACTCATAATTCTTGTCTCCTTTCTGGAATCTGTGTTTATTTGTTACACATACATTATGTGGAATATATTTCGCACCTCGGTTCTGTGAGAAAACGCTCTTCGATGTCACTTGAACCAACAAGGAAACGGACTCCATCGAGCCCGTTTCCTTGTTTAAACCACTATTCCCCTACTCCTCATCCACGATATCCCATTCTTCCGGCGCGATTCCTTCTGTTCCATCAGCTTTCTCGTGACACATACCATCCAGATTTTCTACGAACCGGTCAATCTCCTGATTTATAGCCCCATTCACTCTTTCCCTGATTTCAAAAGCCAAAATGTCCCCAAGAACTTTTGTAATTGCATTTTTCAGTTTTATAATCGCGTCAACCACCATTTTAAAGAACTTCTCTTTCATCTCCCGTAAAAGAATCTGTGCACGGACTTCTACAACTTCTTCCAATGCTCCTTCGCGTTGCGTGACCTCTTTCTCCCGTTCAATAAGTAAGTCCATCCGTCTTGCCAGTTCATTTTCACAAGTATCCAGAATCTCCGCCTTCGGAAGCCAAAAATCACAATACTCCTTGTCCTTTTTTGCCTGTTTCAGTTCTTCCGGAAACATTTCTCGCGCCCGCTCTGCAACTATCCGGTCAATATTCTTTCTATCTTCTTCCAGCTTTTCTCTCTCCTGGGCAAGTTCTTCACGAATCCTTACAGTATTCAACAGGCGCTCATATTCATACTGTGTTATATTCGGTCTGTCACCTGTCTTCTGTATTCTCTGGAGTTCCTTCCGGTACTTCTTTAATTCCTTTTCCGTTATCCCCAGCATCTCAGAGCGCTTTCTCGCAATTTCTGAAAGTTCTTTTTGTCCCATAACGATTTCACCGTCCACCATTGCAAGTTCCGACTTCTTTGACTCAATCTCATTCGCAAGAGTCTCATTCTCCGACAACAGCTTTTCTTGATTATTCTTAGCCTCTAACCTCTGTTCCTCCAGCAGTTCCACACTCTCGGTCATTCCCATACACGCATTTTGTTGTATCATCAAATCCACCTCTGTAGCTTCCACAGCCTGAAGCACCGCTTCTTTTTGCCGATTTAATATCGAAAGTTCCCGCGCCTGTCTCACGCCTTCTTCTCTCTGTTCTTTCGAAAAATCTGCCGGACGGAAACCTTTCCCCTTAGTAACTCCGTTCACAAGTCCACTAGCGTCGATACCACGTTGAGCCATCTCTTGTATCATTTTAGTGTGAAGCGTGTCGTAATAGTGTGTTCTTTTATAATTATACTTATCTGCCGAAAATGTTACTTCACCATTCTCTTTTATAAAGGTTGGTAGTGCCATGATGTGAAGATGAGGAAAGGATTCGTCCATATGTACCACTGCAAACAGTACATCCTGACAACGTATGCCGGCAACAATCAACCACGACTCGAATGCAGCTTCAAAAAACTCTCGTATCATCTTTTTCTCTTCTTCGCTATACCTGTAGTCTTGAATCTTTTTCATCGCAGACTTATAGTAATATGAATTTGGTTCTTCCTTTCCATCACGTTCTATCTTATGTGCAATCGCAGCATATTCCGCTTCCGTAAGACCATAATCTATCGTAAGATAAGTTCTCGGTAAAGAAACAATCAAACCGACCGCTTTTGAAAGTTGCTTCTCCTGCCCATTCATCCTTGCACTTCTGCCAGTCACTGCCTTATGATACGCTGCAATAGCCTTACCACGATCCTCTATTCCGATGTTCATCGGATTCAACCCCTTGTGATGAGGAATAATCTCATAATTATCCGGCGTCCTTTCCGGACGAATCAAAGCATTTCCTTCTCTTGCTATCGACCAATTCGATGTGGAACCTTTAATCACTCTCATCACTTCATAAAAGCAAGCCTCTGCCACTCTATAAGAAAAATTATCCTGACGCATGTTAACACTCCTTTCTTTTCATGCATATCCGTTCAACCTTCTCTTAATCCTTCCGAAAGTATCCTTCTAATTTCTCAACCTCAAGCTTGGAGTAGTGTTACTACTCCCTCTTCACTGAAAAACATCGAAAGAAAACTGAATTACCACATTCCCGTCCTGCAATTCCCGGATAAATCTTTCCATTGCAATGGAAAGAAATTCGGCTTTACATGGCTTGTCCTTCAGTACTTCATCCCATAACTTCAACACCTCTTCTGAAACCACCATAGTACGCTTCTGCGTCGGCACCTTCTTCCCAATTACTACTACCTCTTTTTTCTCCGCCCCGACCGAAACATCTTCGACAGATTCCAAAACACGCCACCGATGGCCCTCACCGTATACAATCCCTTTTAACTTTGCCTGACCGACAAGCCAACTCCAGGAAAAGTCATAGTCAAACGTCTCGCCGGCATTCTTCTTTTCCTTTGATGCTGCCTTTAAACTAAACTCCTTTGTTCTCCCCTGGCCTTCAAACTGTCGTAAAAATGTAAGCAGTTCTTCCCTGGAATAACCAATGACTTCCTTCTGCGTGATTACACGCCTATCTGTATCCTGCATATTTCGCTCCTTCCCAACACTTTAGTGTTATTATGATGTTACCTCTTTGTTACTTTTAATAATGTGTTTCATGGTAGCTGATATTATTATGTAGTATCTATTTATAAAGAGAATCAAATAGCACCTAGTATAAAGACCTATTTCCACTCCGTGACACCTTAACAAGACACCCTATTATACTTTGCCAGAGAGACCTGTACGAAATTCTTCCGTTTGGTAAGACCAATGTCAAACACCTTATCGCCTCCGGAAATCTATTTTTAATATCTCATCCAACATAATTTCACACAAAAAAAGCGGGACAAGGCATACCACCTTGTCCCAAAACAATCCTTAGCTTTAAACCATTACTGGGTTATATAACGAATTCCTGCTCTTCCATACTATCTGATACTATACTTCAATCCTTCCTTCTTCGCATATTTGTGCGCATAAGAATCTTCCGTTACATAAAGCACCAGTTCTTCGTTATCCCTGTCAAACGGATCCAGTTCCGGCATCCCTCCTCCAGGTACGCTATCCTGTATCGTCCTCACGCTTTTCGGAAGGATAATTGCTTTCAGATTATCACACTCTCTGAAGGAATAAGCCGCAAGCAGCTCCACACCTTCCGGAAGATGAATCTCTGTCAGACTACTGCATCCAAAGAATGCGAAAATTCCGATTCGCCATATGCTCTTTGGTAACACAACTTCCTTCAACGACGAACAATTCGAGAACATATCATCTTCAACAAGAATGACTCCCTCACCGATTACTGCTTTCTCAAGATAACTACATTGCCAAAACACACCGCTATTCAGCGTTGTAACACTTCCCGGTACTTCAATACTTTTCAGGCCGCAGGAATAAAAAGCTTCAATTCCCAAATACTTCAGCGTTTTCGGTAACAGTATGCTTCCTAAGGCTTTACAATTTTTAAATGCTCTGTGTCCGATATACGTTAAAGACTCAGACATCTCTACCTTACTCAGATTGGCACACTCATCGAAGGCACTCTCCTGAATTTCAATCAAACTATTTGGACAGGTTACACTTTTCAGATTCGTATTTCCTTTGCACGCATTCTTTCCGATTCCCTTTACACCATCCGGGATTACCAGATGCTCTACATTGTCAGCTACTGCAAGGACATAATTACCGACAATAACCATATCCGTTTTTTCTTTTTGTTTTTTCAGCCACAACGTTCCTTCAAATGCTCCTGCACCTATCTCGGACGGCTCACCGTTAAATATTATGTCCTCCAGGTTCTCACAGTTCTTAAAGGCATTTTCCGAAATCGTTTCTATGGTGGACGGAATTGTAACACGTTTCAAATTTTTACTATTTTTATATGCACCGGAGACGGTCACACCGTCCAACATACATATTTCTTCGAGATTCTCATACTTTGTATCCGGATCGCAAACCTTTACATCTGCGCCCAATACAATTTTCCTAAGATTGACACAATCTTTGAACGCATCCATCTCTATTTCCTCTACACCAGCCGGTATCTCTATCTCGGTCAAGCCGGTACAGCCGGAAAAGGCAGACATCTCAATGTTTTTTACACCTTCTGCAAGCGTAACACTTTTTAAGTCGGTACAATCTGTAAATGCACACGTTTCAATAGTAACTATATTCTTCGGAATATCAATATAGGTCAAACCGGAATCCAGAAATGCACGTTCCCCTATGGTAGTTATATGACTCGGTATTTCAAAGGTCTTTAAGCCTGTACATCCCGCAAATGCTCCGTAGCCTATCTCCTCCATACTTGCAGGGAGCACGATTTCCTTCAAGCTCGTACATCCGTTAAATGTACCGTTCAGATTCCTTATATTCTTCGGCAACTGAACCGTCTCCAGATTCGTACAACCGGTAAATGTACCAAACAACGATACTACATCATCAGGCAAACTTATTTCAGTCAAACCGGTACAGTTTTCAAAAGCAGAACCCAAAAATACCAAACTCTCCGGAAATACCACATTCTTCAGATTCGTACAACCGCTAAACGCACCATCCAATATATGTGTTACGCCCTCCGGAATCACGATGATCTCCAGCGTCGTATTGTCCTTAAATGCGTTCTTCCCAATCTCTGCTACGATTTCACCCTTAATGATGCCCGGTATTTCCAGATAACTGTCTGTGCCGGTGTAACCGGAAATCGTTATATACCTGTTTTCTCCGATGGAACCTGGCATCGGAGGTTTATAACGCAGCCCTTCTGGAAGCGGTGCCTCAGTCGGCTTCGGCGTTGCCGTAGGTTTTGGCGTTGCAGTCGGCTTTGGTGTTGCGGTCGGCTTTGGTGTTGCGGTCGGTTCCGGCGTCGCCGTTGGAACCGGAGTATTTGTCGGAGCCTCGGTAGGTACTGCCGTTGCAGTCGGCTCCGGGGTCGCAGTCGGTTCCGATGTCACAATTATTTCCGGTGTAGCAGTTGCTTCCGGTGTTGGGGTTGCCTCCGGTACTTCGGTCATTTTCGGTGCTTCCGTTGGCTCCGGCATCGCAGTCTCTTCCGGTATATTTGTCATCTCCGGAGCTTCCGTCGGAGTTGCTTCTTTCGTAGGTTGCACTGCCTCGGTTGCTTCCGGAGCTGTTGTAAGCGTAGCTGTCGGCTCTGTTGTCGGCGTATTTACCGGTACATTGGTTGGTGTACTGCCTTGGCAACCGGCAAATATAAGGGTAGTTATTGCTATCCATATGCTTAGTTTCTTTTTCATACCTGTCTCCTTTTATCTTTTAACAGTTTTATTCTTCAAATATGAGTCAGGCAGAAGACTATCCGAAAATAATCCTCTGCCTTTTGCAATCACTTACATCATTTTTCTTACTTCGTGTCTAATGATACCTCCAGTAAAGCATATCCATACTTATTCCATATTTCACCATACAAATCCAACGGCATTGCCTCAGTTACCCATGGATTCTCATTTGCAGGCCCTGATAACCCAATGTCTTCAAGCAAACGAACTGGGCTGCTATAAACTTTAGAAGAATATAAAATCGTATCATAATCCCATATTACCTCATTTGTTTCCATAGCAATCCGCATATTATACGCATCTACTGCTACAACCCCTGTGTTTCCGCTATTATCAGTAACTGAA
>CAZJEN010000008.1:0-103728 GCA_964545045.1 uncultured Lachnospiraceae bacterium | reverse complement strand
ATACTTTACATGTATACCACTTTTATTTTGAAAAACAAAGAGTTATGATATAGGAAGGATGGTGAAGGTATGACAATCTTAGAGATTAAAGAGGCTCTGGGAGCGAGAGTACTGAGCGGGGAGGAATGGCTTTCCAAGGAGGTACATACTGCGTGTGGTTCTGATATGATGAGTGATGTGTTGGCCTTTGTAAAGGATCAGGCAGTGTTGCTCACCGGTCTTTGTAACCCGCAAGTGATTCGGACTGCGGAGATGATGGATATTGTATGTATTGTATTTGTCCGTAACAAAAAGCCTGATGAGGAAATGATTCGTCTCGCAAACGAGAGGGAAATTCCGCTTCTCGCTACGGGACATCGTATGTTTTCCGCCTGCGGAATACTTTATGAAAAAGGATTACGGGGAGGAACAGACTATGAGCGATACGATTAAATTGCATTATACCGTTTCTACGGAGGATTTTACGAGAGCGGGCGAGGCCTCCGGTGACGTAAAACGGAAGTTAAAGCAAATGGGCAGTGATCCGCAAGTGGTTCGTAAGGTAGCCATTGCCATGTATGAGGGGGAAATCAATATGGTAATCCATGCCAACGGAGGTACCATTGACGTAGAGATTACACCGGAGGAGATTACCATGGTACTGCAGGATTCCGGTCCGGGTATTCCGGATGTGGAAAAGGCGATGCAGGCCGGATATTCCACGGCACCGGACCGGGTGAGAGCTTTGGGTTTCGGAGCAGGTATGGGTCTCCCGAATATGAAGCAGTATTCCGATGAGATGAACATAGAGACAACCATCGGGGTCGGTACTAAGGTGACGATGAAGGTGTTCCAGGCCTAATAGGTCCGGAACTGCACAGGAAAGAGGGTTTGCATGAATGAGAAGTTTTTTACATCGGTAAAATTAAATGCGGATTTGTGCAAAGGCTGCATTAACTGTATCAAGCGTTGTCCGACCCAGGCCATTCGTGTACGGAACGGTAAAGCAGAGATAACGAATGAGTTTTGCATTGACTGTGCCGAATGCATACGTATTTGTCCGCACCATGCCAAGCTGGCATCCTATGATAAGCTGGAGGTGCTGGCGGACTATGAATACACGGTAGCGTTGCCTGCACCGGCATTATACGGACAATTTAACAATTTGGATGATGTCAATATTGTTCTGACGGCACTGAAGCGTGTAGGATTTGACGATGTATATGAGGTGAGCGGAGCGGCGGAACTGGTGTCCGAGCTTTCCAGAGAGTACGTACATAACCATCCCGAAAAGCACCCGATTATCAGTACGGCGTGCCCTTCCGTGACACGATTGATTCGTGTCCGCTTCCCGAATCTAATCGAGCATCTGCTTCCGATTAAGCCGCCGGTGGAACTGGCAGCGGAGTTGGCACGTGAGCGCGCGATGAAGAAAACGGGACTTCCGCCGGAGAAAATCGGTATTATTTTCCTATCCCCTTGTCCGTCTAAAGTGACGGCCATGAAGTCTCCGTTAGGTACAGAGAAAAGTAATATCGACGCGGTTTGTGCGATTAAAGATATTTATACGCGTCTTCTTCCGGAAATGAAGGCTGTGGCAGATAATCCGGAAGAATTGCGTATTTCCGGTAAAATCGGTATCAGCTGGGGAACCAGCGGCGGAGAGGCCAGCGGACTTTTGGCAGAGAATTATCTGGCGGCAGACGGCATCGAAAATGTCATTCGTGTTTTGGAAGATCTGGAGGACGAAAAGTTAGACAATCTGGAATTCATTGAACTGAACTCTTGTAATGGCGGTTGTGTCGGTGGTGTTTTGACGGTAGAGAATCCGTACCTTGCCATGGTAAAGCTGAAACGCCTCCGCAAATACATGACCGTGGCCAAAAGTCACGTAGAAGGTGTAGTGGCGGAGGAAGACGCTTACTGGACCGAGGAAGTAACCTACGAGCCGGTATTTAAGCTGGGTACCGACATGAAAGACAGTATTGCCCGTATGGCCCGTGTGGAAGAGCTTTGCGAAAAATTCCCGGGACTGGATTGCGGTTCCTGCGGTGCACCGACCTGTAAGGCACTGGCGGAAGACATTGTCCGAGGTAAGGCAAGAGAGCATGATTGTATCCACGTGCTGAAGAAATATATCCACCATCTGTCGGATGAGTTTTCTAAGCTTGATGGAGAATGAGGAGGAAGACTATGACAGTAAAAGAATTTGCAGAGCAAAGCGGTTTTCGCATCATTAATCTGGCGGACAATGCCGGGGAAGTTCTCATCCGCCGTGTGTACTGCTGTGACCTGCTCAGTATAGCAATGACCAAGGTGCCGGAGGGCGCCGCATGGGTAACGGTAATGAGTAACATCAACACTTTGGCAGTGGCGTCCTTAACGGAAGCGGCCTGTGTGATTGTTGCAGAGAATGCGGCCGCGGACGCAGAGTTTGCGGAGAAGGCAAAGGCCCAGGGCATTACCGTGCTCCATACGGAGAAGCCGGTATTTGATGCGGCACTGATGGTTCACGAAGGACTCAATGCCTAATCCGGCGTATGATTTACATATCCATTCCTGCCTCTCCCCTTGCGGGGATGATGAGATGACACCGGCAAATATTGTAGGAATGGCAGCGGTAAAAGAATTGGGGCTCATTGCAGTGACGGATCACAGCACTTGTAAAAACTGTGGAGCGGTGCTTCGGTTGGCGGAGGAGTACGGTGTGCTTGCCGTGCCGGGCATGGAGCTGACCACCGCGGAGGAAGTTCATGTGGTGTGTCTGTTTGAGGATTTGCATGCGGCCATGGACTTTGATGAATATGTGTACAGCAAGCTGCCGGATATCCAGAACGTCGAGAAGATTTTCGGCAAGCAGCAGATTATGGATGAGGACGAGAATGTAACAGGAATCGTGGATAAGCTCTTAATCAATGCCACAAGCATCAGTTTTGATGATGTGTATGGGTTAGTGGAAGAGAGAGGTGGTGTGATGATACCGGCCCATCTGGATAAGTCCACTACGTCCCTGATTTCCAATCTCGGTTTTATTCCGCCGGATGCGAAGTTTGCCACGGCAGAGCTAAAAAACTTCGGTAATCTTCATCGTATGAGTAAGGAGCACCCGTATTTGGAGAAATGTCGTATTATATCCAACTCCGATGCCCACTACTTGCAGGATATTCATGAGCCGGAGCATACGCTCTATATCGAAGAGATGACGCGGAAAGCAGTCATCCGGGCATTAAAGCAAGGCATGCCGCATATAGTATAACTGAATAAGTATTAGGAGAAGCACAGGATGAAGAAAAGAATCGGACGGCTTCTCCTTTTCTTTGCCCTTTTGCCGCTTTGTATGGCGGCAGGCTGCGGCACGGAAAAGGGAGAATTCACAAAAACGGGAGATGTGGATTTTACGGTGGTGGAGGAAGCGGATGTGCCGAAGGAACTCTTGGATGCAATCAACGGTAAGAAGGCAGAGCCTTTTAAGCTGACTTATCTTGCCGATGAGGCGCTTTATTTGGCGCAAGGATACGGACAGCAACCTTCCGGCGGCTACAGCATTGCGGTGGAGGAATTGTTTCAGGCAGAGGAAGGTGTTTGCCTGAAAACCACTTTAATCGGGCCGGCGGCGGATGAAAAAGTGACTACGGCGGTGACTTATCCGTATATTGTGATTAAGCTTCCGAAGATGGAGACTGATATCCATTTTTTGGAATAAATAAGACGAAAGACCCATGACACAAGATATGGTTTCCATTGACATTAACAACAATATATGGTATACTTATAAGTAGATAAATACTATATGAAGCATTTGTCGAGTATACATAGCGATTGCCGCGGAGAGGAGAACGAAGATGGGTCAGCCAACGGAAATGAGCAGGATTGTTTACAATGTAAAGCACAGCGTGGGACGACGCGTGAAGGTTTGTGAGAACAAGGGTCGCAACAAGGTGGATGTGATGGAAGGCGTGATTTCCGCGATTTATCCATGCGTGTTTACCATAAAAGTAGTTCCGGAAAATATGCCGGAGACCGAGCAGACTTTCTCCTATAGTTATACCGACGTATTAACGAAGGATGTAGAATTGGTTTACGTATAAGAGTTGCATAAAAACACCTCCCGTTGCATAGGTTGTAAAAGAACCTAGCTTCGGGAGGTATTTTTTATGGAAATGAAAATGCAAAGTATTCATATGAATCGTGTAAAATGCCGGGATGCACTTCGCTTAACAGTAGACGATGATGTTAACGTACCGGATAATAAGGCGGATGTGCGTGCGGTTATCTGGAGAAAAGGAAATGTACGCCTGAACGAGAAGAAATTATCCGGTGGCAGATTATACTTAAAGGGAGCATTACTGTATCAGGTGCTTTATCTGAGTGAAGAAGAAGGAAAACCGGTACAGAGTATCCGGGGAGAGCTTCCGTTTGACGAGGCGGTAGAATTGCCGGAAGCCTGTGGGGGAGAAAATATTACGGTTCGTGCCGAAGTGGAGGAGTTGGAGGTAGGGCTGATTCATTCCAGAAAGCTGGCGGTACGGGCACTTCTCGGTATATTGGTGCAGGCGGATGAGTTGCACGATGTCCGTGCGGCGGTTGCTCTGCAGGAAGCAGAAAAGGTACATACAAAATCCGGAATTATACCGGTGACCTCTATGGTTGCGGACCAGAAGGATATTGCCAGACTGCGGGAAGAGGTATTCCTTCCGTCGGGAAAGGATAGTATCGATGAGCTTTTGTATTGGGAGCTGGAGTTGCGTAATCCGGAAGCGAGAGCAAAGGAAGAACGGATGGAGGTTCAGGGAGAGTTGTCACTGTTTGCCCTTTGGAAAAGTAATGGAGAGGAGAGTGTGCCGGAAAGCTATGAGGTTTCCCTTCCTTTTAAAACCGAGTTTGAAATCAGTGGGTGTAGGGAAGGACTGATTGAAGATGTAAATTTCCGGTTGATGAATGAGAATGTATCCGTGAAAGCGGACGAAGACGGGGAGGAACGTCTTTTGGAAGCGGAAGCGGTGTTGGAAGCAGAAATGAAGCTGTATGAAGAAAGCGAAATGGAAATATTGCGGGATTTATTTGCTACAGACTGTGAGCTGATTCCGGTAAAACAGAAGGAAGAGTATGAAAATCTGGTAGTGAAAAATGACAGCAGAATGCGGATATCCGAACGGGTGATGCTGCCGGAAGGAACGCCGGGAATACTTCAAATCTGTCGGGGAAGCGTGGAGATGAAGCCGGATGTTTGTGTACGGGAGGAAGAAACCTTAAACATGTCCGGTACACTGGAAGTAAATTTGCTTTATGTCTCGGAGGATGACGACCGTCCGTTACAGTCATATAAGGGAGAGGTGCCGTTTTCTCACAGAATCGAAGTGCGGGGATTGACACCGGACAGTACCTACGATGTACGATGTTATGTGGCAGAGTCATCCTTCGGAACGGTACGGAGCGGAGAAATTGAAATGAAGGCGGAACTGGTATTTTCTGTAGTTGCCATGGAAAACCGATGGGAAGAAATGATTGTAGATACAGAACGGGAAGCCTTTGAAGAGAATCGGTTAGAGAATTTGCCGAGTATGGTGGGGTATACGGTCAAAGCCGGAGAAGAGCTTTGGGATATTGCAAAACGGTATTATACGGCACCGGAGGATGTGATTCGTTTGACAGAGCATAACGGTGATCTTCGGGAAGGAGACATTTTGTTGATTGTGAAAGCGGTGGGCGAATAAGAGAGTGGGGGCTGTCGCATTGAGATGCGCGCCCCCTTTTTTGTTCTGTTTACCACTTGTCACATATCACTGGAATGTGGTATGATAAAAGAAGAGATGAGGGCATTGTTTGCGGACAAGCGCTATCGTCAGGGATGAAGGGAACTTAGGAGGAACTTATGGCACATTTACAGGAATCCGGGGAGATGTATTTGGAGACGATTTACGTCTTGTCAAAGGAAAATAATCATGTTCGCGCTATTGATGTCAGCGAGCATATGGGATATTCGAAGCCGAGTGTCAGCCGCGCTGTCGGTATTTTAAAGAAGGGCGGCTATTTGGAGGATAATACGGAGGACGGAGCACTGGTTCTTACGGAAAAGGGAAAACAAGCTGCTGAAAAGACCTACGAGCGTCATCGTGTGTTGTCTGCGTTTTTTGAAAAAATCGGTGTGTCGAAGGAGACAGCGGCGGAGGATGCCTGCCGGATCGAGCATACCATCAGCGACGAGACTTTTGAAGCATTAAAGAAATACGCAGGATTGAAGTAGATTTTGCGGAGAAAGTGTAAGGGCGAAGGTTCCTTACAAAGAAAAAGACAAATCAAAAAGGATACCGTGTCCCGATAGGTTGTTTGCAAGTGGAACGGTATCCTTTTTCGAATTTATAATAGAAAGAATCGCCGATGTTATTCAGACAATGCGGAATTGCTTGCCTGTGCTTCGAGGGCATCCTTTGTGGTTGATGCCAAATCATCGGAAAAGTCTGCCTGCTTTGCCCAGGTACGAATCTTCTCGGTAGCAGCCTCTAAGGTCTTTTTACAAATCTCCGGGAGATCATCGCCCCAAGACTTGGTGGCTTGCTTAAAGCCCTTTTCCATGGCCGTGATTAAGGTCTCTGCCTTGGAGGTATCACCGCCGGAGATGGCCTTTGCAAAGGAGAATAAACGCTCGGAGGTCTGCTTGATGCCCCAGTAGCCGTCCTCGGAAATATCTTCCTGAGCCTGGGCACGAACTTCCGGAGAAACCTCAAGCTCGCCCTTGCGAAGCATTTCAAACATCTTCTCATTTGTCAGGGTGCCGACCTGGAAGGTCTTGTTCTGTTTTAAAATCATGCTCTCAACCAAAGAACGAAGCTGTGCCGTACGCTGCTCTGCGTCAGCCTTCAATTGCTCTACGATAGCCTTATTCTCTTTCGTCAAGGTAACATAATTCTTGTTCTTGGAATTGTTGGTAGCAGCTGTATCCGCGCTCTTTTTCTCGTAAACAAACGCTTCGGTATCGGCGGTCTCCGTAGTCTTTGCGGTAGTATCTGCTGCTTTGGAATCGGAAGTCTTCTTATAGGCTTCCGCAGTCTGATAAGAATTGGTTGCAGAAAGAATCTGATTTGTATTCATAATGAACCCTCCTTGGTTAAATGTAGCGAACGGAAAACGCGGTGCGACTCCTTCGCTCTTTGTGCGGTTTCCTACTTTTTGTGTTGCGGCGGAAGACATTCCACCTATTCTTATTAGTTATATCGGACGCGAATCGGAAGAACTTAACCCCAAAATGAAAAAAAGTGGAAAAAAATTACAAAATGTATTAAGATAGAGGTGGAGTGTAAATTTACGGAGGTGTAAGCATGGAAACACGAGTAGCGGTGATGGGAATTATTGTGCAGGATTTGCAGTCGGCGGAGCAGTTGAATGCGATTTTGCATGATTACGGAGAATATATTATCGGGCGGATGGGAATTCCGTACCGGCAGAAAAATATCAGCATCTTAAGCGTGGCAGTGGATGCCCCGCAGGACACCATCAGTGCCCTGGCAGGGAAAATCGGACGCCTGTCCGGCGTCAGTGTAAAAACCGCCTACGCGCCGGTGTGATAAAAGTTAGTTAAGAACGTGCCCTGTGCATACTCTGTCGCAAGGAAGTGCGCTTCGGCACGTTTTGCTTTTTCAAGGTCAGAGAACAGGGCGAAGACGGTAGGACCGCTTCCGCTCATTAAAACGCCGTCGGCGTCAAGGGATTGTAAGGTTTCTTTGATAGATGCAATCTCCGGGACAAGGCGCAGGGTGACCGGCTCCAGTACATTGCAGAGGCCGGATACCAGAGTGCTGTAATCGCCTGAAGTCAGGGAGGAGAGTAAAGCATCGGTGTCCGGATGCTTGATATCCGTGGTCTGTACTAGGGCGTCGTAGTCTGTATAGATTTGTTTTGTGGATGCTCCCGCGGCCGGTTTTACCAAAATGCAATGACAGGCCGGTGCAGAAGGCAAGGCGGTTAATCGTTCGCCGATTCCTTCGGAAAGAGCAGTGCCTAACATCAGACAGTACGGTACATCCGCGCCCAGTTTTACACCGAGGGCTGCCAGTTCTTCTGCGGTGGCCGGTTTTCCGTACATTTCATTTAAGCCACGCAATACGGCAGCGGCATCGGAGCTTCCTCCGGCCAGTCCTGCGGCAACCGGGATTTTCTTTTCCAAGTGTAATTGGATTCCTTCGGTAATATGGTATGTATCGCAAAACAAAGCGGCAGCCCGGTAGGCAAGGTTGTGCTCATCTACCGGAAGAGCAGAGTCACTGCAGGTCATGGTAATGCCCGGGGTATCGGTAACTTTAAGGGTAACGGTATCGTGCAGCTGTAAAGACTGCATAATCATGCGGACCTCGTGGTAGCCGTTTGGCAAGGTACCGAGGATGTCCAGAGAAAGATTGATTTTTGCGTAAGCATACGCTGTATTCGTAGAAAGTATATGGTTCATAAAAACTCCTTTGGCTTAATTATCGATACAGTATTCATACATAGTTATACACCAAGAGCCGCCTGTTTTGCAAGCGGCTCTTTTAACGTTATGGGAAATTGTGCACTAGAGCGGAGATTTTCTATTTCCTTTTCCACAACTTCTTCCATAGTTCAAAAAGACGGAAGGTAAATCTTGGTTTTGCTTCTTTTTCGGAAAACAGGGTCTTGAATTCTTCTTCATCAAGCAGGCCACGGAGTTCTTCCTTTTCTTCTTCGGGAAGAGTGGCAGTGATACCTTCCGTGAAGCAAAGGGATGGGTACAGCATGCACCACCAGTTCTTTCCTTCGCCCTCATTCAGAACAATGCGCAGGGCGCGGTATTCGCCCGGCGGAAGCAACAGGGAACCGTATTGTTTGATGGGGAAAAACTCTGTGGTAATCTCAGCCTTTGCACGGTAGGAAACGTCGTAAGCTTCCAAAGTACGGTTGGCCACCGCTACGATTTCCGGCAGAAGCGGAGAAAGTGCGGCTTCGGCTTCCCTTGCGGTAGTCGCATCGGCTACTGCATCCCGGATATGGGAAAGTACCGCATCACGAACATGGAGCTTGATTTCCTGGGAGGCGGTATCGTCCCCTGCGGCAAGGATATGTAAGCGCAGGATGCGGTCATCTAAGGAAAGGGTCGCACCGGACGGTTCCGTGGAAAAGAAACGGTCCGGTAACAGTAACAGGACAGAGAGAAAGATAAGTAAGGTTGCAAGAATGGTGTGAAACATTGCCAAGGTTGAGCGGTCTTTGTTTGGGCTGGTGATTTCGGTCATAGTACAGATCCTTTCAATTGTTTTCTCCGAACGTCCGAGTTCGGTTTCTGTATGGAGTATTGCCCGGGGAAAGGATATCTATACTATTTTTAGGCAGGAAAAAAGCCGGCTTGGGGAACCGGCTTCTTTCTTGGAAAAATGAAAATGAAAAAGTGTAGTATAACTAAACTTCGAAAATGGCTTTGATATCTTCCGTTTTGCCTCCGGCAATGGTGCCGTCCGGTAAACGACGGAAGTTGCTTAAGAATTTCCATGCGTTCTCACAGCTGTGATGACGCACTTCGTGTCCCTGGTTGTCTACGCTGCCGAAAACGGTATAGCAACAACCGTTTTCGCTCTCGAATAAGTTGAGCGTCAGAACACTGCCTCGGGACGGATCATCAATTTTATAAACATAATCTCCGGAGATGCCGTAAATCGGATTTGCCCAATTGTCCTTGTCCTCCAGGGTTACATCATAATCGGCAATCACCTTGTTCACTTCAAAGACGTAGCGTACGCGGTCGATACACTTCTGCGCCTGGAACGGAAGCTCCGGAAGCGGAGTAAGCTCGCCGCCCACATAAAAGGTCGGAACCACCGCATCACGGTTAATCGGACCGGAGTCTTTGCCGAACACATTCAGTCCTACCTCAAAGGTGGCGGACATCGGTGCTACTCCGGCAAACATCTTCGGATATTTCTGGAACATGTCCCAGGATTTGCAACCGCCCATGGAAAAACCGGAGGCATAGATCCGTTCCATGTCGATCGGATATTTTTTCGTTAAGTGCTTCAGTAAGGACAAGGTCTCGGTGGCGGTGCTGTTCAGGTGATGCTCCACACTGATTAACAGGAAGTTGTATTTTGCCGCAACCCGGAACCAGCCGGATACGCTTGTCATACACATGGCGGAATCGCCGCCGCCGTGGAAGCAGAACAGAACCGGAAACTTTTTACCGTCCTCGATAATTTTCTTGTTATAGTAAGCCACGTAGCCGATGGCGTGTTCCGTGGTATCTTTGTCGTCGCCGTGATTATCGTAAGAAGTGGATACGACACAGGAGCCCGGCTCCCAAAGCATACCCATCTCTTCCAAGTTTGCCTGCGGAATCAGGTTACCCATCATACGGTGGAAACGATCGCAGAAGTCGTAAAAATCCTTTTCATAATCGGCGGAGTCCTTCACCAAAACATGATCCAGACCGGCTTTTAAGGCGTCGTTTACGGCAGTACTGTTGCCGATGGAGATAACCGGGATGTCCCTTGCATTGTCCGCAGGAGCCGGAATTACGCTTACATTCTGCAAAATACAGGTCACCGGAGAAATGTCTCCTTTGCCGTAGAGACCGTCGCCTTCAATGCGCTGCAGGCAATTCTTAGCGATGTAGTCCGCGGACTTGCCGAAGCCGTAAAGGAAGGTACGAAGTACCGCGCCGCGGATGTAAAAACCGTTCCAGTTGCCGGTAAAGCGGTCACGCATAATTGCAACGCCGTCCTTGTAATACTGGCTGATTCTGGACTCGGCAATGATAGATGCGAACAAGTCGGCAGGCGCATTGTCCCAACCGCCGTCGCAGGTCGGATATATAAAAACAACACTTCCGCCGAAGCTTGCGGCTATTTTGGCAAGACCGGTGGAATCCGCGAAGCTTCTGGCTTCTTCTGCGGACTGTCTGTTTTCTTCGAATACAAGCAGATACGGAGCCCGGAAGCCGAAGTTGACGATATCGGTAATCGGGGCATTTTCCGGGACATAAACCTTTGCGTGGAATTTCTCAAAAGTATGCTCCCAATATTTGCTTCTGTCACTGAGTGAAATGACTTCCGGCATCTTATCCATGGCATGTAACTCCTTTTGTGTGGATTAGTATTCTAATTATACATCAAAAGCAATCGGTTTGCAATATGAAGCTTGCCAAAAACGGAAAAAAGTGGCAGGGTCAGCCACTTTTCCGGATTTTTGCATGAGCAATTACTATTTTGCGAGAAATATAATGAAAAAACAGCGTCTTTTCACCATTAACTATAGCATTTGAACGAGGGAGAGACAAGATATACCGGACAAGTGGGAATTTAGGGGGATAACAGGCAATATATTAGGATGAGTTGTACGAAATGTGGAACAAGATGTCGGAATGTGAATTAAAGGTGTCGGATTGGCAACTTGTGCCGAAAAATGAGCGGCTCGTATTGACAAATGCACCGGGGTAGGGTAAGCTTAATGATATAGATACAGGAAGAAACGGTATGACGGGAGGGAGATTTGTGATACACAAAAATATCTGTATTATCAACGGAGATATGAAAGAAGACTATAGTGACGGTTATGTCATCGGCGCTGAAAAAAGAGCCAATGAGCTGGGGTATCGCACTACGGTTTTTTCTATGCTGAGTTCCGGAATGGTGGATACGAATAATGAGGAGTGTGTCTACTCCTATATTAATTTCGAGGATTATGACGGAGTGTTGTTTGTGGAGCATTCCTTTTCCGCTCACAAGCATATTGCGCGAAGTGTGGAAGGACTGTTAAAGGAAAACTGTGGGATTCCGATTGTGAGTATCGGCAAATCGGATGTTTCGGAGCATTGCTTTGCCTTGGACAGTATGAATGATTTTGAAGCCATTACCGATCATTTGATTGTAGTACACGGTTGTACCAGAATTTATTGCCTCGGAGGAAACCGGGATCATAATAACCGGCGTGTGGACGGGTTTGAAAAGTCGATTTCAAAGCATGGCCTGAATCCGGAGGAATGTGTGGCGTTTTACGGCGGTTATTGGACCGAGTGTGCGGAAAAGCTGGCGAAGGACATTGCCTGCGGAAACGTGGATATGCCGGAGGCCATTGTCTGCATTACGGATATTGTGGCACTGGCACTGATTAAGGCGTTGTTTAATCAGGGAATCCGCGTGCCGGAAGATATTCGCGTGTGCGGCTACAATGCCCATCCGAGTGCCTTTAATAATTTGATTTCCATTACCACCTTTCCGGTAAATACGAAAGGGTGCGGTGCAGAGGCTATGAACCGGTTGCATGAGCTGATTTGCGGAGAGAAGGTTCCTTTACGGCAGATTCCGTCCTATTCCATTATCACCGGAAAAAGCTGCGGTTGCGGGTCTCAGAGCCCATCCAATTTGCGGTTCCGGCTGGCAGAGGCGGAAAAGGACGAGCAGCAAAATGTATGTTTCCGAAACAGCAGGCTGGAGGAGTTGTTTGTGGAATCCGGTTCCGTGAACGAGCTGGCGGCGATTTTGAAGGATAAGGAATATCTGATACCGGACAGCAAACTGCTGGCGGTAAATTTGTTGGATGCGGACGGAACATCGGTTTGCCGGTATCTGACCAACAGTATCGTGGGCGGAGACGGTGTGCCGGTGGAGGAGGGAGCGTTGTTTCCGAAGCGGTCTGCACTCCCGGATAATGTGCGGAATTATCATGTATTGCCGATTGTATATGCGGGGATAAACTACGGATGCATGATTGCAGGCTATGAAGAGGCCCTGGTGCATAATAAATATTTTAAGCGGTTTTGTCGCAGTCTGGCTCTGGGTTGCAGAGTTCTGTCCGGTTCGGAACGGCAGGAAACGGTCCGGAAGCTGCCGAGAATCCCTGTGGAGGAGCCGGTGGCCAAATCTTCGGATACCGTATTCGGAAAAAAGAACAATGTGATGCACCGGTTGAGTATAGAACAAATTTTGTATTTTGAGGCCCAGGAGAAACGGGTATATGCCGTGACAAAGAACGGACAATATGAAGTGAACCAGAGGTTGTTTGAGATAGAGGAAGTGTTTGCGGACAGGGGCTTTATGCGTGTGTCCAAGTCGGTGGTGCTGCATACGGATAAGGTGGCCGGGGTGAAGATGGAAGAGGATAGGAGTTGTCTGGCGTATTTTTCCTCCCAGATGTTTGCCCGGGTATCCCGCTCCTATGTGAAGGAATTCCGCAGAAAAATGGGTATGTAATTTGTAGGAGGTTTTATGAATAAGAACGTAGTGATTTCCCTTACGGGATTGCAATATGCGGTGGAAGAGGAAGAAGCGCCGATTGAGGTAATCAATTTCGGGCAGTACTATAAAAAAGGTGATAAGCACTATCTGCTGTATGAAGAAACCGATGAAAGCGGCAAGGCAACCAAGTGCCGGATTAAGGTATCGGAGAAGGAGCTGGAGCTGCAAAAAAGAGACCGGTCCAATACGAGACTTTTGTTTCTGCCCGGAGAAGAATACCTGACCGGCTACGAGACTCCTTACGGTAGTCTGCTGGTGGGCGTAAATACCCGATCCCTGGAGCTGTACGAAGAGGAAGAGTTCCTACGTGCAACGTTAAAATATGGTCTGGAGCTGAATGGTGAAAAGACCGGAGAATGTACATTGGTGTTAAAGGTGCAATCCTGCGAACAGTAAGAGCAAAGGCACTCTGAAGCAGCGGGATACAAAGGAGGCAGTCCGCGGGGCAGAAGCCCCGGCGGTCCGGGAAAGGAGAAGAGTATGGAGATCAAAGGATTTACGTATGGGTTCTATGGGCGGAGAGGACAATATCGCTCGGAAGCGGGTGTGAAGTCTCAGGAACTGATGTATGAGACCGGCATCAACTGGATGTGTCTGGCGGTAGTGACTCATCAGGAGACGGCCCACAGCACGGAGATTAATTTCGAGTTCGGAAGAAGTGCGTCGGATCGTGACATTATGGCAGCGGTGGAGCGCGCTCATAAGAACGGCATTAAAGTGTGCTTAAAGCCGATGGTGAACTGTAAGGACGGTGTATGGCGTGCGTACATCAATTTTGCTGATGCGGAAGAGGGCGAAGGCGGAAAAGATATTTATTGGGACAAATGGTTTAAAAGCTACGAGGACTATATGATTTATTATGCGGAGCTGGCAGAAGAGACCGGTTGCGAGATGCTTTGTATCGGTTGTGAAATGAGCGGTACGGAGCGGAAGGAAAGACATTGGAGAGCCCTGATTGCAAAAATCAGAGCCGTTTATCACGGAAAGCTCGTATACAACACAAATCACGGTCGTGAGGCCCAGGTAAAGTGGTTCGATGCGGTGGATTATTTGGGAACCAGTGCCTATTTTCCGGTGGCAGAGGCCGGCGGAGCTACTTCCGAAATGATGCAAAAGGAGTGGGAGAAGGTAAAGGTTTCCATGAAGGAAGTGTACGACCTTTGGAAAAAGCCGATTATCTTTATTGAAATCGGATGCCGCAGTGCCCACGGCTGTTCCACCATGCCTTGGGATTTCACTCACACGGATTTGCCTCATGACGAAGAAGAACAGGCGGCGTTTTATGATTCCTGTTTGACTGTGTTCGGACAGGAGCCGTGGTTTGCGGGTGTGTTCTGGTGGGATTGGAGTACCACGATTTACGACACAAAGGAAGAGGCCGCAAAGGATAACGGATTTAACATTCATTTGAAAAAGGCAGAGGATGTATTAAAGGACTGGTACGCAAAATTGTAGAGAAAAAGGCAGATATCCCAAATGAGATATCTGCCTTGCTTTTTGTGGAAGAATGATAAGCTCTTTACTTCTTTTTTTTGCCCTTCTTCGAGTCGATTCCGCCCGGAGTAGCCTTTGCCGGCTGCTTGGACTCGTCTACCACCTTCTGAGCTTTGTCACGAAGCTTCTTGAAGAAGCCCTTCTTTTCCTGCGGGGTGTCCAGACCGGAACGAAGTCCCTTTACGTCTACGATATAAATACCGTTCATAAAAGCTTTCACTTCCTTCTTTACCGGAACCTTGTCGAATACCTTCTCATCGCACATCAGGCTGGCAATCTTCGGACCGATTTTCGCCTTAACTACCGGAACCTTACGGCCTCTGAGCCACTTCGGAGTCTGATCTACGATAATCTGAGGGAAGCCTGCCTCCGACAGCTTCATACGTTTCTTATCAATGACCATAATGGAATAATACTGTGCACCTGCGGTGATGTTTGCCTGTGCGGCATCGGACTTCTTCTGAAGCTTTCTGCCGATGAAAGAAAGTACAATTAAAACGACGAGAATTACGCCGAGTACAATTGCGATAATTGTTAATGGACTCATGGTATGACCTCCTCTTTATTTTTACCCACGGATTATCTTACCACGGGTGACAAGTTTATGCAAGAAAAACTTTTGTACTATTATGTAATCTTCTTGTATGGCCTGCAAAGGCCGGGGAAAAGACTAGCGGAGCAGGGCGTCGTGACCTGCCAGCAGTTCCATAACCTTTTCTCTGACATAAGCGCCCGGGTGCTTTTGAACCTCCGGGTCCAGCTCGTTTAAGTAAATCGGTTTGCCGAATTCCAAAATAACCTTTGTTTTGCGCAACCACGGCTTATGATTTTCGAATAAGTCGTCGGTGCCGGTAATGGCCACCGGAATAATCGGACAACCGGTTTTCTGAGCCGGCTTTAAGCTGCCGTCCTTAAACGGTAACGGGTCCTTTTCGTGACTGCGGGTGCCCTCCGGAGCAATGAAAATAGAATAGCCGTCTTTGATGTAATCGATACAAGTAAGGATGACCTTAAGGCCTGCCTTGATATCGGAACGGTCAAGGAACAGACAGTTTACGTTGTACATCCACAGGTTTAAGAACGGAACCTTGCGGATTTCTTTCTTTGCCACAAAGCCGGTGAGGTTCGGAACGGCAATATAACCGAGGGCCGCGTCTAAAAGACTGCGGTGGTTGGCTGCGTAAAGTACCGGGGTGTCCTTCGGTACGTTTTCCGTACCCAGAACGGTATATTTCATACCGCCCGGCCACATAGAAGCTTTGAAGGCTCCCCGTACAATAACCTGGGAAATACGGCTGGCCAGTCTGCGGTTAAACTTACGCAATAACAGCAGCAGTAAGCAAACCGGGAAGAACAAGATAAAAAATACAACAATGACGAGAACTGCTAATATGGTTCGCATGGAACTCCTCCTTTATAAAATGCCGATAGTTAATGATACTGCCGGTAGATGGAAAGATAACTTTCGGCAGTGGTATCAATAAGCGGTGTGGTCTCCAGATATTCTGCGGTTAATACAGAAGGAACACCGTAATATTCATCCAATGTAAGTCCGGTTTCGTAAAGGTATTCCGCCAGCTCGATACCTACATAACGAATGTGCCACGGCTCGTAGTTGTATCCCGTGATATCCTCTTTGTCCTTCGGATAGCGTAAGATAAAACCGAACCGGTGGGCGTTTTCAGCTACCCAGATACCTTCCGGCGTATCCGCAAAGGTGGTTTCCAGACCAAATCCTTCCGAAGCACAGGAGATGTCGATGGCCAGGCCCGTCTGATGCTCGCTTCTGCCTGGAGCCGCGGAATAGCGGTTGGTATGGGCAATGCCGCGGGTGACCAGATTGGTGGCATATATGGTATACTGGCGGGAATAGGAACGGTAAGCGGAAACTCCGTACAGAGTCAGCTTTGCTTCGTCATAGGCCGCGTCAAACAGAAGTGCCAATGCCTCGCCCGCCTCCGGTGTCATTTTTGCTTTGTCGATGGTTGTATCGGAAAACGGAAACAGCACGTCCGGCGTAGTCAATCCTTCCGGAACAAAGCCCTCCGGCAGAGGGTATTCCCGATTCACCAGATAGGTAATCGTAGAGGTATCCGTATTCACCACAATCGGTGTAGGTGTGGGAACTTCGGTCGGTTCCGGCGTCACGGTGGGAAGCGGAGTTGCTTCCGGAGTGACGGATGGTTCTGCGTCCGGGTTCGTAGTGTCCGGTGCTTGGGCTCCGGTCGATGCCGACGGAGTGAGTGTTTCCGTATGTGCAGACTCGTCGGTACCGATATCGTTTGATTCGGAACCTGATGTGCTACGGTTGCATCCTCCTGCCAAAAGGACAAGGCCGAGGCCCAAAGCCCATAAAAATGCGGGGATGGCAAGAAGCTTGATATATTTTTTCATGAAATCCTTCTTTCTTAAGAGTGGCGTCTGCTTTCGGAGTGAATCTTATCCAAAAGCTCCTGCTTCGTTTTATATAATCGTTCGGAAAGGTCAATAAATACCTTCTGCGGATTGGCAAAACGCTTGGTCTCTTCCCAAAGCGTATTCTTTTCTTTGGTGCAGTAGTCCCGGATTTCCATAACGGAAGGGGACTCGTATACACAGGCACCATCTATAAATACCGGAACCAAAAGCTCGCGTACGGTAAAGGTGCCAGGCGTAAGCTCGGTCTTTTTCCAGGTGTCTACCGGGTCGAAGAGCAGAAGCGGCTCGGACTCATTTATGGTTTCGTCGGCAAAGGCAATCACATCTGCCTTAATCTTGCCGGTCTCCTTGTCATAAATACGGAATACGGTTTTGTTGCCCGGGTTCGTAATCTTTGCCGGATTCTCGGACAGCTTAATCTTCGGGGTGAATGCGCCGTTTTCCTCAATGGCCGCTAATTTATAAACGCCGCCGAAGGCCGGACAATCCTTGGAGGTGATAAGGTTGGTTCCCACACCCCAAGTATCGATACGGGCACCCTGCAAATTCAGGGACTCGATAATAAACTCGTCCAAATCACTGGAAGCGCAGATGGTAGCGTCCGTGAAGCCTGCCTCGTCAAGCATCTTTCTTGCCTTTTTGGAAAGGTAAGAAAGATCGCCGCTGTCTAAGCGGATGCCGTAACGGGATGGCATTTTGCCCGCATCCCGCAACTCCGTAAATACCTTGATGGCATTCGGAACGCCGGAGCGTAAGGTGTCATAAGTATCCACCAAAAGGGTGGCGTTCTGCGGATAGAGGTTTGCATAGGTGCGGAACGCGGTCAACTCATCCGGGAAGCTCATAATCCAGCTGTGAGCGTGGGTTCCGAGAGCCGGAACGCTAAACTCTTGTGCCGCAAGGACATTACTGGTGCCGATACAACCGCCGATCATAGCGGCTCTCGCACCGTAAATGCCTGCATCCGGACCCTGAGCACGGCGAAGACCGAATTCCATGACCCCGCCGCCCTTTGCCGCGAAGCAAACGCGGGCAGCCTTGGTGGCAATCAGACTTTGATGATTCAACATGGTGAGGATGGCGGTCTCCACAAACTGCGCCTCCATAATCGGCGCAATTACTTTAATCAGCGGCTCCATCGGGAACACTACCGTACCCTCCGGAATGGCATAAATACTGCCGGTGAAACGGAAGTCTGCCAGATAGCCGAGGAAATCCTCATCAAACATGTTGGTGTTACGAAGATAATCGATATCTTCTTTATCAAAATGCAGATTCTTAATATAGTCGATGACCTGGGCAAGGCCGGCACAAACGGCATAGCCGCCCTCGGACGGGTTACGCCGGTAAAAGGCATCAAATACCACAAGGTCGTTTCTGTTTTCTTTATAGTAGCCCTGCATCATGGTGATTTCGTAGAAATCGGTGAGCAAGGTAAGATTACGTTCGGTCATGGAAAGCCTCCTTTCGTGCAGTGCACGGCAATTCGTGTATACTATCATAATATATTATAAGAAATAAGTCCAGTAGAAAATCGTTTGGAAATATGTTATAATCTACATGGCAATAACGGAATAAGAGTGCGAGGATTATGAATTTGGTGTAAGGTGTGGGATGGAATTGGAGAACCTGAGTCCGGAGGAAATGGGGGAGAGTCCCCGGAAAACGAAGTGCTTGTATTTCGTGGATTCCAACGTGAAACGTAACCGACGTTTGGAGTTTTCGATTGCGCGGCTGTTTTTGGGCCTTGGCACGTGTCGTCTCGTGTTGTTGTGGAACGGGATAAAATATTTGAAGCCGGGGATTGGTGTGGAAACGAAGTATCGCACGCGCAAATTCGGATATGTGATGTATCTTGTGGTGTTAATCATAATGTATTTTATGTGTATGTCAAAGTGGAGATAGGGAGGATTTGAAATGAGAAAGATATTTATTATGTATATTGCGTTGGGTGTTTTGGTTTTGCTTACGGTACTTAAATTAGTGAATCTTGTAAGCAGGGTGAAAAAAGCAGGAAAGGGAAACTGGACATTCCGGGTATCCTGGAAAGATGTGGTCGGCATCGGAGTTAAGTATTTGCTTTTGCTGGCTGGGATATGGTTTGTTGCGTATATAGTATTTGATACGTTTCATGAATCTGTTATTGAATTAAAGTCTATTATAAAGTCTCTAGAATTTAAGTATTGGCTACCATATATAGCTGTTGTACTTGCAGATATGATTGACCTTATTGACAGTAGTATTGTGACGAAAGAAGCCGAGGAAAAAAATCCTTGACAATTTCGAAAACCCCTCGTATACTATAAGGTAATTGAATTCACAACACAAAAAGACGTTGAGAAAGAGAGTACACATCTGCCGAAAGGCACAGCGAATTCGGGACAGTGGAAGCCGGATGCGAGTAGCGGATGCTTGGAAAATCACTTTTGAGTTGCAGGTCGAAAACTGAGTCAGTAGACCGCGCCGGGACTTTCCCGTTACAGGAAGGAAGTATAAACAACCGACGGTTGGAGTACTGAATAGGTGGTATAGCGAAGCAAATATGCTCTCGTCCTATTTGGGACGGGAGCTTTTCTGTTTTCAAAAGCTAATTTTTCCTAGTCGGTTATTCATTATACTTGTGAAATGAGGAAGAGTATTAGCATCAAAGGAAGAAACTCCTCCCTTTGGTTTCCTCATCTTCTCACCGCCTTTTTCAGATTCCAGCAATCAAAAGTTCCGTAACTAGAACAAGGAGGACAAAACATGCTGTACAACAAGGTAGACACGAACATGAATTTCGTGGAAAGAGAAAAAGAAGTCGAAAAGTTCTGGAAAGAAGAGAAGATTTTCGAGAAGAGTATCGAGGCAAGAAAGCAGGGCGAGACCTACACCTTCTATGACGGCCCGCCGACCGCAAACGGTAAGCCGCACATCGGTCACGTTTTGACCCGTGTAATTAAGGATATGATTCCGCGTTACCGCACCATGAAGGGCTATATGGTACCGCGTAAGGCAGGTTGGGATACCCACGGTCTCCCGGTAGAGATTGAGGTGGAGAAGCTTCTCGGTCTTGACGGTAAGGACCAGATTGAACAGTACGGTTTGGAGCCGTTCATCGACAAGTGTAAGGAAAGCGTTTGGAAGTACAAGGGTATGTGGGAGGATTTCTCCGGTACCGTTGGTTTCTGGGCAGACATGGACGACCCGTACGTAACCTATCATGACAACTACATCGAGTCCGAGTGGTGGGCTCTTCGCCAGATTTGGGATAAGGGCTTATTGTATAAGGGCTTTAAGATTGTGCCGTATTGTCCGCGTTGCGGAACCCCGCTTTCTTCCGCGGAAGTGGCACAGGGCTATAAGGACGTAAAGGAACGTTCCGCAGTGGCACGCTTTAAGGTAGTAGGCGAGGACGCGTACATCTTAGCATGGACCACCACCCCGTGGACCTTGCCGAGTAACGTGGCTCTCTGTGTAAATCCGGATGAGCGTTACGCAAAGGTGGCAGCGGCTGACGGTTATACCTACTACATGGCAGAGGCTTTGCTTGATACCGTGCTGGGAAAGCTTGCGAAGGAAGATGCACCGGCGTACACTGTGCTTGAGACTTATGTAGGTAAGGATTTGGAATACAAGGAATACGAGCCGCTGTTTGACTGCGCGGTAGAAATCTGTGCAAAGCAGGGCAAGAAGGCTCATTATGTAGTATGTGACAATTACGTTACTTTGACCGACGGTACCGGCGTGGTACATATCGCTCCGGCCTTCGGTGAAGACGATGCTAACGTTGGTAGAAAGTATGACCTGCCGTTTGTACAGTTGGTTGACGGCAAGGGTGAAATGACCGCCGAGACCCCGTACGCAGGCGTATTTGTAAAGAAGGCAGACCCGATGGTTCTGACCGATTTGGATAAGAAGGGACTTCTCTTTGATGCACCGAAGTTTGAGCATAGTTATCCGCATTGTTGGAGATGTGATACGCCGCTCATCTACTATGCACGTGAGTCCTGGTACATCAAGGAAACCGCGGTAAAGGACGACTTAATCCGCAACAACAATACCATCAACTGGATTCCGGAATCCATCGGTAAGGGTCGTTTCGGCAACTGGCTGGAAAACATTCAGGACTGGGCAATTTCCCGTAATCGTTACTGGGGTACGCCGCTGAACATTTGGGAGTGTGAGTGCGGTCACAGACATTGTGTGGAAGGCCGTGACGAGCTGTACCGTATGAGTGGAATGGAAGAGGCAAAGACCGTAGAGTTCCATCGCCCATACATCGATGCCATTACTTTAAATTGTCCGGAGTGCGGCAAGAAGATGACCCGTGTGCCGGAAGTGCTTGACTGTTGGTTTGACTCCGGTGCCATGCCGTTTGCACAGCACCATTATCCGTTCGAGAATAAGGAGCTGTTTGAGAAGCAGTTCCCGGCACAGTTCATTTCCGAGGCGGTGGACCAGACCAGAGGTTGGTTCCATTCTCTCCTTGCAGAGTCTACGCTTCTTTTCAATAAGGCTCCGTACGAGAACGTAATCGTTCTGGGTCACGTGCAGGATGAGAACGGCCAGAAGATGAGTAAGAGTAAGGGAAATGCGGTGGATCCGTTTGACGCACTGGAAAAGTTCGGTGCGGATGCTATCCGTTGGTATTTCTACATCAACTCCGCTCCGTGGTTGCCGAACCGTTTCCACGATAAGGCGGTTGTGGAAGGTCAGAGAAAGTTCATGGGTACTCTTTGGAATACCTACGCATTCTTTGTACTGTACGCAAATATTGATGAATTTGACGCTACCAAGTACACCTTGGAGTACGACAAACTGTCTGTTATGGATAAGTGGCTCCTTTCCAAGTTAAACAGCGTAGTTGGTGCGGTTGATGATAACTTAGACCACTATCGTATCCCGGAAGCTGCAAGAGCATTGCAGGAGTTTGTGGATGAAATGAGTAACTGGTATGTACGTCGCGGCAGAGAGCGTTTCTGGGCAAAGGGTATGGAGCAGGATAAGATTAATGCGTATATGACCCTGTATACTGCGCTTGTAACCATTGCAAAGACCGCTGCTCCGATGATTCCGTTTATGGCGGAGGAAATCTACCGTAATCTCGTTTGCAGTCTGGATAAGACCGCACCGGAGAGCGTACACCTTTGCGACTTCCCGGAGGTAAAGCTTTCCTGGATTGATAAGAATTTAGAGGATAACATGGAGCGCGTACTGAATATCGTTGTACTTGGCCGTGCGGCAAGAAATACCGCAAACATCAAGCAGCGTCAGCCGATCGGCACCATGTATGTAAAGTCTGAGGATGGCGAGCTGCCGGCATTCTTTAACGAGATTATTGCCGACGAGTTAAACGTAAAGAACGTGGCATTTACCACCGACGTACGTGATTTTACCTCTTACACCTTTAAGCCGCAGTTAAAGACCCTCGGTAAGCGTTTCGGCAGCCGCTTAAATGCATTGCGTACCGTACTCACGGAGCTTGACGGCAATGCGGCAATGGATGAGCTGAACAATACCGGTAAGATGACCGTCACCGTAGAAGGTGTGGCAGAGGATTTGACCGCAGAGGACCTGTTAATCGAGTCTGCTCAGAAGGAAGGCTATGTATCCGAGGCAGACAACGGTGTCACCGTTGTACTTGATACGAACCTGACCGCTGAGCTCATCGAAGAGGGCTATGTAAGAGAGCTTATCTCCAAGGTACAGACCATGCGTAAGGAAGCAGGTTTTGAGGTTATGGATCACATCACCCTGTATGTGACCGGTAATGACAAGCTGACTGAACTCTTTCAGAAGAATGAGACAGAGGTAAAGGGTGTTGTTCTTGCGGATGAGGTTGTTTACGGCAGTGTAGCCGGTGTTTCCAAGGAATGGGATTTGAACGGTGAAACGGTGACCATCGGCGTGAAAAAGAAGTAAGAATAAAATGATATTGTGCCGTTTGTGTGGTTTGAGAAAAAATCATGCAAACGGCATTTTTACTTCATTGAATTGATGCGGTAAATCTTTTATGTGACGGTACAAGAGGTTCGTTTTTTGATGTTTTGGGCGAGAAAAACATCAAAATACAGCGGATTGACAAAAAAGTATCAAAAGTGCTTGCAATCTTTTTTTAAAGATGTTATAAGTGAATTATAGGTAGTAAAAAAGATGGGTAACCCGAGGACGATTTCACAGAAGAAAGGATAATTGTATGAAGAGGACAAAAGAAAAGAGTGTACAAAAGGTAAAAGCTATGCCGAAGGGAACGAAGGCGGCCTTTTTGCAGAGCATTAAGGGTAAGGTTGTCCTGATGGGAGCGGTTGCGCTGGTTTCGGCATTTATTCTCGGTTATGTGGGGATTTCCGCAGTAAATAAGACCGGTAAGAATAATGAGATTTTGTCCGAGATTAACGAGGTAAATCTTCATCAGTATGAGAATAAGAGCTTAGAAACCTCTTTCTTATACTTTTTGCAGGATTCCTATTTGGAGAGCATTGTAACCAATCTGGATGCAATGGCCGCTAATGTGGAGGAAGCAAAAAAGCTTTCCGGAAAACAGTATGATGCCGATTTAAAGCAGATGGAAGAAACCATCGCGGCATTTAAAGAGAATTATGTTCAGATTCGTGAGATGGGGCAGACCCGGGGATATACCGGCTCCGCCGGAAAATATGCAACGTATAAGCTGAATGACGGAAGAATCGGTAATATTTTAAGTCAGACCACGGATGATACCTGGGTAGACTCCAAGACGACGGATATTCCGGGCGCTCTTCCGACAGTATCGATAAACGGAAAGAATTACGGTAAGTTTTCTTACAGCAGCGAGCTGCCGGGAAACGGAAAGCGTGATTTGTTGATTTTACGTGTATCCGGTACGGCGGTAGAATATAAGGGAGATGTTTATGTAAGTAACCTGACCTTTTATAAAGGGAACGAAGCGGTTCCGTTTGATATGAGTGCAGTGAACAGTGGTAGCTTAAACGGTTCCTACGGTGTGATTACAAAGACGGCGGTTGAAGATTTTGACGGAACAAGAAGCTTTTATGCTTCCGCAAACTTCTCCTCGGCAAACGGTGCTTGGGAAGAGGTTTATCTTGCAATTCCGATTCAGTCTTATGCATGGAATGAGTTCGATACGATTTCCTATGACTTGTATGTAGAAACGGATAAGTTAGAAGATTACACTGGCCTTTCTACGCGTGTAACGCCGTGTCGTTTGTATGATTTTAACGGTGCGACGACAAAGTTTGCGGAACAGTTCGCGATGTATACCAAGAAGGTAGTCGAAGGAAGCGATGTGAAGGCAGAAGCTGCAACGTTAACGGCATTGTTTGACGAAGTGATTGCAGCGGCGGAAACCTATATTAACGATGAGGCAAAGAAGAAGCAGCTGGTGGAATGCCTGAATGCAAAGAAGGCAACGTTTTTGGAGATTAATCAGATTGACAACAGTGTCATTGCATTAAAGAAGGAGAATATTGCACTTTCAGAGCAGGTGACGAGCTTGTCGGATTCCGTTCGTGCGAAAATTGCAGAGAATACGGAGGCAGAAAAGACAAAGCTGTATTCGACGATTCTTCTCATCGGTATTGGTTGTGCGGTATTGCTTGTTGTGATTACGTTGTTTATCAGCCGGAGCATGAGTAACAGTGTAAAGAAGTTTAAGAATACGCTTGTAGCGGTAACAGACGGACAGTTAAATGTACGTGCGGATGTTTCCGGTAAGGATGAGTTTTCTGCATTCGGTCTTTATTTGAACGGCTTCCTTGATAAGCTGTCCGAAATCATTGAGACCTTAAAGAATATGTCTGAGGTTATGAAGGATTGCGGAACAAACCTGGATCGTATGGCGAGTGCCAGCAAAAATACCTCACTGGAAATTGAAAAAGCTGTAGAAGATGTTTCAACGAGTGCGACAACGCAGGCAGGTGAGGTGGATACGGCTTCCGTAAAGATGAGTGATATGGGAAATGCGTTTGCGGCAATGCTTGATAATGTGGGACAGTTAGAAGCTGCGGTTGAGGAAATGAGTCGCGTGAGCAGGGAGTCTGCCGTATTTATGGAGGAGTTAAATACGACGAATACAAAGACGGTAGATGCATTCTCGCAGGTATCCCAGCAGATTCATAAGACCAATGAGTCCGTAAAGAGAATCAGTGAGGCTACGGAGTTGATTAATTCCATTGCAGAGCAGACTAATTTACTTTCTCTGAATGCAAGTATTGAGGCGGCAAGAGCCGGTGAAGCGGGTAAGGGCTTTGCAGTGGTTGCGACGGAAATTAAGAAGCTTGCGGAGCAGTCGGCTTCCTCTACGGAGATTATTCAGGGAATTATTCGTGACGTAACACAAGAGGCTGCCATGACAGTGGCAATTGTTGGTGAAGTTACGGCGATTATGGAAACACAGAAGGAGAAATTAAAGCAGACGCAGGAGCAATTTGCGGTGCTTGAGGATGATGTACGGAAGTCCAATGCGGCTACACAGGAGTTCAGCAGTCATACGACGGAATGTAATGCATCCAAGGAAGAGGTGGAGCATGTGATTGTGAATCTTTCGGAAATTTCGGAGGGAAATGCAGCTTCCACAGAGGAAACCATGGCGTCGATGTCCGAGCTTACGAATACCATTCAGGAGCTGGCCGGTGTGTCGCAGCAGCTTAGTGCGCTTGCAAATGATTTGGACCGGAATCTTAACTTCTTCCGTGTGTAACGGAAGAAGTTGTTCTGTGGAAAAGCTCCTTACGAGGGAAAGAGAAATACATCTTAAATATGTCTTTAGAGGGAAAGAAATATGTTAGGTACATTAGTTAATTCGGCGGCAATTGTGATCGGCGGTGCAATCGGTTTGCTTTTAAAGAAAGGCCTTCCGAAGAAGATGGCGGATACGTTGATGATCGGTTTGGGACTTTGTACCCTTTATATCGGCATCAGCGGTTGCCTTGCAGGCGAAAACACGCTGGTGCTGATTGTGTCTATGGTAGTGGGTACGATTCTCGGAGAAGCGTCTCTTGTTTTGTGTCGGCTTTTATGATGGTATTTTACGTTGCGACAGAGTACTAACGCGTGAACGTTTGAAAGTTGCTTGTTCAACAGTTGTAATTTTCTAAATTTGTGGTATACTATATTAAATAACTAGGTCTATTGTCCTATTTTTAACAATGTGAATATTAATGTATTGGCGGAGAATAAGAGTAAAATTGATAGAAACGAACGGAGGACGAATTCATGACATTTAACAAGGAAGAGTTCAAGCTGGAAGTCAAAGACAATTTAAAGACATTGTTCCGCAGAAGTATTGAGGATGCAACCCAGGTGCAGCTGTTTCAGGCGGTTGCCTTTGCGGTAAAGGATTATATTGTAGATATGTGGATGGAGACCCACAAGCAGTACGAGGAGCAGGATGCAAAGACCGTGTACTACCTTTCCATGGAGTTTTTGATGGGGCGTGCTCTCGGTAACTGCATGATTAATTTAAAGGCGTATGATGAAATCAGAGAGGCTTTGGAAGAACTGGGCATTGACCCGGATGTGATTGAGGATACGGAGCCGGATGCGGCTTTAGGTAACGGCGGTCTCGGTCGTCTGGCGGCGTGCTTTTTGGATTCCCTTTCCAGCCTTGGTTACCCGGCCTACGGCTGCGGTATCCGTTACAAGTACGGTATGTTTAAGCAGAAGATTGAAAACGGTTTCCAGGTGGAGGCACCGGATAACTGGTTAAAGCACGGCAATCCGTTTGAGATTAAACGCGCGGAGTATGCGGTAGAGGTGAAGTTCGGCGGCCATGTAAAGATGGTACGCGATGAAGCTACCGGCCGCGATAAGTTTATTCAGGAGGGTTGCAATTCCGTTCGTGCAATTCCGTATGACCTTCCGGTTGTGGGTTATGGCAATAACGTTGTAAATACTCTTCGTATCTGGGATGCGGAGGCAATCAACGATTTCAACTTAGAGTCCTTTGATAAGGGCGATTATCAGAAGGCGGTAGAGCAGGAAAATCTTGCAAGAACCATTTGTGAGGTGCTTTACCCGAATGATAACCATATGGCAGGCAAGGAGCTTCGCTTAAAGCAGCAGTATTTCTTTGTTTCCGCAAGTATCCAGACTGCGGTTGCCAAGTACATGAAAACCCATGATGATATTCACAAACTTCATGAGAAGGTATGCTTCCAGTTAAATGATACCCATCCGACCGTAACGGTGGCGGAGCTGATGCGTATCCTTTTGGATGATTACTTCCTTGAGTGGGATGAGGCATGGGAGGTGGTTCGTAAGTGCTGCGCTTACACCAACCACACCATTATGGCAGAGGCGCTCGAAAAGTGGCCGATTTCCCTGTTTAAGGCATTGCTTCCGCGTGTCTATCAGATTGTAGAAGAAATCAACCGTCAGTTTGAAAATATGTTAAAGGAAAAGTATCCGGGCAACGCAGAGAAGATTCGCCAGATGGCGATTCTTTACGACGGACAGGTGCGTATGGCAAATCTTGCCATCGTAGGCGGCTTTTCCGTAAACGGTGTTGCGGCACTGCACACCGAGATTTTAAAGAAGGAGCAGTTGAAGGATTTCTACGAGCTGTGGCCGGAGAAGTTCAGTAATAAGACCAACGGTATTACCCAGCGTAGATTCCTGCTTCACGGCAACCCGCTGCTTGCAAATTGGGTAACCGAGAAGGTAGGCGACGGCTGGATTACCGATTTGCCGGTGATTAAGGGCATTGCACCGTATGCCGACGATAAGAAGGCGCAGGAAGAGTTTATGCAGATTAAGTATCAGAATAAGCTTCGTCTTGCAAAGTATATCAAGGAGCACAACGGTGTGGACGTGGACCCGAATTCCATTTTCGACGTGCAGGTAAAGCGTCTCCACGAGTACAAGCGTCAGCTGCTTAATATTTTACATGTGATGCATTTATATGAAAAAATCAAAGAAAACCCGGGTATGGAGTTCTTCCCACGTACTTTCATCTTCGGTGCGAAGGCTTCCGCAGGTTACCGCAGAGCCAAGGCAATCATCAAGCTCATCAACAGCGTAGGCGATGTGGTAAACAACGATCCGGTGGTTGCAGGCAGAATCAAGGTGGTATTTATCGAGAATTACCGTGTATCCAACGCAGAGTGGATTTTCGCGGCCTCGGATGTATCTGAGCAGATTTCTACCGCAAGTAAGGAAGCATCCGGTACCGGTAACATGAAGTTTATGTTAAACGGTGCGGTTACTCTCGGTACCATGGATGGTGCAAATGTGGAAATCGTAGAAGAAGTAGGCAGAGAGAATGCGGTGATCTTCGGTATGAGTGCTGATGAGGTTATCGAGCTTGAGAAGAATCGTAGCTATCGTCCGCGTAGCATTTACGAGCAGGACAGAGAGATTCACCGTGTGGTAGACCGTCTTGTGGATGGTACCTACTCTGTGGATAAGGAGCTGTTCCGCGAGCTTTATACTTCCCTGCTTGACGAGGACCAGTATTTTATCTTAAAGGATTTCCGTTCCTACGAAGAAGCACAGAAGCAGGTGGAAGCAAAGTATCGCGACCGTGAGGGTTGGGCAAAGTCTGCAATCTTAAACGTAGCTTGCTGCGGCAAGTTCTCCTCCGACCGTACTATTGAGGAGTACGTAAAGGATATCTGGCATCTTGAGAAGGTAACGGTAACGATGTAAAAAAGCGTATGTATTGATTAGGGCTTGCCGGGGACGCATTGCGCTCCCGCAGGCCTTTTTTACATTTATTCAAAAATTAAAAGGAAATTCCTTTTTTTTGTCGTATTATATTTATACGGGGAAAAACTCGGATGTTGTCGAAGGGGCAACGATGTGTAGTTGACGTTTTGGAAAAAAGACGAAAGCAGGAGGTCAAAATGACGATTCGCGAAAGAATGGAGCAACGAGAACACGAATATCTCAGCCCGAAGGCGGCCTTCAGTGATGAGACACAGGGGCGTGATGTACCGGAGGAAATGTGTGACCTGCGTCCGGAGTATCAACGGGACCGGGACCGTATTCTGCATTGCAAGGCGTTTCGTCGTTTGAAGGGGAAGACCCAGGTGTTTTTAGCGCCGGAAGGCGACCATTACCGCAATCGTCTGACCCATACCCTGGAGGTTTCCCAGAATGCCAGAACCATTGCAAAGGCGTTGCGTCTCAATGAGGATTTAACCGAGGCTATTGCCTTGGGCCACGATTTGGGACATACTCCTTTCGGACATGCAGGGGAGCGTGCACTTGCCAGAGTTTGTCCGGACGGATTTGAACACAGCGAACAGAGTATCCGCGTGGTGGAACGTTTGGAAAAGCAGGGTCGGGGGCTGAATTTGACCAAGGAAGTAAGGGATGGCATCCTGAATCATCAGACAGAAGGAATGCCGGCTACCATGGAAGGAAAGATTGTTCGTCTTTCGGATAAAATTGCGTATATTAATCACGATATTGACGATGCTATTCGCGGACAGATTATCAGAGAAGAAGATATTCCTACACTGTATACCAGTGTGTTGGGACATTCTCCGAGAGAGCGTTTGAATACGCTGATTCATGATATTATTACCACCAGCGAAGAAGCAGGAGATATTTGTATGTCGCCGGCGGTGGAAGAGGCGATGTTAAATCTTCGTCTGTATATGTTTGAGAGTGTATATACTAATCCGAAGGCAAAGGGTGAGGAGAAAAAAGCAGAAAAGATGATTGAGCAGCTGTATGAGTACTATATGGATCATTCAGAGCTTTTGCCGGGGAAGTTTCTCCGGATGATAGAGGGCGGCGAGGCAGTTTCCAGAGTGGTGTGTGACTACATTGCCGGAATGTCCGACCGCTTTGCAACAACGACTTATACGGAAATTATGATTCCGGATGCGTGGAGTGTCTATTAAGTGCATGGACATGCACCTAGTACAGCCTCCGGTGGATCGCACGAATTTATATAGAGAGGTGATTTATGTACTACTCGGATGAAGTGGTGGAAGAGGTACGGTCCGGCAGTGACATTGTGGATGTCATCGGCACGTATATAAAGCTTCAGAAGAAGGGTTCCAACTACATGGGGCTTTGTCCGTTTCACGGAGAGAAGACCCCCAGCTTTTCTGTCAGCGGCAGCAGACAGATGTATCATTGCTTCGGCTGTGGTGTGGGCGGCAATGTGTTTACCTTTTTGATGGAGTATGAGAATTTTTCGTTCCCGGAGGCGATACAGCATTTGGCGGACCGGGCGGGGATTAAGCTTCCGGAGCAGGAGTTTACCCCGGAGGCAAAGAGAAAGGCCGACAGGCGCATGCGTCTGTTTGACATTAATAAAGAAGCGGCGAAGTTTTATTATGTCCGGATGAAAAAGGATGCGGGACAGACGGCTTACGGTTATTTTAAGAAGAGAGGTTTGTCCGACGAGACCATTACCAAGTTCGGTCTCGGCTATTCCGATAAAGGCGGCAGGGAACTGTACGGCTATTTGAAAAATCAGGGCTTTGATGATGATATTTTAAGAGAAAGCGGTCTGTTTACCTTTGACGAAAAGAGGGGAGTGTACGACAAGTTCTGGAATCGTGCCATGTTCCCGATTATGGACGGCAACAGTAAGGTTATCGGCTTCGGCGGTCGAGTTATGGGTGACGGAGAACCGAAGTATCTGAACTCTCCGGAAACGCCTATTTTTGATAAGAGCCGGAATTTGTATGCACTCAATTATGCGAGACAGTCCAGAAAGAGTTATTTTCTCCTTTGCGAGGGCTACATGGACGTGATTTCCCTGCATCAGGCCGGGTTTACCAATGCGGTGGCGTCTCTTGGTACGGCGTTTACGGGCCTGCAGGCAAATCTCATTGCCCGGTATGTAAAGGAAGTTTATATTACCTACGACAGCGACGGCGCCGGACAGAAGGCGGCTCTCCGGGCGATTCCGATTTTACGTGCGGCCGGTATTTCCGCAAAGGTCATTAACATGAAGCCTTATAAGGACCCGGATGAGTTTATTAAGGCATTGGGGGCGGAAGAGTACGAAAAGCGGATTCAGGAGGCAAGAAACAGTTTTTATTTTGAAATTGATGTGTTAAAGAATGAGTTTGATTTTTCGGACCCGGAGCAGAAGACGAAGTTTTTCCGGGAGACGGCAAAGAAGCTTTTGCAGTTTACGGAGGAGCTGGAGCGCCGTACCTATACGGAGGCGGTGGCTAAGGAATATCAGATCAGCTTTGATATGCTAAATAAGTTGGTAAATCAGTACGGAAGTGCGGAGATGCCGACGGAGGAGAAGAAGGAACCGGTTTATACGGAACGAAAAAAGCAAAAACAGGAAGGTGGACTTTACACTTCCCAGAAGCTTTTGCTTACGTGGTTGACGACGGACCCGGCTCTGCTGGGAAAAGTGAAGGGGATTGTTACGGCAGAGGATTTTACGGACGAGTTCTACTACGGGGCAGCAAAGGAAGTGTTTGAACAATACGAAAAGGAGGGAACGGTAATACCGGCGCGTATCCTGAACCGTTACGAGACGAAGGAGGAGCAGGCGAAGGCTGCGGAGCTGTTCCAGACCACTCTGCTTGGCGATTTGGATGAGATGCAAAAGGCCAAAGCATTTGCGGAGACGGTCCGGAAAGTAAAACAAAGCAGCATCGAAATGCGGATGGGACGAGCGGCGGAAACGGGGGACCTGGAGGCAATGCAGAAGGCCATTGCGGAACAGGCATCTTTAAATACAACGTTACAAAAGGCAGGACTGTAGGCAGAAGGTATATTTTTCCGAAATGTCGGAAAGAATGTGCAATATGGAGGAAGCATATGGAAGGAAATATGGAACGTTTTCAGGCAAAGATGAAGGATTTGTTGGCATATGCCGCAAAGAAGAAGAATGTATTGGAGTATCAGGAAATCGCCGATTTCATGGCGGACGTGGAAATGGACGAGGCGATGACTGAGCGTATTTACGAGTTTTTGGAGGCGAACAATGTGGACGTGCTCCGCATTACCGACATCAATATGGATGGTGACGACGAGCCGGACGACGCCCTTTTGTTGGAGGACGATGCGGAGACCGAGGAACTGGAGAATCTGGATTTGTCTGTGCCGGAGGGTGTGAGCCTTGAGGACCCGGTACGCATGTATTTAAAGGAAATCGGTAAGGTTCCGCTTTTGACCGCGGAGGAAGAAATGGAGCTGGCAATCAAGATGGAAGAGGGAGACGAGGCGGCAAAGAAGCGCTTGTCCGAGGCAAACCTGCGTCTTGTTGTTAGTATCGCAAAGCGTTATGTGGGCAGAGGTATGCAGTTCCTGGACCTGATTCAGGAAGGCAATCTCGGTCTTATTAAGGCGGTTGAGAAGTTTGATTACCGGAAGGGATACAAGTTTTCTACCTATGCGACCTGGTGGATTCGTCAGGCGATTACGAGAGCCATTGCGGATCAGGCCCGTACCATCCGTATTCCGGTGCATATGGTAGAGACGATTAATAAGCTGATTCGCGTACAGCGTCAGCTCTTGCAGGAGTACGGCAGAGAGCCGCTTCCGGAGGAGATTGCAAAGGAGATGCATATGTCTCTGGAACGTGTGCGTGAGATTCAGAAAATTGCTCAGGAGCCGGTGTCTCTGGAGACACCGATCGGTGAGGAAGAGGATAGCCATCTTGGAGATTTTATTCAGGATGACCATATTCCGGTGCCGGCAGAACAGGCAGCCTTTACCCTTCTTCGCGAGCAAATCAGCGATGTGCTGGATACTTTGACCGAGAGAGAGCGGAATGTACTTCGCCTGCGTTTCGGTCTGGACGACGGCAGAGGCAGAACGCTGGAGGAAGTGGGACGTGAATTTAACGTAACGAGAGAGCGTATTCGTCAGATTGAGGCGAAGGCTCTTCGTAAGCTGCGTCATCCGAGCCGTTCGAAAAAATTAAGGGATTATTTGGAATAAGGAGAATACAATGGAAGAAAGAGTGGGAAACCGGGTTGGTGTGGCAGGTTTTTTGTCGGAGCGTATGCTTCGGACGGCAGGCTTTGTCGGCCGCGGGAACCGCACAGCGGACGTGGGCTGTGACCACGCCTATACATCGATTTATCTGGTGGAGCAGGGCATTGCACCCGGGGTCATTGCCATGGATGTGAATGCCGGACCGCTTGCCAGAGCAAAAGAAAACGTAAAAAAGTTCGGGATGGAAGATAAGATATCCTTGCGGCTTTCGGATGGTCTTGAGGCTCTTTTGCCGGGAGAAACGGATACCATTCTCATCGGAGGAATGGGTGGTCCTTTGATGGAACGGATTCTGACCGCTTATCCGGAGAAGGTGGCCGGGGTAAAGGAACTGGTGTTGCAGCCTCAGTCCGAGATTGCACAGTTCCGGCGTTTCGTGCAGCAAATCGGCTTCCGGATTACGGAGGAGGATATGCTGTTTGAGGATGGAAAGTATTATACGATACTCCGGGCAGAGCACGGTGAAGAAGAACCGTGGACCGAAGAGGAATATTTGTACGGAAAGTATTTGAGAGAAGAAGCATATTCTGTATTAAGGGATTTTTTGGCACAGGAGAGGGAAACCATCGGAACGGTTCTTGAGGGACTGTCGACGGTGGGGACCGAGAAGGCCGGGAGACGAAAGGAAGAGCTTCTGCTTCAGCGAAAGCGTAATGAAGCAATGACGGAGAAACTTGCAAATAAATAGAACGCTTGCGACGGCGCAGGGTTCGGGAAGGTGGTTTCTTATGGAAAATGCAGTAACGATAACGATGAAGGACGGGGTACATAAAGTAGCCAGAGGCACGAAGTTGGCCGAGTTTGCGAAGCAGTTTGAGAAGGACTATGTACACGATATTATTTTGGCACGCAGGGATGGTAATCTGTGTGAACTTAGCAAGACGCTGGACCGGGATTGTGAGTTGGAGTTTCTGACCACGGCGGATAAGGACGGTTACCGTACCTATACCCGCGGTATGTTCTTTTTGATGATTTCTTCCATCTATAAGGTGTTGGGAAAGGATAAGATTAATAAGGTCCGTATCGAGCATGCCATCGGAAACGGTTATTACGGGGAAATTGACGGTAATGTGCAACTGGACGAGGATGCGGCACGGTTAATCAAGAAGGAAATGCGTCGTCTTGTTTCCGAAAAGGTAGTATTTCATAAGCGTTCCGTAGCAACGGCAGAAGCAACGGAGATGTTCCGTCGCCATAAGATGTACGATAAAGAAAAGTTGTTTAAGTTCCGCCGGGTTTCTAAGACAAATATCTATAATCTGGGCGGTTTCGAGGATTATTTCTACGGTTATATGCCGGATTCTACAGAAGTGTTGCGGTATTTTGATTTCTTCCCGTACAAGGAAGGATTTCTTCTGCTGTTACCGGACATTAAACAGCCGAATTGTATGTCCGGCTTCGTTCAGCGGGAAAAGCTGTTTGCGACCTTCCAAGAGTCCAATCTCTGGTGTAAGCGTATGGGGATCGAAACGGTAGGAGATCTGAATGAGGTAATTACAAAGGGCGAGTTTAACGACATCGTTTTGATTCAGGAGGCTTTGCAGGAAAAGAAAATTGCGGAAGTGGCGGAAGAAATCGTTAAAAAGGGTAATGTAAAGTTTGTAATGATTGCGGGACCGTCTTCCTCCGGAAAGACTACCTTTTCCCATCGTCTTTCCATTCAGCTCCGTGCGGTAGGTTTGCATCCGCACCCGATTGCTGTGGATGATTATTTTGTGGACAGAGAAAAAACGCCGAAGGATGCGGACGGAAATTATGACTTTGAATGTCTGGGAGCCATTGACGTTGAGCAGTTCAATGCGGACATGACCGCACTGCTCCGGGGAGAAGAGGTAGAACTTCCGAGTTTTAACTTTAAAACCGGCAAAAGAGAGTACAAGGGAAATAAAAAGAAGCTGGGCAAAGATGATATTCTGGTTATCGAGGGAATTCATGGTTTGAATGATTTGCTGTCCCACTCTTTGCCGCGAAAGAATAAGTTTAAGATTTATATCAGTGCCCTGACCCAGTTAAATGTAGATGAACATAACCGGATTCCGACCACGGACGGAAGACTGATTCGCCGGATCGTGCGGGATGCACGGACCAGAGGCGCTTCCGCGGAAAAGACAATTCTGATGTGGCCGTCGGTACGCCGAGGGGAGCAGGACAATATTTTCCCGTATCAGGAGGATTGTGATGTGATGTTTAATTCTGCACTGCTGTATGAACTGGCGGTATTGAAGCAGTACGCAGAACCGCTGTTGTTCAGCGTGCCGGTAGATTCTCCTGCCTATACCGAGGCGAAACGTCTGCTTAAGTTCCTGGATTATTTTCTGGGGGCGGGAAGTGATGATATTCCGCATAACTCGGTTCTGAGAGAGTTTGTGGGCGGAAGCTGCTTTAAGGTATGATGTCAGTGAAGAAATTTCGGATAATGTCCAATATATTAGACGTTATCGAAGAAAGGACTTTACATTGCGAATGATACGTGTTAGACTATTCCTGAGGGGAAGAACATATGAAAAGCCCATTTGAAGGGAGGGACGGTATGACACAAAATGAAATGATAGTAGCTATCTATGGCGACATGCAAGAATTGAAGACAGATGTTCGGGAACTGAAAGAAAAAGTGCAGGTTCTGAGTGAAGAAGTACAGGGTTTGAATGACGAAGTGCAGGTTCTGAACGACAAAGTGCAGGTTCTGGAGCATGATGTACGAGGTTTGCAGCTTACCTTAGAGAATGAGACCAACAAGAATATCCGGGTTGTTGCGGAAGGTCATCTTGATTTGAGCAGGAAGCTGGATGAAGCGTTAAAGGTAGAGACGGAGAAGGAATTGATGCATCTTCGTGTAAATGTTTTAGAAAATGATATGAGAAAAGTAAAAGAAAAGGTCGGTATAGCGTAAGCTGTCGATGAAGCACCGGAGATAGATATACAGGGAGAATACAATGAGTGAAAAAGGATGTCGGAACCAATGCATAGGTGTCGACATCCTTTTTGTATCATGACATATATTAATATTCGAAAATGAGTAGCACTGTAAGCCGGGTTCTGTATCAGATGATCATCTATCTTGACTGTACGTTACCGCACAGCTCCTTTGCACCTTGCGGTACAAAACGCGACATACCCGAAAGCACGACGGGCCGCCGTATCGCTTTCTGTTTTGTCTTGCTCCGAGTGGGGTTTACACAGCCTCTTACGTTACCGCAAGAGCGGTGGTCTCTTACACCGCCATTCCACCCTTACCGGTAAAAACCGGCGGTTTCTTTTCTGTTGCACTGGCCTTCGGGTCGCCCCGACCGGACGTTATCCGGCACCCTGCCCTGTGGAGCCCGGACTTTCCTCACCCTTACGGGCGCGATCATCTGTGCTACTCTGCTCTATCCTAGCATATTTTTTTTCATCTGTAAAGGGTAGAATTTGCAGACAGGAGCTTCGGGAAAACAGAAAAACTGCTATTTTACCGCAAGCTTCAGCTTCGGAGAAATGCGTATCTTCTTATATATATCCGCAGCCTCCGATTCCGTAATTCCTTCTACGTAATTTCTGGAATAATTCTTGTCAATGCCCAGCCTGTTGAGTAAATCTGCGGCTTTGTTGTAAGCGATGGCCGCTTCTTCTTCCGTGGAGTATCTTCCTATAATAAAATCACCGTTGACGTGAATTTTTGCCAGATAAACGGTTTTACCGTTTTTGTACTGGGAGGTGACGCCGGTATAACGGTTGTATATTTCCAAGTTGCCGTAGCGGAAATCGGTGGAATCGCCGTTGATAAAGCAGTAGTCTCTGCCTTCTACGGCATAGGGTTTGATGCCGTAACGGGAGGTCAGGGTAACCTGCATGCCGTAATCCGCCACAAAAAGGTGTCCTCCCCGCTTCATAATCTTATGATTCGAATAGTAAAACAAGTCATCGGCATCAAATTTCAAATGGATTTCTTCATTATAATGATACACAAAATAACGTCGATACAAGTAAATCGGTGTCTTAAAATATATGCCGTTGTCCCGGAGGTTCAATAGGATGACCCACTTTTCGTAGGAAAGGGTTTTGCCGGCAGCGGCGTAGTCGGAAAGAGATAAAAGGGCGCCTTCCGGGGAACGGAGTAAAAGTTCCGCGGTCAGATAGGCCCGATGGGCTCCTTCTTTGGTGGGAAAGCTTCCTAAACTGATATGTTTTCCTTTGTGAGTAAAGGAAGCACGGTAGGAAGGGGTTCCGTCTTTTTTTGTTGTTTCATATACGCCGGCTGTCATGAAAACCTCCTCATGTGTGCGAAGTAATTATCTTCTACTGTTATCAGTATAGCGTACTTTTGTCTTTCTGGCAAGGACAAAGCGAGACGACAGCATAAGAATAAAATAATAGGAATACGTACTTTTGGGGAAATGCAACAAAAACAGTGGTGGGAAATTGTGTAAAATGCACAATGCGGACAGAGAGATTGTGAAAAAATAGTCAGAATCATAAGCGTAATTCACGAAAAACCGGCAAACTTATTGACAAGCTTAAAATCGATGATAAAATCAAACCCGAGTGTTTTTGCGGGAAAAGCAAAACAACAATAGGGAAAGATTATCAGCTATGAGAGAATAGGAGCTTTTTTATGAAACAAACGAGGTTTCTTTCACCTAAGATGAAGACTGCAATGTTTGTTGCGTTTGCAATGCTTGTGCTGGCCGGCTTGGGAATCGGTTTCGGAAGACAGGTATGGGACGGCCAGGATTACACTGCGGGAGCAACGGCTCTGGCGGCGAACGAAGCGGTTGAAGCGGAAATGCCGGTGAAGGAAAAGACGATGGCACAGTATCAGAGCCGGGACGCAAAACAAGTATTTGCGGATAAGACGACAGGAAGTCTGCTTCGTGTGGCAGCATATCATATCGAAACCGGACGCATGGTTGAGGAACCGGAGGCGGAAGAGGAACTGTATTACAGCATTTCCACATGCGCACTGGCGCAGGACGCGATGGAAACGCTGGAAGAGGAGACTCTGCAGCTGATGGCATCTCCGGCAGGTTCCGTATGGGGCGGTTTGATTAAGGTATATGCGGGAGAGACTCCGCTTTTGATTACCGAAGAGGACAAAGAGATTTTATTACGCATCGTGGAAGCGGAAGCGACCTGCGAAGATGTAAAGGGACGTATGCTGGTTGCCAATGTTATCATGAACCGTGTGTTGTCCAAGGGATTTCCGAACAGTATTGCGGAAGTGGTATTCCAGAACAATGGCGTAACCTATCAGTTTTCCCCGATTAAGGACGGTCGCTACTGGACGGTAACGGTTTCCGAGGAGACCAGAGAGGCTGTGGAACGTGTCCTTGCGGGAGAGGATTATTCCCAGGGCGCACTGTTCTTTGCCGCGAGAAGTATGGCAAACAAAAAGGCTATGAGCTGGTTCGATTCTTCTTTGAAGTTTTTGTTCCGTCACGGCGTACATGAGTTTTTTACGAATAAATAGAAAAAGATATATTTTTTCTTGCAACCCTGCGTTTTCTGTGCTACAATGAGCGGAGAAAAACGGTAGAATACCGCGGTCCCGGCGAGAAGGGGGACCGGACGAGGAGGAATTATGGAGATTCTTTACAAAAGTACGAGAAATGAAAATGAAACCGTAACTGCATCTCAGGCAGTATTGCAGGGACTTGCAAAGGACGGCGGCTTATTTGTGCCGACCGCGATTCCGAAGTTGGATGTAAGCTTGGAGAAGCTTGCTACCATGTCTTATCAGGAAGTAGCCTACGAAGTATTGAAGCTGTTTTTGACAGACTATACCGAGGCTGAGTTGAAGCATTGCATCAACAGTGCATATGATGAGAAGTTTGACGTAAAGGAAATCGCACCGATTAAGAAGGCTGACGGTGCTTATTACTTAGAGCTGTTCCACGGCGCAACCATCGCGTTCAAGGATATGGCACTTTCTATTTTGCCGCACCTTTTGACCACCGCGGCTAAGAAGAACAACAACGAGGGTGAGATCGTTATCCTTACCGCAACCTCCGGTGATACCGGTAAGGCTGCATTGGCAGGCTTTGCGGATGTACCGGGTACCCGTATCATCGTATTCTACCCGAAGAACGGTGTCAGCCGTATTCAGGAAAAGCAGATGGTGACCCAGAAGGGCGCCAATACTCACGTTATCGGTATTACCGGTAACTTCGATGATGCACAGACCGGCGTAAAGATGATGTTCGGTAATGAAGAGTTAAAGGAGCGTATGGCAAAGGCAGGCTTCTGCTTCTCCTCCGCAAACTCCATCAACATCGGCCGTCTCGTTCCGCAGGTGGCATACTATGTATACGCATACACCCGTCTTTTGGCGGACGGTACCTTAAAGGCAGGCGAGGAGATGAACGTTACGGTTCCGACAGGTAACTTCGGTAACATCCTTGCGGCTTACTATGCAAAGTTAATGGGTACTCCGATCGGAAAGCTTGTTTGTGCTTCCAACGACAACAAGGTATTGTACGATTTCTTCCAGACCGGTACCTACGATAAGAACCGTGAGTTCATTTTGACCACCTCTCCGTCCATGGATATTTTGATTTCCAGTAACTTAGAGCGTCTCATCTACATGATTGCAGGCTGTGACGCAAATAAGACCACGGAGCTGATGGATTCCTTAAAGAAGACCGGCAAGTATACCATCACCGATGAGATGAAGGCTCGTCTCGACGACTTCACCGGCGGTTACGCTACCGAGGCTCAGACCGCAGAGGTAATCAAGGCTCTTTATGAGAAGACCGGTTATGTGATGGACACCCATACCGCAGTTGCTGCTCACGTATACAACGAGTACAAGAAGAGCACCGGCGACGATAAGGTGACCGTAATCGCATCCACCGCAAGCCCGTACAAGTTCACCAGAAGCGTAATGGGCGCTATCGACGAGAAGTATGAGAGCTGGAGTGATTTCGATTTGGTTGACGAGTTGTCCCGCATCGCAAAGGTAAAGGTTCCGAATGCCATCGAAGAGATTCGTACCGCTCCGGTGCTTCACGATACCGTATGCGAGACCGAGAAGATGCAGGCTGAGGTAGAGAAGTTCTTGGGCTTGTAAGAAATAGAAGATAAGATTGTTCAGGCAGAGATTCGAAAGGGGCTCTGCCTTTCTGCTTTGTGGACGCGCTCACATTGTGGTTTTGCAAAAGGGTTTTTCGTGCAGACCGATGCTGCGCATCGCTCCGAACTTCGTGTCCTTTCGGACACTCAGTCGTGGACGCGCTCACATTCATAATTTTTTCAAAAGCACTTGCTTTTGAAAAAATTATGAATATTCGCTTTGTCTGCACGAAAAAAGACCAAATATGACAAAGGCGTGACATAAATTTGACACAAACAAATTGCATTATTAGTATGAGCCGATTGTACAAGGCGTTCCTTTTGCGGATAACTTGGGAACCGCGTGTCACATCCTAATTAGATATTGCGATATCTGAGGCACATCCCGCGGGGGGCGTATTGATTACATTGGCATAACTCAAAACTTCCAATAAGTCAAAGGATGACAGCAACGGGGAGGGCGAGTGAGCCGTTCATTTTTTAGAAAATGGACGAAAATACTTGACCTTTGATACATTTGTTGTTATAATCTATTTGTTATTGGAACGGTTATGTCCACGCGACAGAAGTGACAGAGATTTTACCCAGTAGCCGGGGCGGGTCGATGAAGCTTTTTTACCGGGACATAACACCACCATATTATTTAAGGAGGAAGATAAAAGATGAGAAGTTTCTCTAAGAAGCTTGCTTTTGTTTTAGCAGCAGCAATGGTTGTAACCGCATTTGCTCCGGCTGCTTCTGCAAAGGCTGCTGATGAAATGGCCATCAATGCTCAGGGTAAGATTCTTTATGTTACCGACGGTACCGGAATCAATGACGCTGCGCAGGTTGGTGGCGGCAAGGGTAACGTTGCTTCCTACGACTTTGCTGTAAGCAATAAGCCGGCTGACTGGAAGACCGCTTACACCTTTGCATGGTCTTCTAGCGACGAAGACGTTATCACCGTTAAGAACGGTGGTCTTACCACCGCTGTTGGCGTAGGTGAGGCTGATGTTGTATGTGTAGTTACCGAGAAGGCTACCGGTAAGGCTACCACTTTAAAGAACACTGTTACCGTTAAGGCTAACGCTGCTGAGGTTGAGCTTAAGGATACCTCTAAGGACGGCGCTGCTGTTGTGGCTGGCGACGTAGTTGACCTTGACAGAGTAATGATCGATGCAGCTGGTAACAAGACCACCAAGAGAGGTGAGTTCGTTACCGACTACACCAGATGGATTGCAGAGCCGTCTACCGGCGTAACCATCAACCAGAAGAACGGTCAGTTCACCTTCGGTGAGGACGCTGTTGCTGGCGATTACACCCTGTACTGTGAGACTTATCAGTCCAACAAGTACAAGGCTACCACTGCTACTTCCGATAAGGTTGTTGTTACTTTCGTAGCTGACACCACCTTCGAGGTAGAGCAGAAGAGCGCTACCAAGTTCACCGTTAAGTTTGAGTCTCCGGTTAAGGCACTTGCTACTTCCGATGTAACCATGGTTAAGAGACTTGAGCTTGCTACCGGTAACTACGATTACCCGCAGGCTGTTAAGACTGTAGCTCTTGCTGCAGACGGTTTGAGTGCAGAAGTTACCCTGTTCGCTGGTCTTACCCACAACAGCAAGTACATCATCTCCGTAAACGGATTTGAAGATCTTCCGTTCACCGCTTCTCTTGGCAACCCGACCAGAATCGAAATTTCTGCTAAGGACGCTCTCGGCGGAGAGGTATTAACCACCAACAAGCCGGCTGAGATCCTTGTAACCTACTTCGATGAGAAGGGCGTAGAAGTTACCCCGGCTAACCCGACTGTAATCTTCCGTCTTGAGACCCGTTCTACCGATGGTTCCTTCTATCTTGCTGGTAAGAACCTTACCATTAAGAAGGAAGGCGTAGCAGCTACTGTTATCGCTGAGTACCAGGGCCGCATCGAGAACGGTAAGCGCGTAGGTCAGCTTGACACCCAGAGAACTTTCGTAGCTGTAGCTCAGGCTCCGGTTGTTGTTAAGTCTCTTGCTGGCAAGACCTTGACTGATTGGAACAATCCGTCCATGACCATGCGTCTCAACAGCGGCACCAAGAAGCTTCAGGTTAAGTTCAGCAAGACTGACAATACCACTACTGATGCTTTAACCGCTGGTAGCGTATTTGATAACTACAAGGTATCCTTCACTGCATTAGATCCGTCTATCGCAGTTATCTCCAACACCGGTGATGTTACCGCGTTCAAGACCGGTAACGCTAGCTTCTATGTAAATCTTGCAGAGAAGCAGAGCAATGGTACCTGGGGTACCGCTAACCCGGTTGCAGTTGTTGATGTAACTGTACAGGCTAAGGAGACCTTCGCTTACACCACCATCGACAACAACGGTTCTATTACTGTTGGTACCGCAGCTGGCTTCAACACCGGTAGCTTCAAGCTTTCCGCTGTAGATAGCTATGGTCAGGCTTGGGAAATCAAGAACACTGCAGATGTTGACATTAACTGCACCACTGATGGTTTCGAAAAGAAGGACTTTGCAGCTGCTGTAAAGGTAACCGGTCTTAATGACAAGAAGGCAGTTATTGGCGTTGACGCTGCAGCTATCCTTGAAGTATTAACTGCTAAGAATGCTGCTCCGAAGGCTGGCGAGGCTGCTATCCTGTTCTTCAGTGCAACCTACGAGAAGTATGTTGTAGATTTCTCTGTAATGATTCAGGTTCCGGGTGCTGCTGATGGTAACTACATCCAGGTTGTAGCTTCCACCGACAACATCGACGCTCTCAGAGTAGATGAGTGGCAGAAGGATGGCAAGAAGGCTATCTCCTTCGAAGTATTCGAGATGAACAATGGCGTTAAGGTTGATACCCTTGATTTCGTAGCTTACCCGGCTTCTGCATCTGCAGTATCTGAGGGAACCTACTGCTACAAGGTAACCAAGGACGGCAAGGATGTTACCTCTGCTGTTAAGGCTGGTAACAAGGTAACTGTTGACTTAAGCTACAACGAGGCTGACGCTAACGGCGTAAGCGTTGTTAAGTACTTAGGCGATGGCACCTACGAGTTCGCTCTCTTCCAGTGCTACGGCACCGGCGAGAACGCAGTTCTTGTTCAGGAGTACTCCAACGTTGTTAATGTATATGTAAGTGATGCTGGTGCTTACTATGTAGCTGGTGATCTTGTAAACAACAAGGTTGCATCTGCTGATGATGCTGCTATCTTAGCATGCTTCAACATCAACGACAGAAACAACAAGCCGGTTCTTAAGAATGGCGTAAAGAATGCTGATTGTAAGTACGACAGCTTCGTAGTAACCAAGACTGCAGTAGCAGAGGCTGGTTATGTATACGTTGAGAAGATCACCTTCTATGAGTCCTTAGGTGATGCAAACGTTGCTTACGTTGTAAACGTAGATACCGTTCTTCAGATCGGTCAGTAATTGAATCATTGAACTTATAGTTCATGAAATAAAGGCAGGCTGTTGCGAAAGCTACAGCCTGTTTTTGCTTTTAAAGGCTCTTTGTCAAGAGTTGGGGTAAATATTTCAGAGGCATAGGAATTCGTTCCTGTGCCTCTTTAAGTTAGGGCAAGGAAGATTCGATTTCTGAAGTTTCTAAAGTTTCTATATCCGAAAGCATTTCGCTTGATTACTTTGATGGCATTGTTGGTTCCTTCTGTATATCCATTCGTGTACGGGCAATCAAAGGCGTTTAAGATGTACTCTGACCAGTTCCGAAGCATTGTCAGACAGGCATTAAATTCGGATAGATTGCTTGCTTCTGCCGCCAGAATAAAGAACTTCAACCGATGTACAGCTTCTGATCTGTTGGGAGATTTCATAAAGTTGAAGAACAGCTCTTTCAAGTGATAAGCAACAGCGAGGTCATTTGACTGTGACAACATAACTTCAAGCGCAAGAAGGCTTTCTTCGTTTAGATTCTCTTTATGCGATAATAGCAAGCGTCGACTGCGTTTGAAATACTTTCGTTTGGATGGTAGCATCTGCTTCTGAACCCGTTTTCGGACGTTTTCCAAGGCCCAGGTGGCGTACCGGACTACATGAAACTTATCAATTACAATCGTAGCATTCGGGAAGTATTGAACTGCCAAGTCCTTGTACACGCGGTTCATATCGGTAACAAGATAACGAATTTCCTTTTTGTTTTTGAAAGTATTAAGATAAAGCATCAGATCGGTCTGGCTGCGAGTGGGAAGTATGTCAAAAAGCTCATGATTATGGGCATCTGTTAAGATTGCATGAAATTTCTGACCACCTGAGTTCCCTCTGAATTCATCAATGGAAAGGACGGCAGGAAGCCTGTCTGGCTTTGGATAGCGGACATCCTTCAGTCTCCGGAAGATGGTGGAATCGGATATCCCAAGGAAGGTAGCAGCGTTACGCACGCTGTACCGGTTTTTCAGCATATGTAAAGAATAAAAAGCAAGCCGCGTGGTAATACGACAGTACTTTGGAAGTAGATGAAACGGTTCGTAAAAGTGTTTGTTACAAGCTGGGCAATGGTATCTGCGCTTGTTATAGTGCAAGAGGAGCTGCTTTCCCATTACCGGAAGGTCTTTGATGGTAGACGGACGATAATCATGTACTTGCTCTGTGATAAAGCCACAACACGGACAAACGGTAGGTTTTCTCTTCAAGGAAAAAGAAAGATGTATCTCTGTATCGGTGAATGAAAAATCTTTTAAAATAATGTCTTCCAATTCGAGGAGTTTTGATATAAAATCATATGTAGGCATAGGCTTCAATCCTTTCTGTAGGTTGGTTGTGGTGACTTAATTATACAGGAATTGAAATCCTATGCCTATTCTATTTTTTTGTTTACCCCCATCTAAAGTGTACAACCCTTTTAAAGGAAAGTGAGAAAAAAAGACTCCCCCACCCCTCAAGATTGAGGGGCAGGGGAGTTGAAGTGTCGAAGACACTATTTTATTGCTGATTCAGTTCTTTTTGTACCTGCTCGTACAGTGGTAGGATGTTTTCGACAGTCTCTTCCAGTTCATCCGCAATTTGCCCTAAGGTTTTTCCTTTGATGAGTTTCTTTTGAATTTGAGTAAGCAGGCGAAGCCGGTCGCCTTGTTCGATACCTTGTGCTATGCCTTTCTCAATACCTCTCTCTTCAATCAAATCACTTAAGTTACACATTTCACGTAACCCTCCTTCCAGTTCAACAGTCGTTTCTATATGATAGTCATTATATAAAATAGATTCCTTTTTCTGTGGCGACAATTCCGGAGAAAATTAAGTGTCCAACAGACCGTGCAGTTCATTCCCTTTGTTTTCGGCTTCTGGGGCACGACTCTGTTATGAAAATATTATATCACGTTTCTGAATAAAAGTTCAATGAAATTCGACTTGTGATGTTTCACAAAGATTTTGTAGGATTTTGTGTATGTTGCACAAGGGATTTAGGAACAAGAAAATGACTGGAAGGCACATAGAAAGCGGGTTTTCGGAAGTTTTTGTTTCTGGTTTTATATCATGAGGAGTAATAAATATTTTACCACAACTCTTGACAAAGAGCCCAAAAAAACAGGCTGTTGCTTTCGCAACAGCCTGTTTTTATTTCATGAACCATAAGGTTCAATGATTCAATTACTGACCGATCTGAAGAACGGTATCTACGTTTACAACATACGGAACATATACATCGCCTACGGACTCGTAGAAGGTAATCTTCTCAACGTATACATAACCAGCCTCTGCTACAGCAGTCTTAGTTACCTTGAAGAGATCATACTTACACTCAGTATTCTTTACGCCGTTCTTAAGAACCGGCTTGTTGCTTCTGTCGTTGATGTTGAAGCAAGCTAAGATAGCCTCGTCAGTTGCGGATGCAACCTTGTTGTTTACAAGATCACCAGCTACATAGTAAGAACCAGCATCGCTTACATATACATTAACAACGTTGGAGTACTCCTGAACAAGAACTGCGTTCTCGCCGGTGCCGTAGCACTGGAAGAGAGCGAACTCGTAGGTGCCAGCACCTAAGTACTTAACAACGCTTACGCCGTTAGCATCAGTCTCACTGGAGCTTAATGCAACAGTTACCTTATTGCCAACCGGAGAAGTAGTGATGTCCTGACCGTCCTTGGTTACCTTATAGCAGTAGGTACCCTCAGATACTGCAGATGCAGAAGACGGATACTTCTCAAATGCAAGCTTGCCAACCTTAACGCCATTGTTCATTTCGAATACTTCGAAGGAAATTTCCTTCTTGCCATCCTTCTGCCACTCATCAATTCTGAGAGCATCGATGTTGTCGGTGGAAGCTACAACCTGGATGTAGTTACCATCAGCAGCACCCGGAACCTGAATCATTACAGAGAAATCTACAACATACTTCTCATAGGTAGCAGTGAAGAACAGAATAGCGGCCTCACCAGCGTTCGGAGCAACCTTCTTCTCAGTTAATACATCAAGAATAGCAGCAGCGTCAACAGAGATGTTCGCCTTGTTATTAGCGTAACCGCTAACCTTTACAGCGTTAGCAAAATCCTGCTCGCCATAACCATCGGTGGTACACTTAAGGGTAACACCAGAGGTGATCGGCCAAGCCTGACCATAGCTGTCAACACCAGAAAGCTCGAAGCTACCGGTATGGAACTCATCATCGGTACCAACAGTAATGGAACCGTTGTTGTTGATAGTGGTGTAAGCAAAAACTTCCTTAGCCTGTACAGTTACATCAACAACTGCAACCGGGTTGGCGGTGCCATAAGTTCCGTTGCTCTGCTTCTCTGCAAGATTTACATAGAAGCTAGCGGTACCGGTCTTAAATGCGGTAACCTCACCGGTGTTGGAGATAACTGCGATAGACGGATCCAAAGCAGTGAAGCTTACCTTGTAGTTATCAAAAGTATCATAAGGGCTGCCAGCGCTCAAAGCATCGGTAGTGGTGTTATCAGTCTTGGAGAACTTAACCCAAAGCTTCTTGGTAATCGGCTTGCCATTTTCATCAAAAGCAAGACGCATGGTCATGGACGGATTGTTCCAATCAGTCAAGGTCTTGCCAGCAAGAGACTTAACAACAACCGGAGCCTGAGCTACAGCTACGAAAGTTCTCTGGGTGTCAAGCTGACCTACGCGCTTACCGTTCTCGATGCGGCCCTGGTACTCAGCGATAACAGTAGCTGCTACGCCTTCCTTCTTAATGGTAAGGTTCTTACCAGCAAGATAGAAGGAACCATCGGTAGAACGGGTCTCAAGACGGAAGATTACAGTCGGGTTAGCCGGGGTAACTTCTACGCCCTTCTCATCGAAGTAGGTTACAAGGATCTCAGCCGGCTTGTTGGTGGTTAATACCTCTCCGCCGAGAGCGTCCTTAGCAGAAATTTCGATTCTGGTCGGGTTGCCAAGAGAAGCGGTGAACGGAAGATCTTCAAATCCGTTTACGGAGATGATGTACTTGCTGTTGTGGGTAAGACCAGCGAACAGGGTAACTTCTGCACTCAAACCGTCTGCAGCAAGAGCTACAGTCTTAACAGCCTGCGGGTAATCGTAGTTACCGGTAGCAAGCTCAAGTCTCTTAACCATGGTTACATCGGAAGTAGCAAGTGCCTTAACCGGAGACTCAAACTTAACGGTGAACTTGGTAGCGCTCTTCTGCTCTACCTCGAAGGTGGTGTCAGCTACGAAAGTAACAACAACCTTATCGGAAGTAGCAGTGGTAGCCTTGTACTTATTGGACTGATAAGTGCGTAACTGCCGGAAATTTCCTATCGTCCATAAACATATGATTTTGCTGGCTTTTCTTAAGCAACCTTAAATGAAAGACTCTCACAAAAATCCGCTTTTACCGATACTTAGGCAACAATTTGGCGACAAAAGGGCAACACGACTCAGACTTGAATTTTGTTGATTTCGCTACAAAGCTCCTCATAGGTGCGATGCCCATAGACTGATTTTTCAACGTCTTTTCCGAGGCTGTGCCCCATAAGGAGGTGCTTGGAAAGGTCGTCCACACTATATTTGTCGCAAAGCCAGGAAAAAGTATGGCGACAATCATGAGGAGTGTGTTTTTTGCCGGTCAGAGAGGTCTCCAGACCCAGTCGTTGTAATGTTGGATAGAAGGAACTGGTGCGGAAGGTACGGGCGCGGTAATTTCGGAAATTGTGCCTGAACTGTTTGGCAAAAGGGAGAATGGCCGGATGAATCGGAACAATGCGGCCTTTGCCGGCGGCGGTTTTTACGCCTCCCTTAAAATAGCCTTCTTTCAAATTGATTTCCATGGTTTCAAAGGCAGCAATCCGAAACCCGCTGTAAATCAATATCAAAATCATTTGTACGTTTCTATCGGATTTGTTAGCCCAAAGCAAATCCAGTTCTTCTTGAGAAAACGGGTCGCCTTTTTCGTTGTCATCTTCTTTATTGATGGTTACAAACTGTGCATAATTTTTCTGAACAATGTCGTTTTCCAAAGCGTAACGATAGAGTTGGCAGAAGAGTTTTTTTAGATTGCAAAGGGTGGAATAACCTAAAGTGCATCTATCCAAAATCTGTTGCATATCTGCCTTGCGTAATTCGGAAAAAGGAAGATTGTGTATGGTAGAGCAATGCTTAAAGGCAGTCTCATAGGCATATTTGGATGAGTCGGACAGGGCTTTCCTGTTATGAGTGAATTTTTCATCGTAAAACTGACGGTAAACCTTTGCAAAGGTAAGCTTTTTCAAACGAGGGTCATATGGGTTGGAGTGATAGTCGTTGAGGGCCCGGTAGGCAGAATTCCAATCGGCAAAGTACCCGAGAGCAGGACGCTTAGCAATGTGCGTGCTGTTTGATTGGAAGCAGTCGGAAGGCGGATAGACTGCGTAGGGACGTGTTCGGTTGCCGCTTAGTTTTTTTATACTTCCGAAGCCGTTGGGAAGTCTGTGGCGAGTTCGTTTTGGAATTTGGTGAGAAATGGACGCCATAGGATAACCGCAACCCGGACAAGACAGTGCTTTATCGGAAACGGTATGGGTGCATTCGGGACAGGTAGTCAGTGACATAAGGAACCTCCTTGTAAGTTCTTTCGTGTATATTTTTTTCGAAAAACATTGTTTCTATCATATCATACAGGAATTTTCTATCTAAAGTGTATGGCCTGTTTTTATTGACACTGACTATTCATGTGGTATAATTAAAATAGGTGCAAATTCGGTAAACAAAGGAGATGTATGCGAATGGATGACAAGACACAAATGCTTAATACAGAGGAAAACGAAGAGACTACCCGGATGTTGGTAGAGAATCTGAAAGAGGAAGTAACGCAGATGTTGGTGGAAAATCAGGAAGAGATAACCCGGCAGCCGGAAGTTGAGCCGAAACAAATTGAGAGAAAGAAAAAGGACAAGAATACGGGCAAGAAGTTTGGGATTGTTTTAGCATGCCTTCTTGTGTTATTAGCGCTTGGAACGGCGGCATTTTTCTTGTTAAAAGATAAGTTCGGAACGAAAGAAACAACATTAACTGTTTGGATTGGAACTTCGGAAGATGCGGAAGTCAAAAAAGAAGAACTGCGTCGGTATAAAGAAGTGTTTTCTATGTATATGAAAGAAAACGAGGGCATTAATATCGAGATAGAGACATTTCCTCAGGAAGAGTTGGAGGAACAGCTGTTAGACTGCTCCAAAGCAGAGAGACCGGATTTGGTTGAAGTGGCATTTGCTTCGGAGGAGATTTGCGATACGCTGGAAGTGCTTGGATTTGTAAAGCAAGAGGAGATTGAGGAGGAGATGCCGGGAGCGGTAAAGGCTTCTAAGAAGCTTTCGTATCAGGCGTTTCCTGTGTCGAGAGCAGTAGAGCTATGTTTCCTGTCGAGTGGAGCTACACAAGACAATGCAATCGAAGTAGCATCCATGGAAGAGTTTTTAAGCGGGGAATCCGGTATTGTTTACTATGAGGATAGTTCGGCATATGCAGACATTCATGAACAGTTGTCGGGACATTACAGCGTGGAAGCTCCGAAGGAAAACGGTGTTGTAATCTATTCGGATTTCTTTGGCGTGTGTAGCAGGAAGGATAATGCGGAGGCAGCAACGGCATTGTTGCAGTATATGATTTCGGAAGATGCACAGGAGACGTTGCATATTCAGAATGACAGCAGGATGCTTCCGGTGACGAAGGATGCTTTGAAAGAGTATGTAAAGGTATACGTTGAACTGGAGTTCTTAAAAGAATCAATCGAAGAGTGTTCTGTTCAGGTACAGACAAGCAAGAATGATTTATATCGGGATATGCAGGAAGCAGAGGCTGATCCGGAAGGTACTCCGGCAGGTTCGGACAAGGTAGAAGTAAAAGATGTTATAGGGTTGGATGCTGCGGAGGCAAAAGAGCAGCTAGAGAAATTAGGGTTAGAAGTAAAGTTTGAGATGGATTACAGCAATACAGCCGATGCACAGAAGGTGCTTTCTCAGAGTCCGATGTTTGGAGAAAAAGTAGATCGTGGAACGGTAGTAGTATTGACGGTGAGTCTGGGAAAAGATGGATCTACGCCTACGCCGAAGCCGGTTACTACGCCGGAGGCTGATGTGACCCCGGAACCGAAGACTACGTCGGAGCCGGACGCAACGCCGGAACCGACCGCGACGCCGGAACCGACCGCGACGCCGAAGCCGACTGCTACACCGAAGCCGACCGCGACGCCAAAGCCGACTGCTACACCGAAGCCGATATCTTATTTGAATATTCATAAGGCAAAGGTGGGAAACCATGTGGCTTTCGGAACGTATGAACAGGACGGAGATACGAAAAACGGAGCAGAAACAATTGAATGGGAAGTATTGGCGGTAGAAAATGACAGAGTGCTGTTAGTCAGCCGTTATTGTCTGGATGTTGCTCAGTATCATTCCGAAGCCGGCGGTACGGACTGGGCAGAGAGCTCTATCCGGAAGTGGTTAAACGAGGTATTCTATATTGACGCATTTTCTGCGAAGGAGCGGGATGCGGTTATGTTATCGGAACTGGTAAATGAGGATAATCAATCCTTCGGAACCAATGGCGGTGAAAATACAAAGGATAGAGTATTTTTGTTAAGTGAGAGTGAGGTTTCCACATATTTTAAGTCGGCAGACGAGAGGATACTATCGGCAACAAAGTATGCGCAGAAGCAAGGCGTTCAGGTGTATAAGGTAAAGAAAAATCCGGATGTATGTGAATGGTGGTTACGTACGCCGGGCGGGGATATCGGAACCGCAATCTATGTTCAACAGGGAGGAACACTTGCAATCAAGGGTGGCCGTTTGCAATTGGGAGTAATCGGTGTGCGTCCGGCTATCTGGGTTAAGAAATAGGGTGAAATCGAGAAAAGGGTATAAGGAAATGGGAAAGAAATATTACAAAACGTCGCGTTCCGGGGCAAAGCTTGACGGTTATCGCGGAGCGCTTTTAAAGATGTTGCCGGTGGTGCTGATGGCAGGACTGGTGCCTCTTATCGTAAAACAATACAAATATGAGACGGGGCTGGCACAGTATTCCTGGTTCAGTACCGCAGAGGTGGATTATGAGTTCTTTCTGGCACCGAAGGCTGTAGTGCTGATGTTGCTTGCCTTTGTAATGGCAGGCTGTGTTGCAGTACGTCTTTGGAAGGAGAAACGGCAGGTGCCGTTTGCGAGGGTGCTGATTCCGTTGTTTGTGTACGGTTTACTTTGCTTTATCTCCTCCTGCGCTTCGGTAAATCCGAGTTTTTCCTTCTTCGGAGGGTATGAGCAGTTTGAATCCTTCTGGGTGCTGCTTTCCTATGTGCTTGTGGTGTATTATGTGCTGATTTATGCCCAGACAGAGCTGGAGTTGCAGGTGGTGGCGGACAGTGTATGTGCTTGTGCTACGGTAGTCGGCTTAATCGGTGCGTTTCAGGGTATCGGTCTGGATTTGCTGGCAACAAAGTTTTTCCAGGGAATGGTGCTTTCGGAGAGTAACGGAGAGCTTTCGGTACGGATGGGAGAAAATCAGGCCTATGCAACGCTTTATAATCCGAACTATCTCGGTGTGTTCGGTTCCTTTGTGCTTCCGTTTCTTGTGATGCTGTTATTGTTTGAAAAGAATAAATGGCGCAGAATCTGGCACGGAGTCAACTTTGTACTGGTAGCGCTGGCGATGTTGTCCAGCCGTTCCCGTGCGGGCTTGATTGCGGTAGGCATTGTTGCTTGTCTGGCTGTGGTGTTTGCCGTGTATAAGGTAATTAAATGGTGGTATTTGGTGATCCCGGCAATTAACTTTGCGGTGGTACTGCTGTTGCTGGTAAATGCTTATAATGACAATATTATCTTTGATCGTCTGAGCAATATTTTTGCGGCGGATGAAACAGAGGTTACGGAATATATGGCTGAGGACGGCACGATTATCCGGGAAACCGGTATGACGGAGCTGTATACCATAAAGGAAGGCGTTGTGCTACGCTATAACGAGACGTTGGCGATAGTAGCGATAGAGAAGGTGGGAGAAAACGGGTACGGCATGTATGCCATCGGAGAGGACGGGCAGCAGATGACGCTGACTCCGGATGCGGATGGATTGGAGTATAGTTTTAATCATCCGGCACTTGCGGATGTGAAGGTGGGACCGAAGTATATCGGTCAGGAACTGGGCTTATATGTAGAGGCCGGGTCAACCTGGTATTTCCTGCCGTCAGGAGAGAATGACACATACCGTTATATCCGGAAGAATACGGACGGAACACTGGCCAGAGCGGCCGGTATGATTATGGCGGAGGGCATCGGCTTTGAGAATCATCAGAAGATGTTTTCCGGTCGAGGCTATATTTGGAGCCGGACGATTCCGCTTTTGAAGGATCGTATTTTTGTCGGTTCCGGCCCGGATACCTTCCTGTTGGAGTTCCCGCAGGAGGATTATCTGATGCGCCAGAAGATGGGCTTTGATGACAGTAAGGTCATGACCAAGCCTCACAGCATGTATTTGCAAATCGCGGTACAGACCGGTGTGCTTTCTCTGGTATGCCTGCTTGTATTCTATGCATGGTATGCGATTCAGAGTTGTCGCCTGTATGCGTTCCGCAAGCTGAATACCCAGACGGAAGCCTTCGGAATTGCAGCATTCATCGGTAGCATCGGTTATATGATTTCCGGCATATCCAATGATTCCATGGTGGTAACGGCACCGGTATTCTGGGGCATGGTAGGTCTCGGAGTTGCCGCAAATTTTGCGACGGCAAAGGCACGGAAAGAGAGCAACGAATAAAGTGTAAATCAAACAGTCGAGGAACTTACCCCGGCTGTTTTTTCTTTCCGGAATGCGGGGAAATCTTTTTCTCATGCCATGAAACTGACATATAGTGGTTTTATACTTAGTTTGGTAGGATGGAGAGTTATAACTACAAGATATGGATAAACTGCAAATAGAGAATTGCTGTAAGCTACGTTAATAAAGGAGAGAGTGTAATGAAGATACAAAAGTTGTGGAAACGAGGCCGTGCAGCGGTAGCAATGCTGCTGTGTGCCGGAGTTTTACTGGGACAATGTGCGGTTGCCGCACCTGCGGTTTTGCAGGCGGCTCAGGAGGGGACCATCATCGCCTCCAGCCTTTATATGCGAAGCGGTCCGAGCACCAGCTACAGTAAAATGACGGTAAACGGACAGGATGTATATTTGACGAAGAATACCGAAGTGGAGATTTTAGGCGAAGAGAACGGCTGGTATCGTGTTTCCGCAACCTTTTCCGGGAAAAAGGTAACGGGTTATGTCAGCGGTAAATATGTTTCCGTAGAGGAGGCGGCAAAGCCGACTTCTACACCGAAGCCGACCGCTACCAAGCCTGCCGCTACAAAGGCACCGGGAGCGACCACTGCTCCGGCAACGTCCGGCACCCAGGCAACAGAGTTTTCCGTGCCGGGCCAGATTTGGGTAAGCGGACTGAATATCAGAGAGAGCGCCGGTACCTCGGGAGCTCTTATGGATACGTTAACTACCGGTACCAAGATTACGGTGCTCGGTCAGACTTATGTGGGTTCCGAGAAGTGGTACAAGGTTTCCTACCAGGTGGGAGGCGTGACCAAGACCGGATATGCCTACGGGCCGTATGTGACCTTGAACGCGCCGATTCCGACGGCGACCCCGAAGCCGGTTGTACCGCCGACGCCGACCAATGCTCCGGCACAGGGCGGTGACAATTATGCAGAGGAGTTTTCCGTTCCGGCAAGAGTAACCGCCAGTGTGGTAAATGTACGAAACGGAGCGGGTACGGCGAATTCTCTGCTTACCTCTTTGAAAAACGGTCAGGTGATTACCGCCACCGGTATTGCGAAGGTGGGAAATGACACCTGGTATCGTATTCTCTTCGATGACAACGGTGTGAAAAAGGTAGGTTATGTGTACGGCTTGTATATTACGTTGGACGGGGCTATCCCGACTGCCACACCGAAGCCGACTGCCACACCGACTCCGACGGCAACCCCGAAGCCGACCGCTACAGCAGTTCCGGAGGGCGTGCTTGCGGATTACCGGGTTCTTGCTACTGTTATTGCAAGTAGCTTGAATGTGCGCGCAAAGGCAGGTACCGATAGTGATATTATCGCGGTACTTGTGAATACCACAAAGGTCACTGCCACCGGCAGTTGCTATGTGGGTGAAGATAAATGGTATTGTATTGAAGTGACCGTAAACGGTCAGAAGAAGGTTGGTTATGTATTCGGTAAGTATCTGGAGCTTTCCGCACCGGAGCCGACGAAGGCTCCGACGGTAGCACCGACTGCAACGCCGACGCCGACTCCGACGACCACTACAGCACCGACCCAGACACCGGAGTCTCTTTCTTATGAATTTCCGGGAAAGGTAACCGCTACCCAGTTAAATCTCCGTAAAGGAGCCGGCGTGGATTTTGATATCCTGCAGGTTCTGGTACAGGGAGATGAACTGGTAGTTGTGGGCGAAGTGTGGAAAGGCACGGATAAGTGGTATCAGGTGCGCGTGGGAGAAGCAGAAGGTTTTGTGCTTAGCGATTTCATTGCGCTGGAGTATGTGGGATATCCGGTGGCGACTTTGACCGAACAGGTGCGCCTTCGTTCCGCTGCATCCAAGAATGCATCTTATGTAAAAACAAAAGCGGGAGCCATTGCGGTTCTGCAAAAGGATAGCGGAGTTTCGTTAATTGGCGAGCGGACCATGGGAGACGGTAAGTGGTTCGAGGTGTCTTGTGAGAAAACCGGCGAGGAACTGGTTGGATTTGTTCCGGCATCGGCGGTGAAGTTCGGCAAACCGGCAGAACCGGTACCGACCCCGACGCCTGTTCCGACCGCAACCCCGGTACCGACCCCGACAGAGACTCCGGAAGCGACCGCTACTCCGATGCCGACTCCGACGGAGGCGCCGGAGGCAACCGCTACTCCGGACCCGACAAAGGCGCCGGAAGCAACACCGACTCCGACGGTTACCCCGAAGCCGACCGCAACGCCGACTCCGAATGCCACCCCTGCGGCACAGGCAAAGGAGAATACGAAGGGTGTGCAGGAGGGCTGGGGCCATGCGGTGAATCCGAATGCGGCGTCCCTGGTGATGAAGGTACTGCCGGCAAACGGCGTAGGAAGTGTGAAGTCCGAGCTTACGGGAAGTGCGATTACGGTTAGTGCCGAGACGAATTTGATGTTGTACGGTTTGTACGTGGATGAAGACGGAAGATTATACCGTCATGTGGGTGTATCCCGAAGTGATAAGGAATATTACGGTTATATTTTGGAGAAATATATTACGGAGATCGAGGCACCTGTAACCTCGACGCCGACCCCGAGGCCTACGCAGGGCGTGCCGGTTGTACCGGGAGTAACTTCAGCCCCGATGGCCACGCCGACAGTGACACAAGGCATTCGCCCGGGGGCGGAGGCAAAAGAGAACACAAAGGGTGTGCAGGAAGGCTGGGGCCATGCGGTTCATCCGAATGCGTCTTCCCTTGTATTAAAGGTGCTTCCGGCCAGCGGTGTATCCAGTGTTAAGACCTGGGACGGGGGCCGGGGAATTACGGCGACTCCGCAGACCTACTTAATGCTGTACGGCAGATATGAAGATGACAAGGGAAATGTATATCGTCATGTGGGAATGACCTACAGCAATACCGAGTATTACGGCTATATTTTGGAACAATATATTACGGAGTGTGAGGCACCGCCGACGCCGACACCGGTAACAAATATATGGGGCAGCCAGACCGACAACAATGAGGGTGTCAGTGCGGATTTTGAACTGCATCTGACATTGCAACGCTTCCCTGATTCCTATAAGCCGTATTTACGTGCATTGCATGCAAAATATCCGAACTGGGTATTTAAGGCTTATCATACCGGATTGGTTTGGGACAGAGCCATTGCGGAGGAGAATATTCCGGGCAAAAACCTGATTCCGAACAGCTCCGGCATTGCATGGAAGTCTATGGAGGAGGGCGCATATAACTGGAAGACGGACAGTTTTATCGTATATGACGGTTCTACCTGGGTAACGGCTTCCAAGGCGGCAATCGAGTATTATATGGACCCGCGTAATTTCCTGGATGAGAAGGCAGTGTTCCAGTTTGAGGTATTGAATTACGAGCCGGCCTATCAGGATGCGGAGGGTGTAGAAAATATTCTCAAGTATACGCCGCTTTATAAGACCTCTTATGTTTACGAGGATGCTTCCGGCAACCGGAAGTCTATCACCTATGCGGAGACCTTTATCAAAGCTGCGGAATATTCGGGAGTGAGCCCGTACCATTTGGCAACCCGTGTAAAACAGGAGGTTGTAACCGGTACTTCTACCGTCAGCAACAGCGTAACGGGAACCGTGAGTGGCTTTGAAGGCTTGTATAATTTTTACAATATCGGGGCATACCATAGTACAAAGCCGGGCGGAGCAATCGCCAACGGCTTGAAGTACGCGAAGTACGGAAGCAGCACCAACGATGAACTGAATGACGCATCCCTGATTCCGTGGGACAATCGTTACAGTGCAATTGTGGGAGGTTCCTATATTATCGGTAACTCCTACATCAATAAGGGTCAGAATACGATTTATCTGCAGAAGTATAATGTAACATCCTACTATACATACAGTCATCAGTATATGGCAAATGTGGCGGCACCGTCCTCTGAGGGCAAAAAGACCGCACAGGCATACGCGGGAGCAACCGACAGTCCGATTGTGTTCTCCATACCGGTATTTTTAAATATGCCGGCAACCAATTGTCCGGAACCGGGAACGGCATACAATCCGAACAATTACCTGTCGAATCTTTCCGTAGAGTCCATTAACGGAGTGAATTATCCGTTGACACCGAGCTTTAACGGTGCCAATGTGTCGGAATACTCCATATTTGTTCCGAACGAGACTGCGGTAGTAAAAATAAATGCCGAAACCGTTAGCAACAAGACGGTGGTATCCGGAGACGGATATAAGCCGCTGACAGAGGGAACGAATACATTAACCGTGACGGTAATGGCAGAGGACGGCTCTAAGCGTGACTATGTACTGTATGTGGTAAGAGAATAGCAGAGGAGATTTAAAATGAAACGAGGGCTGTTTATAATTCTGTTTGCAATGGCTGTGCTTATATTCGGAGCACCGGAGCAGGCACAGGCGGCGATGGCATCCATCGATCTGCAGACGGAAAGCGATACGGTACGTGTAGGTGACGAGTTTGAAGTAACTCTTTGGATTAACGTACAGCCGGCAGAGGGAGAGTCCCCTCAGGCGGCAATCATCGGCGATTTTGAGGCCTATCTTATTTACAATGCGGATGTAATGGAATTTGTAACGGCACCTTCCTGTATTACGGGAGGTGCCGGTATGTTAAGAATTGCGGACATGGGAGCGGATGCCAGTGTGGGAAGCCGGAAGTATGTCATTCGTTTTCAGGCAATTGCCCGCGGCGTGTCAGATGTTTCCCTGGACAGCCGTCCGATTGTGTATACCTATGGGATGGACCAGGCAATGTCGGTGTCCAGCAATGTACTGACTCTTGCGGTAGAGGCGGCACAGGATGCTTCGGACAATGCAAATTTGTCCGCGTTGAAGGTGAGTCCGGGAAAGATTTCGCCGGCCTTTGCAACTACAGTGCGGGAATACGAGGTGACGGTACCTTACGAAACAGAAATGCTGATTGTCAGCGCCCTGACCGAGGATGAGAATGCCACGGTAGGTGTAAACGGCAGCACCGGACTTCAGGTGGGACGGAATACGGTGGTGGTAACGGTTACCGCAGAAAACGGTACGGAGAAGCGTTATTATTTGTATGTCACAAGAGAAAAGGAAGCTCCGGAACCGACCGAGGCACCGGAAAAACCGGAGCCGGAAGGATTTGAGAAGGGAATTCACGCCAGCCAGGCGGACGGAAGCGTGTTGCTTTCCTTCGGAGGTTCTTATAAGGTGTCGGAGGAGGAGAGCGCCTATGTTGCCCCGACGGGATACGAGGAAACGGTTCTGTATGTGGACGGGATTCGTATCAAGGCTTATGTGAAGCGTGATATGCCGGAGGCAGATTTCTATGTGCTTGTGCTGGAGGATGAACTGGGTGTCAGCGGATATTACCGCTACGACAGGGAGCAGCAGACCTTGCAACGCTACGACGATAGCCGTATCGAACTGAGACAGGTTGTGGAAGAGGATAACAGTGTTTTATACAAGACACTGGATAAATACAAGAGCCAGCAGGTATTTTTACTGTTTACGCTGGCAATGTTTCTTGCTCTCTGTGTACTTTTACTGCTGATTGTTGTAAAATTATACCGGCAGGGACACACGGGAGACGATGAATTGGATGACAGTTTGTAGCAATACGGAAGGAGGACGGTAACGAATGGTAATACGAATTGATTTCGGCAGTGACGAAGCGCTTTATGTGCAGTTGTACAATCAGATTATTTACGGAATTGCCAATGCGCAGCTATTGCCGGGGGATACGTTGCCGTCGGTAAGGGAACTGGCGGAAAATATCGGAATCAATATGCATACGGTGAATAAGGCCTATGCGATTTTACGCCAGGAGGGCTACCTGCATCTGGACCGGAGAAACGGTGCGGTCATTGCGGTAAACAGCGATAAGTTGAGAGCAATGGAACAGTTAAAGAACGAGATGCGGATTTCTTTGGCAAAGGCCTTGTGCCGGGGGCTTTCCGACGAAGAGATTCATGCGGTGACGGATGAGGTGTTACGGGAGTTTCAGGTTTAGTTACAAAACGGCAGAAAGGGAACAATATGGGAAAGTTATATACCGAGCAGGCGGAACGGGTACTGCAATATGCAAAACAGGCGGCAGAGCATTTGTCTCACGGCTATATCGGCAGCGAGCATTTGCTGGTGGCGCTGTTACGTGAGGAGTGTATCGCAAGAGAGGTTCTGCAGGAAAGCGGTCTTCAGGCAGAGAAACTGGATGAGTTAATCTCCCAGCTGATTACGCCGCAAAAGGGTGATCGCAGAAAGAAAATACAGAATACGCCGCGTTTTTCCGGAATATTGGAGCAGGCGGAAACGGAGGCAAATCGTTACGGGAGCGACAAAATCGGTACCGAGCATTTGCTTTTGGCGGTTTTACAGGAGACGGATTGTATTGCGGTGCGTCTCTTAAATACGTTGGGGATTCCGGTGCAAAAGATTTATTTTGCTACACTGGAAGCTATGGGAATCGATGCCAACCGTGCCAAGGCGGAGTATGCCATGAGCCGGAGTAAGGTGAAGAAAAGCGAAAACGGTTCGCTGTTGGATAAATTCAGTAAGGATATGACGGAAGCAGCGAAAAACGGCAAGCTGGACCCTGTCATCGGACGGGAAGAGGAAATCAGCCGTGTTATCCGGATTTTGAGCCGCAGAACGAAGAATAATCCGTGTCTGGTGGGTGAACCGGGCGTAGGTAAGACGGCGGTAGCGGAAGGACTTGCCCGTCGTATTGCGGAAGGAAACGTGCCGGAGGAGATGAAAAAGAAGCGCCTGCTTTCTTTGGATTTATCGGCTATGGTTGCGGGTACCAAGTACCGCGGAGAGTTCGAAGAGCGTATTAAGCGGGTGATGGACGAGGCAATCAGCGACGGTAACGTTTTGATTTTCATTGATGAGTTACACACCATTATCGGAGCCGGCGGAGCGGAAGGATCTCTGGATGCCTCCAACATTATGAAGCCGGCGTTGGCAAGAGGAGAGTTTCAGGTCATCGGTGCGATCACGAGAGAGGAGTACCGCAAATATATCGAAAAGGATGCGGCGTTGGAACGAAGATTCCAGCCGGTGGTGGTAGAGGAGCCGTCTTTGGCGGAGGCGGAGGAGATTATATTCGGTCTTCGTGAGACCTACGAGAAGCATCACGGTATCGTTATCAGTGATGAGGCGGTGAAGGCGGCGGTAAAGCTTTCCGAGCGTTATATTAACGACCGTTTTCTGCCGGATAAGGCCATCGATGTGTTGGATGAGGCGGCATCGAAGCTTCGTTTAACCTCTCTTACGGCAGCGGTTGCCGACAATGATAAGAGAAAGCAGCTGGCACAGCTTCAGGCGGAAAAGGAGCGGTTACTTCTTTCCGGTGACAGCGAAGGTGCCATTGCCCTTGCGGCGAAGCAGAAGCGTCTGACAGCCCGTTTAGAGGCGGAGGAGACGACAGAAGCAGTTCTTCCTGTACTGCATGAAGATATGATTGCGGACGTGATTTCCGCTTGGACCAAGGTACCGCTTGCTAAGCTTTGCGAGGAGGAGAGTGAACGTCTGTTAAAGCTTCCGGAGGTACTTCGTAAGCGTGTCATCGGTCAGGAGGATGCGGTATTGGCGGTGGCCAGAGCCATTCGTCGTGCCCGTGTGGGACTGCAGAATCCGCAGCGTCCGATTGGCTCCTTCTTATTTCTGGGACCGACCGGTGTGGGTAAGACGGAGCTGTCCAAGGCTCTTGCGGAGGCGGTATTCGGCAAGGAAGATGCCTTGATTCGCGTGGATATGTCCGAGTACATGGAAAAGCACAGTGTGTCCAAAATGATCGGTTCTCCGCCGGGGTATGTGGGCCACGACGAGGGCGGACAGTTAAGTGAGCAGATTCGCCGGAATCCGTATTCCGTGGTATTGTTTGACGAGTTGGAAAAGGCACATCCGGACGTATTCAATATCCTGCTTCAGGTGCTGGAGGACGGTCACATTACGGATGCCCAGGGCAGACGTGTCAGCTTTAAAAATACGATTATCATTATGACCTCCAATACCGGTGCGGGCCGGATTATGGAGCCGAAGAATCTGGGCTTTATCAGTAAGCCGGACGAAGCGGCGGACTACGAACGGATGCGTACTGCGGTCATGGAAGAGGTAAAGCATAACTTCAAGCCGGAGTTTATTAACCGTATCGATGAGACCATTGTGTTTAAGACTTTGGGCGCTGAGGCCTTAAAGCAAATCGCGGGACTTCAGATTGCGGAAGTGGTAAAGCGTTGCAAGGAGCAGCTTTCCATCAACTTAAAGCCGGATGAGGCAGTGGCGGAGTTTATCGTAAAGAAGGGCTCCGACGAGAAGTACGGCGCAAGACCGATTCGCCGCGCGGTGCAGGTGCATCTGGAGGATATGCTGGCAGAAGAGATTCTAAGCGGAAAAATTGCTGTGGGAGATACGGTAGCGCTTACGGTACAAGAGAAGGAAACGCCGGAAAATGCCCGACTTCGTTTGCGCAGAGTGCGGAAAGCTAAGAAATCATAAAAGAATTATGAGCATTTTATGAATCTGTGAATTTTTGTGGAAAAAAGAGAGTTTTTGTGCTATACTGGTATTGTAACAAATAACAGATGGACGGCTGTTACAGGAGGATAAGATTATGGCAGAACTGATTTATGTTCAGGACAACGGAAAGCTTGCGTTCGGAGATTATACGCTTGCTGCAAAAGCAAAGGCCGACGGTTTCGAGTTTGGCGGGGATTTGTATAAAGTAAAGACGTTTCAGGAGATTACGAAGTTGGAGCGCAACGGTATGTTTGCGTATGAGTCTGTACCGGGTACGGATGTAACTGAGTTTTCCGCAAATGATAAAGAAGTCGGATTTAACGTAGAGGGAACGACGAATACTCAGGTAGCACTGGGCCTTGAGGCAGAGTCTGAGTATAAGCTTTATATTGACGGTACCAATATCGGTAAGATGAAGACCAATCTGGGCGGTAAGCTGGTGTTCAGTCTGGAGCTTACGGCAGGCAGAAGTTCTGAGGTACGTGTAGTGAAGCAGTAAGAGTTGCGGGGGAGTTATGGCAAAAGGGAAAGCTGTGTTTTTTTGTAAAGAATGTGGAATGGAGTCGCCGAAATGGCTCGGACAATGTCCGGGCTGTAAGGCGTGGAATTCTTTGGTGGAGGCGCCGCAAGCAGGGAAAGTAAAGTCTGCTTACGGCGTTTCGCCGTTATCTGCGGCAGAGCCGGTGCTTCTGTCGGAGGTGGATACGGGAGAAGAGGAGCGGATGGCCACCGGCATCGGGGAACTGGACCGGGTGCTGGGCGGAGGTATTGTGGTGGGCTCACTTGTTTTGGTAGGAGGCGACCCGGGCATCGGTAAGTCCACGCTTTTGCTTCAGATGTGTTATGCACTGGCGCAGAAGGAGCGGAAGGTATTGTATGTATCCGGTGAGGAATCCATCCGTCAGATTCGTATGCGGGCGGACCGTTTGCAGGTGACGGACGGCAGTACCCTTCTTTTGGCGGAGACAAGTTTGAACCGCGTGGAGGAGACCGTGCGGCGGATTTTGCCGGAGGTGGTGATTATCGACTCCATCCAGACCATTTACCGGGAGGAGACAGAGGCGGCACCGGGCAGTCCGGGACAGATTAAAGAGGCCACGGCCTCGCTTTTGCGTCTGGCAAAGGGGCTTGGAATTACGATTTTTATTATTGGCCACGTGACCAAGGAAGGTGTGGTGGCCGGTCCTCGTATGCTGGAGCATATGGTGGATACGGTGCTGTATTTTGAAGGGGAGAGCCACATTTCTTATCGTATTTTGCGTGCGGTAAAGAATCGTTTCGGTTCTACTAACGAGATAGGTGTGTTTGAAATGGCAGGTGCGGGACTTCGTGAGGTGAAGAACCCGTCGGAATATATGTTGGAGGGACGCCCTGAGGATGAGCCGGGTTCTGTTGTTACGGCGGCAATGGAGGGCACCCGTCCGATTCTGGTGGAGGTGCAGGCTTTGGTATCTCCGACCAGCTTTAATATGCCGCGCAGAACGGCGGCAGGCACGGATTACAACCGCGTGACGCTTTTGATGGCAGTGCTGGAGAAGCGTCTCGGCATTTCTTTGGCGGGCTGTGATGCCTATGTGAATGTGGCAGGCGGCATGAAGATTACGGAGCCGTCGTTAGATTTGGCTATTGTGCTGGCGTTACTTTCCAGCTACCGCAATCGCCCGTTACCGCCGCGTACCGTAGCTTTCGGTGAAGTGGGACTGACGGGAGAGATTCGTGCGGTGAATATGATGCAGGCCCGGATTGCGGAAGCGGAAAAGATGGGCTACCGTACGGTGATTGTACCGAAGCGTAAGAAGTCCGAGGGCGAGAAGAAGTCCGAAGGTATTCAGATTATCGAAGTGGCGACGGTGCAGGATTTACAGTCGGTGCTGCGGAATTTGTAGAAGAGAGCTTTTGATACATAGACAAAGCAGAACGTTATTTTACGAAGGAGGAGCCTGTGATGGGTCGAAAATGTTGGTACTTTGCGGCACTGACGGTAATGTGGGCAGTGCTGATGTTTTCTGCCTGCGGGAAAGGCCCACAGGAGACTCCGAAGCAGGAGATTGCGGGGGAGGCGGGAGAGCTTCCCGGAGAAAAATACTTTGCCGGAAGCGAGGCAGTTACATCGACAGGAAAGCCCGGGAAAGAGCCGGGGGCCGAGATCGGCGGAAAGAATGAGTTGCAGCCGACGGCATCCTTGGAACCGACGGCTGCTCCGATTCCTACACCTACACCGACTCCGGTGGTTATAATTCCGGAAAAAATTGTCGATACTTCGAAGGAACCGTATATTTACACGGAGCTGTGCGAGGATGTGAAGCTTCTTGCCTATGCTTATCCGGAGATTGTTTCGGTATCCTGGGAAGGGAAAAGTGCCGACGGACGGGACATTCCGGCAATTTTGTTTGGTAATCCGGAAGCGGAACAGACGGTGTTTATCCAGGCGGCTATCCATGGCAGAGAGCACCTGACAGACCTTCTTGTGATGGAGCAGCTGGAGACATATGCAAAGGCCTATGAGACCGGCAGCTACAACGGTGTGGCTTACAAGGACATATTTTCGGAGGTGGCGCTTCTGGTGGTGCCCATGGCAAATCCCGACGGTGTTTCCGTAAGTCAGATTGGACCGGGAGCCATTCGTTCCGAGGAATTGCGTACTTTAGTAGAAAGCTTTTATGAGAGGGACGGAGCAGGAGCCGACAGGACATATTTTTATCGCAGATACAAGGCAAATGCAAGAGGTGTGGATTTGAACCGGAACTTTGCCTACGGCTGGGAGGAATACGGCGGGACAAAGGGCCCCGCGGCTGATAGATATAAAGGGGAAATGCCGGGTTCGGAGCCGGAGACAAAGCTTTTAATGGAGCTGACCAAGAGCCGGAATACGGCGGTGGCACTCAGTTATCATGCCACCGGTTCGGTGCTGTATTGGGATTTTGGGCAGACGGGAGAGTTGAGAGAGCAGTGCCTTTCCTTTGTGGAGACGGTACATGATTTGACCGGTTACCGGATTGTGTATGCCTCCTCGGACAAGCAGGACGAGGCAGGGTATTGCGAGTGGGCGGTAGGAATTGAAGGGATTCCGGAGGTTACGATAGAGATCGGTACGGTGGCGGCACCTTTGCCGATTAGTGAATTTGCAGGAGTTTGGGAACGGAATAAGGAAGTACCTGTGGCGGTAGCGTATCAGGTAATGCAGGGCGACACGGCGGCGGAATAGATTACCTGAGTGCGGAAGAACGGGAATCTATAGAGACGTAGATAGGTACGGGAGAATGGGAATAGGAGGTTTTCGGAATGAAAAAAAGAACAAAGATTACGCTTGCGGTTTGCGGCGGTCTTTTCCTGCTTTGTTGCGGAGTGGGACTTATTATGCTTAAGAAAATATCGGCGGCGGGAGGCGTCCGCTATTTATATAATTCAAAACATGATACTACCGGAATGGCTGAGACGGAGTATCATCCGGAGAATACGGCAGGTGCGGACGGAGCTGTGACTTGTACCACGTTGACGGATCCGGCGGTGCTTGGTATTACAGAGACCATTCGTTTTACCAAGAGCGGCGAGACCATTGTGTGGGATGAGGATTATGCCTATATGCGTCCGGAGCCGGTTTCCTTTGAGGATGAACTGATTACGGGACAGGTAGAAGGTGTTTTTACCTTCCGGGGCAATTATCACAGAACGGCGGGTCCTTACGGAACGGCGCAGATTGAGAAGGAGAAGTTTGCGGAGGAGTTCTGGAGCTACGATACCGGAAAGCTGTTAAAGTCAAGCGGAACCAGCTACTGGTCCGGCAACGGCTGGACCGGACAGCCTCTGATTATTTCCTGGCCGGAGGAGACAAAGCAGATTATGAATCTGTATCCGGAGAAAAAGGCAAAGGAAAATTTTGTGGAAGTGATTTATTCCGGCATGGACGGTTATGTTCATTTTCTTGATTTGGAGGACGGCAGTGAGAGCCGGGATGCCATTCATATCGGTATGGTATTTAAAGGTACCGCGTCTCTGCATCCGTCGGGGATTCCGCTCTTGGTGCTTGGCTCCGGAGATGCCCAAACCGGCCTGTTCGGAGAAAATGTCAGTCCGAGAGCTTATATTTACAGTCTGATTGACGGGACGAAGCTGTATGAGTTCGGCTTTAACGATGCGATGGCTCATCGTACTTTCCATGCCTATGATAGTTCGCCGGTGATCGATGCGAAAACAGATACTCTCTTTTATCCGGGAGAAAACGGTGTGTTGTACACGGTGAAGTTAAATACGGAATATAACGAGATTGCAGGAACCCTTTCCGTGGCACCGGAGCACGTGGCGGATTATACTTATACTACGGCCCGGGCGACGGAGGAGGCTTTTACTTGGGGCATGGAAAACTCTGCGGTGGTAAATGAAAACTATCTATATGTAGGCGACAACGGCGGTGTTTTTTACTGCCTGGATTTAAATACCATGTCCATGATTTGGGCGCAGGATGTATACGGTGATGTGAATTCCTCTCCGATTTATTCCGAGGAAGAGAACGGAGATTTCATCTATTTGGCGACGACACTGACAGAGGCAATGTTAGACGAGCATTCCATGGGTGAGGTGGCAATTTATAAGCTAAATGCCGCCAACGGAAGCATTGTTTGGAAAAAGCCTTTCGAATGTCACAATGTGGACGGTGTCGAGGGCGGTATCCTTGCCACCGGCGTGTTGGGGCAGGGTGCCATTGAGGGACAGATTATTTATTCCGTATCCCGTACTCCGAGTCTTTCTTCCGGCTATCTGGTATCTCTGGATACCGAGACCGGCGAGGAAGTTTGGCTGCAGGAGCTGGAGAACTACGCCTGGAGTTCTACCGTGGCGGTGACTTCTCAGATCGGTGCGGTATATTTGGTACAGTGTTGCTCCGACGGAACCGTGCTGTTGTTTAACGGAGCAAACGGTACTTTGTTGGATTCGTTTTCTCTGAATACGACGTTGGAGGCGACACCGGCGGTGTTCGGAAATACGATTGTGGTAGGAACGAGAGACGAGCGGATTATCGGTTTTACGGTGGAATAGAACGGAGGTTGGCATGAAGAAAAATATAATCGGGCTGTTGACAACATTGGCCGCTGTCGTGCTGCTTCTGTTTGTGACGGCCATGGGCTTTGCAAAGCCGGATGCGAAAAGACAGGGTTTTTCGTCGACGGATGAGCTGGAGGGCTGCGTGATGGCGGGTATCGCTTCGGCGAAGCTTCCGGAGGAAAATGCGGAGGTTTTGTTTGAGACGATTCTCGGTGTGAAATTAGCGGGATACCGGGCGGCTGCGGATGTAGATGGGCTGCTGTATGAGTTAAAGAGCGGACGGGCGGATGTGATTTGCTGTCCGGATGTGATGGCGGAGTATTTGCTTCGTACAGAAGAAGGATTGAAACGACTTGAGGCTCCGACGGACACCTCAAACAGTGTGGAAGAGGGCGGACGTCTTGCCTTCGGCATGGCGCTTCCTGCAGGAGAAGAAGCATTGCAGGGTGAGCTGGATGCGGCACTTTCCGAGCTTGCGGAGGACGGAACGTTAAAAGCATTGACAGTGGCCTATGTGGAGGCGGATGAGCCGTTAGATTTGTATAAAACAAAGGGAGCTTCCGGGAGAAAGACGCTTTATGTAGGTGTGACGGGAACCTTGCCGCCGCTTGACCGGTTTGATGAGGACGGTGTTCCTTGTGGGTTTTCCGTAGCACTTCTGGAGGAATTGGAGAAGCGGACCGGGTATCGCTTTCAGACGGTAACCATTGAGAACGAGGATGCATTTACCTTGTTAAACAGCGGAAAGGTGGATTTGCTGTTTGCCTACGGTACCGGTCGGAATACGACACCGGGGGAAAAGAATTATCTTATGACAAAGGGCTACTACACCATGCAGGAATACGCATATCTGACATTGGAGTAAGGGGTGGCGGACAGAAAGAAAACGGAGGGAAAGAAGCATGATACGAAATATCTATGATGCGGTATATAACAATTTAATCGGCGGTGGAGCTTACGTGCGCATTATAAAGGGATGCCTGATTACGGTGCTATTGCTTGTTTTGGCACTTTGTGTGGGATGCCTGTTTGCGGCGGGGTTATCCTTCTTACGGACCTCGGAGAATCGCTGGTTTCGCCGGATCGGCACGGCAGTAGCCTTTCTTGCAAAGGGAACGCCGCTTTATCTGGCACTGCTGTTATGGTACTATACCTTTCTCGGTGGGATGCATCGGGGCGGCTTGTTGATTGCGGTGCTTGTGTTCGGATTTTACGCCGGCGGACATCTTTCGGATATTTTATCCAGAGGTATCCGCAAGGAGGTACAAAGCAGAAATGCGGCGGTAAACCGCAGAGCCAGAAAAGAATTTTTTACGGCATTGTTGCCTTTCGTAACCGAGCAGTCTTTGTTTGAAGTGAAGCGCCTGGTATGCATTTTACTTCAGATGTCTTCGGTGGTGGGTGTGATCGGTGTCAATGATTTGGCACAGGTGATGCTTGCAAACGGCCTAAAGACGCAGTATCCGTTTTTTGCTTTGGCCTGCGGCGTGATTTTCTATCTGCTGCTGCAACTTCTGATTGAGGCGGTTTTTGTATGGTTGGGCAGAAAGCTGACGGGGGAAGAGGAATAAAGGAGAGGGAGACACTTCCTTAAAATCGGACAGGTATATTTTACCTTCGGACATCATAGGTTTATAAAAAGATTGTCCGGAGGGATTATGAAAAAGGGAATCATATTTCTGACGGCGGTACTTCTTTTTGGAGTACTGCTGTTTTTTTGGAAAGGAAAAGGATTGGGGAAAGAAGGGGAAGAACCGTCCGGAACGCCCACGCCTACGGTGGCACTGCCGAGGGAACTGAAAAATGTTTGGATTCTTTCTTCGACAGAAAACAGTATTACTTTTTTCTTTGAGGGGAAGGAACAGACGCTTTCCACAAAAGGAACGGTGCAGGAGTCTTTGACGGAATGTGTGGGAGATTTGACGGTACAGGGAGAGGAGATTATTTCTCTTGTGCTGAAGCCGGACAAAGTACAGGCCAAAGTGTTGCAGGCAGACGAGAACGGGATGGAGCTGGAAGGCTACGGAACGATTTCTTTTGCCGAAGGGTTCCGGGTGTACCGTTTGTACGAAGGAATTGCAGAGGAACCTTCCGGCAAGGTGTTGGTGGGTTCTACAGAGACGGAGTTTGTGTTGGAGAACGGAAAGCTTTGTGCCGCACTGCTGCGATCCTTGCCGAAAACCGAGAAAATCCGCGTACTACTGGGAACGGAAGGTTATCGGGGATATTATCACAAATCTGTAGAACTTACGGCGGATTGCGGCTATACGGTGTCTGTGGGGGAGGATAAGGAGCATTTTGAGGCGGGAGAACGTTACAGCCTTTCGGAAAAGGAGTTTGAAGAAAAGACCGGAAGAAGAGTGGTGACGCCGGATTCGGTGGATGGAAAAATTACTTTTTGTAATTTAAAGCGGGCGGGAGGAATCCCGTCCTATCGGGGAACCTTGGAAATCGAAGCTCGGGAAGAGGGACTGCTGGTAGTGAACGAGGTGTCCGTAGAGGAGTATCTGTATGCAGTGCTTCCCAGCGAAATGCCTTCCGATTTCGGGGCGGAGGCTCTAAAGGCCCAGGCCATTTGTGCCCGGAGCTATGCATATAAGGAGCTCCTGGAAAATCGTTATGCGAAGTACGGTTCCCATGTGGATGACAGTACTGCCAGCCAGGTGTACAACAACACCGGTGAGACGGAGGCCGCGATTTTGGCAGTGAAGGAAACCCACGGACAGGTACTGTTCTATGAGGGGGAAGTGGCTCAGTGTTATTATTATTCTACTTCTTCGGGACATACCGCGGCGGCGGAGGATGTATGGCAGAATGCGGAAGCAGTGCCTTATTTGCAGGCAAAGGAATCACCTTACGATACGAAAAGTCCGTGGTATCGTTGGCAGACCTTTCTTTCCTTAGAGGCTTTGGAAAAACGGGTGAAGGGAACGCTGACCGGAAGATTCGCTGTGGTGCCGGAGCAGATATTGACCTATGATTCCGGGAAAAAGGAGTTTATCAGCAAGCCCATCGGTACGATCGGTGAAATCAAAAGTATCCGTGTGCAGGAAAGAGGGAAGGGTGAGATTGCCACAAAATTACTGCTGGTGGCGGAGAAGGGAGTATTCCTTATCAAAAACGAATATAATATACGTAGTGTGCTGACTCCTGTGAGTACGTCGATTTATCGGGAAAACGGCGAAATGGTAAATGGTGCGGCCTTACTGCCCAGTGCCTTCATTACCCTTCAGAAGGGAACCTATCAGGGCGAGGTGGGCTATCTGGTGACCGGCGGAGGCTACGGCCACGGAGTCGGCATGAGTCAGTGCGGTGCGGATGCCATGGCGCAGCTGGGCTTTTCCTGTGAGGAAATCATAGAAGAGTATTATCCGGGCACGGAGCTGGGATTTATTTACGACTGAGCAAAGACGGGATAGTGAAAGGAGAACCTATGATAAGAGCCGGATATTTTATGGTAAAGGCATTTCTGAAGAAGCTGAGAGAAGACACGGTGTCGGCTTTTGCGGCACAGACAGCCTTCTTTGTTATCCTGTCCTTTCTGCCTTTTTTGATTTTTCTGCTGACACTGGTGCGTTTTTTGCCGGTGGAAACAGAGAAATTGCTGGCTTCCGTACAATCGGTGTTTCCGGAGGCGGTCCACAATTATATCGGGATTTTGTTGTATGAGGTGTTACAAAAGACCTCGGGAACAATCGTTTCTATATCGGTAATTACGGCGCTTTGGTCCGCCTCCCGGGGCTTTTTGGTCATTATCCAGGGGATGAATGCGGTGTACGGGAATAAGGAAACCCGAGGGTATTTTCGACTGCGCTTTCTGGCGGTAGGATATACTCTGGTATTTGCGGCGGTGCTACTGTTGACTCTGATACTTTTGGTATTCGGAAACCGGATTTATATTTATGCCCAGAGCAAGGTCCCGCTACCGGAGCAGGCGGCGTTTTTGGTGATTTGCTTGCGGACGGTGATTTCTTTTCTGGTTTTGGCGGGTTTCTTCTGGGGGCTGTATCTTTTGGTTCCTAACCGGAAATCAAAACACGCGACCGCGGAGCTTCCGGGAGCAATTCTCAGCGCGGCGGGGTGGCTCGGGTTTTCCTGTCTGTACTCCTTTTACATTGACCGGATGTCGAATTATTCGGCCATGTACGGCAGTCTGACCGCCATTGTATTGTGCATGATCTGGCTCTATGCCTGTATGTATATTATGTTTATCGGTGCGGAATTAAATGAGGTGGCGGCAGAGCCTGCCGTGTGGGAAGCCTGGAGAGCGTTTCGGGAGAGTATTAAGAGAAAAGGAAAGCGCGGTATAGAACGGAAAAATCTGTAAATACTGTAAGGGAAGGCCTGCGTTTTCGGACGGGGCAAAAAACAGACAGAAGGAGCAGATGACGGAAATGAAGAAAAAGAAACCGATTGTGCTGGAGGAATTATCGCCGGAGGAACTGGTGAAGTATGAAATTGCCAAGGAGTTGGGATTGTTTGAGCGGGTTATGACAAACGGCTGGGGCTCCCTTTCCGCAAAGGAGACGGGACGTATCGGCGGAATACTGGCAAAGAGAAGAAAGGCGGTAGCACAGATTCCGGAAGAATCCGAAACGGTGTAAAAATGAATAGAAATGCGAAAAGAGCGGCAAATCCGAACAAGGGCGGATGTGTCGCTCTTTTTTCAATTACCAGTCACTGTCCCAGTCGGTTCCGCCGCTGTCCCAGGAATCGTAGCTACTACCGGAGTCATAATCGGAATCCGAATCATGATAATCGTCATAGTAAGAAGAATTTTCGAACCGGTCGGAAGAGTCCATATCCCAGTCGGAACTCCAGGAATCATCATACATATAGACATAATCGTCTGCGTCCAAGTAGTCGGTAGTATAAGAGGTATAGTCCCAACCGGAGCCTGTATATTCGTAAACGTCGTCTTCTATTTTGTAAAAGATACCGGTGTCGGTTTGATAGTATCCCTCCTTTTTGTTGCCGTCGATAATAGGTACGATGGTAATAAAAAGGGTGCAGACTGCTAACAGGACAGCTGTGGCCTTCCAGGAAACTTCTTTTGTTTTTTTGGTCCGCTTTCTTTTAGAAAACGGCTTCTTAAAAATTGAACCGAGAAGTTCTTGTAAAATAAAGAATCCAAGAGGGATTCCCCAGGAACCAAAAAGGGATAATCCGGCAAGCAATAAAAGATCCATATAAAAAACCGGATGCTTTAACAGTAGGTTGATTACGGTAACTGCCGCTACGAACAAGGCACCGATGAGAAAATGCTCCTTTCTGAGGAACGTGTTTTTATCGGCAGAATGTACGCCTGTTTGCTTCTCACGTTCAACCTGAACGGTGCGGACATAAATAAGATTATACAAATAATACAAGGCGAAGGCCAGAAAGGAGGAGATGCCTAATTTGACTTCCTCTAAAATGCCGATATCGGCAAAAAAGGCTCTTATAAAGACAAAACCGATGCTTCCCCCGACTATACCGAAAAAAGCAAGTAAACAAATAAGCCATATGTGCGATTTCTTTATGTTACTGTTAGGTGTGTTGTGATGATTGCGTGTGGCGGCCTTCGGCGGCTTACCATCCGGTGTATCCGGCCAGATGTTTCTCTTGTGACATTCATCCAGTAATTTCAGATACAGTTCCCTTACCGCATATTCTTCATCACGGCCTATGTATCGTATGGAACGGGAGCCGTCGGCTTTGTTTTTATAAACCACAAATTCTCCCGCGCCGTTTTGATAGATACCGAAAGCCTTTGGTTTTTTATAGTTCTCTCCGATAAAGAACCGCATGCGCTGCAGAGGCATATTACGTTCTGCGCAATATTCTTTCAATTCGCCTATGGTATGGGGTGTCAGCACCACAGAGGGAGCATCTTCCACATAAAGAAGGTTGGCGGCACCGCAGGTGGGACAGGTTTTCTCGTTGCTGAGAACAAGCCCGCCGCAATAGTTACAATTTCCCGTACTTGCCATAGAGTAATTCTCCTTTTCTTACGCGATTTTTATCAATGTTGTAAGTGTTTTCCATGATTTTATTATAATTCTGCCGCATGGGATTTGCAAGGGAAAATCATGTTTCACAAAACAGCAAAGAGTTCATATGATAGAGTACGGAAAGCAAGGAAAGGAGTCTGCTATGAATAATTATAGGAACTACGGAAATTACGGTAACAGAAGATATGCCGGCAGTATGGATATGTGCGGTTGCAAAAAAGAAGAAGTGATGCAGGGGACAGACTGCGGCTGTAAAAAGCCGGAAGTAAAGCCGGGTATGGACTGTGGCTGTAAGAAACCGGACGTAATGGGCGGAATGGATTGCGGTTGCAAAAAGCCGGAAGTGAAGCCGGGTATGGATTGTGGTTGTAAAAAGCCGGAGGTGATGTACGGCATGGATTGTGACTGCAAGAAGGAGGATGACTGCGGTTGTTCCGTGGAATCCATGTATCGGGAAGTGAAAAAGCACGGTATCTATTGTGAGGAGGATATGCCGGGAAAAACGCTTGCGATGGCCTACGTACCGTGGCAGAGCTGGAGAAAGCTGTATGAGGTTTGTGAGGGCTTTTCTAAAGGAACCATTTTTAAAGAGCTTGATTTAGAATTCTATGGAAGGAGATGTAACTGATATGGGCAGTGAAAAAGAGAGAACGATGCTTTTACGGAAAATCAGCGAAGTGAGCTTTGCCATGGATGAAGCACGCCTGTTTTTGGATACTCATCCTTGCTGTGAAGAGGCGTTGGAGTATTATAAAAATATGTGCGCGGTAAGAGAAAAGCTGGTAAAAGAGTATACGGCATGTTACGGACCGCTTTCTTCCTATGATTGCTTTTGCGACAATTGTTGGAAATGGGTAGAATATCCGTGGCCGTGGGAAGGAGCGTGTAAGTAATGTGGAGTTATGAAAGAAGATTACAGTACCCGGTAAACATTAAGCAGACAAATCCGAAGCTGGCTATGGTCATTATGAGTCAGTTCGGCGGACCGGACGGCGAGTTGGCAGCATCCATGCGTTACCTTTCACAGCGGTATGCTATGCCGTATCGTGAGGTGGCAGGGGTATTGACGGATATCGGAACCGAAGAACTTGCCCACATGGAGATTGTATCCGCCATCATCCATCAGCTGACCAAGGACCTGACCCCGGAGGAAATTGCGGCCTCCGGCTTTGACAAATACTATGTGGACCATACCTTGGGTCTTTGGCCGCAGGCAGCGGGCGGCGTACCGTTTACTTCTACCTTCTTCCAGTCCAAGGGTGACCCGATTACGGATTTGACTGAGGATATGGCAGCAGAGCAGAAGGCTCGTACCACTTACGACAATATCCTTCGTCTGGTACACGACCACGACGTATGCGACCCGATTCGCTACCTTAGAGAACGTGAAATTGTTCACTTCCAGCGGTTCGGCGAGGGACTTCGTATCGTACAGGATAAGCTGGATTCGAAGAATTTTTATGCGATTAACCCGGCGTTTTTGGCGGATAAGGCGAGATAGGGAAGACGATAGCCGGAGGTGACCTGTGGGGAACCTCCGGTATAAAAGTATGGAAATATCATGCCCAATTTTGCCCAAATTGAAAAGAATTTTTCTGCCTGAAGTGTAAAAATATTATACATCATGTGCAAATTTGAAAAAGTTGTGGAAATATTTTGAAGAATGTGTTATAATCATATGTACATAGCTAAAAAGTTACTTTTTTGTATGTTTTTCGGAGGTGTACAAATGAAATTGAAAATGAAGTTGCGCGGAAAGTTAATCTGTACCATACTTTTCCCGGTATTGCTTTTGGGTGTGAGTGTGATGCAGCTGAGTAAGGCTACGGTTAAGAATGTTCTTGTGGACAAGCTGGATACGTCCCTTTCCGCAACTGCTGTATCGGTAAACAATACATTGAACTATGCCGGGACGGGAGATTTCGGGATTAATGATGCCGGCGAACTGGTAAAGGGCGACTTTAATCTTTCAAAGAATGCGGGCTTTGCAGACCGGATTAAAGAAGAGTCCGGTGTTGAAGTGTCTATATTTTACGGTGATAAGCGTTATGTGACTACGATTACGGATGAGAACGGAAATCGTGCCAACGAAGAGACCATTTCCGGTGAGATTAAGGAGCACGTGCTCGACGGTGGCGAAAGCTATTTCGTAGAGCAGGCGGAAGTGGCAGGAAAGCAGTATTTGGCGTATTGCATGCCTCTTTTTAACGAAGGATCCTCTGCACCGGTAGGAATGGTAATCGCGGCAATCGGTCAGGAGCATGTGGACGAGGGCGGTAAGATTATTTCCTACAATATTTCCACCATTATTTTTGTAGTGTTGATATTTGCAACTGTTGCGGGATTCCTTATTGTCTCCAACATGACTAGGGCGTTAAACAAGGGTGTAATCGCATTGGAGGAGCTTTCCGACGGTAATCTGAATGTAGAGGTTGCGCATAAGATTATGAAGCGTCCGGACGAAATCGGCAATATCGGTCGTGCGATTGAGAAGTTGAAGGAAGAACTGCTCGGTATTGTAACCGAGATAAAGAACCAGTGTGTCACCATGGATGACTTGGCAAATCAGTTGAAGCTTCAGACCCGTGAGACCGTAGACAGTATTATTCAGGTTGAGAATGCGGTAGGCGAGATTGCGGAGGGTGCCGGAAATCAGGCGGAAGAGACTCAGGTTGCAACGGAAAATGTTGTTACCATCGGTAATATGATTAGCGGAAATCTTCAGGATACAGAGGCATTAAATGAGAATGCAACGAAGATGCAGGAGGCTGGTCAGGAAGCAATTGCTACCTTCGAAGAATTGAATAAGACCAATCAGAAGGTTATCCAGTCCATCGGAAGAATTCACGAGCAGACCAATACTACCAATGATTCCGCACAAAAGATTCAGGAGGCAACGGCAATTATTACATCCATTGCCGACGAGACAAATCTTCTTGCATTGAATGCTTCCATTGAGGCGGCAAGAGCCGGCGAACAGGGCCGCGGTTTCGCAGTCGTTGCGGCACAGATTCAGAAGCTTGCGGAGCAGTGTAACGAGTCTGCATTGCAGATTTCCGAGATTGCCGAATCCCTGTTAGCGGATTCCACCGAGGCGGTAGAAACCATGCAGTATGTACGTGACATTGTACAGACCCAGGATAACGATATGAAGGAAACCAACAAGAAGCTTGCGGAAGTTATGCAGGGTATCGAGGACTCCTTCGCTATGGTAAACAAGGTAACCAAGCAGACCGAGCAAATGGATGAGGCTCGTATCAACGTAATCGATATTGTACAGAGCCTGACGGCAATCTCAGAGGAGAATGCAGCAGGTACGGAGGAGACCTTGGCATCCATTACAATGGTAAATGATGTAGTAAAGGGTATCTCCAAGCAGTCCGCAGTCTTAAAGGCAATTGCGGCTGAAATCAACAAGAAACTGAATGTATTCCAGGTATAAACGATGAACCGAATGGGGCTGTGTGAATGCGCAGCCCCTCTTTTTGTGTGTCAGTGGTTTTCAAAAGTCGCGCAATAATTATTTATTTTTGCAAGTCGCAACGCTCCGTCAATCTTCCTCTAAGAAAGACTAGGACGCTCGGGATCGACCTCGCGCCCAGTCTTTTCTAAGAGGTGATATCGACTGCGCTAAAGACGCGACCCTTCGGGAAAAGCAAAAATTAAATAATTATTGCGCGACTTTTGTTAAAACCACAAGACGCCGCAAGAACCGGACGTTGCTGCGCATTCACGGCACCACTCCTTACGGTATCTTACAGAGGTCTTCTATAGACAGAAGGAGGCCTTTTTTGATTGCGAGTGCGCCGGAGGTTTTCGTGTTGATACAGTAGAACTATGTGAGAATACACTTTTAAGTACGAATGAACTTGGCGTAGGATATTAGGATTTCTTATCGCTCCGTTAGTAGACAGCAATAATTCGGACAAGGATGTCCGAATAAGCGACACGCGACAAGGAGGTCGCGTTGGAGCGGTTGCGTCAAGGTGTTGGAAAAGAGGCGGAGCGGTTAGAAAGGCTTATATCCGGAGCAGGAGAAAGAGTACTTAAAAGTGTATTTCACTTATTAGAAGAGTAGAACACGAAAACCTCCGGTGCACGACAATAGAAAAGGCCGCCCCTTTCGGGACGGCCCTGTAAGATACCGTATTAAGACTTAAGCAAACGGATTCTCGGTCGGATATAACATACCCTTCGGCTGGTTGAACTTAATCTCTTCAACACCGAGGAACTTGAATACCTCGTAAAGGGTCTTTCCGAAGTGACCGAATGCTACTGCACCGTGGTGCGGGTAGTTTCTCTCGATCAATACGTGACGGTAGAAACGTCCCATCTCCGGAATTGCGAATACGCCGATAGCACCGAAGGACTTGGTACGAACGTCAAGAACTTCACCCTCTGCAATGTAAGCACGAATCTGTGCATCAGCAGTGGACTGAAGACGGAAGAACGTAATCTTGCCCGGAGCGATATCTCCCTCGAGGGTACCGTTGGTGCACTCGATCGGAAGGTTTCTAGCCATAATCTTCTGATACTTCATCTCGCAGAATGCAAGCTTGCTGGAAGCGGTATTACCACAGTGGAAGCCCATGAAGGTATCCTTGTGGGTGTACGGGAACTTGCCGTCGATTGCTTCCTTGAACATATCAGCCGGAACGGAGTTGTTGATATCAAGTAAGGTAACAGCATCGTTACTTACAAGAGTACCGATGAACTCGGAAAGAGCACCGTAGATATCTACTTCACAAGATACCGGAATACCCTTAGCGGTCAAACGGCTGTTAACATAACACGGAACGAACTTGAACTGAGTCTGGAATGCCGGCCAGCACTTACCAGCGATTGCAACGTACTCGTAGCAACCCTTGTGTGCCTCAACCCAGTCAAGTAAGGTAAGCTCATACTGAGCAAGCTTCTCGAGAACTTCCGGTCTCTTGTTGCCTGCGCCAAGCTCTTCTTCCATTTCCTTAACGATAGCCGGGATTCTCTCGTCGCCTGCATGCTTGTTGAATGCTTCGAAAAGGTCAAGTTCGGAGTTCTCCTCGATTTCGATACCAAGGTTGTAAAGCTGCTTAATCGGAGCGTTACAAGCAAGGAAGTTGCTCGGTCTCGGACCGAAGGAAATGATCTTTAAGCTACGGATACCGATTACAGCCTTAGCAATCGGAACGAACTCGTTGATCATATCAGCACACTCTTCAGCGGTACCAACCGGGTACTCCGGAATGTATGCCTTTAAGTTACGAAGCTTTAATGCATAGCTTGCGTTAAGTACACCACAGTAAGCGTCGCCACGGCCGTCCATAAGGTCTGCCTGGGACTCCTCAGCTGCAGCACAAATCATAGCCGGACCGTCGAAGTGCTTTACAAGCAAGGTCTCGGCGATTTCCGGACCGAAGTTTCCGAGATATACGCAAAGTGCGTTACATCCTGCCTTCTTTAAATCCTCAACAGCTTCTAACATCTGAGTTTCGCTCTCTACGATACATACCGGACACTCATAAATGTCATCCATACCGTACTTTGCAGCGTAAGCAGCAACTACTGCTTTTCTTCTGTTAACGGACAGGCTTTCCGGGAAGCAGTCACGGCTAACAGCAACAATACCGATTTTAACCTTTGGCATATTGTTCATTTTTTGTCTTCCTTTCTTTCAGAAAATTTGTTTTGTAACAATACAGTTACGCTACCTTCTATTATATTTGTTTTTAGGCTTTCTGTCAATAATCGGCACGATGTTCCAAGAAATTTTTTGTTGAAATATATTACGACATGTTTTATGAATTTTATGACAAAATAACCGGTAGTTTGCCGGAAAACAGAGCGGCAAAAAATTTCTAAAAAAATTTTCAAAAAAACGTTAACCGATGACAAGCCCTCGATACTATATGTATGAAAGCAATAAAAAAAGGAGAACGAAAAATGAAAAAACAAAAGTTAAAGGGCAAATATTCCGTTGCACAAAATTGTTGTTATGTTATGAAGGATTCCCTGGGGAAGTATCCGCTGGTTATGGTGTGTACGTTGGTGATTTCCTTCCTGTCGGTGTTGTTGTCCCTGTTGTGGACCTACCTGCCGACGGTGGTTGTGGGTGGTATCGAGGAAGGAAGCGGATTGAAAAGAATCCTCCTTGCGGTCGGGATTATCGTTTTGGGAATTGCGGTACTTCATCTGGTCATTACCTATCTGACCGCAATCCACGCGGTACAGAAAAGTAATTACCGGCAGCAGTATACCATTTATGTAAACAGGAAGGTAATGAACTGCAACTACCGGACATTGGAAGACGCCGGGGTACAGGCTAAAATTGATCAGATTTTGAATTTGATTTTGCCGGATGATAATTCTCTTGCAATAAATGCGGTGTTAAACGGTGTCATGAATCTGCTCCTGACGGCAGTGGGAATGGTATCCTGTGTGGCGATTTTACAGCAGTTGAGCGGATGGATAATCTTATTTGTTCCGATAGTATCCGTAATCAATACCCTGTTGTCCAGGGTGACGGACAGTTATATCAGACGTCATAGGGATGAGTGGAGTCTGACAGACCGGAAAATTGCGTATATTAACGAAAAATTGATTTTAAAGGATTATGCCAAGGACATTCGCTCCTATCATTGCGAAGAGTGGATTTTGAATCGTCTGGAGTCTTTGATAAAGGAACGTGGAGTTTGGTTTTGCAGGGTGCAGAATTTCAGCACGGCATTGGGAGTTGTGAGAATTGCGGTAAATCTGATTTATGACATCGTGGTTATGGGATATGCGGTATGGGCGGTAGCAAACGGCACGATTTCCCTTTCTTCTTTTGTATTATACATCGGGCTGATTGCAGAGCTGTCCGGCTTTATCAATCGCTTCTTCGGGGCCTTTAACAGCCTGATCTCCGGAAGCAATGATGTGCAGGTAATTCGTGATTTCCTGGAGCAGGACGAGGAAAAGGGCACAAAGACCGGATTGTTAAAAGAAATCGGAACCGACGGTGTGAGCATTCGTTTTGACCATGTTTCCTTCTCTTATGAGGAGGACGGTGAACCGGTAATCTCGGATTTGAACCTGAATATCCGAAAGGGAGAAAAGGTAGCAATCGTAGGCGGAAACGGTGCCGGAAAAACCACACTCATTAAGTTGCTTTGCGGATTGTATCAGCCGACGGAAGGGCGGATTTATATTAATGAGCGTCCGATGGAGGAGTATGATTCCGAGGAAGTGTATGAGCTGTTTTCCGCAGTGTTTCAGGATTTCATTGTGTTTCCGTTTTCCGTGGCACAAAATGTTGCCATGGTGGAGGAAGGAAACATTGACCTGAAACGGGTAAAGCAGTGCTTGCAGGCTGCGGGGCTGGATACCTATGCGGGGCGGCCGGAGACAAAACTGATCAGTGAGGCTCACGAGGACGGAACGGATTTATCCGGCGGTCAGATTCAGAAGATGCTGATTGCCAGAGCAATTTACAAGGATGCACCGGTACTTCTTTTGGATGAGCCGACAGCGGCACTGGATGCGGTGGCGGAAGCGGATTTGTACGAAAAGTACAATTCCTTTGCGAAGGAGAAGACCTCCGTATTTATTTCTCACCGTCTGGCAAGTACGAGGTTCTGTGACCGGATTCTTTTCCTGAAAAACGGTAAGGTAGCGGAGGAAGGAACCCACGAGGAGCTGTTGGCGGCGGGAAATGAGTACGCTGAGATGTTTGAAATGCAAAGCAGATATTACAAAGAGGAGCAGTGAGAATAGATGAAAAGAGAGAAAAAATATGCGGACCTGGTTCGTTCGGCTGAATTAATCAAAAAGTATGATAAGGGTTTATTACCGCTTCTGCTTCTGCGAAGCGTGGTAAACAGTAGCGGCGTTTATTTCAATTCCGTTTCATTGGGTATTGTAATTGATTTCATGACGGAACGGGCTTTACGCGATGTGATGTATGCGGTGTTGGCAATTTGTATCGGAAATGCGGTCCTGGCATTGGGCAGATTGCTTTTGGGAAAAGTGATTGGACGTAAATCATTCTTTATGGAACAACAGTATAAGAAGAGCAAAACGGCAGCTTGCTTTGAGGTGGCCTATGAAAAGGTAGAAACGGCGGAGTTTCAGGATCTGCGACAGAACATCCGTTATTCGGATGATAATATGGGAACCTTCTCCGGTATCATCGGCCTGTTTGAGCGTTTTTACGAGAATGTGATTACGCTGGTGCTGGGTGTTGGGATTTTAGCTGTCATGGTTCTTTCCGCAAAGATAACCGGTCCGGGTGTGGCGGCATTGACTGCGGTGGCGGCTGTTCTGGTCATCGGCTGTGCCATGGGTTCCGCGAAGCTCGTAAAGCGTTTGCAGGATACTTCTACAAAGAAGATACCGGGGCTGTTTAATGATTTGGCAAAGGGAAACCGTCTCGGAATGTATTTGTTGGAGCACATTGTTCACAACTACAACATGGGAAAAGACATCCGTATTTATCGTACGGAGCGTCTGGTGAACAAGGAGATGAAGAAGATGACGGATAGTCTTGGGGCTTGCTATAAGAAAATCTGCCTGTTTTCAAGCATGCCGACTACGGTGTCCGATATCTCGTCCGGAGTGCTCGGCGGTTTGATTTACATTTTCACGGCGATTGCAGCAGTGCTGGGCTACATCACCATTGGCAGCGTGATAATCTGTGCCGACAGTATCCGAAATGTTTTGGGGACCTGGTCGGAGCTGTTTATCTGCCTCGGTGAGTTTTCCGTATTGCAGAGCCGTTTGGGATATACGGTGGAGCTGTTTTCCATGGCAGAGGAAGGGAAAAAGGCAGCACAGCAGGAGAAGCAGGGAGAACAGGTCATCGGACAAGGCTGGAACCCGGAACAGATTTCCTTTGAGCATGTGTTCTTCCGTTATCCGAATTCCGAGGAATGGGTGCTGGAGGATGTTTCTTTTGAGATTCGTAAGGGAGAACGTCTCAGTATCGTGGGAAAGAACGGTGCAGGAAAAACCACGGCAATCAAGCTGCTGTGCGGATTATACCAGCCGCAAAGGGGCTGTGTACGAATCGACGGCGTTGACGTAAGGGAGATTCCGGGAGATATCTACCGGGAGATGCTGGCAACGGTATTTCAGGATTTTAAGCTGTTCTCTTTCTCTGTGGCGGACAATCTGGCCATGGGTGAGGCGTTTGACGAGGAGGCGGCAAACAAAATTTTCCGTGAAGTGGGCTTAGAAAAACGGATGAAGAATTTTCCGGAGGGCGTTGATACGGTGCTGTATCACGACTATGAGGAGGGAGTGGAGGTTTCCGGCGGTGAAGCCCAGAAGCTGGCGCTTGCCAGATGCCGTTATAAGAACGCACCGGTGATGATTCTGGACGAACCGACCTCTGCGCTGGACGCAAAAGCGGAAATGGAAATCTTCTCCGATATGGAGCGGATTTCCGAGGGAAGAACCGTGGTTTATGTATCTCACCGTTTGTCCGCCTGTAGACTTTCGGATCGTATCCTTGTATTTGACAAAGGACGGGTGGTTCAAAACGGAAGTCATGCGGAGTTGGTAAACGTGGACGGCTCGGTGTATCAGGAGCTTTGGAAGGCACAGGCACAATATTACGTGTAGAGGATAGATTTTTGACGGGAATTGTGGTATCATTTTTCGGGAGAGAGATGAACCGATTCCCGGCTCTCCGTAATACGTATGAAAGCTTTCAAAGGAGTACTGAAATGACCAAAGAACAAGCATCCGGACTGCTGTCGGAAAACTTAACCGCAATTTACGGCTTTGCCTTTGCCCGGCTGTATGATAAGGACAAGGTGGAGGACCTGGCTTCCGAAATTGTGTGTGAGATTCTGGCTTCCGTGAAGAATTTGGAAAAGGAAGAAGCATTCTGGGGCTTTGCCTGGAGAATCGCAGAAAACACCTTCCGCAAATTTATTAAGAGGGAGGAACTGCGGGGAAGAGTTGAAATTTACGGCAGCGAGGATTTTGTGGGAAATTATATGCCTGCACGGGAAACCACCTATCTTGAAGAAGAAGAGCAGGACGAGCAGACCTATCTTTTGCGCCGGGAGCTTTCCTTGCTTTCCAAGACCCACAGAGAGGTGTGTGTTGCTTATTACGTGGACAATAAAAGCTGCGGACAGATTGCGGAGGAGCAGAATATCAGCTTGGAAATGGTCAAGTATCATTTGTTTAAGACAAGAAAATTAGGTGAAAAGAGTTATAATCCGGGCGTGTTCCGGTTGTCATTTTGGGGAGATTGGAACTATTATGATGCGTTGTTCCGCAGAAAGCTTCCGGGATCTATTGTGCTGGCGACATATTACACGCCTATGAGTATGGAGGAGCTGTCCATGGAGCTTGGGGTGTCTGTGCCGTACTTGGAGGAGGAGCTGGATACCTTGGAGGCGGCAGAGGTGCTGGTAAAGGAAGGGAGTAAGTACCGGACGAATCTGGTGATTTTGACGGAGGTCTATGAGGAAGAGTTTATCCGAAATACAAAATCAGTTTATACAGACGTTGCGGCACGGGCATACGAGAAGGCGGTGGAGCTGTTGCCGCAGGTAAAGGCTCTGGAGTTTGAAGGGAACGACTACGACGATAACAGACTGTTGTTCGGTTTGTTAAATATGGCTATGATAAATGCGTATTATATGGCCGAGGAGAAGTCTCCCTGCGGGAAAGAGCCGAAGCTGGCAATGGGAGGAAACGGTTGGATTTTTGGTAGTGATAACGATTATAAGTTTTCTCATTTCAGTGGAATTACGGTTGATACATGGAATCGGGAGAGAACTGCCTGGTTTTCCGCGGAAAATTACAATGTCATTCGAGACTGCCAGTTGTATGATCACAGTTGGTTTTATGAGAAAACGGAAGCAATGTGCGCAGCCATATTAAAAAAGGAAGCCGACAGGGAAAACCATATGTTGCCGTGGTTGATTGAACAGGGCTTCATTTCCTGTACGGACGGCGTGCTTTCCGCAAATTTCCCGGTGTTTACGGCAGAGGTTTACCGGAAGGTACAGGAACTGATTGCGCCGCTGACCGGGCTTGTGTGCGACTGCATGCTTCAAATCTCCGAACAGGCAGAGAAGATGTTAAAGGACCATGCACCGGCAGCGGTAAAGAGCCAGTGTGGCGACGTGGCAAAGATTCATCACCGTCTGGATGTGGCAGCCTTCCTTTTGGAAAAGCTGATTGAAGATAAGAAGCTTACCGTACCGACAGAGCAGGTGCCGCTGGCTGTTTGGGGCGTGAGAGTGTAGGGAGAATTGAAAACGGCAGAGCTTCATAGGCTCTGCCGTTAGTTCTTTAATTAATATCAATGGATCGGTCTATCATCCACAAATGAAATCAGTCTTTATCGATAGTGCGAGAAAATAATTATTCTCCGCCATTCGCTTCATCTTCGATAGCTTCCAGCATCTCTTCGATGGCGTCCAGCTTTCCTTCAATGTCATCTGCCTGACTTTCCAAAGCATCCAACCCGGCTTCCAAAGAATCCATATAAGCTTCTCCGGCATCGTCGGACATCCTTTGGGTAAGAACTTCAAGGTCGGCTCCGCAGGAACGAACAAATAACGGTTCCGAATTGTCTTTCAGGGTAGTCAATTCATCTTTTAATACGGAAACTTGTACGGAAAGGTCTACGGTTTTGCCGAAGGACTTTGAAGTAACGCCGATTTGTTCTCCTAACATCTCTGCTTTCTCTCGAAGTTCATCACAGCGTGCCTGTAAATCATCAATGAAGTCGAATACTTCGTCGGAATGTTCTTCCAATTCGGCTGCTTGTTCTCTGATACCTTCGGAAAGGGTATCCAATGCTTTTTGTACTTCCGCCGGTTTACTCCAGTCAACGGTGCTAAGGTCGATTCTGCCGTTTTGAACGTTACTTGTATTTTGTGCGGAAGACTCTGCCATGCGGCGGGCCTTCTTTGCCCGTAATGCCTCGGTGGAATATTTGTCGCCGCCATACTGGCTGATACTCGGCCAGCCGTCTGCGAATACCAGATTGTGACGTTGCGGACGCTCGTTTGCGAACTCGTCCGGTGCATCCTCCCAGTCGGTATAGAACTCCAGCTCCTTGGCAGGCTTTACAGCCATCGGGGCGTTGCCTGCGATAAAAGCAAGGTAGGTGGCTACTGTAGGAGCAGTGTCGCTATTGCTGGACTGCGGGGCCGCAGAAGCTACGGAACCGGAGACAGAACCTGTTGCTGCTGCGCCAAGACCGGAAGATACGGTGCCAAAGCCGGCAGGCGTATAGGCTACCGGTGTGCGGAACGGGATGGAATACAATTCCCAACCGTCCTTATGCAGAACCGGCTTGATGTAGTTCCGGTTTAATTTGTAGGTATAACAATCCTCCCAGTTGCCGCCAAAGGAAATCTGTAACCGGCAGACTTCGCTGTTTTTGTCATTTTCGCCACCGTTTAACCAGAATACGAAGCAGTATTCGGTATCCGGAAGCAGGGAAAGCTCCTTAGAGACAGCACGGGCATAGGAAGTGTTCCAATCGCCGAACATGAGACTTTCCACCAGACTGCCGTCGAAGTCGTTGATGAAACTGCGCTCTGCCGGAAAGGATTGTGAAAAACCATTATTTCTGCCGTAGCCGAAGCTGTGTTGATTGTTATTCTGCATCTGATCAAAAGACCAATTCCGTGGATTAAAAAAGATATAATTCATTTGATTTACCTCCGATGTGTTGTATGTATCGGACGGCTCCGGTTTTCCGGACAAACGAATGGTACAGTCGTCCACGAAAATCGCCCGTCCATTCTTAATGAGCCCGCTTGCCCTCTTGGGGTAAGTGGTGCCTATGATGTTTCCTTGTGCATCTGTTACCGTTACGTTTTTTGTCATGGGTGTCTTCCCCTCTCACAGAAGATTTGTGTGCGGTGCCGTTTTTTGTTATGGGTGCCGTCCCCGTGCCGCAGTGTAAGCGGTCGTTTGCTTACAAGTAAAGTATAGCACGGAAACGGGAGAAAAACAATGAAAAGATGCGAAGGGCAGGAAAATTGTAGTGAAAGGTAATTGTTTTCGAGAGCAGCCGGCAATAAGTGTGTAGATGGACCGACAGAAACAGAGAAAAACAGATGTGACTCGTTGTAAAAAATGCAATAAGAAACGAATTTTCGTTGTAAAAAGTGTAATGGGAAACAAAATTTCGTTGTAATTTTTGCAAAGAGGTATTATGCTAAAGAAAAGAGGAGGGGTAACTATGTCGATTCGTTGTGCGTCGAAAGCAATCATTATAGAAAATGGTGCGATTTTACTAAACCGTTGTAAGGGAGAAGACGGAGATATCTATTACGATTTGCCGGGAGGCGGTCAGAAGCAATATGAGAGCATGGAGCAGACGGTGGTTCGTGAAGTGAAGGAAGAAACCGGATACGAGGTTTCTGTGGAACGGTTTGTGGCTTTGGCAGAGGAAATAAATGTAAATGAAGAATATCGTAAACTGTATCCGGAATATACCCACAGGGTGCTGCATGTTTTTACGGCAAAACTGACCGGGGAGAAAAGAGTCTTGCCGACAGAAAAGGATTTCGGTATGGAAGAGAGTGTATGGATGCCGTTGGAAAAGCTGGATGATGGTGTAAAGACAAGACCGGGATGCTTGAAAAAAATAGTACAGAATATTGTGGAAGAGCATATTCCGATGTATTTCGGGACAGAATATATTGACCGGTATTAATAGGTTTGAAAGAAAAAATGAAAAAAATAAAAAAAAGTACTTGCATTTTTGAAAAAGATTGGTTATAATATCATTCGTGGCTGTGATACACAGCGGAATATTTTGGGGTATCGCCAAACGGTAAGGCAACGGACTCTGACTCCGTCATCTCAAGGTTCGAATCCTTGTACCCCAGCTTGAAAGCATCACATGATATGTGGTGCTTTTTTCATTCTTGACTTTTCCCCCTCCTTATATCATACTAAATATAGTATTAATTCAGAATGAAATTTATGTCATATGACAAAACGGAGGAGGTAGTATCATGCAGGAGGTTTACGAGTTTTTGAAGAAGGCAGGAACCTATTATTTGGCAACGGTGGAGGGAGACCAGCCGAGAGTAAGACCCTTCGGTACGGTAAATGTTTTTGACGGGAAGCTTTACATACAGACCGGAAAGGTAAAGCCGGTGTCGAAGCAGCTTGCACAGAATCCGAAGGCAGAGATCAGTGCCTTTGTGGACGGGACATGGATTCGTGTGGCCGGAGAGCTGATTGAGGATGACAGAAGAGAGGCTCGCCAGTCCATGTTAGATGCGTATCCGAATTTGCAGGCAATGTATTCTGCGGACGACGGTAATACCCAGGTGTTGTATTTTAAGAATGCTACGGCGACCTTTGCCAGCTTCGGAGGGGCACCGAGAGAAGTGAAGTTCTAAAGAAATGTCATGTCGAAGGTGAGAAATGGCAAGATAAAAGGCGAGTCTCACTTTGCGAGAGTGATTTTCGGTCTGCGGGCTGTGCGTTTTTGTACCGGTTTTGTAGAATTGGGTTGAAATTATTTCATTGGGAGGTTTTTATGACAAGAAATTCTATGGGCCAGTTTATGGCCGCCTTGCGAAAGGCAATCGGTATGACACAGCAGGAGGTGGCGGATCGTCTGGGGGTATCCAATAAGGCGGTGAGCCGTTGGGAACGGGACGAATGCGCACCGGATATTACTTTGATTCCAGCTATTGCGGAGATGTACGGGGTGACTTGTGACGAGCTGCTTCGCGGAGAACGCATGATGCAAAGTCCGGTAGTGCAGCAGTCGGAGGAGAATGGCGAAGAACAAGATGAAGCAGAAAAAAGTAAACCGGATAAGAGAGCGGAACGTCAACGCAAGGCACTGATCACCCGTACTTTATCGGGCTTTAAAACAAAAACGCTGATTTCTATTGCTTTGTCGGCAGTGGGACTCATTTGTATGTTCGGAATCTCCTACGGGTTTTACCGGCCCGTCATAGGGTTTGCGGTGCTTCTTTTATTTGAAGCGGCGGCAGTGGTGCTTGAGGTGCTGGCAGTTAATAAGTTAAAGGAACTGAAGGATAATGAGTTGTTTGAGGATGCGGATGAAAAGGATATGAAACGGGTGGATGACTGCCTGGGGATGCAATCCTTTGCAGGCTTCTTTGCGGCATTTTCGGCGGTAGCGGTTGCACTTCCTTTGGTGTTAATTCGTTCGGATTATATCGAAAGTGTTTTGGAATTCGGAAGTTACCTTCCGCTTTTGGCGGGAATTTTGCTTGCATTGATTTTACTTTGTCTGCTGATAAGAGGGTCTTATCTTCAGTGGATTACCGGCAGAAAAAGGGACAAAGCGGCAGTGAACCGGAATTGTGTGATTATGAATGCAATCCAGTTAGGCGCGTTGGCGCTTACGCTGATTTTGGCCATTGTACTGCCGTATTTCAGCAAGCTTGATCCGGAAACGGGGATTCAAAGTACGGTTATCCTCGGACCGGTGTTTCCGGTTTTGCTTATGATGGTCGTACCGGCCATGTTGATAGCGTTTCTCATCATAGAAAAGAAGAAAAAACAGAAAATATTATTCCACGGGTTGCGAAATGTGTTGCTGCTTCCGGCGGTATTTATGATAGGTTCGGCACACAGCGTAGGTTTCAGCTATAATGTTATGTTGGGTCAATCCTATCAAACCTTTGATATCTGGAATACCGAACTGATTTACAAAGGCTTGGGCTGGGTACTGTTCATTGTTGTGGCATTTTTGATTGTAGAGCGTGTAGAACAACGGAAAAGAGCGCGATAAGATGAAAGAACGATAGAAAAAAGAAATTATGTAATACCGGAAGGAGGTCGTCATGGAGCAATATTCTGAAGAAAAAAACAAAGACGGCGTTCTACCGGTATTTTTTTGGATTTTTCTGGTAGCAACGGTGGCAGTGCTGTTGATTCTGACGGCCACATTGCTTTCCAGAAACGGCACCTTCGCGGCATGGAAGGCGCAATATACGGAGTGGAAAGAGGCAAAGGAGGCGGCAAAGCGTGCCGAAACCGCGGGAGAAAAGACTGTGTATTATTTCGGCTCCTCGAATAAGGAAGAGTATGAAAGCTGGTTTGCCGGCCTGTGGCAGGAGGTTTCGGGAGAAGTGACCGGTGAAGCGGGAGAGACGTCGGTACAGGAAGAAACGGATCCACTGCGGGAAGCGTTGACGGTCAGTCCGGTAAACGGTTCGGAGGAATGGTGGAGCGCGGCGACGAAGCTTTCCGGAGAAGTGATGTTGTACGCCCGGGCACAAACCCCTTTGTACGGGACACCTCATAGAGATGCTACGGTTTGCGGATATGCGGGAGCGGGAGAGGAGTTTCGGCTTCTGGCAGTGTTTGAAGACGGATGGTATGTAGTGTCGGATGGGCGGTTCTACTACTGTAGTTTTGGCTCGAATTACACCATGGTACAACCGGAGAGTGTTGAGTTTGATACACTTTTGGCGACTCTTGAGACGCAGAAGGTATTTCATGAGGTGGAGACGATTTTGCAAAATCCTGAGCTTCCGCACGGCTGTGAGGTGACAGGATTGGCGATATTGCTTTCTTATTACGATATTTCCGTGGATAAATGTGAGTTGGCAGATAAGTGGTTGCCGAAGGGAGCCTGGGGACAGACAGATTTCAGAGAAGCCTTTGTGGGAGACCCGGCGAAGAAGGTGGCATCTGCAGGCTGTTTTGCACCGGTCATTGCGGATACCGCGAATCGGTATATGAGGGAAGAAAAGCCGGGAAACACAAGCGGCGGGACGAAGCATACTTCGGAAACTGTCGGAAGAACAGGAAAATTGACCGCCGTTGCCAAAGAAAATGTGACCTTTGAGGAACTGCTTCTTATGTTGCAGGAAGCTCCGGTGTTGGCATGGACCACCATGAATTTGCAGGCTCCGTACATTGCCCAGGTATGGGAGGTAGACGGAGAGGAGCTTTACTGGCAGAATTATGAGCATTGTGTGGTGCTGACGGGGTATGATGCGGAAAAAGGTATTCTCTACGGTACAGACCCGTTATACGGTCCGTGCGAGTATGAAATGAAGCTGTTTTCCATCCGATTCCAGACCATGTATTCCCAGGTGGTGCAGATGGTGACCGATACTCCTTAAGAAAATATTAAAACATTTCGGCGCAGGAAATCATTGACAGAGGACCTGTGCCATGTTATACTCAAACTGTACTGAGGGTATTAGTACAGTTGATTTGTGTAAAACAGTAGGATGGGAACTACAGAATAATTCCGCATCATTGAGGGACTGCGGAAGGAAAGGACAGGGATGCAGGTATGATTATTATCGATTACACGGACCGCAGACCGATTTACGAACAAATCGTAGAGAGATTCCAAAGTCTGGTGCTGTGCGGGGTTCTGGAAAAGGATGCGCCCCTTCCCAGTGTGCGCAATCTTGCCATGGAGCTTTCTATTAATCCCAATACGATTCAGCGGGCTTATACGGAGCTGGAACGCCGGGGTGTGATTTATGCGGTCAAGGGAAAAGGTAACTTTGTGGCAGATATGAAGCCGTTACTTGCCCTTCGGGAGAAGGAAGTAAAGGCAGAGGCGGAACGGCTGGTACATAAGGCCAAGGAAGCCGGAATGACAAGAGAAACTCTTGACCGTCTGCTGGATGCTTTGTGGCAGGAGAACAAGACGGTTCAGAGAGAGACCGATGTGGTATCCGGCACAACAGAGCCGGCAAAGAATGGGACGATGCAACAGGCTGCGTCGGAATTAGGTGTAGGAGGTGAAGCGGATGATTAAGGCAGAAAACGTGGTAAAGCGCTTTGACGGGATGTTGGCGGTTGACCGGGTTTCCGTAGAAATAAAAGAAGGTATTGTGTTCGGTATGGTTGGAACCAACGGTGCCGGTAAATCCACCCTGCTTCGTATGATAGCGGGAGTGTTAAAGGCAGATGAAGGCACCATTACGGTGGATGATGCGCCGGTATTTGAGAATCCGGCGGCAAAGAAGGAAGTGTTCTATATTTCCGACGATTCCTATTACTTAAACAACGGTACGCCGGTGGATATGGCGGACTATTACGGTGCGGTGTACGAGAAGTTCAACCGCAAGCGTTATCTGGAGCTTTTGAGTCAGTTGAACTTGCCGCTTTCCCGCAAAATCAGTACCTTTTCCAAAGGTATGAAAAAGCAGGTGTCCATTTTACTGGGTGTGTGTGCGGGAACGAAGTATTTACTTTGTGACGAGACCTTTGACGGTTTGGACCCGGTGATGCGTCAGGCGGTAAAGAGCATTTTTGCAAAGGAGATTACGGAGCGGGGACTTACGCCGGTATTGGCTTCCCACAATCTCCGTGAGCTGGAGGATATTTGTGACCATGTGGGCCTGCTTCATAAGGGCGGTGTATTGCTTTCCAAGGATTTGGAGGAGATGCGTACCGGTATCCACAAGTTGCAGTGTGTATTTGCGGACGAGGAGCAGGAAGCAAGAGTTCTGATGGGCTTGGATGTAGTGAATAAGGAACAGCGCGGTCGCTTAAAGACCTTGACCGTACGAGGACTTCAAGAGGAAATCGAGGCCAGAGTGGCAGCGGCAGAACCGGTATTTTTCGAGATGCTTCCGCTGACCCTGGAAGAAATCTTTATCAGTGAAACGGAGGTGGCAGGCTATGACTTCAAGAAGCTCATTCTTTAAATTATTAAAAGAGGATTTGAGACAACGCCTTTGGACCATTGTGTTGGCGGCAATTGTATTTGTTCTGCCGGTGCCGATTTACATTGCTATGGTGATTTCCGGTTCGAGAGGTTCCGATACAGGATGGTTGGATACCTTTGCCCGACGCTTGGCATCGCCTATGGCAGCCGACAGTTTTTGGTTGGTATTGGTTACGATTGTAGGTGCGTTTATTTGCGCTGTCAGCGGCTTCGGGTATTTGTTTTCCAAGAAGAAGGTAGATTTTTTTCATTCTTTACCGGTAAAGCGTGAGACGCTGTTTGTAGTTCGTTATATTAACGGTGTACTGATTTACTTGGTGCCGTATTTTGCAATGATGCTGGTAAGCTTTGTAATGATTGCCGTCAGCGGTAATTTTAAGGCGGTTGTGTTTACAATTGCATTTAAAGGGTTGGCTGTGCATTTATTGGGGTATTTAATGATTTATACCATCCTGATTCTATGCGTAACCTTTGTAGGAAATATCGTAGTGTTCTTCGCGGTCAGCGGCTGGACCTTCGGTATTACCCTGGTGACGGTGCTCATATACAGCTGGTTTGAGGAGAAGTTTTTTGATACCTTCAGCTATATGGGGGATATATATACGGAGCGTATTCATGCATTGCGTTTCCTGTGTCCGGGTTACTTTTATGTAAAGGCAGTGGAGCAGGCTACGGTATCCCTGTTGCTTCAGCAACTGGCATTTACGGCGGTAGTTGCTGTGATTACTCTTTTGGTATACCGGGCGCGTCCGTCGGATGGTGCGGGGAAGGCCATTTCTTTCCCAATATTAAAGCCGGTGATTCGTCTTTCTGTGGAATTTCTTGCCGGAGCTTTGATGGGAATGATGTTTTATAATATGGCGGATGGGCGTCAGGGATTCCCAGGCTGGATGCTGTTCGGTATCGTGCTTGGCGTAGTACTGAGCCACATGCTGATTCAGAGTATTTTTCATTTCGATGTACGTAAGTGCTTTGCGGAGAAGCTGTCCATGTTTGCCTGCATCGGAGTAACAGCGGTATTGGCGTTGGTAATGCGCTATGATGTGTTTGGTTATGACATGTATTTGCCGAAGGCAAAGAAGATAGAGTCGGTTGCTATCGATTTGCAGAGTCTGGACAACCGTCGTGATTCCTACTTTTTTGATGGTGAAAGAATCCGTTGGTTTGATGAGGTTGCTGAGATGGAGCTGTCGCACATTGATGCGGTGTACCCGTATCTGGAGGTGTTGGTGGAGGATTCGGCGATTTATGCGGACCGTTTGGATTCCGCAATGGCATATTCCTACGATGATTTTCTCAGCGTAGAGGTGGCGTATCGTTTGAAAAACGGTAATACGGTGCAACGCCGCTACCGGGTAAACGGTATGCGGGAGGAGTTGTTTGCTCCTATATTCGAAAGCTACGAATATAAGAAGGTGCATTACGGAGATATCTACACAATTCCATCCAGTCTTGTTAAGTCTGTATCGGCACGTTGTGCTATGAATACCTGCGTGATGGATTTGAGTCAGGTAGAGAAGGATGAACTAATGACGGTGCTGAATAGAGAACTGGCGGCGATGACATTGGCAGAGAAGCTTCATACGAAGCCGGTGGCGATTTTGGACCTGACTGTGGGACCGATGAGTATAGAGGATCGCAACGGAAGCTATTATACCGATGATTGGAACACCTATCGTAATGAATTGCCGATTTATGCGTCTTATACGGAGACCCTGCGTTTCTTAGAGGACAGAGGGTTCGTTACGGATGCGGAGTATGAGTGGACCGGGAAAGAAGCCATGCGTGTGAGATTGCCTGAGGTTGTGTATAAGGAGTCTTCTGATTGGTCGGAGGAATATGGTTATACCGTAGATGCGTCGGCAGAAGTGGATTATTACTTAATCGGAGATACTAAGGTGACACAGACCGTTGCATACCCGGAGGATTGGGCTTACGGTGACGAAGTAATTCCGGTGGAGCCGGAGGATTTTGAACGATTGTATGCTCTTTGTACCTGGGAACCGTTGTGCCGTTACGGAGATCCGACCTATGATATTTACGAGAATTACCGTGTGTATCTGGATGTGCCGCAGGAGGGTTACAATATGTACGAGACCTTTAATTATATTGTTCCGGGAGATGCGGATTTGTCCTTCTTGTTCGATTAAGGTAAAACATTGCTTGTTCATTGTTCTCTCTGGTTTGAATGCGTCGCTTTATCGAAGAAATTCGATAAGGCGGCGCGTTCTTTCTTTTGATTTCCTGAGATTTTGTCTTGTAATTTATCGGAAAAAATGGTACACTATCAGCATATACTAGACTTATTATAATTACGCTGCAAGGCTAGGTTCGATTTCGAATAAAGCAGCGCGGAAAGAGGTTATTATGGAACGTTTTTATGTCCCGGAAGGGTATCATTCGGCTCTGTCCATTAAGGAGACGCAGGGAGCCATCAAGCATGTAAAGGATTATTTTGAGCGTCAGCTGGCGAAGCAGTTGAATCTGACCCGTGTGTCCGCTCCGCTTTTTGTTAAGCCGGAGTCCGGTTTGAATGATAACTTAAACGGCGTAGAGCGTCCGGTTTCTTTCGGAATTAAGGAGCAGAACGATGCGGTGGTAGAGATTGTACATTCCCTTGCGAAGTGGAAACGTATGGCTCTTAAAAAGTACGGCTTTGCTTACGGAGAGGGTCTTTATACGGATATGAATGCGATTCGTCGTGATGAGGATACGGACAACATCCACTCTATCTTTGTTGACCAGTGGGACTGGGAAAAGGTGATTTTACATGACGAAAGAAATATTGAGAATCTGAAATCCATTGTACGCAGTGTTTATGCGGCTCTTCGTGAGACCGAGCATTACATTGCGGATAAGTACGATTACATAGAAGAGATTTTGCCGGAGGAGATTACGTTCGTTACGACCCAGGAGCTGGAGAACATGTATCCGAACGATACGGCAAAGGAGCGCGAGAACAAGATTACCCGTTTAAAGAAGGCAGTATTTATTATGCAGATCGGTGATAAGCTGGCTTCCGGCGAGCGTCACGACGGCAGAGCACCGGACTATGACGATTGGCAGTTAAACGGTGATATTATGGTATATTACCCGGTACTGGATATGGCGTTGGAGCTTTCTTCCATGGGTATCCGTGTAGATGAGGCTTCTTTGGCAGAGCAGCTGAAAAAGGCAAATTGCGAAGATAGAGCAGAGCTTGCCTTCCAGAAGGCCGTGTTGAACAAGGAACTTCCGTATACGGTAGGCGGCGGTATCGGTCAGTCGCGTATTTGCATGTTCTTCCTTCGTAAGGCTCATATCGGCGAAGTACAGGCTTCCATTTGGCCGGATGATGTGAGAGAAGAAGCAGAGAAAAAGGGCGTTATGTTGTTGTAGGATAAGAGATAAGTTGCGACGCAGGCTTGTTTTTTGAAGGATTGGAGGAGACGACAATGGATATTTCAAATGAAAAGGAAGTTTTAAAGTCAGTAGTGGCGGTGGCGCCTTATATTCCGTTGTTTATTGATGAGCCGGTGTCGGTGGCGGTTACAAACACCGTGGGCTTTATTTATAATCAGCCGTGTGCGGAGATTCCGGTTCAGTGTGAATTGGGGGCTCCGTTTCCGCCGGAGGCAACTCCGCTTATGGTAATGGAGAGCGGCGAGCGCAGAGTGCGTGAGGTGCCGGCGAGAGTGTACGGTGTTCCGTTTATGTCTTATGCGATTCCGATTCGCGAGGACGGTAAAGTGGTAGGCTGTCTTATGATTGCGAAGAGTGTAGAGAAGATTCGCAGTGTAAAGGATGCAATTGCCAGTCTGTCGCAGGAGGTTGAGCAGGTAGTTTGTGCTGTAAATGAGATTACGGAAGATGTACAGGTGGCTTCCGCAAGCAATCAGCAGGTGTACGGTTTGATGGATAATTTACTTTCCGAGATGAAGCGCATGAACGAGATTCTCGGAGCGATTAATAAGATTAGTAATTCTACTAAGATTCTGGGCTTAAATGCTTCTATTGAGGCAGCCAGAGCCGGTGCGGCAGGAAAGGGCTTCTCTGTAGTTGCAAGGGAGATTGAACGCTTGTCCGACAATACCACGGAGTATTCACAGTCCATCGGAACGATGCTTTCCGGTATCGAGAATCAGGTTAACGGTATGAGTGAAAAGACCAAAGAGGCTACGGATGCGTTTACCCAGCAGGCGGCTTCTCTGCAGGAGATTGCGGCTACCATTGAGAGTCTGAACGGCGATGTGAAGGTAATCGAGAATTATATTATGCAGTTGTAATATGGGGAGTTATACATCGGATAAGGGGGAAGATACGATGCGAACAATCGGTAACATTTTATGGATGTTGTTTTTTGGCTTATGGTCAGCGGTGGCATGGTTCGGACTGGGACTTTTATGGTGCATCACTATTATCGGAATCCCGTTTGGATTACAAGCATTTAAGCTTGCGGGACTGGCACTTTGGCCGTTTAAAAAGAACGTGAATGCGAACTTCGGAGCGCATCCGATTGCGAATATCATCTGGATTATTTTCGGAGGATTGGAGCTTGCGCTGGGGTATGTGATCGGTGGTGTGATTTGTTACATTACCATTATCGGAATCCCGTTCGGAAAGCAATGCTTTAAGCTGGCAACGCTGGCGATAACGCCGTTCGGAGCAAAGGTGAATTAAGGAGTTAAAAAGGGCTGTCGCTGGTGCGGCAGCCTTTTCTGCGTGCAGGCAAAGTGAGCATTGAGCCGATGTTGCAAGCTTGCTTGCATAAGACGGCGAACTGCGAACGCGCCCACGACCGAGCGACATATGTCGCGAGGTGCGTGGTAAGGTGTGAAACACCGCGTGCAGGCAAGGGAGCTTTGAGTGAAGTCGAAGACCTTAGCTGTCGGTTGCTACGCACCCGTCAACACGCGTGCCGCGTGGCGCAAGATAAAAAAGGCAAGTTGAAGACCTTAGTTGTCGAAATCTGCGATTTCGACAACACGCGTACCGCGTGCGTAAGATATAAAAATCCCCGGTTGAGAACAAGTTCTCACCGGGGATTTCTCTATCTTACTTTACTAAGGTCTTCGCGATCATTCAGCCATCTTTGCAAGCTTAGCGTACTTGTCAGCAGCATCCTTTGCAGCCTTGGTGAAGAGGGCTTCTGCTCTCTCCGGATTGGTTCTGGAAAGTCTGTTGTAACGTACTTCGCTCTCAATGAATGCCTTGTAATCAGCGGTCGGTGCCTTGGAGTCAAGCTGGAACGGATTCTTGCCTTCCTCTGCAAGACGCGGATCGAAGCGGAAGAGGTGCCAGTAACCTGCTGCTACTGCGTTCTTCTCCTCGGTCTGTGCGTTCTTCATACCGCCCTTGATACCGTGGTTGATACACGGAGCGTAAGCGATGATGAGAGACGGACCCGGATATGCCTCAGCCTCTGCGATTGCCTTTACACACTGGTTGTAATCAGCACCCTGAGCGATTTGTGCAACGTATACGTAACCGTAGCTCATTGCGATTGCTGCGAGGTCTTTCTTCTTAACGTCCTTACCAGCTGCTGCGAACTGTGCAATAGCACCGGTCGGAGTAGCCTTGGAGGACTGACCACCGGTATTGGAGTAAACCTCGGTATCGAATACGAAGATGTTTACATCCTGGTTAGCTGCGAGAACGTGGTCAACGCCGCCGAAACCGATGTCGTATGCCCAACCGTCACCACCGAAGATCCACTGGGACTTCTTAGCAGCGAAATCCTTGTTAGCAAGGATATACTTGCGGTCAGCGTTATCACAATCACAAGCCTCTAAAGCTGCGATCATCTTTCTGGTAGCCGGACCGTTCTCGGTAGAGGAGTTGATGGTATCAAGGTAACCCTGAAGAGCTGCCTTAACATCGTCCTTCTCTGCTACTGCAAGTAAGTTCTCAGCTGCTGCTACAACGCGCTTTCTGAGAGCCTTCTGTGCAAGCTGCATACCGAAACCGTACTCTGCGTTATCCTCGAATAAGGAGTTAGCCCAAGCCGGACCCTTGCCTTCCTTATTTACAGTGTACGGACAGGACGGGGAAGAACCGCCCCAAATAGAGGAACAACCGGTTGCGTTGGCGATATACATTCTATCACCGAACAACTGGGTAATTAACTTAGCGTACGGGGTCTCACCACAACCTGCACAAGCGCCGGAGAACTCAAGGAGCGGCTGCTTGAACTGGGATCCCTTCGGAGTGGTTACCTTGAACTTCTCAAGAACCTCTGCCGGGGTCTCTAAAGTGGTGCCGTAATCAAACATCTTCTGAGCCTCATACTGAGTCTCGAGGTTTGCCATGGAAAGTGCCTTGTTGCCCTTAACCTCCGGACAAACATTTACACAGGAGCCACATCCGGTACAGTCAAGTACGGAGATGGACATAGCAAACTTCTTGCCTTCCATACCCTTCATGTCAGCCATAGCTGCACCTGCCGGAGCCTTTGCAGCAGCGTCAGCGTCCATAACTACCGGACGGATAACAGCGTGCGGACATACATAGGAACAAAGGTTACACTGTAAACAGCTCTCCGGATTCCAAACCGGAACATCGATTGCAACGCCGCGCTTCTCGTAAGCTGCGGAACCGGTCGGGGTGGAACCGTCTGCGTAATCTACGAATGCAGATACCGGCAGGCTGTTACCGTCCTGAGCGTTAATCTTGGACTGAACAGAGTTTACATACTTAAGAACGTCTGCACCGCCGCAGGTAGCCTTCTCGGTGAGGTCCTCATCCTTTGCATCCTTCCAGGAAGCCGGAACCTGAATCTCAACGATACCTTCAACACCACGGTCGATAGCATCATGGTTCATCTTAACAACATCATCACCCTTCTTGGAATAAGAAGCGGTAGCAGCGTCCTTCATATACTTTACAGCATCCTCAATCGGAATGATGTTAGCAAGCTTGAAGAATGCAGCCTGTAAAATGGTATTGATACGTCCGCCGAGACCTACTTCCTTACCGATGCTGATACCATCGATGGTGTAGAACTTAATGTTATGCTCAGCGATATATCTCTTTACCTGACCCGGAAGCTTTTCTTCTAACTCAGCCATGTTCCAGGAACAGTTGAGAAGGAAGGTACCGCCGTCAACCAAATCCTGTACCATGTTGTACTTACGAACATAAGCCGGAGTATGACATGCTACGAAGTTTGCCTGGTTGATCAGGTAGGTGGACTGAATCTTCTTGTCACCGAAACGTAAGTGGGAAATCGTAACACCACCGGACTTCTTGGAGTCGTAATCGAAGTATGCCTGAGCAAACTTGTCGGTGTGGTCACCGATGATCTTGATGGAGTTCTTATTTGCACCTACGGTACCGTCTGCGCCGAGACCCCAGAACTTACAAGCAGTGGTGCCTGCCGGAGCGGTAACCGGATTTTCGGTAATTTCAAGAGAAAGGTTGGTTACATCATCTACGATACCGATGGTGAACTTAGCCTTCTCGGTGTTCTTGAATACGGAAATAATCTGAGCCGGGGTGGTGTCCTTGGAACCTAAACCGTAACGACCGCAGAATACCGGAACATCATTGAACTTGGAACCCTTTAATGCTGCAACTACGTCGAGGTAGAGCGGCTCGCCGAGAGCACCCGGCTCCTTGGTTCTGTCAAGAACGCTGATGCGCTTAACAGTATCCGGAATAGCATCGATTAAGTGCTTAGCGGAGAACGGTCTGTAAAGACGAACCTTTACAACACCAACCTTCTCACCGCGAGCGGTTAAGAAATCAACGGTCTCGTCGATGGTGTCACAAGCGGAACCCATACATACGATAACAGACTCAGCGTCTGCAGCACCGTGGTAGTTGAACAACTTGTAATCGGTACCGATCTTAGCGTTAACCTTGTCCATGTACTGCTGAGCGATTTCCGGAACAGCGTCATAGTACGGGTTACATGCCTCTCTTGCCTGGAAGAATACATCCGGGTTCTGAGCGGTACCACGCTGAATCGGATGCTCCGGATTCAAAGCGCGATTACGGAAAGCCTCAACAGCCTCCATGTTGCACATATCCTTTAAGTCATCGTAATCCCAGATCTCGATCTTCTGGATCTCGTGGGAAGTACGGAAACCGTCGAAGAAGTGTAAGAACGGAACGCGGCTCTCAATTGCGGTTAAGTGAGCAACTGCGCCGAGGTCCATAACTTCCTGAACGTTGCTTGCACAAAGCATAGCAAAACCGGTCTGACGACATGCATAAACGTCGGAGTGGTCACCGAAGATGGAAAGTGCGTGGCTTGCAAGAGCACGAGCGGTAACGTGAATTACGCCCGGAAGAAGCTCACCGGCAATCTTATACATATTCGGAATCATCAAAAGTAAACCCTGGGAAGCGGTGTAGGTAGTGGTTAAAGCACCAGCCTGTAAGGAACCGTGAACGGCACCAGCAGCACCTGCTTCGGACTGCATTTCGGACAACATAACCTCGTGACCGAAGATGTTCTTTCTGCCCTGGGTAGCCCACATATCGGTGTAGTCTGCCATCGGGGAGGAAGGGGTAATCGGATAGATAGCAGCCACATCGGTGAACGCGTAAGACACGTGAGCCGCAGCGGTGTTACCATCCATGGTTTTCATTTTTCTTGCCATGTAACATATCCTCCTTTTATATTCCGCGCGGAAATCTAATCCGGCACGGATTGTAATGCTTGTATTTTTTCTATAATTTTCTATAAAGAAATATATAAAAATACCTAATATCTAGGATACCACGAAAATCGGTCAGTGTAAAGTGTTTCTTGTCCAAAAAAGGCAAAAACTTTGTCGGTTTTTCACGAAAAATATCAATTTATGGAAGCGTTTCATGGTAGAGTTGTCCATTTTTGGAAGGAGTATAGGTATTCGGTGCAAAGAACCGGAAATTGAGAAGTCGGGCTTGAAACAAAACGGAAAAAGGTGTACAGTGTGTATGGTGCGCTTACAACGCATGTGGAGGGCTTTTGAACGAAGTGTTCTTGGTTGGAATCGTGAAAAGGGAAAGAAGGTATTACCTATGAATAGACAAAAAATGAAGGGAATCCGCTACATTTTGTTTGCGGCGTTTTTCTTTGCATCTATGAATTTATTTGTAAAGACGGCGGGGGATTTGCCGGTGTGGCAGAAATGCTTTTTCCGGAATCTGGTGGCGGGTTTTATTGCGGTGGGAATGTTAATAAAAAAGAAGGAACGAATTGCGATCCCGAAGGGAAACCTGGGACTTTTGACGATGCGCTGTATCGGAGGTACGGTAGGCATTCTTTGTAACTTTTATGCCATTGGACAGATGAATATTGCGGATGCGTCCATGCTAAACAAGCTGTCGCCGTTCTTTTGTATTATACTCTCTATCTTCGTATTAAAAGAGCGGCCGAACAGAAAGGAAGTCATTGCGGTAATTCTTGCGTTTGCAGGAGCACTCTTTGTAGTAAAGCCGTCCTTCCGGATGGAATGTATTCCGGCATTGTTCGGTGTGCTGGGTGGTTTAGGCGCCGGTCTTGCCTATACCTGTGTCCGAAAAATGAGCAAAAACGGTATGAAGGGCGACGTTATCGTCTTTTGCTTTGCGGTATTCTCCTGTGTATCGGTCATTCCGGGCATGCTCCTCACTTATGAACCTATGACCACGAAGCAGCTAATCTGCCTGCTTTTGGCGGGAGCCTCCGCAGCCGGCGGCCAGTTCTCCATCACCGCCGCTTATTTCCATGCCCCGGCAAAAGAAATCTCTGTCTTTGACTATACCCAGGTCATCTTTGCCGCAATCTTAAGCTTCATCTTCTTCCGGGACTTGCCGGATGTATGGAGCTTTGTGGGATACACGATTATTATAGGCACGGCTATATGGAAATGGAAGGTAAATCAGAGGGAAGATGTTGTAAGACATGAATAAAGAATCCAATGTGGGCTGAATGTCAATAGGCTACAATTGCCGTTACACAACCTCGACACGGATTCTAATAAGATAATACCACCAAAAGCGGGAAATTGCAAGCGATAGATTGTTTAACTCAGCGCATCCTTACTATGCTTGGACTAAGCCGGGAGGCACGGAACTTTCCTGTAGAAAACCATAAGCAAACGTCAGCACTTGGCGAGGTATTGTCGAGCCTAGTACTGCTACGTTTGTGCATGAGCGAGAGCGGGTTTTCGGGGAAAGTTCCGTGCCTCCCGGCGTAACAAGAAGGAAAGGGGATGCGCTTCCAGAAAATCATTGACAAATATCGGAAGATACGCTATAATCTTAGGAATACTGGAGAAGTATGGATAAAGGAGGATTTTGCACCATGGCGGCAGAAAAGAAAAACATACTGACTTATGAAGGTTTGAAGAAGCTGGAAGAGGAGCTTGAAGATTTAAAGGTAGTTCGTCGTAAAGAGGTTGCGGATAAGATTAAGGAAGCAAGAGAGCAGGGCGACTTGTCCGAGAACGCTGAGTACGACGCAGCAAAAGACGAACAGCGCGAAATCGAAGCACGTATCGAAGAACTTGAGAAGATTTTGAAAAATGCTGAGGTTGTTGACGAGGATGAAGTAGACGTTGACACCATCAATATCGGTTGTAAGGTAAAGATTCTGGATATGGAGTTTGACGAGGAGCTTGAGTTCCGTATCGTAGGTTCTACCGAGGCAAGTAGCCTTCAGGGCAAGATTTCCAACGAGTCTCCGGTAGGAAAAGCATTACTTCGTCATAAGGTAGGCGATGTGGTTGAGGTTGAGACCCAGGCCGGTACGATTGAGTACAAGATTTTAGAGATTCAGAAGTCTAACTAATGCAGGAACAACCGGTACGTGGTTTCACCAGGAGGTAGACCTACGGTGCCGGTTTTGTTTGATAAAAAGAAGTTTCGGAGGGAAGACCAGTGGCAGAAGAAAATATGCAGAAGGCTGCACAGGCGGCACCGCAGCAGGATTTGAACGAGCTTTTGCGTGTCCGCAGAGAAAAGCTTGCACAGTTGCAGGCAGACGGGAAGGACCCGTTCCAGATTACAAAGTATGACGTAACCCATCACAGCACCGAGATTAAGGACAATTTCGAAGAGATGGAAGGCAAGACCGTACGCATCGCAGGGCGTGTAATGTCCAAGCGTGTTATGGGTAAGGCTTCTTTCTGTAATGTGCAGGATTTAAAGGGCAATATTCAGTCTTACGTAGCAAGAGACAGCATCGGTGAAGAGCCGTATGCGGATTTCAAGAAGTTTGACGTAGGCGATATCGTAGGTATCGAAGGTGAAGTATTTAAGACAAAGACCGGAGAGACCTCCGTACATGCCATGAAGGTAACCCTGCTCAGCAAGAGCTTACAGGTGCTTCCGGAGAAGTACCACGGTCTGACCAATACGGATATCCGTTATCGTCAGAGATATACGGACCTTATCATGAACGCAGACGTAAAGGAGACCTTTGTAAAGCGTTCCAAGATTATCAGCTCCATTCGTCACTATCTGGACGGACAGGGCTTTATGGAAGTAGAGACTCCGATGTTGGTGGCAAACGCAGGCGGCGCATCCGCAAGACCGTTTGAGACCCACTACAATGCACTGGATGAGGATGTAAAGCTTCGTATTTCCTTGGAGCTTTACTTAAAGAGATTAATCGTAGGCGGCTTGGAAAGAGTATACGAAATCGGCCGTGTATTCCGTAACGAGGGTCTGGATACCAGACACAACCCGGAGTTCACCCTTATGGAGCTGTACCAGGCGTACACCGACTACTACGGCATGATGGATTTGACCGAGAATCTGTTCCGTTACCTTGCGGAGGAGGTTTGCGGCACCACCACCATTACCTACGGTGAGCACACCATCGACCTTGGTAAGCCGTTTGAGCGCATGACCATGATCGATGCGGTGAAGAAGTACACCGGTGTGGACTTCGACCAGGTGAAGGATACCGCAGAGGCAAAGAAAATCGCGGACGAGAAGGACGTACACTACGAGGCACGTCACGAGAAGGGCGATATCTTAAACCTCTTCTTCGAGGAGTTCGTAGAAGAGCATTTGATTCAGCCGACCTTCATTATGGATCATCCGGTAGAGGTTTCTCCGCTTACTAAGAGAAAGCCGGACAAGCCGGATTACGTAGAGCGTTTCGAGTTGTTCATCAACACCTGGGAGATGTGTAACGCATACTCCGAGCTCAACGACCCGATTGACCAGAGAGAGCGTTTCAAGGCACAGGAAGCAGCTCTCGCCGCAGGCGACGAGGAAGCAAACACCACCGACGAGGACTTCATGAATGCCCTTGAAATCGGTATGCCGCCGACCGGTGGTATCGGTTACGGTATCGACCGTTTGGTGATGTTACTTACCAATAGCCCGGCGATTAGGGATGTGTTGTTGTTCCCGACAATGAAGAGCTTGGATAAATAAACCCAGTGTTTATGCGGGTTTGAA
>CAZJEN010000007.1:0-109867 GCA_964545045.1 uncultured Lachnospiraceae bacterium | reverse complement strand
ACTTCAGAAATCGAATCTTCCTTGCCCTAACTTAAAGAGGCACAGGAACGAATTCGTATGCCTCTGAAATATTTACCCCAACTCTTGACAAAGAGCCAAAAGAAAAAAGCTTCAGAAACGGCTTGTTTTCGCCATTTCTGAAGCTGTGTTTATTATTCATACTCCCTACGAACCAACTTATTTCATCTGGTTTGGCAGGTCTTTGCTTACAGAAATAGCGTCTTTTCGTCTATTTCCCTTAATTATTTTTAGTTCTAAAAATTATAGGTATCATTTAGGTATCACAAATGGGTATCAGTGTCCCTATTGATATTATGACTCCAAAAATCGAAAAACGCAAGCACTTTTTCAAGTTTCGGAGTCATGCCCTAGGCACACTTAAATACCAGTCATGTAATCTGAATACTTTCAAAAAAACACGATCACCACTCATGATATGATAACATACTGAACCTTATCCGCTACATACATTGTGGCATAATGGAGCATCGCCATTCCAAAGCATTCATACAATCTCCTGCTTCAAGCAACTATGAACAAATTATTACTTTTCAAAGTAAAATAAAAGTGTAACGATTACACTCCACGGTAAAAATGCCGCAAGGAGAGTAATCCAATACGTATTGCCACCTTTTGTTACTTTATATCGTTTGATATTGTATAATAGAAACAAAACAATCCAAACAAAATTAAAAACATAAAATCCTATCAAAGATTTTGTATTTGTTCTATTTCCCAGTGCTTCTGCCAATTCTCCAACAACGATATCATATGCCAAACACAAACCAAACAGACAATTAATTAAAATAGCTGGCATCTTCTTATACATATGCACCTCCATAAAATTAATTAACCGTTGTAAGTTTATAGTTCTTCGGTTCGCTATCTGTCACACGCTCTGACACAGTAAACTCAATACTCACACTCTCGCCTGGGTTTATATTATGATTATATGTTGCATTCCGTACTATGTATTTACCGTTTTCATGAGAAACAATATTTCCATTCCACAAATTATCAATATTATCCTCAAAATCAAATTCTAACATCCAATCTGACAAGGCATTCGATGAATTGTTTAAAATAGTGACACGACCGTTATATCCTGTTTCCCAATCGGAAACTATTTCAAACTCTACTTCATATTCCGCTTGTTGTACTTCTGATTCCTCTGTAATAACGCGAAACTTGCTCGGCATCTCAATATATTCATCCTTAGTTGCAACAAACCCAAAACTTACAGACTCTCCCGGATAAATATCCTGATTATATCCCACATTTTTAATCAATGTATAGTCTTCATATCCCTCACTTGCACCGTTCCAAATATTAGTAATTACATCCGTTGAATCATATGCCAGAATCCAATTATGAATTGTTTCATCAGTTCTATTCGTTATCGTTACATCTACATTGTAGTTGCTACCATAACAGCTCACCACTTCATAAGTAATTTGATATTCATCACATGTATATTGTATCAAATTATCATTTACTTTTGACAATTCTCCGTTCAAATCACAAAAGCCCGGATGCAATGTTTCATCTATGTTACCATCGCCATCTGTATCAACAGACAATCGAATATTATTACGGTCTGTTCCTGTTCTAATCACTGTCCTTTCCGTAATTTCAATATCACTAAATTCATATTCTGCCTCAAGAATATCGTTTTTGTTATAATATCGAATCGTATAATCCATTGTTCCATCATCGGTGCCATTCAATACAATGTTATAATCATCATGTTCCTCTAAACATAATGTCTTAATTTCCATTTCCTCGCCAAGGAAATCCAGAACACCATACGAAGTACTACGCTGAAGTGTATTTAAATCCGAACAAAGAATTTCCCCATCATATTCTACCGTCACATCTACAGGGCAAGCAATTCTTATCACGATATACCCTTGTTCAATTAATTCATCTGTTGTTGGAGCATTAATATCATCTGAAAGTATTGCAAGTATCTTACCAAGTGCCACTCCCGCATTTGCTTCTGACGATTTTCCAGTAACACCCGCATGCGTTGTACTTATTTTGAAGAATCTATCATCCGGAAGATTTTCTAACGTTTTCATCATTGTACTTGATGCATATGGTACCGTTCCATCTCCCTTGGTCTCATATGTAACATCTAAAACGTCCGTTCCGTCTACATCAGATCCTACTTCATATGTAATTCCAGAAATTGTTTTTTGATTAATACCCACAATAAAATATGAATTATCTAATCCCGCCAAAACATTATATCCATCTTCTGAAAGAATTCCCTTATGAAAATCTTTCGAATCAAACATATGCTCCATTCCGAAAACAATTGAATTTATCGTCTGATAATCAAGCCACGATAACTCTTTGTACACTTTTTTATATGAAAAAGGAGAGGTCCACTCTTTCCCTATATATCGCTTAAACAATGATGCATTTTCACTAAAATATCTTTCAGTTGGAGCAAGTTCAGCAATTGCTGGGAATGAGGCTTTTACTTCTTTCGTTAATCCTCCTAAAGACCACAATGCAAAATTTTTAATACCACCTTCAATCACCTCTGTTGTCAGTACACTATTAACCAACTTAGGCGCACCCTCATACGGTGTCCCACACGTAATAACTTTTCTTATTTTTTCGCTTCCCCAATCTGCTACATAATCCGAAACCACAAGGCCGCCCATACTATGTGCTACAATGTCAACATGTGAATATTCTGGATTTTGCTTTAACACATCGGAAATAAAACAATTCAATTCCCACGAATTATCACCATTTGATTTTCTAAAATCATACGAGAAAAAATAAACATTTCTCGAACACACCCCATCCTCTGTAAACTCTTCAATCACACCATCAACCAGATCTTTGTACATCCCAATCGCACCATATTCTCGATTGCCCGCATCTAATGTAGCTTGATTTATTGGAACTTGCTGCCCATCCGAGTCAAAATCGTAGTTTTTCAATTTCAAATATTGACTCATTTCCATTTTCGAATCCAATCTATATAACGGATTTGCGATTCTTAAATAATCAACCCATACTAATTCTAAATCTTGATCATACAATTGACTTCCCATAACACCTGGAACAATAATAATCGGACACTTTGACTCTTCTGTATTGATTATATCTTCTGCAACATCTCCAAATTTAAATACCAAATCCTCTGGGTCTATTACCTCATAGTAACCCTTATTTTGAATATCCCTCAATAATGTCTCTGCATACTCAATATAACTATTTGATAAAGAATGGAAAAAACCTAACGAATATACTTCATAATCTTCCTTTAAATTCTCATTAAAGTAATTATACAAATAATTGCCATACTTGTAACTATATGAAGGTCCCATACCATTATATTTACCCGAAGACAAAGTAGGACCATTCTCCGGCAATCCATCTGTCAAAAGGACAATGCTTTTCTTAGCAGTAACCGCCGGAGATTCGTCCAATATTTGCTTAGCTCTACTCAATCCTGAATACAAGTTAGTTCCACCACTCGCATAAAGGGAATTAATAAATGTTGTTGCCTCTTCTAATTCTATTGTAAAATCCAACACCTTACTTACTGATGATCCATATGTAACTACCGACACCTTATTATATCCTTCCGCTTCCATAAGCTGTTCGCAGAAATTTACGGCAGCTGCTTTCATAGCTGTCATAGGTGTTCCTGACATACTACCTGAAACATCTAACACCAATACTACTTCTCTAATCCCTCCCACTGGCTCCAAATAGGACTCAGCTTTCGCTTCTCTCACATTACAGCACGTTAACACCATTGCGATGATTGCTAAGAAGCTAATTCCTTTTTTTAAACTTGATTTCATTTCTCTTAGTACCTTTTTCACTTTTTTCCCTCGCTTTCTCTTTTTTGTAATTAATAACAAACAAAAAGGTTGCAATGAATTAACATTGCAACCGAACCATCAATATAGCATATTTCCCTGCTACTTAGACTTCATGTTTTGCGTCCTAAAGTTTCCTGAAGTTTGCCGTTATTAAATACATTTTGTATTCTAGCACATTTACTTGCTTTAGTCAACTACTTCTTTACAAGGTCATATCCGGATACAAACTTGCTTTCTACTTAATTCTCTATCATCCTCGTTTTCCCTTCACATAGCCGCATATAGAATAATTACACCCATTGTATGTAATCCTTGATATCGTTGCCACCTCCTTTATCTGTCCTCCCTTCACCTTCTTCCCACGTTCCGTCCCTCTTCCCATACATCGCAAGATACGCATTTTGTCGGACAAAATGCCATCTTGTTAGGGAGCGCCCTAATACCCCGGTTTTATGCCCGAAACGGGCAAGTGCTATGACTTTTTCATAGCATTTTTGCGGATTTGCTATGAAAAAATGCTAAATTCATAGCAAATTTTCATAGCACTTTTTTCCGCGATATAATGTACCACTCAGAAATGCTATGACTTTTTCATAGCACTTTTGCCGATTTGCTATGAAAAAATGTTAAATTCATAGCACTTTTTCATAGCACTCCAAACCGTCATACGGATAAATAAACAGTAAAAACTGCCAAATACATCTGGCTCATTTGAACCACATGATTTGACAGCTTTTACTTCCTTTTATTTTGGTTTTGCGGTTATCCTGACCCTAAACCCTCCCAGCGCCACTCTTAATGATACCGATTCACTATCTGCTCAAGCACCATCTCCTCAGCCATCAACCGTGCCTGCGTACGAAGCCGATACATCTCCATAAACGAATTACCCTTCTCCGGTATACGACTCTTCAGCCACCTTTTCTCAATCCCTTCCAACAGTTCATAGGCTTCCTCGTCAATCTGTGCCGCCTTCTCCTGCAATCTGCAAAATCTCACAAGGCTTCGGTATCTTTCCGGGTAGTTACTTTTCATAAACTCCACCCACATGCGTCCGTATTTTCCAATCGTATTCTGTATATTTTTCTCTGTTCCCACAGTGAAAACAGGATAAAATATTTCGTCACGCTCTGTATATTCAATTCCCAATGCTGTCATGATAATCCTCCCTTTCCGGTTGAAGCCTACAACAACGCAGTATATCAGTCCTTCTCCTACTATGCATTCGACTGCTTTTCTTCTGATTGCCACAGATATTTTGCACCGTCAAGCACCTCTATGATTGCCTTTAACATAGTAACATAATCAAATGCCAATTCCTCCGGTTCACCGTATTCCTTCCCGTCAATGGGGGACCTCTTTCCCTTTATTTGTCCGTCACAAATAAACTCCTCCGCTAACCGGTGCATGTCCTCCTGCATCTGCTTGACACATTTCACAAGCTCATACACCGTTTCCTTTTTCCCCACAACACAGACTCTGTTATAAATACAGGAACGAATAAAATAATCCTTTTTCAGCATTCCGCTCGCCTTTGCCTTGGCATCAATCTCCCTTCTGTAATTATCCGGAATATGAAAGCTGATTGTTGCATGCTTATGTGTTTTACTCATAGGTATCCTCTCCTTCCCTTGTCATACCGGTTCTCACACGAAACTCCCGGTTAAGTACCTCTGCCATCTGCCGTTGCTCCGTCGGAAACATATGTGCATAATGAAACGTAATACTCTGGCTTTCGTGTCCTACCCTGTTTCCGATGGCAACCGCAGAAAATCCTCTGTTAATTAGGTACGAAATATGCGAATGCCGTAATCCGTGAATTGTAATACGTTTTACTCCCGCCTTTTTCGCCCCTCTGCTCATTTCCTTATGCAGATAGGACTTGGTAATCAAAAAGATTCTGTTGTCTCTGGTAAACCCGTAAAGACTGTTCAAATACTCGTTCAGCTCCTCCGCAAGGAAGTCCGGCATTACAATATCTCTCTTGCTCTTTGGTGTTTTCGGATCGGTAATAATATCCTCCCCGTCAATTCTTTGATAAGACTTATTGATGTGAAGCACCCTGTTCTCCACATCAATATCCGCCGCAGTCAATGCCAGCAGCTCTCCACTCCGCAAGCCGCACCAGTACAACACCTGAAACGCATAGTAAGAAACCGATTTATCCTTTACCTGCTCAATAAACCTCAGATATTCCTCCTCCGTCCAGAACTCCATTTCATCAGCTTTTCCCCTACCGATGGTCCCTGCCTTTTTTACCGGATTGTCGGAGAGATTATAGAACCTCACCGCATGATTAAACAATGCTGAAAGCTCTGACTGAATGGTTTTCAGATACGTCGGCTTGAACTGAGCCCCATCCGGTGTTTTCAGCTTCATCACTGCATTTTGCCATTTGATGATATCTGCCGGGCTGATTTCATTCATCTTCTTCTCTTGAAAATATGGCAGGATTCTGTTCTGAAAGATTGTGTTCTTCGTCTTCCAAGTATTAAGCTTCAGCTTCGGCTTCATATCCTCTTCGTAGAGCTTATAAAAGGAACTAAAATCCATATCCAAATTATTTGCTTGTTGGAGTCGGAACCTCTGCTCCCACTCCAACGCCTCTCTCCGGGTCTTAAAGCCTCTCTTCAGCTTTCTTTTATTCCTACCCGTCCAGTCATTATAATGGAAAGAGACATACCATGTGCCTCTATCCTCATCCTTATACGCAGCCATTTACCTCACTCCCCTCTCAGGCTGACTGTAAGCCATAAAACTTCTCATCGAAATACTGACAGCTTACCTTACCGGTAATGGTTCTGTAACCCTTCTCCTGCAACTCACGGTTCATTTCACGGATAATCTTATATCCATGAGAACGGGAAACCGACAGTAGCTGTGCCACTTCGTCCACGTTATAAAAGATTTTCTTCTCCATACGACATTCACCTCCTCCCTTTTCTGTATCGCCAGGCTCGGCTCGTCCTTTTTAGTACATTACACCGATTTTTGAATCCCTCATCCCGGAAAGCTCTCCGAGCACTTCTCATATAAGATTATAACAACACGCAGCTCCATAAAAAAGGAACTATTTGACCACATTCTGAGATAAAATGTGAACCATTTGTTCACATTTCATCGTTGTTCAGTTGCTATAATAACATATAACAAAATCTCATGTTCGACCTTTAAGGACGAACTTTCGTCATTTACTAGTCTTATAAAGACTACTTTTCGTTTTCCTCCGGCAGTAGCAGTCGCAATTGAATTTTGCATCTACTGCTTTCGAGTGCTTACAAATAAAAAGGGAAATTTCGAAATAGAAAAGAAAAATAGAATACAGAAATACCCCTAATACCTTTTGCAGTATTCCAAAATACACTTGATACTGCTCATACAGGTATCATAGGGGTATCAACAAAAAGAAAAAAGCTTCAGAAACGGCTTGTTTTCGCCATTTCTGAAGCTGTGTTTATTATTCATACTCAATCGTCGCTACTGGCTTCTTGGTAACCTCATATACAACTCTGTTAATGCTGGTCACTTCGCTGGTAATTCTGTCCGCAATCTTCTCTAAGAGGTCGTAATCTACTCTCTCAATAGTAGCAGTCATCGCATCAATGGTATTCACCGCACGGATTACGCACATGTAACCCATGCTACGGGCGTTGTCACGTACGCCTACTGCCTTGAAGTCCGGCACTACGGTGAAGTACTGCCATACGGTCTTGTCAAGGCCGGCCTTTGCGAATTCGTCGCGAAGGATAGCGTCGGACTCACGAAGAGCGGCAAGACGCTCACGGGTGATGGCACCGAGGCATCTTACGCCGAGACCCGGGCCCGGGAACGGCTGACGGTATACCATCTCAGCCGGAAGGCCAAGCTCGATACCACAGGCACGTACCTCATCCTTGAAGAGCTGCGCAAGCGGCTCAACAAGCTCGAACTGTAAATCCTCCGGCAAACCGCCTACGTTGTGGTGGGACTTTACAGCCTTTGCGGTCTTGGTACCGGACTCAATGATGTCCGGGTAAATGGTTCCCTGTCCGAGGAAGTCAATGCCGTCTAACTTACGAGCCTCTTCTTCGAAGACACGAATGAACTCACCGCCGATAATCTTTCTCTTCTGCTCCGGATCAGCCACACCTGCCAGCTTGTCCAGGAAGCGGTCCGTTGCATCTACATATACTAAGTTTGCGTTTAACTGATTCTTGAATACTTCTACGACGTTCTCGGACTCGTTCTTTCTCATGAGACCGTGATTTACGTGTACACAGGTCAACTGGTTGCCGATTGCCTTAAGAAGCAATGCAGCCACTACGGAAGAGTCTACACCGCCGGACAGTGCAAGAAGCACCTTCTTGTCACCAACCTGCTTACGCACGATTTCAATCTGGTCAGCCACGAAGTTCTTCATGTTCCAGTTTGCTTCAGCCTTACAGGTATCGAATAAGAATGCCTTTAACACATCCTCACCCGGAAGGGTGTCATACTTTACATCGCACTTTGCGGACGGACAATCCACAGCAATCATCGGGATGCCGAGGCTGTAAATCTCATCGTTTACCACAACTTCCACGCCGTCTACCACACGGTTCTCACCGCCGTTTAAGATAATACCCTTTACGTTGTTCAGTGCCTTTAAGCCCTCAGCGGTAATATCATGCGGATGAATTTCGCTGTATACGCCAAGGTCACGAATCTGACGGGCAAGCACGGTGTTTTCGGTGCTGCCAAGGTCCAAAATAACAATCATATCCTGCTTCATAAACGTTGCTCCTTTTATTCAAGATTAGTCGGTATAGTTATCGAAATAGCCCTGTACAAGTACTACCGGAGTACCCTTGTCACCGGAACCGCTGGTTAAGTCACAAAGGGAACCGATGAGGTCGGTAAGCTGTCTCGGGGTAGTTCCCTGAGAAGCCATGTTACCAACGAGGCTACCGTTCTTTTCCTTAATACTGTTCTCGATCGCAGCCTTTAACTCTGCGCCGCTTAAGTTCTTGAAATCGTTATCTGCAAGGTACTTTAACTTTAACTCGTTCGGAGTACCGATAAGACCGGAGGTAAATGCCGGAGAAACAACCGGGTCAGCCAGCTCCCAAATCTTACCCTGCGGATCCTTGAATGCACCGTCGCCGTAAACCATAACCTCTACGTGCTTGCCGGTCTTGTCCATTACCTGCTTCTGAATATCAAGCACTAAGTCCTGACACTCCTGCGGGAACAACTTAATCTTGTCCTCGGTTGCCTTATTGGAACCGAGCAGGCCGTACTTTGCGTTAAAACCGCTGCCGTTTACGGAAGCCGTCATAATATCGTCCAGACCGCAAACAATCTTTGCACCTGCAGCCTTTAAGATACGCTTCGTACGAACTCTGGTGTGAATATCACAGGTCAGGATGCAATCTGCATAGTCAAGGATTGCCTTTGCCTGATTTGCGAAGATAACCTCAACCTCTGCGCCTGCTTCCTTAATAATATTGGAATAATACTCTACATAATCTACGCCGGTGAACTCGTGCTTGTTCTCGCCGAACAGTTCACGATACTTTGCAAGGGTCAACACATCGCTGTACGGATTGATACCCTTCTCGTCCAACTGGTCATAGGTCAACAATGCATTACCAACCTCGTCGCTCGGGTAGCTTAACATCAGAACTACCTTCTTTGCGCCCATGGCAATACCCTTTAAGCAGATAGCAAAACGATTACGGGACAAAATCGGGAAAATAACGCCGATGGTCTCGCCACCAAGCTTTGCCTTTACGTCAGCTGCAATATCTTCTACAGATGCGTAATTTCCCTGCGCTCTCGCTACGATGGACTCGGTAATGGAGATAACGTCCTTATCTCTCATTTCAAAGCCCTCGGACTCAGCCGCGCCAAGTACGCTATCCACTACGATCTTCGCAAGGTCATCTCCCTCACGGATAATCGGACAACGCACGCCTCTAGAAACAGTACCTACTCGTCTTTCCATCTGAATACCTCTGCTTTCTGTCTAAATTAAGATTGTATACAAAAATACAATACCCTTGACAAACATTACGACTTATTATACATCCATTTTTTCATGCTGACAAGAGTTTTTTTTCGCGGAATGAAAATTTATTTAGGAAGCACAAGGGTTTTGAGCGTCTTGCGGGCGGATTTGGGCTTTTTTGACAAAAAGAAACCACCTATAAGGTGTCATTCCCTATAGGTGGTACCGTATTTACTTACAACATCTTCTCCATATTCCCGCAGGTAAACGGGAAGAAATCATACTTCTTCGTCCCCACATGTACCACGCCGTACTTCTCATACCACTGCCGCAACTGTACATTTTCCTCCACAATGCCGATATGCATCTTCACACAACCGGCTTCCTTCGCAGTTTCACAGGAATGCAGTAAAAGTACCTCACCCACCTTGCCGTGGCGACTTTCCGGTGCCACACAAAGATTATTTAACTCACACTCGTTATTTTCCTGAAGCAGAAGGGAATAATAACCGATGATTTCACCGTTCTCGTTCTCATACACAAACATCGGTCTTTTCTCTCCGTGGAGATGCCAATTCAGTCTCTGCTCCGTAGTTGCAAAAGCAGTAAAACGCGGCGCATTCTCTTCTGTAAAACCGAACTCCTCCGCTACGGTCCCAAAGCTTCTCCGAATTAAGTTTACGCATGCCGGAATCTCTTCTTCTTTCATCAATCGAATCATAAGCTGTCCCTCCTGTTTTCAAATATTTCGAACAGTATAGCACAGGAGTTTCGGAAAGGCAAGCATAAATTCGCGCAGTCGTGTGAAGACCGCGCCGCAAGCCCTTCATCAGTCAGCATTTGCAGAATCCCCCCTCACTGCCACCTGGTACTCATCCTCATACACAATGTCCCCCACAAAATTCGTATATACCACATCATAAGGATGATTGTACTTATCAAGCAGTTCCATGGCCGGTGTAATCTTTTCCAGCATATGTGTCGTGGTAGCTACCTTAAAATAGGTAATCACCGGCTCCGTTCCGCTTTCACACACATTCGGTATGGGCAGATTTTCCTCAGACCAAGCGTTGATCTCCTTGAACAATTCTGCGTCTGCATCTTCCATGACACCGTCGTAAATCTTCCGCCAGCACATGGCAAAAATGCCCTTCGGGTATTTGGTTATGTAGGACAATTCGCGGCCCTGAATTCTTACGTATTTAAATTTCATTCGTTTTTCCTCTCTTTCTGCTTATCTCCGGCAAACTCGCCTTCACTTAAGCACAATCACTTCCAATACTCCAACAGCACCTCATCAATCTCCGCAACCTTTTCTTTCCCCTTTACCTGACTGTAAAAGGCCAGCTTTTCGATTTCATCTCTATCTGCCCGATTTGCTTCAATCTCTTTTAAGATAGATTCCGACAATGTCACACCGTAAAGTGCACCATACTCCTCGTGCCATTCCGGATTAAAATATCCCGGTGCCATTTTATCGTGCATCAGACCGAGGTAGGTATACTCCACATTCTTCAGGCCCAGTTCCTCTTCTGCCTCACGAATGATACACTCCCGAAGTGTTTCCCCCTCTTCTTTGCATCCGCCGAAGATTTCCCAATCCTGCCGCCACCGATTCCAACCCAACAAATATTCTTCGCCGATTTTTACTACAAGCAAAGCATGAGTCACCGGGCTGTACCGTTGCTCTGCTGTCTCCTCCGGTACATCAATTATTGCTAAAAGTTCGTTTCCTGCGCTGTCTTTTACTATCATCTTTGCTCTCCTTTCTCTGTTCTTCCATGTATACATGCACTTCGTGCTCACCCACACACATCGCGACCCCGTCGCTCGGTCGTGAGTGTATTCGCATAAAAAGAAAACGCTTGCCAAGGAAATCTTTTCCCTGACAAGCGTGGATCAGACCTAAGGTCTACTATCATTATTAACTTATCATGTATTTAGGCATTTGTCAAGAGCGCATGCATTTTGCTATTTCCTTTAAATCGAACTTGTATTCTGCATGTTTATGTGATATAATTATTATAGTAGCCGAATCGGCTACCGGCAATCGTGTACATACCGTATTTCGGTTAAGGGTGGGTGGCCTTCATTCTAAAAGGAATGGAGGTGTTGCTTATGAAGAATCGTTTTGAATTTAAAGACTTAATGTCTTTCGGAATGTTCCTCTTGGCATTACTGACATTCATTTACTTGATATGTCACTAACATAACAAAAAAACCTTCCCTGTACTTTGCCCAGTCTAGGAAGGTTTTTTCTTTCTCTCTGAGGTCAACCACTCTGTGGCGATTGCCTTTTTCTACTTTTATTATATCACAGTTTTTTGTTTACGCAAGTATTTTCTTTCCTACACTTACCACCACCTAGCACCCATCTTCGTCTTTTTCTATTTTCTTATATGACCTTATTATCTGATTCCTCATTAAATATTCCTTGTTGTAATCTATTCTCTTTCTTCTCAAAAAAGAAAACAGACCCATTGTATTTAAGTCATACTCCTTTAATGCACTAGGTATACATTCACAAACGAACCACTCATATGTATAATCGACTGTCCATTTAATAATATTATCAAAATTCAACATACGATCATACTCATTTCCTTTAAACCCCGGTGACCATATTACATCATAGCCATCTCCTTCTTTTTCAAGGTCTATGCATGCATATATATCTGCTTTTCCAGCACTAAATATATTTTGATGCAAATATATTTTATTTGTATCATCCAAAAAATGAAATATATTGTCCTCAACATTCCCAGACTTATCATTATATTGATGATCCCTCATATAAGAAAAAATTATTTTTTTAATATCATAATTTATATGAAACAACTTATATTTTCCTTTTCCAACTTTAGGAAATAAAGTAGCCTCAAATACATTCTCCATGCATACTTCTTGTAATAGATACTCTTCATATAATTTGTCACAAATCACTGACATCTGTTCTAACGTTTCTTTTGAAACCTGCATTCTTATATTAGGCAACACAACCTCATAATAAGATCTTCCGTTCAAATTTTCATAACAATTACACCACCCTCTTTTATTTGATTCTATTTTTTCCCCATATCCACCAAATAAATAGTCCATTATTTCTCTTTCCCCATAGGTAATTGAGAGTCCTGTCTTAATTAATTCATCAAATGAAATTAGACAACACAACTCTCCTTCACACGAAGTTGGAATAAATGCATCTATCCTTACTTTTCCCAAACCATATTTAAAAATAATCTTATCCCAAAACTTAGTACTTTCAAAATCACATAATAATTGAAATTCCGCTTCCTTCGTTGCATCAAACACAGAATTCACAGTTGATTTCTCCCTTACTTCCCCTTGTACACTATATTGCTCATATCTCCTCCAAATATCTTCAACATGCCTTGCAACAAATTCATGATAAAATCTAAAAGTTGCTACGCTAAACAAATGATTTTTCTTTTTTACATTGCAATCCGAACAGCAAGAAATATAATTTTCTACACAATCTTTTTTAAACCCTTTATGCCTCAACTCTTTAATATATTTTTGTAATTCAGTATCCAAATTCTTTTCTATTTCATCATCACTAGAAGGCAATATATGGTCTATTTGCATATGACGTATTTCCATTGGAACACCACAATAGACACACTTCTTATGATAACTTTCCCATGTTGCTCGACGTAACCAGATATTTTTTTTATCAATCACATGATACTGCATTTTCTTCTCCTTTGCATTATCAAAACCTACTCCTCGTCTTCCGTCCAGACCGTCCCCGTCAGTCCCACATTCTTCTCGTGGAATACCGGCTTCTTTCCTTGCTTCTTCTGAGTTTCGTAGTCCTTTAATACTTTAATGGCCACATTGCCCAACAGGAATATCGCCACAATATTTACGATAGCCATCAGGCCCATGGTCACATCCGCCAGATTCCACACCAGAGAGAAATCCGCCTGGGCTCCGAGGAAAATTGCCGCAATGCAAGTCACACGGAACACCTGCATCAGCACCTTATTATCCTTGATGAAAACAATATTGGACTCCGCATAATAATAGTTTCCGATTAAACTGCTGAAGGCAAATGCAAAAATGGAGAACGTAATAAAGTGAATTCCCCAGTTCCCTACATTGGCACTGATTGCCTTCTGCACGTACGGGATACCGTCCAGCACATCGGTCTTTCCTTCGACACCGGACACCAGCAGCATAATCGCCGTACTGGAACAAATGAGAATCGTATCGATAAATACGGAAATCACCTGCACCAGCCCCTGCTTTACCGGATGATCCACATCGGCGGATGCAGACGCATTCGGTGCACTACCCATACCGGCCTCGTTGGAGAACAGTCCGCGTTTAATACCGATGACTACGGCACTACCCGCAAGACCGCCCATAATTGCCTTTACATTAAATGCTTCTTTTACAATCATGGCAAACATGGCCGGAAGCTCCGCCACATGAAGCACCATGGTCACCAGTCCCATCAAAATATAGGCTACTGCCATGACCGGCACCACCACGGAAGAAATAAATCCGATTCGGTGTACGCCGCCCCAAATTACAAATGCAGCGCCTATTGCCAACACCAGACCCACCACCATCGGCCAGATACTGTTGCTGTAGTCATCGATATAGTATTCCAATGCGGAAGACATATTGTAGGCCTGAAGGCCGTTAAAACCATACGCAAAGCAAATAATCAAAAGAACAGAAAACAGTACACCCAACCAACGCTTTCCCAGTGCCTTTTCCATATAATAAGACGGGCCGCCGCGGAACTGACCGTCCTTTTTCGTTTTATACACCTGCGCCAAGGTACTTTCAATAAATGCGGACGCACCGCCGATTAACGCCGTCACCCACATCCAGAACACCGCACCCGGACCGCCTGCCGCAATGGCCGTCGCAATCCCCGCAATATTTCCCGTACCGACACGGGATGCTGTAGAAATCATAAGAGCCTGGAAGGAAGAAACCTTTTTCTTTCCATCCTTACTTTCGCCGCCCCGCTCCAACATGGACTTCAGCCCGTCCTTTAATAAACGAAACTGCACGCCTCTCGTACGAACCGTAAAATAAATACCCACACCCAACAAAAGAATAATCAGGATATAGGTGTACATCACGTCATTGATGTTTCCTAAAACATCATTAATCCTCTTCATAATCTCACTAAAACTCATCTGCCGTTACTCCGTTCTTTTTCTCGCCTGATTATCGTATCATATTTAGATATATTTTTCAATCATTTCTCTGTTGCACAAGAATGCTGTAAACTATCTAAAGGCGAGCTTTTGCGATTCACAGAAATTGAATATAGAAATAGTTGTGGCAGGAGTATCTGTTTTTGAATTTGTCCGAAGGACCGCGTTTTTAGCTGAGTCGAAATCACCTCTTAGTGGTTCTAAGTCTCGAGGACGCTACCGAGAGACGTTTAGAACCAGTTAGAGGAAGTTTGACGAAGCGTTGCGCTTTGAAAAAACAGATACTCCTGCCACAACTATTTTTAATTCCTCGAAAATCGCAAAAGCGACCCCTTATTTCACCCAGCACATGCCTTCCCTGTGCATGCCGATGCCTTCCATAAAGCGTACCGCCGCTGCCGCTGCCGCGTCGTACTCCGCCTCATCGTGAAGGTGCTCTAACATGGCCGGTGTATCCTTCGGAAGCTTCGCAATCTCCTCAAGCAATACCGGATAGTCGATTCCGCCGGTACCCAAAAGCACCTCACGGAATGCCACCGTCAGGGAATCCGTCTCCATGGCGATGTCCTTCAAATGCAGGGTCACAATCTTATCCGCAAGCTTCGCAAAGGTCTCCCTGATAAAGGCGCCGTTTTCAAAGAATCGCTTCGGGTGATTCATGGTATTACAAATGTCCAGGTGCACCGCTGCCGCCTCACGGTCAATTGCCTCAAGGAAGCGTAAATATCCGTCCGGAGAATCAAGAAAATAATAGGGCATCATCTCAAAGGAAAGCTTCGTAGTCTTCGGATGCACCGCATCAATAATCCGCTGAAACACCTCTACAGACTCCTTGAAAAACTCCTCCGAATAGCCGGAGCAATGCGGACCGAACCAGGTCTCGGTCTGCTTTGTACCGAGAATGTCCACACAGGTGGCCGCTCCCAGTTCCTCCGCCAGACGAAGTCTGCCGATGATATAATTCATCTTCTCTTCTGCCTCTGCTTTATCCGGGTGGAGCGGGTTACACCATGCTCCCACCTCAGCGATGCGGATATCGTGCTTTTTCATGGCATCCTGAAATGCCTTTAACTCTGCCGGACGCTCAAGACTGATCCAATCCGGACAAAGTGCCGCACCGAACCCCTTTTTCACATGGGCCAGGGCATACTCCTCCGGGTCATTCCCCTTTACAAATACATAGCCGCCTAGTCTCATCGATTCCTCCTAACTTGCTTTCTCATGTTACGAACACACCGGCTGCAATCATATTGCACCCGGCGCATCCTGTTACATTATATCTCTTTTACACTCTGTTCTTACTTATCGTTCCTCGCCACTACAACCGCTTCCGCGCCGCACTCAAACGGTCCCACCTGCGGATTCACTGCACGATGTGCACCGAAGAAATCCTCGTTAAACACAATCGGGCTGCCGTCCGGATTTTCAAACAACTGCTCCGGCTCGAATGCCATACCGAGCACTTCCGTGGAAATCATCTGTGCACCGGTCTTCGGCAGGAAGTCGTATACGTTGGTCTTAAAGGTGTACTCGCCGTCCTGTTCCGTAAGCTCTACGGTTACTTCGTGGTCGTTATCCACAAAAGCATCCGTTTCCTTCGTCATGGCCTTTGCCCCGTTAAAGAAGGCGTTGCCCGCTGCCCATACCGGAAGCGGATTATAGTAACGGTCTGTCTTCTTGGAGCCCATACCGCAATAGCCCTCAAACTGCGTCACATATTCCTCGTAGGTCGGGTACGCCTCATAAGGAATTGTACCTACCGTCAAATTACCGTCGGACCACTCGTCGTTTGCCCACTGCTCCTGCAGCTTCACCAGACCCTTCCGCATCTTCTGCTGTACGAAAATGTTGTTATAGAAACGGCAGTCACCGTGCAAAATCGTCATAAAGCCCGCAACCTCCGTACGATGGTGCATGTGATACGGGGTATAACGCGGAGAAGGCTTGGTCGGGGTTCCGTTATCCACGCCTCTGCCAACTGCCGTAAAGGAACCTGCGATAAAGTTGTGCACCAGCGCAACGCCCTGGGTCGGCAGCTTTAATGCATGGTCGGACAGTAAAATGTTATTGTCCACCAAGGTCGGACCGTGGGATACTTCGATGAAAATATCCTCGCCTACCGCCAGCATATCATCCTCCACCGGATACTTGTCCGCCTCATACGGCACGGTATTGTGATGGAACAAATTCTGACTCACACGGGTACCCTGTGCCTGCCAGTCCAGCCACAAACCTCTGGTACAATGATGGAAATGGTTTCTGCGAATAATCACATCGATGGCCGCATGCATCTTGATACCGCCGATTTCCGCTCCGGCCAAATTCTGCTTATTATTAATATGATGAATGTGGTTGTCCTCGATAATGGAGAACACACCGCCGAGATGTCCTACGATACCTGTCTGTCCGCAGTGATGGATGTTACAACGGCGCACGATATGAGAACCGATGGTCTCCTTGCTCCATCCCTCCGCCTGTGCCTGGCAAATGTTGTCGCGCTCGGTCTGGGTACCGTCCTTAAACTTCCACTTGGACCACTTGTTGTCGTTGTTCGGCTGGCAATACTTTCCGAGAGAAATACCGGAGCACTTGGACTCGGAAATGTCACAATCCTCGATAATCCAGCCCTTACTCCAGTGCGGGCCTACCATACCTTCCTGATATGCGGTCGGCGGTGCCCACTGGGTCGCTGCCTTGGTTACCGTAAAGCCGGACAGGGTAATGTAACCCACGCCTTCCTTTGACGGGTAGAAACAGTTTCTGCGCACGGAAATCTCAACGTTTTCCGCATTCGGGTCAAGGCCCTGGAAATTCGCATAAAGAACGGTCTCGTTAGCCGCCTCGTCCTGCTCCGCATACCAGGTGTATACGGTAAAATCACGATCCCAGGACTTGGTATAAACCTTCGGCTCCAATACGCCGGACAGCTCCAGCACCTCGTACATGGACTTGCCGTTTAAAAATACATCACCGGTGTGTGCCACATACATGGCATTGAACCAGTCGCCGAATACCTTCGTGGTATACGGGTTGTACGTACCGAAAATACCGTTGGGAATCCGCGCCATCCAAACATTTTCCGCAAACGGCACCCAGCTCTTCACTTCCTCCGCACCGGTAATCACCGCTGCGCCCTTTTCCACGGAGCGATAAGTAATACGCGCTCTCGGTGCTCCCGGATTTGCCGGGTCCACATACTCACGGTACACGCCCGGATACACCAAAACCTCATCTCCCGGACGGGCAATCTTCGCCGCATCGGAAATCCGCTTGAACGGGTACTCCTTCGTACCCGTTCCGCCACAGGTTGCGTTAATGTCTACGTAAATCTGCATAAGTATTTGTCCTCCTCATTCTTCTATTGTTTCAAAGGAAGCTCTACACTCCCTTGTGTATTTCGCTTACTTACAGCCGATGGATCACGCTCGCGTCAAAGGAACTCGTATCCGCCACACCCGTGCTTGCCATGGCTCCACGAAGCTCGTCGTTCATTTCCCGCATACGGGCCGCCACGCCGTCCGCGCCGCCCTGACGGATAAACGGAATCAAATGAGTCCCTACACTTACTGCCGTTGCCCCCAGCGCCAATGCCTTATACACATCCATACCGGAGCATACGCCGCAATCTACAAAAATCGACATCACATCCCCCACTTCCTTCACAATCTCCGGAAGCACCGCTAACGGCGGCATCGCGTAATTCATGCGGCCGTTGTGATGAGAAACTACGATACCGTTTGCCCCGATTTCTGCACACTTTGCTGCATCATACACGCTCAACACACCCTTTACCACAAACGGAAGCTTCGTCATCTTCATATAACGAGCCAAATCCTGAGACGACTTCACAGACATCTGCTCCCCAAGACATACATCCGGGTTGCCCTTTCCGTCAAACATATGGTCAATATCCATACCTACCGCCAAAGCGCCCAGCTCCTCTGCATAGGTCAGCATGTTATGAATCTTGTCCTCGTCGGCATAAGGCTTTACGATACGAATGGTCTTTGCGCCGGTAGCCATGACCGCGGCAAACTCCTCATTGCTGCCCATTCCGATCCAGTGCACCGCATTCACCCGGGCCGCCGCCTGGGCGTACTGCACCATACCGTTAGGCATGTCCGGATTGAAGGTGCCGATATGGGACAGCGCCGCCGTCATAATCGGCGTATCAAACCATTGTCCGTACAACGAAAAGCCGGTATCCGGCACCACGCTGTCCATGAGCCGCTGCTCCAATAATAAACTGTCGAAATATGCCCTGGTAATCTCTTTGGAATTGGCAGGGTTTTGTAAATTTTGCATGGGTGTCCTCCTGTATTTTATTTCTTCGTACTTTCCGCAGATTGCTCGCATGCTTACTTTCCTTCTGAAGGCAAGCACTTGTGCTTCCCCGCGGACTTCGCGCCACTTCGGCCGCTCAGTCGCGTGGGCGTTCGCATGATTGCACATCTGCTTGGAAATTTCTTCCCGCAGATTGCTCGCATGCTCACTTTCCTTCCCGGATATTTGCAACTCTCTTATTCTCAAGGGAAATCTCACTGTAATACCGGTAACCGCCCTCGCCCATCGGGGACTGTGCCTCAAAGCCCACCTTTACGGTCTTTCCCACCGGCAGGGTAAACACGCGCACCATATTGTACTCCACGCCATCAGTGGAATAATGGAATGCAAAGCAATCGTCCACACGGGAAATCTGGAACCAAACGTGGTTGGCATCCCGCACCGGGCCGTTACAATCGTCGGAAATGCGGTTCGTCACCACGGACACCACCGCCGGCTTCTTGCACGGCATATCGGAATTCTCCAGCGCCAGCTTCGCCCACACATTTTCATTCTCGTATACCAGGAGCGCCGCCGCATCGTAGGTACTCACAAACTCCAGCTCTCCCTTCGCCCGGAACACAAAATCTCCGGTCACCTCGGTATAATACAGCGGAGCATTTGCCACAAGTTCCGGAAACGCGCCGTTCTCCTTCACCGGACTGTTAAAATAATCGGTGTGTCCCGGTGCATACACCTTCAGCACGCCGTCCTTATACTCCGCTTCGCTTTCGTTCAGCCACTTAAAATTATCAAATGTCATGGTACTGTTTCCTCTCCTTCGCGCAAATTTTCTGTTCATATAATTATAACAGAAACCCGGACATTTGGAAATAGCCCCATGACATTTTGATATAAATATTCGGTTTTCTTATGTGATTTTTCTGTTACGTTTTCCGGTCTGAAATCATACAAGCGTCCGACCGGCAAATCTCACAAACTTTACCTATATTCTTTGGTAATACTGCACAAGGAATTTGGCCGACTTTATGTCTGTTCAAAAATAAGAATACTTGATTTTAGCGGGTTTGCAAGGAGAAGAAATGAAATTTTCGTAAAAAATGAAACCGGTTCCGCAGAAAAGTCCCATTGAATTAAACCTTAAATCTTGCTATAATCAAACCATGTCAGAAACTCAACTCACATGAACGTTCAAATAAGTCTGGCTTCTACTTTCGCGTGGGATTCACCGCACGTTTCATTTCATGTACGCAAGTTTTATACAAAAGGAGGAACATTTATATATGACAAATACTCAAAAATATACTTCTTTGGAAGAAGCCACTGGTAAGCTGGATTACCGTCTTACCAACGACTGCATGTTTCATATGGTTTTTCAAAAGAACCCCAAAGCATTACTGGGACTTTGCGCTTCCCTGTTACATATGCATCCGGAAGAAATCCGCTCTGTTGAAGTACTAAACCCGTTTGAATTCAAAACCTTGCCCACGGACAAAACATTCGTCCTCGACTTAAAGGTCCTGTTAAACGATGACCGCATCTTAAACTTTGAAGTACAGGTCGTAGATGAAAAGGATTGGCCGGAGCGCTCCCTCTCCTATTCCTGTCGTACCTTTGACCAATTACAAAAAGGCGAAACCTATCTTGATGTAAAACCGGTCCGACATATCGGATTTTTGGATTATGACTTAGAGGATTTCTCTCCGGAATTCTACACCACCTACATGTTATTGAATATAAAGAACCACGAAATATATAGTGACAAATTCGCCATATCTGTGGTAAACTTAAACCAGATAGACAAAGCCGCAGAGGAAGACTGTAAATACGGTATCGACCACTGGGCGCAGTTATTCAAAGCAACCACTTGGGAGGCGATAAAAAAGATGGCACAAGAAAACGAATACATCTCCAGTGCAGCAGAAACCATGTTTGAATCCAGCCAGGACCGTTCCATGCGTATCTACTTGGAAGGTGTCGAAGAAGCAAATCGTATCCGCCGCGGACAAGAGATTCGGTTAGAACGCGCGGAAACCGCACTCCGCGAAGCTCAGGAAGAGCTTCAGGCAAAAGACGAAGAACTGAAATCTCTAACAGAAGAACTTGCCCGTCTCAAGGCACTTCTTGCAGAGAAATAATGCTCGCCTTTTTCCGAAACGAACCGGAAACTCGAAAGCGAATGGAGGAGATAACTATGGGCGGTCAAGTATACGAAACCTTAACAGACCAGGCAGTCAAGCGTGGAGCACACCAACAGCTTCTTACCATGATTGATAACATGGTAAACGCAAGCCTTTGCTCCTTTGAAAAAAGCCTGCAAAATAGCAGAAATCACCCCTGAAGAATACGCCTCCATCAAAGAAGAACCGGGCTTATTCCACAAACTGGATAAAGGAATCGCTGATATGGAAGCCGGACGCGAACTTCCTCTAGAAGAAGCCTTCCAAAAAGTAACTGAACTAAGAGAACAACGCAGAAAATAGCACCAAAGCCGCAACACGTCCAAGATGTCCGTTGCGGCTTTTCTAACTTTACCTATTCTCACTCTCCGGCCGTCGCCGGCAACATTACTCCTTCTCTTTACACCCTACAACTCTCATCTCATCCTCCCCCATCTCACACTGCAAATACAGCACCTTCACACCGGCCTGCACCGCCCGGTCAAGAGCCTCGCCGAACTCCTTGTGAGTCTCGATATTCGGAAGCACTACCTCCACTCCCGGCATCTGAATCACAAAGGCCAGATACGCCTCGTACCCGGCATCCACCGCAGCCGCCAGCTCGTTTAAATGCTTCACACCCCGCTCCGTGGGCGCATCCGGAAAATACCCGATGCCCTCCCGCTCCAGGGTACAGCCCTTCACTTCCATGAGCGCCCGCTTCCCGGCATATTCAAAATAAAAATCCACACGGGACGCCCCGTAGGTATACTCCGGCTTTACAAGGGTCAGCTCAGGAAAATGCCCTCTCTCCCGCAGCCATTCTCCCACCACCTGATTGGGCGCCTGACTGTCCATATTCACCAGCCCCAGGCCCTCCTTGTACACCGCAATCAAATCGTACTTCGTCTTCCGCGCCGGATTGTCCGACACCTCCAAAATCACCGTCGCCCCCGGCACCAAAAGCTCCTTGCACCGCCCGGTATTCTTCACATGCACCGTCTCCAAGACGCCGTCCACGTAAACATGTGCAATAAAACGGTTGGGACGGGAATGGAAAATGGCGCGGATTGTATTATTGTACTGCATAAAATTTGCCTTTCAACTGTTCAATGAGTCCCAAATCCGCCGGCAACCACGCCACCGAATCCAGCTCCTCCGGCGCGAGCCACTTCGCCGCCGCATGCTCCAACAGCACCGGCGTCCCGGACTTTATCTTACACAGGAAACAATCCATGGACAAATGAAACGTCGGATAATCGTACTCCACCGTCTCAAACAACTCGCCTACCTCAATCTCCATGGCAAGCTCCTCACGAATCTCCCGCCGAAGCGCCTCCTGCGGGCTCTCGCCCGGCTCCACCTTGCCGCCCGGAAACTCCCAACCGCCTTTAAAATCGCCGTACCCGCGTTGGGTGGCAAAAATTTGATTGTCGTGGAGAATGATGGCGGCTACTACTTTGATTGATTTCATGGGAGGACCTCCTAGAGCTTTTCAAAACGCCCACTATTCTAACTTAATATTCATATTCTCCAAAGCATTCCCATCTTCATATAATAGGGATATTCTCTGTTTTTTCTTCCCGTTATTAATAAAATCGTTAATTATTTCCATATCCCTCAAAGATTCTGTCAACTCTAGTTGTCTTAAATAATCTTTATACTTATTCCTATTATAGACTTCAAAATAATACCTCAAATGATTCTCGCTGTAACTCGTTCTATTATATATCAATCCACATATGTCATAAACATCTAGTACTCCCTCTTTTCCTTCTTTGTCTTCTACAAATATTCTAAATGTTATCCCTATACTTCCATTCATTATTTGATAATTCTTAAACTTCCATTCCTTTTCGCCAAAAGCATCTTCATAAAACTTACTCATCCTAAAAGATGTACATCTTCTCAAATCTCCAATAAACCATATAAACTCGCTCCTTAATTCTATATCCTGTATCAAATCTAAATCGTGCAATGCAAATCCTCTTATCTCCCATTCATCTACTTCCTTAATCACCGCCTCTTTTCGAAAAATCTCTTTATATATCTCATTACATATTTTCATTAACCCACTTCCATAATAAGGATAACTCACCTCATTTAACAGCCTTACAATCGTATTATTATATTTTTTAAACGAAGAAGTCTCCTCGCGGAAAAATTTCTCTTGCTCAGATGACAAACATTCTTCTCTATTACATACCAGATTATAATATCTCTTTCTCATATCCTCCTCTCTGATATCTAAGCCTTGAATCAAAATTGGATAAATCTTTTTACTGCACGCATAACTGCGCAATAATTCATAAGTACAAAATACTGACTCAAAAAATAGTTTATTTAAGATCATCACTACACAGTCACAATCCTCTATTTTGTCCATAAATGAATAAAACGAATCGTGAACATTCTTATCAATCACCACATCACAATTGTTTGATGCAAAAAAATTTTCTATTACTTTTGCATCTCCACTTCTTGTCGATTCATACGAAATAAAGATTCTTTTCCTTCGCTTTACTCTTTTCAATAATCCATCAAATATCATCGCGCGTTCTCCCGCCTTTTTTCCCGTTTTAGCCATATTCAATCACTTTTGCTTGCACAAATCATATCCACTAGCATCATTCTCACTTTTATCATAAGCATTATCAATATATTTAGTAGGATTAGACAGAAAATCATCTTCTTCCACCAGTGCTATATATGAACCACTAAGTTTATTTACCGTTTTACACGTTTGACATGTGTATACCTTTGGATTTTGGTTAAAACGATTTTTATTTATTATGTCATACATTTTACTGCTTTCATATGTTGTAAAAGAACACCCATCCTCTTCTTCCACAGTTGTTTTCAACCATGAATATCCACCATTATATTTCATGATAACACCAACCACTCCATTAGTGTGCGAGGTACGATTCTTCCTGGTTATTGATTTCAAACAATACTCTATTTCCCAATCAATCCACTTACTTTCTTTCATATTCGGCGAAATGATAACAATTGTAACTGAAGTATCATACATCATATCCTTTAAATTTTTCTTAATATTTTCCGTAGACGTATCTGTCAAATCCGGTGATTCACTCGTTTCCCCTTTATAGTAACTAGCATCTTCACCTAATGCCTCTATAATTTTATCACGTAATTCTTGTGCTTCACTATATTTATATGATATAAATGTTTTATGAGCCATTTTCATCAACCTCCCAATATATATGTTTTATGTCACCTTTACATTGATATAAATATTTTACCCAATCAAGTCCTATATTCAAACACTCCCCTTAATGCATTCTTTTCTCCGCAAACCCGTACATAGTTTTTCTCACTATAAAGCATAAGAAATAATAATTATTCCAGCAGATACAAGAGCAAGAGGAAGATAAAACCACATCTCCGTTTTCGAAAAAAAACATTTCCAAACCACATTATTTCCTCTCTTAAATTCCGCTTTATTAGCATTCATATCAAAATCAATCTCATTTTCATTTAATTTTCTTACTTTATTATACAATGCACGGTATAATCTCTCCTGAAATAAATAATACGAATCTAAAAGCCAGAAGACTACTATTGGAATATAGGCAACAAAAAAATACTTTTTATCAGCATCTTTACTAGCCAATGCAAATATCCCTGCAATAAGTGTAACAGCCCACCCTTTCAGCGAAAATGAATTAGCCGCCATTCTGTTTATTACATTTTGAATCATTTCCATATGTTTGTATTTATTTTCCATAGTCCTTTCCTTTCCAACCTTTATTTTTTAACCATCATATCCCATTTCGTCTTCTCCTACTTTTATATCAAAAATAGTCTCCTGAATCACCCTAATACACTCATCCGTTTTTTTCTTAATATCATTTCCCCAAAAGCGAATTACTGTCCAGCCCATGAACAATAATCTTTTATTTACTTCATCATCGCGCTCCCTGTTTCTAGATATTTTAGCAACCCAAAATTCACTATTCTCTCCCTTTTCCAACCGGGGTTTCAGTACTTCCCAGTCTTTTCCATGAAAAAATTCACTATCACAAAAGATTGCTATCTTATATTTTGTCAAAACAATATCTGGTTTTCCCGGAAGCTTATCATAATTCTTTCTATAACGAATTCCACTCTTCCAAAGTTCTTTTCTTAGAATGACTTCTATTTTGGTGTCTTTAGATCTTATCCCTTGCATATTCCTTTTTCGTTGCTCTTTTGTCAAAACATCTGTCACTTTTTTCACGCCCCTGATAATTCCCAAATATGAGAAGCAACATCCACAAAGACTCTCACTTTTTATTGTTGCTTCTCAATGCCTGTAATATATGCATTTAATCTATTCTCAAATACATTCTTTACAAACCGATGTGTTTCATGCTTAACCTTCTGTTTGCCCAGTAACTCTACTATATACTTTTTCTGTTCTACGGAATATTCGAAATTTTCCCATCTTCTTCCTTTATCGATACATATTCCAATTAAATCCTCAAACGTAAGCACTCTGTTATTTGAATTATACTTTTCCTCTTTAATTCTGCGTGTAGTCGTTACCTGTATGTTAGCTTCATACAAAGTATCAAACACTTCCTGACTAATGTTTTCATCCAATGTTGCTAAGAACATTTCACTCGCCCCAGTTCTCCCCATCTCTTCCGGAACTTCCTGCCATCTTTCTCGTAAAGTAGTCTTTGCACTTATCAACACTGTATTCCGCTTATTCTCTACAAATTCAACAACACCTGGAGAGACTGCATCCACCAATTTCCCCAAACCTTTATCTACAAAGTAGGCTTTTCCTATATTTCCCTGACTATCTATGGATATATTTGCACCAAGTAAAATTAATTCAATAATTGCTTCAAACTCCTTCCCCGCCCTGCTTCTGCGGCTCTGTGTGTTTGACAAGTTTAATTGATAAATATGATTCGGATATGTCTCTGCAAACCACGTAATAGCCTCCTCTGCATCCATATCTTTTACAATTTCCTTATCAATTAATTTTTTGAGCATCTTTGATGTAAAAGATTCCTCCAGCTTACAAAACTCCTCCCAACCTTCCTTTCGTAATTGTTCCACCACTTCACTTGCGTTTTGACAAAAAAATTCAGGCGACTTCTTATCATAACCAAGCCTCTCAAAACATTGATATGTCAAATCGTATGGCTGAACAAAAAAAGCTCCTCTCTCTTCCTTTACCATTTTCAAATATTCATCCAATGAAATAATACCCATAACAAAACACCTCTTTACTTTTATTTTATTCCGTGCTATAATTGTGACAATAAGAGGACAGTTCTCCCTCTTGTTACCACAAAGGAACAAGGAGATTTACTCTATGTCAATTATAACACAAAAGGACAGTACATGTACAGCAAAACTTGTCTATGAAAAGCGTATGCGTTTACATATGACGCAAAAAGAATTAGCAGATGCCGTTGGCATGCCAAAATACGGCGACCGAACAATACGAAGATGGGAAAATGGAGAAAGTATGCCTTCCGCTCTTGAATTAAAATGTATTCTGGACTTTCCGGAAGCAACACCTTTTCCATCTAATCCGAATGCAAAGTATTCTATGATTGACCTGTTTGCAGGGATAGGAGGTACAAGACTAGGATTTCATTTGACAGGTCAGACAAAGTCTGTTTTCAGCAGTGAAATCGACTCTTTTGCCGTAAAAACATATCGTGCAAATTTCGGCGATCAACCACATGGTGATATTACACAGATAGCTGAAACTGCTATCCCTGACCATGATATTTTGGTCGGAGGCTTCCCATGTCAGGCATTCAGTCAAGCCGGAAAAAAACTCGGTTTTGAAGATACCAGAGGAACTCTCTTCTTTGAAATCGCCCGAATCTTAAAAGCAAAACGCCCAAAAGCATTTTTGCTTGAGAACGTACGCAACTTACTTTCTCACGACCATGGACATACATATGAAGTAATCGAGAACACATTAAAGGAATTGGATTATGATGTTAATCTTTTAGTTTATAAAGCAAAAGATTTTGGTGTTCCTCAGAATCGTGAACGAATCTATATTGTTGGTTTTGATAAACGTACCGTTCTTAACTACAGTAACTTCACACCTCCTGTTCCGCCATGTTCAAAAACTTCTGTGGGTACTATTCTTGAAAAAAATGTGGATGAAAAATATACTATCTCCGATGAATTATGGCAAGGACACCAGCGAAGAAAAGTTGAGAATAAAAAGAACGGAAAAGGATTTGGCTATACCCTTTTCGATGAGAATAGCCCATATACAAATACAATTTCCGCACGCTACTATAAAGACGGAAGCGAAATTCTTATCAAGCAAGCCGATAAAAACCCGAGAAAACTCACCCCTCGTGAAGCAGCAAGACTACAAGGTTTCCCTGACAATTACATAATTCCTGTAAGTGATACACAAGCTTACAAGCAATTTGGCAATTCTGTTGCTGTACCTGTTATACATGCAATTGCAAAAGAAATGTTGAAAGTATTGGATGCAAATAATTAAGCAGCCAAACAGGCATCCTTCATCAAGAAGGATGCCTGTTTAACTTTTTCAAGCATCATCTTTCTTTCCATTTTTCCAAATAATCAAAAAAGCCATAATCCCTATAATCAGCGCGGCTCCTCCCAAAAGCAACCACCATACCCAAGTCGGAATACTCTCTATTATCGCATTTATCCATAATATACCGCGCAATATATAAGCAATCACCACATAGATAATCAAGCGTATACTCCAATGGAGCAAAGACCCCATAGCTTTTCCATGTATATCGCCACTACGGTAACCTCGTCCTACTGTATCATATGCCAACCGGAATGCAATTTCTCCTACCCCAAGCATAATAAAATAATTGTAAATGATATTGTTACAAACAGCAACATCTCCAGTTAATATCTCAAATAATGGTTTTAAAATTACTTTCATATGTATCCTTTCAAACAATGTCTATTCCCAAATCTACTCCTCGACTCAAACACCTCAAAATCAAAGCATTCAAACAATGTTTAGCAATATTTGATTTATTCTCTAATAGATTTTTCTTCGGAGGTCGTATAGCAATTATGTAACGTATGCTTTTCTCTTTCATAACATTAATAAACTCATCTTCACTTTTAAAAAACTCTGTTATATTTCTTCCCGCCCGACTTCTATTAGCATTTTGATACAACTTCCGGAAATATGCATCGCTATTATTGTTTTTCAAATCAAAAACCCTTGTTAAAGACAACTCAACCTGACGATCTAATGCACGCATATCGTCATCAAATTTATCCTTAACATGCACAACTGTTATTTCTTCCTCCTCTACCTTTAACAAATCTGCAAATTCAATAAGTTCCGGCTTTATCTTATGCAAATGAATATATCCTTCCTCATTCGAAACCTTCAAATTAAAGTCATCTTCCTTGTCCTCTTTTTCCCATTCCGTCGCCAAATATTTTTTCGGTCGAACTACCTCTAATTTCCCTTTCAATGACTTATTCAACCTCTCACTATACGCTTCACTCAAACAATAATACTCTCCATAAAAGATATAATAACTCCTTTCATCAACCTCAATCGAACCGGAAACATGTTTTAACAACTTATCATCTGTCACCACCCTTTCTTCTCTTATCGCACATAACTTAGTCAAATGCACAAATTCAGAAAATAGTTCCAAAGAGCTGTCTCTCCCTGCTCTGTATAACTCATAACCTTCCTTAATCAACTTAGTTGCATCAAGATCATATACCTCTATTACTCCATCAACTCCAATCACCGTGAGCTGATATCTATCAGCCTCAATAAATTCGTTTGTCGAACGATGAAATATATCAAAAGGGATCTTCTCATTCTTTATAATAGCTTCATATATTCGTTCAATAACCTTATTATCATTTTTTCCTACATCACTCGCATCTTTTTTTGAATCCAAAGGAAGAATTAAATTGAATCCGTCTTGAAGTTTCGAATAATCATACTGATTCAACTGCTTTAAAACATGAAGCAACCCCTCATAATCTAGTGAGCTGCTAAACTGAACAGAATTTCTTGCTATTACTTTTATACTGTTCTTTTTAGAATCACCTTTCAAACGCAGCAATCTCCTAACTATCTCTTGGCTATTTATCCTCCCTGTAACTCCTTTAAACACGGTATCAAGATCCTCTACATTAATAAAATCAACTTCATTTGCATATATAGTTTTACTACTATGTATGATACTCGACATTCCATTACTATCTAGTGCCAAGACACGGAACATCTCTTTAAACATACTCACTACAAGCATACCGAATCTTGGCACGCAAAATTCATCAATTACACGAAATCCCTGCCCCGTCGTCACCACAAAAATATTTTCTTCACTCCAAATAAACATGACTGAAGAAGTCATTACCGGATACTTTTTCAAAATATCTTGGTCTTCTCTCACAAAAGGTCTACAAAACGTCACTAACTTATTCTCTTTTCTTGCTTCTGCGCAGAAAAAAAGACGTACACTGAACGAATCAACATATGCATTATCCCTTAATTGTTGTTCATTATATTTTCTTGCACTATTTCTTATCAATCTATCTATTAAATCATTTACTGACGCTTCTTTATTGATAGCGAATTCCTTTTCCACTTTCTCCCTATCCAGAAGAAAAATACTGTGCACTTTTGTATTTCCTTTACTCATCATCAGTAACCTCCTAATATAATTTTGTTTAATTTTCCGATTTACCAACGCCCCTGATCTATTATCATTCTACCACAACATGCATCTAATTTCAATAGTCCTTCTCTATTGTTTTCAGCCTATTCTGACTACTTCCTTACTATGTTAAGTATGTTTTACAGTTCAATTCCAAGTATATTCCAGCACTACCTCTTTTTTCAATAACGTTCAATATCTTGAACGTTAACTCATTTTTCCCTTGACATTTCCTTCTCCCCCGCGTATCATAAACCCCAGAAGCGGGTTTTGTGTCGTGTACGGCCTTATGGCCCAAGCGGGTAGCTCGCTTCCTTTCCAAGAAACGGGTTTTGTTACTGAGTAAAGCCTTCGGGCCGGAAAAGGTTGCTCGTTTCTTTTTTTATTGAAAATTGTACTGTTTCCGTCGCACAAAAAACAACACGCAATTTCTGCGTGTTGTCTTCATTTTAGAGTATTCCCTACTCCACCTTCTTTATCCTTACCCATGGTACATCGTTTATCCCAAAGCGTGATGTCTGCTGCAACATCGTAACTTCCACCGTATCCCCCAGCTTCGCCCAGCCGAAGCTTTGTGCTCTGACGCTTATTCTGCCATATTCCGGCGTATCCAGTATGCCGGACCGCGATTCTTCCGAGCATTTTACCACGGTTGCCCGAAAGGTTCCCATCTGATTGTAGGCGTAACCCTTTGCCTTGCCGATGAGCTCCCATATTTCTTCTGCCGTTTCGTCAAATTTCACACGATAGATCAGGTTCTTCTCCCCTTTGGTCCTCTCGATATAGAGATAACGCTGCGGACGCTTCATCAACGTGACGCCTTCTATGTCGTAGTTCGGTGATAGCGGTGCATAGTCGTAGATTTCGTACTTTGCTCCATCCTTTGCCAGAATCGTAAATTCGCTGAAATTCTCATCCCTGTTTTCCAGTAACGTCTTATCCCAGGCATAGGGCGAAGCTTCTTCCAAGCTCCCCGGCTTCGTACAAACCGAAACCAGCTTTGACAGCAGTTCCTCCCGGAACGGATTCTCCTCACTGCACACAAACTTTCCGTCCTTGTCAAAATAGGCAGTCTCCGCCTTTTTCATATCGGCAAAAGATGCGTACCAAACAGAAAACAGCACTCCGAGCACAAGCACCACCGCTGCCAAAGAAATTCCCAACGCACGTCCGATTTTCTTACCTTTTTGTCTCGCCATTCTATCTCCCCCTTTTCAATAACCCGAACTGTCACATTTTCTGCAACGGTTCTTTCTTAAAACTCCACCACCGTATCTTCCCCGTCAAGCGTCACCTTCGCTCCCTCAACGCTCTCTACCTTCCGGTTCATGAGTCTCACCGTAAATGCCTTGCCTTCCTCCGCATCTACGTCAAATTCCACCTTACCGTCCTTCTGGCTTACGGTCAGGATAATGTCCTCTTCCTTTGCCATGCTGTACACGGACTTGGTCAGAGTCATGCCGTCCGCAAGGCCGTAGACACGCAGTTCCACGCCGTCGGCGTAGTCATAATCCGGCGCATCGTCCTTTGCACCAAGAGCAATAATAGAACCTTCCTTTACCATCAGCGGAATGCTGCAGTAATCGTGGTGCTCGCTGTACCACTTACCGCCCTCGTATTCCTTGCCGGTGAAGAAGTTAGTCCAAGTACCCTCCGGCAGGTAGAATTCGCCGATGCCGTCCTCACGGAAAATCGGAGCCACAAGGAGACTGTCACCCAACATGTACTGCTTGTCCAAGTAGCTGCAGTTCTTATCCTCCGGGAATTCCAGTACCATGCTGCGCATGGTCGGGATGCCGGTGTTGCTTGTATAGATGGCCGTCTCGTACAGGTACGGCATCAGTTTTGCTTTCAGGCGGGTGAAGAACCGGCACACATCCACCGCTTCCTCATCGTACACCCACGGTACCCGGTAGGAGGTACTGCCGTGGAGACGGCTGTGGGAGGACAAAAGACCGAAGGCCACCCAACGCTTGTACACATCCGGAGTGGAGGTATGCTCGAAGCCGCCGATGTCGTGAGCCCAGAAGCCGAAGCCGCTCATCAGCAGGGAAAGTCCGCCCCGCAGGCTCTCTTCCATGGATTCGTAATCCGACCAGCAGTCACCGCCCCAGTGTACCGGGAACCGCTGTCCTCCCACGGTTGCGGAACGGGCAAACAGCACTGCTTCGCCTTTGCCGCGCTTGCGCTCCAGAAGTTCGTAAACGCATTTGTTATATAAATGGGTGTAATAGTTGTGCATTTTCTTCGGGTCGGAGCCGTCAAAGTACACCGCATCCACCGGGATACGCTCGCCGAAATCCGTCTTAAAGCAGTCCACGCCCATATCTAACAGCACTTCCAGCTTTTCCTGGAACCATGCGTAAGCCGCCGGATTGGTAAAATCCACGATGGCCATGCCCGGCTGCCACATATCCCACTGGTACACCTGACCGTTCGGACGCTTGATAAAGTAGCCCTTCTCCATTCCCTCCGCAAAGAGCTTGGACTCCTGCCCGATGTAGGAATTAATCCAAACGCAAATATTTAAGCCCTTTTCTTTAATTCGCTTTAACATCCCCTCCGGGTCCGGGAACACCCGCTCATCCCACACAAAATCCGACCAATGGAATTCCTTCATCCAACAGCAGTCGAAATGGAAGGTCCGAAGCGGAATGCCACGCGTGAGCATACCGTCGATAAAGCTCATGACCGTTGCTTCGTCGTAGCTGGTGGTAAAAGAGGTGGACAACCACAAACCGAAGGTCCACGGTGCCGGCAGGGACGGTTTACCCGTCAAATCCGTATATGCCACCAGCACATCCTTCATGGAATCTCCCCCGAACAGGAAGTAGTCCAGATACCCGCCCTCCACGGAAAACTCCGCTCTCGTCACCATTTCGGTACCCAGCTCAAAGGACACCTTTTCCGGGTGATTCACCAATACCCCGTAGCCCTTGTTGGACACATAAAACGGAATGTTTTTGTAGGCCTGCTCCGTGCTGGTGCCGCCGTCCTCGTTCCAAATATCAATGCTCTGACCGTTCTTTACAAACGGAGTAAAATGCTCGCCGGTGCCGTACAGAAGCTCGCCCACACCAAGAGAAAGCTGCTGACGAATGTAGGTATCTACATAGTCGCCCTTGTCGTAATAGTCGCCCTTCCAGTCGGTCTTCACCAGAGCCAAGTCCTTGCCGGCACTCTTGGTCAGCACCTTGCCGTCTTTCATGTAAGTCATGGACCACGGCTCCTTCGTAATCACCAAGGAAAGACTGCCGCTTTCCACCACGATTTTCTCATTGTCCTCCGTTACAGTAAGCGGACATTCCTGCATGTTCAGTTCAAAGGCCGGCTCCTTCACCACCGCGCCTAAGTGATGGTAGGTCTGCACACGAAGTACATCCTTTCGCGGGGAACTTACCTTTACCGTCAGGTTAATACCGCCCAAGGTACATCCCTTGTTATACACACGACCGGTCGGTGCACAAATCGTTACCTCAGTGTCCGTTTTCGTAATAAAATACGCTTCTGCCGGTGCAAACAGCTGCACCCCTTCCTTTTGTAACCAACATCCGTTGCTGAATTTCATAAGCCTTCTCCTTTTTGTAAACCTTGTCTATCGTACCCCGCGCTCCTTCCGGGCACATTACCGCCATTGTTACTGTCCTTACTTCGAAATTGCCTCGTATATCGTCTGCCCGTACAACCGGATTGCGAAATCATTCGGATGGTTTACGCAGTTCCCGGTGTAGTTAAAGTACTTCTTACCCCGGCTCTCCATCTCCCGGAACATACTGTGTACCGGTGCCGCTGCCATGCCTTCTTGCGCCTTTGCGTAGTCCGTCAGAGCCTTTTCGTAATTCAGCAATCCGTCGTTCTGATAGGTCGGAATCTCTGTATTGGCGGTCATGGCCGGGTACAGCACAAACTCGCAGTCCGGATTCCTCTTTTTAATCTCCCCAACGATTTCCTTGATATATCCCATAAACTGCTCCGTCGGGTCCCACATACAGTTCATACCGAAGCCCACAAATACCAGGTCCGGCTTCTCCACACGGTCAAACAACGTATTTACGTTATCCACGCCCCACTTTGCGGTGGAACCGCCTGCGGATAAGTTATCCTTCGTAATCTCTGCCTGCGGATACGCTTCGCGCAGCTTCCGTGTCACCAGCTCCGCCCATACCGGCATATGCGGGTAACGGTCGGACTGCACCTTCATCGGGTTTAAGGAGCCCATATCCACCGCCGGCTCGTCGGCACCGCTGGCTTCCCAGCCCGCCGTAATGCTATCGCCGAAATATACAATGTGAAGCGGCTTGCCGCTCTCTAATTTCTCATAGGTCTTGGTAAGACGTGTGCCCATACGCTCCGGCACAAGACCGGTCCACTCTTCCTCTGTCTCATAAGTCACCAGGGATTGATACTTATATACAAACGGGAGAATCATGGTGAATTCCTTCTTTCCCGCCAGGCACAGCCAGCCCGCCCACGGCTCGTCGTTGTACGGCTTGCAATACTCATCTCTTGTCAGTACCGGAATACGGCTGTCCGCAGTACGCACAATGCCCCGTTCCGTTACGGTATAATCCTTGCCTTCCTCGTACTCCACCGTACCGTCGTGGTTTGCAATCTTCACAATCTTCTTCGGGGTATAAAGGAGATTTCCTCCCTGCTCCTTTTTGTCTGCATCCTCATAAAAACATACGGATTCTTCCCAAATTTCGCCGCCCTTCCAAATCGGGGTCAGCCATTCCTGTAATCTTTTTTCTGACATAATCCTTCTCCTTTTCTTTCTATTGCTTGCGCCGTCGCTTTCCGACCGCATCTATCTTTATCTTTTCCCGACACGCTTCCTACACCATTATGCGTATTCACCGACTCCGCAAATCTACGCCTTTACCGCCCACCTTAATTTCGTGGACTTTGCCCGCGGATTCCGCTGACATTCCGCCGCTGAGGGACGTATCACATCCTCCGATGCATCGCTGTAGATGCCTTCCTTTTTCAGCTGTTTAAAAGATTTCTTTACCAGCTGGTCCTCTCCCGAATGGAAGGTCAAAATCGCCACCCGCGCTCCCGGCTTTAAAATCCCCGGAAGCTTTTCAAGGAACGCATACAACACCTCAAACTCGCTGTTTACATCAATGCGCAATGCCTGAAATACTCTGGCACAGGACTTTTTCACCGCTTCCTTATATTCTGCGGCCGGAAGCTTGGAAAGCGCCTCCTCAATAGCCTCACGCAGTTCTGTGGTAGTTTCAAACTTTGCCCCGCGTTTCATTTTCTGAAACACTACTTTCGCAATCTGCTCTGCGTAAGGCTCGTCAGAATTCTCCACCATCATGCCGATGAATTCTTCCTTGGAAATACTGCGCAGACGCTCTGACGCAGACTGCCCGTGCTCCGGGTCCAGCCTCAAATCCAGCGGTCCTTCTACCTTATAGGAAAAGCCCCTCTCCGGGTTATCAATCTGCATGGAAGAAACGCCCAAATCCGCCAGCACAAAATCAAACTTCCCGGCTTGTTCCGCCACTTTGTCGATATTGGCAAAATTGGTCTGACAAATGGTGATAATATCCTCTCCGTAGCCCTTATCCTCCAAACGCTTCTTCGTTTTCACAATCTCAATCGGGTCCACATCCAAGGCATACATATGGCCTTTTCCTTCCAGCTTTGCAAGCATCGCACTTGTATGTCCGCCATAGCCCAGCGTCGCATCCAAGCCCTGCTCTCCCGGCTGAATCTTTAACACATCCAGAATCTCATCCACCATAATGGAAATGTGCATCCCCGCCGGAGTACTGCCCTTGCGGATGACCTTTTCAATGGTGTCCGCGTACTTTTCCGGGTTAGCCTCCTTGTACTTTTCGTGGAACGCCCTCGGATGGGTTCCCTTATATCTGACCCGCCGCTTGTGGGGGGTGTCTGTCGTCTGTCCGTTGTTCGGTTGATTGATCTCCAAATCGTTCCTCCGTTCCGGCCGTTTCCGCGGCACATCGGTACCGCCGCTACCGTTTTCCTTTCTTACTTTATCCCTTAAAACACTTATGCCTCTGCCAATGTCGTCAGCACCTCTTCCGGTGCCGTAGCCGATGCAAAGCCTTCTTTTTTCCAGTCATCCTGTTCATTTTTCACAAACCATCCTGCCTGCAAGGTCTTCATTCCAAAAGACCGGGCGGTTTCCAGCTCCATGCTTCCGCCATCTCCTACATACAGGCAATCCTCCGGTGCTACGGCAAGCTCCGCGAGGCACCGCTCAAATATCTCATGCTCCGGCTTTTGCACTCCCTGTTCGCAGGAAAGCATCATCACATCAAAGAGTGGAGCCATTACACTTTTCCGAATAACCTCCCCTTCTTCCGGAAAACAATTGCTGATGAGAGCGACTTTATAGCCCCGTTCCTTTAACTCCCGAAGCAGGGCAACGATACGATACTCCACTTTCTGAAGACTTTCCGACTTAAAAGCATGGCGTTTTTCTATCGCCTTAGGAATCCGCTCCGGATGAGCATAATTTGTACGTTCCCCAATCCAGTAAAGGGCTTCTTCAAAGGTCATCTTTCCCTTACTACGGGCCTCTTCCGTCTCATGCCACAGCGGATAAAATTCATCGATATCCGCGCCCAAATCCGCCGCAATGTTTCGTCCGAAATACCGCGGTACGCTGTGTAGTGTCACCAAGGTTTCGAACATGTCAAAGATTACTGCTTTCATGCTTATGCCTCCTTCTGTAGTTTGTTCCCCAACACAGCTACAGTTTGTGCACCTCCGGTTCTATCGTTTCTGCAACTCATCCAGATTCTTGTTATACGCCGGAATGAACTCTTCCATAAAGCAGTCCGCCTCCGGCAGCTCCATGGCAATGATGGAAGCCTTCGTAGATTTGAAGGCACTGTCAAATTCCTTGTTGCCTGCTTTTTTCTCTTCCATACACTTAATCAGCGCGGAAAACTTGTCCGCTGCCTTTACCAGCTTCCAAAGATATGCGTCCTCCTCCTGCTTAAAATACAGGCTGTGGAATTCCTCCCGCAAATCCTCCGGAAGCATGCCAAGCAGCGTCTCCGCCGCCGCATCCTCAATCTTATGGAACACCGTCTGTATGGTCTCGTTATAATACTTCACCGGCGTCGGCATATCGCCGGTAATAATCTCCGTGGTATCGTGGTACATACCGATTAACGCCGCCTTACTGGCGTCCAGATTCTTCCCGAAGCGCTTGTTGCCGATAATGCACAGCATATGGGCAATCATCGCCACCTCCAGGGAGTGCTCGCAAATATTTTCCGTACAGGAATTCCGCATCAGTGCCCAGCGGTCAATATATTTCATGCGCGACATCATAGCGCAAAAATTGCTTTCGTCTTTTCCCATGATTTTATCCCCTCTTCTCTATATTTCAATCTTCTCATATTATCTCATTTGTTACCGCTGTAAAATACCAAACACCGTTTCATACAACTGTCGCCGTTCACATATTTCATTATGCCTTATCCGACGGGTACTGTCAATCGAACACGGCACTTTTTCTTGAAAAAAAGAACAAATCATGCTACACTGCAAGCAGAGGTACGCGGCATTTTTTCGCCGTATAATGTACTTCTCCCCCGGAAGCACAGCCGGTGCAGACTTATGGAAAGAAAGGACCTCCGCCATGAAAATCACAGCCTTACTGGAAAACACAACCGAGCGGGACGATATGCAGACAGAGCACGGTCTCAGCCTGTACATCGAAACCGACACACATAACATATTATTTGATATGGGACAAAGCGATTTGTTCGCAAAAAATGCAGAGACCCTTGGCATTGACCTGTCCGCGGTAGACATCGCCGTACTTTCCCACGGACATTACGACCACGGAGGCGGACTGCAAACCTTTCTCTCTTTGAACAAAAAAGCGACCGTTTATATCAACCGGTTTGCATTTGAGCCACATTTCAATGCTTCGGATAAATACATCGGGTTGGATGTGAGCTTAGAGACTACTCTTGTAGAACAAAACAGAATGCATATTACCGACGAAACCTGCATATTAGCACCGGGTCTGACCCTCTTTTCCTGCAACAAACGCACCCGTTCTTGTGACCTGGGCTGCTTCGGCCTGACTGTTTTGACTGGAAATAGTCACGTACCGGATGACTTTCGCCATGAACAATATCTTCTGATTGAGGAAAACGATAAAAAAGTTCTCATCAGCGGATGTTCCCACAAGGGTATTCAAAACATTATGGAGTGGTTTGCTCCGGATGTTTTGGTGGGAGGCTTCCACTTCATGAAATTAGAACCGGGCGAAGCCTTAGACGCTGCCGCCAAGGATTTAAACAAATATACCACCCGTTACTTTACGGGCCACTGTACCGGTGAGGAACAGTTCGCCTACTTAAAGGAACGGATGGAACGGTTAGAATATCTTTCCTGCGGAAAGACGATAGAAATTTAAGAAATAACTATGTTTCTGCCTGTAGATCCACTTACTGCTTACATTAATTACGCTCAAAAAACAACGCCCGAAGGACATTTCTGCACACCTTCGGGCGTTTATATGTAACCTATGATACTATTTATCTGCGCTCATACCGTGCTCATCACCGGCGATGCCTTCATCTAACCGACCAACACCTGACACTTCGCTTCCGGATCGTCCATAATCAGTTCGTCCACCGCCGGGACTTTGATGTAGCCGGACTTCGGATTCTTAATGCTAAGAACCGGAGCAGTCAGCTCTGCCTCTACCTCCGATTTCTCAAAGCTCAAATCCGCATCAATCATCTCGCAATTGATAAGCTTCAAATTCTTGCAGTAACAGAACGGCTGGGTACCGGAAATCTTACAATTCTCAAAGGTAATATTTTCCGCATACCACGCCAGATACTCGCCCTCTACCACACAATTCTTAATCACTACGTTTTTCGCATGCCAGAAGGCATCCTTCGTATGTAACACACAATTCTCAATCACCGCATTCTCCACGTATTGGAAGGAGTACTTTCCGGTAAACTCCACGTTTTTAAACGTGATATCCGAAGAACGCATCATAAAGTACTCACCTGCTGCCGTACTGTCCTCCACGCGGATATCATGTACCGACCAGCCGAACTCCGGAGACACAATGTCACTCTTACGAATCGCAATATCTGAGCACTCACGCATAGCCTTCACGCCGTGAAGCTTGGAATCCGTAATCTCAATCTTCTCGGAATACCAGAACGCCGCACGGCAAAGCTCCGTCAGCTCCGTATTCTTCATAGTCACCCCGGCATCATGCCAGAACGGATACCGCAAATTCCACAAGCAACCGTCCACCGTCACATTCCGGCTCTCCTTAAAGGCACTCTCGCCGTCCGCCGGTCCCTCAAACTTACAATTCACAACCGTCACATCGGAGCTGCCGTAAAACTCTCTCTCTTTATCAAAGGTTTGATTTTCCACTCGCATCATAAATTCATCCTTTCAACGCGCCGATTGTCATAAACTTCATCATTACAAAAGTCCGTCTGCACAGCAGTTCACATTTATTTTAAAATATGAACAAGTATGATTCTTGACAATCCAGCGTATCATTTTCTCTCTTGTCCTTATTTTTCTTCCTTTTCACTTATATCATACTTTTATGAAAAATGCAACATTTTTCGAGTGTGTAGCATAAAATGAACAATTTAGACATAGCAAAGTCAATATAGTCAAATGATATTGTGTGCTATGCACCCAAACGAGATTATGTCCTACGGACACAAATGAAAAATCCGAAAGATTTCTCTTTCGGATTTTTAACAGGGGCAGTAGGATTCGAACCCACGACCTGCGGTTTTGGAGACCGTTATTCTACCAGCTGAACTATACCCCTATATGCAATTTTTGACTGCCCTATTATACTACAACGTTTTCCCTGAAATGTCAAGTAGTTTCTGAAAAAAGTATACTACTCAAGCAAAATCAACCTAAAGTAACCTCTATCATACCGAGCTCTTGCGATTTCAAATGTATGATAAAAAAATAGCTGTAAGGATATAATGTATTTTTCGTTCCCGAAGGGGCGCGCTTTTAGCGCAGTCGAAATCACCTCTTAGAAAAGACTGGGCGCTAGGTCGCTCCCGAGCGTCCTAGTCGTTCTTAGAGGAAGTTTGACGGAACGTTGCGCTTTGAAAAATAAATTATATCCCTACAGCTATTTCTTATAAAGCCTTCAAATCGCAAGAGCGACACTTTGCTACTTCGCAGCTAAAAACTCGTTAATCTTTGCTTCCAGCTCATCCGCGTCGATACCGTGTACCATGCATGCCATCTCCAGGCTCTCGCCCTGTGCGGACGGGCAACCGATACAGTGCATACCCGCATCATATAAAATCGGAACGATACCTGCATCTACACTAATAATTTCCATAATGGTCATCTGCTTACTTACCTGCATTTTTATTCTCCTTTCATCCTACACATCCCCGGTACATCGTAATGCAAACCGGGCAATGCTCATTATTCTGACTCCATGTGTAAAAGTATACACAACCTGTCTCCTTTCGTCAAGGGGACAAGCATAGGAAGATTTCACACAAATATCCGACAATTTTCACTTTCTCCAACATCATCCACTCTTTCCGTGTTTCCTCTCACATTCCGAAAAAAGGTACTTGTATTATTCGAAAGTTTATATTACAATAGAATCAGATAAATATAAAAGGAGGATATCACAATGGCATATAAGATTTCTGATCAGTGCATCAGCTGCGGCGCTTGTGCAGCAGAGTGCCCGGTAGGAGCAATCAGCGAGGGAGCTTCCCAGTACGAGATCGATGCAGACGCTTGCTTAGATTGCGGCGCTTGCGCAGCTACCTGCCCGACTGAGTCCATTTCTCAGTAATTTACGAGCAAACAATCAAAAAGCTTCACCTTTGCAGGTGAAGCTTTTTTGTCTTTTGTAGGTTTTCTTTTGTATGTATGAAATACCGGTCGCCCGGTCATTCCTCTTACTCTAAGGTAGCTGCAGCCGCTCTCTCGTAAATCTCGGTTACCGCTGCCTTGTCAAGCTCCACATAACCACCGGTCTTACCGTCACCGATACCGAACAATTCCACAAGACGCGGAATATCTTCTCTCTTTGCACCCAACTGCTCAAAGTTAATCGGCATACCGATGGAAGCCAGGAAACGACGGAATGCCTTCACACCCTCCAGTGCAGTCTCCTTCGGATTTGCAAAATTCATCTGACAACCGAAAACACGGGTAGCCATCTGTGCCATACGCATCGGATCATGATGGTCCGCAACATAGGTCATCCAAGCCGGCATAATTACCGCAAGACCTGCACCGTGTGCACAGTCATACAATGCGGAGAGCTGATGCTCGATGCCGTGGCTGTTCCAATCCTGTGCTCTACCGACGCCGACGATATTGTTATGTGCTACCATACCTGCCCACATAATGTTTGCGCGAGCTTCGTAGTTATGCGGGTCTGCAATGACACGCGGAGTCTCCTTAATCATGGTAAGAAGCACTGCCTCACACAGACGGTCGGTCACTTCTACTTCCGGAGTGTTGGAGAAATAACGCTCGAATACGTGCGCCATAATGTCCGTTGCACCGCATGCAGACTGATACGCCGGAAGAGTCTCGGTCAAAGCCGGGTTCAGCACGGAGAACTTCGGACGAACGCAATCTCCGCCGGAACCACGCTTCTGTAAAGAAGCCTCCTGCGTAATAACGGTATCCGGAGAACCCTCACTGCCTGCTGCAGCAATAGTCAATACGGTACCTACCGGCAACGCAACTTCCGGACGCTTTCCGTCATAGAAATCCCAGAAATCTCCCTCATACGGTACGCCCATAGCAATTGCCTTTGCAGAATCGATGGCACTGCCGCCGCCTACCGCAACAATAAAATCAACACCTTCCCTACGACAAAGGTCGATACCCTGATATACCAAACCGTCTCTCGGATTCGGCTGTACACCGCCGAGCTCCACATAAGGAATCTTCTCCTCATCAAGCGCAGTCTTTACTCTGTCCAAAAGTCCGGAGCGAACGACGGAACCTCCGCCGTAATGAAGCAATACCTTGCTTCCGCCGAATCTCTTTACAAGTCTGCCGGTCTCTGCTTCCTGCCCTTTACCGAACGCAAAATAGGTCGGGCTGTAAAAAGTGAAATTATTCATATCATTCCCTCCTTGTTTTCTTCCTTCTACTATATCACAGTTCACCTTGATTTGCAATGTTTTTCTGTACTATTGCACTCTACAACAAAAAAGTGCCTCCTTATAAAACAGAGACACTTTTTGATAAAATATTTATATTTCACGCATTTTCTTATGAGAGATACTTCTTCACATACCGCCCGGTATAAGACTGCGGATTCTTGGCAACCTCCTCCGGCGTACCTTGCGCCACTACGGTACCGCCCTTATCTCCGCCCTCCGGACCGATATCGATCAGATAATCCGCCGTCTTAATCACATCCAGGTTATGCTCGATAACAAGCACCGTATTGCCGCCCTCGGTCAGGCGCTGTAAAATCTCAATGAGCTTATGCACATCCGCAAAATGCAAGCCCGTGGTCGGCTCGTCCAGAATGTAAATCGTCTTGCCGGTACTACGACGAGAAAGCTCCGTTGCCAGCTTAATACGCTGCGCCTCACCTCCGGACAGAAGAGTGGACGGATGTGCCGCCAAGGATTTAAACAAATATACCACCCGTTACTTTACGGGCCACTGTACCGGTGAGGAACAGTTCGCCTACTTAAAGGAACGGATGGAACGGTTAGAATATCTTTCCTGCGGAAAGACGATAGAAATTTAAGAAATAACTATGTTTCTGCCTGTAGATCCACTTACTGCTTACATTAATTACGCTCAAAAAACAACGCCCGAAGGACATTTCTGCACACCTTCGGGCGTTTATATGTAACCTATGATACTATTTATCTGCGCTCATACCGTGCTCATCACCGGCGATGCCTTCATCTAACCGACCAACACCTGACACTTCGCTTCCGGATCGTCCATAATCAGTTCGTCCACCGCCGGGACTTTGATGTAGCCGGACTTCGGATTCTTAATGCTAAGAACCGGAGCAGTCAGCTCTGCCTCTACCTCCGATTTCTCAAAGCTCAAATCCGCATCAATCATCTCGCAATTGATAAGCTTCAAATTCTTGCAGTAACAGAACGGCTGGGTACCGGAAATCTTACAATTCTCAAAGGTAATATTTTCCGCATACCACGCCAGATACTCGCCCTCTACCACACAATTCTTAATCACTACGTTTTTCGCATGCCAGAAGGCATCCTTCGTATGTAACACACAATTCTCAATCACCGCATTCTCCACGTATTGGAAGGAGTACTTTCCGGTAAACTCCACGTTTTTAAACGTGATATCCGAAGAACGCATCATAAAGTACTCACCTGCTGCCGTACTGTCCTCCACGCGGATATCATGTACCGACCAGCCGAACTCCGGAGACACAATGTCACTCTTACGAATCGCAATATCTGAGCACTCACGCATAGCCTTCACGCCGTGAAGCTTGGAATCCGTAATCTCAATCTTCTCGGAATACCAGAACGCCGCACGGCAAAGCTCCGTCAGCTCCGTATTCTTCATAGTCACCCCGGCATCATGCCAGAACGGATACCGCAAATTCCACAAGCAACCGTCCACCGTCACATTCCGGCTCTCCTTAAAGGCACTCTCGCCGTCCGCCGGTCCCTCAAACTTACAATTCACAACCGTCACATCGGAGCTGCCGTAAAACTCTCTCTCTTTATCAAAGGTTTGATTTTCCACTCGCATCATAAATTCATCCTTTCAACGCGCCGATTGTCATAAACTTCATCATTACAAAAGTCCGTCTGCACAGCAGTTCACATTTATTTTAAAATATGAACAAGTATGATTCTTGACAATCCAGCGTATCATTTTCTCTCTTGTCCTTATTTTTCTTCCTTTTCACTTATATCATACTTTTATGAAAAATGCAACATTTTTCGAGTGTGTAGCATAAAATGAACAATTTAGACATAGCAAAGTCAATATAGTCAAATGATATTGTGTGCTATGCACCCAAACGAGATTATGTCCTACGGACACAAATGAAAAATCCGAAAGATTTCTCTTTCGGATTTTTAACAGGGGCAGTAGGATTCGAACCCACGACCTGCGGTTTTGGAGACCGTTATTCTACCAGCTGAACTATACCCCTATATGCAATTTTTGACTGCCCTATTATACTACAACGTTTTCCCTGAAATGTCAAGTAGTTTCTGAAAAAAGTATACTACTCAAGCAAAATCAACCTAAAGTAACCTCTATCATACCGAGCTCTTGCGATTTCAAATGTATGATAAAAAAATAGCTGTAAGGATATAATGTATTTTTCGTTCCCGAAGGGGCGCGCTTTTAGCGCAGTCGAAATCACCTCTTAGAAAAGACTGGGCGCTAGGTCGCTCCCGAGCGTCCTAGTCGTTCTTAGAGGAAGTTTGACGGAACGTTGCGCTTTGAAAAATAAATTATATCCCTACAGCTATTTCTTATAAAGCCTTCAAATCGCAAGAGCGACACTTTGCTACTTCGCAGCTAAAAACTCGTTAATCTTTGCTTCCAGCTCATCCGCGTCGATACCGTGTACCATGCATGCCATCTCCAGGCTCTCGCCCTGTGCGGACGGGCAACCGATACAGTGCATACCCGCATCATATAAAATCGGAACGATACCTGCATCTACACTAATAATTTCCATAATGGTCATCTGCTTACTTACCTGCATTTTTATTCTCCTTTCATCCTACACATCCCCGGTACATCGTAATGCAAACCGGGCAATGCTCATTATTCTGACTCCATGTGTAAAAGTATACACAACCTGTCTCCTTTCGTCAAGGGGACAAGCATAGGAAGATTTCACACAAATATCCGACAATTTTCACTTTCTCCAACATCATCCACTCTTTCCGTGTTTCCTCTCACATTCCGAAAAAAGGTACTTGTATTATTCGAAAGTTTATATTACAATAGAATCAGATAAATATAAAAGGAGGATATCACAATGGCATATAAGATTTCTGATCAGTGCATCAGCTGCGGCGCTTGTGCAGCAGAGTGCCCGGTAGGAGCAATCAGCGAGGGAGCTTCCCAGTACGAGATCGATGCAGACGCTTGCTTAGATTGCGGCGCTTGCGCAGCTACCTGCCCGACTGAGTCCATTTCTCAGTAATTTACGAGCAAACAATCAAAAAGCTTCACCTTTGCAGGTGAAGCTTTTTTGTCTTTTGTAGGTTTTCTTTTGTATGTATGAAATACCGGTCGCCCGGTCATTCCTCTTACTCTAAGGTAGCTGCAGCCGCTCTCTCGTAAATCTCGGTTACCGCTGCCTTGTCAAGCTCCACATAACCACCGGTCTTACCGTCACCGATACCGAACAATTCCACAAGACGCGGAATATCTTCTCTCTTTGCACCCAACTGCTCAAAGTTAATCGGCATACCGATGGAAGCCAGGAAACGACGGAATGCCTTCACACCCTCCAGTGCAGTCTCCTTCGGATTTGCAAAATTCATCTGACAACCGAAAACACGGGTAGCCATCTGTGCCATACGCATCGGATCATGATGGTCCGCAACATAGGTCATCCAAGCCGGCATAATTACCGCAAGACCTGCACCGTGTGCACAGTCATACAATGCGGAGAGCTGATGCTCGATGCCGTGGCTGTTCCAATCCTGTGCTCTACCGACGCCGACGATATTGTTATGTGCTACCATACCTGCCCACATAATGTTTGCGCGAGCTTCGTAGTTATGCGGGTCTGCAATGACACGCGGAGTCTCCTTAATCATGGTAAGAAGCACTGCCTCACACAGACGGTCGGTCACTTCTACTTCCGGAGTGTTGGAGAAATAACGCTCGAATACGTGCGCCATAATGTCCGTTGCACCGCATGCAGACTGATACGCCGGAAGAGTCTCGGTCAAAGCCGGGTTCAGCACGGAGAACTTCGGACGAACGCAATCTCCGCCGGAACCACGCTTCTGTAAAGAAGCCTCCTGCGTAATAACGGTATCCGGAGAACCCTCACTGCCTGCTGCAGCAATAGTCAATACGGTACCTACCGGCAACGCAACTTCCGGACGCTTTCCGTCATAGAAATCCCAGAAATCTCCCTCATACGGTACGCCCATAGCAATTGCCTTTGCAGAATCGATGGCACTGCCGCCGCCTACCGCAACAATAAAATCAACACCTTCCCTACGACAAAGGTCGATACCCTGATATACCAAACCGTCTCTCGGATTCGGCTGTACACCGCCGAGCTCCACATAAGGAATCTTCTCCTCATCAAGCGCAGTCTTTACTCTGTCCAAAAGTCCGGAGCGAACGACGGAACCTCCGCCGTAATGAAGCAATACCTTGCTTCCGCCGAATCTCTTTACAAGTCTGCCGGTCTCTGCTTCCTGCCCTTTACCGAACGCAAAATAGGTCGGGCTGTAAAAAGTGAAATTATTCATATCATTCCCTCCTTGTTTTCTTCCTTCTACTATATCACAGTTCACCTTGATTTGCAATGTTTTTCTGTACTATTGCACTCTACAACAAAAAAGTGCCTCCTTATAAAACAGAGACACTTTTTGATAAAATATTTATATTTCACGCATTTTCTTATGAGAGATACTTCTTCACATACCGCCCGGTATAAGACTGCGGATTCTTGGCAACCTCCTCCGGCGTACCTTGCGCCACTACGGTACCGCCCTTATCTCCGCCCTCCGGACCGATATCGATCAGATAATCCGCCGTCTTAATCACATCCAGGTTATGCTCGATAACAAGCACCGTATTGCCGCCCTCGGTCAGGCGCTGTAAAATCTCAATGAGCTTATGCACATCCGCAAAATGCAAGCCCGTGGTCGGCTCGTCCAGAATGTAAATCGTCTTGCCGGTACTACGACGAGAAAGCTCCGTTGCCAGCTTAATACGCTGCGCCTCACCTCCGGACAGAAGAGTGGACGGATGTCCCAGCTTCAAATAAGAAAGTCCTACGTCATTTAACGTCTCGATTTTCTTGCGGATAGACGGTACATTCTCAAAAAACTTTACCGCCTCCTCCACACGCATTTCCAGCACATCGTAAATCGTCTTGCCTTTATACTTTACCTCCAGGGTCTCGCGGTTGTAACGCTTTCCGCCACACACCTCACAAGTTACAAAAATATCCGGCAGGAAGTTCATCTCAATTTTGATAATACCATCGCCGCCGCAGGCCTCACAACGACCGCCCTTTACGTTAAAGCTGAAGCGGCCTTTGCTGTAACCCCGAACCTTTGCATCCGGCGTACCGGCAAACAAATCTCGAATCTGGTCAAACACACCGGTATAAGTAGCCGGATTGGAACGAGGCGTACGACCAATCGGGGACTGGTCGATATTTATAACCTTGTCCAACTGTTCCACACCTAAAATTGCATCGTGGTCTCCCGCCAGAATGCGGGCACGGTTCAGACTCTTTGCCAGGTGCTTATATAAAATCTCATTGACCAAAGAACTCTTACCGGAACCGGATACACCGGTTACACAGGTAAATACACCCAACGGAATGTCCACGTCAATGTTTTTTAAGTTATTTTCTCTTGCACCTTTAATCTTTAAGAAACCTGTCGGCGTTCTGCGCTTCTTCGGCACCGGAATACTGAGACGCCCGGACAAATACGCACCGGTAACAGACTCCGGCACCTTCATAATTTCCTCTGCGGTACCCTGAGCAATCACCTCGCCGCCGTGGTCTCCCGCGCCCGGCCCGATATCGATAATATGATCTGCGGCATACATGGTATCCTCGTCATGCTCTACCACAATCAAGGTATTTCCCAAGTCCTTTAAATGCTTCAAGGTCTTCAGAAGCTTATCATTGTCTCTCTGGTGCAGACCGATACTCGGCTCATCCAGAATATAAGCAACGCCTACCAGACCGGAACCGATCTGCGTTGCCAAACGGATACGCTGTGCCTCACCGCCGGACAAGGATGCGGTAGCTCTGGCCAGAGTCAGATAATCCAAACCGACATCCATCAAAAAGCCCACACGGGCGCGGATCTCCTTTAATACCAGCTCACCAATCTGCTGCTGACGCTCGGTAAGCTCCAGTTCCTGCATAAAGGTATACAAATCCCGCACGGAGCACTCGGTCACCTCCGCAATGTTGCGGCCACCCACCGTTACCGCCAGAGACTCTCTCTTCAAACGCTTGCCCTTACACATCTTACACGGCGTAGTGCGCATAAAGGTCTCATACTCCTGCTTTGTGGTATCGGAAGCAGTCTCCCGGTATCTGCGCTCCACATTCTTAATCAGCCCCTCAAAGGCCACATCATAAATGCCCTCACCCCGCTGTCCGCGATAATGCACCTTTACCACGCGACCGTTCGTGCCGTAATAAATCATATCCTGAATATCTTTCGGAAGCTTTTCAAAGGGAGTATTCAAATCAAATTTATACTCCTTTGCCAGTGCAGTCAAGGTACTTCCAGTATAACTGGACGGGTCCGTGGCAGACTGCCAGCCCAATACCGCAATGGCACCCTCGGAAATACTCATGGTCTTATCCGGAATCAATAAATCCTCGTCAAACTCCATCTTAACACCGATACCGTGACACTCCGGACAGGCACCGAAGGGGTTGTTAAAGGAAAACACACGCGGCTCGATCTCGTCGATGCTGACACCGCAATCCGGGCAGGAAAAGCTCTCGGAAAAGCGAATCGGCTCCCCGTCAATCACATCCACAATCAAAAGTCCTTCGCTCAAACGAAGCACACTGTCGATGGAATCCCTCAGACGCTGCTCGATGCCCTCTTTTATCACCAGACGGTCCACAATAATCTCTATGTTATGCTTAATATTCTTCTCCAGCTTAATCTCTTCGGAAAGCTCATACTGCTGTCCGTCTACAATCACGCGGACATAACCGCTACGCTTCGCCTGTTCGAAAATCTTTGCATGCTCACCCTTACGACCGCGAACTACCGGTGCCAGAAGCTGAATCTTCGTCCGCTCCGGCAACTGCATAATCTCATCCGACATTTCATCCACAGTCTGCTTCTTGATTACCTTTCCGCACTCCGGACAATGAGGAATACCGATACGTGCATACAACAGACGAAAATAGTCGTAAATCTCCGTCACCGTACCTACCGTGGAACGTGGGTTGCGGTTGGTGGACTTCTGGTCAATGGAAATGGCCGGAGAAAGGCCCTCGATACTCTCCACATTCGGCTTCTCCATCTGCCCCAGGAACTGTCGAGCATAAGAGGAGATGGACTCCATATAGCGACGCTGTCCTTCCGCATAAATCGTATCAAAAGCAAGGGACGACTTGCCCGAGCCGGACAAACCGGTCAGCACCACAAACTCATCCCGTGGAATATCAATATTAATTCCTTTTAAGTTGTTCTCCTTCGCACCACGTATTTTGATAAACTTCTTTTCTGACATACTATGTCCTTTCCTTACTCCAACATCTTCTTTTTCAACTCAAACAACTGGTCACGCACCTTCGCCGCCAGCTCGAAGTTCAGCTCCGCAGCCGCCGTATTCATCTGCTTCTGCAGCTTCTTCTCCAGTGCCTGCAGCTCCTTCTTCGACATGGACTCCATATCCTTTTCGATGCCCTGGGTAATCTCTTCCGCCTTCTTTGAAATGGTAATCAGTTCACGAACTGCCTTCTTAATAGTCTGCGGCGTAATACCGTGTTCCTCGTTATAGGCCTGCTGAATAGCACGACGACGCTCCGTCTCGGAAATCGCCTTCCTCATGGAATCCGTCATCACATCCGCATACATTACCACGCGGCCTTCCGCATTACGGGCCGCACGACCGATGGTCTGAATGAGGGATGTCTCGGAACGAAGGAAGCCCTCCTTATCCGCATCCAGAATCGCCACCAGGCTCACCTCCGGGATATCCAGACCCTCTCGCAGAAGGTTGATACCTACCAGAACATCAAACACATCCATACGCATGTCGCGGATAATCTCGGAACGCTCCAACGTATCAATATCCGAATGCAAATATTTCACTCGAATGCCCACCTCGCGGAGATAATCCGTCAAGTCCTCCGCCATCCGCTTCGTCAGTGTTGTAATCAACACCTTGCTCTTTTTATCCAATTCCTTGCGAATCTCACCCAGCAAATCGTCAATCTGCCCCGCAGTCGGGCGCACCGACACCTCCGGGTCCAAAAGCCCCGTCGGACGGATGACCTGCTCCGTACGAAGAAGTTCATGAGTTTCCTCGTACTCCGACGGCGTCGCGGACACAAACATCATCTGATTAATCTTGCTCTCAAACTCACCGAAATTCAACGGCCGGTTATCCAACGCCGACGGCAAACGAAAACCATAGTCTACAAGTGTAGTCTTTCTCGAACGGTCACCCGCGTGCATACCGCGAATCTGCGGTATGGTAATATGGGACTCGTCCACAATAATCAAAAAATCATCCGGGAAATAATCAATCAAGGTGTGCGGTGTCGCCCCCGCCGGCAAGCCCGCCAAATGTCTCGAGTAATTCTCGATACCGGAACAAAAGCCCAGTTCCCGCATCATCTCCACATCAAAGGCAGTCCGCTCACCGATACGCTGTGCCTCGATAAATTTCTCCTCACTCTTAAAAAACTGCACCCGGTCAATCATTTCCGCTTCGATATCAAGCAGCGCCCGGTTCATCTGCTCCTGCTCCACCACATAGTGGGAGGCCGGGAAAATCACCGTATGCTCCAGGGTACACTTTATCTCACCGGTCAGTACATCTATCTCCGTAATTCGGTCTACCTCATCCCCGAAAAACTCTACACGAATCGCCGTATCTGCGGAAGAAATCGGAAAAATCTCCACCACGTCGCCCCGCACACGAAAGGTACCGCGCTTAAAGTCCATATCATTCCGTGTATATTGAATATCAATCAAACGTCGCAATACATCGTCTCTATCCTTCTGCATACCCGGACGAAGATTCACCGTCATGTTCTGGTAATCAATCGGGCTGCCGAGACCGTAAATACAGGACACGCTGGCCACAATCACCACATCCCGGCGCTCCGTAAGGGCCGCCGTGGCCGAGTGACGTAGCTTGTCAATCTCATCATTTATCGCCGAATCCTTCTCGATATACGTATCCGTAGACGGCACATAAGCCTCCGGCTGGAAATAGTCGTAATAGGACACAAAATACTCCACCGCGTTCTCCGGAAAGAACTCCTTGAACTCTCCGTAGAGCTGTGCAGCAAGGGTCTTATTGTGGGCAATGACCAAAGTCGGTCTGTTTAATTTTTCAATGACATTTGCCATAGTGAAGGTCTTACCGGAACCGGTAACACCAAGCAAAGTCTGGAATTGATTGCCTTCCTCAAAGCCCTTTACCAGGTCCGCAATCGCCTGGGGCTGGTCGCCGGTGGGCGCGTAGTCGGAATGTAAAATAAAACGGTCCATGGAACACCTCTCTTTCATATCCCGTCAGTTATCGAACATATATTCTCTTCATCACCACTATATCACAAATTATTTTAAATGTAAAGAAAAACCACTGCAGATTTTACTCCACACTGGTTTTCCCACTATTATTATATCACTTTTCACAGCAAATTACAATTCTTGTAATACTGACCGCCAAATTCTATAATTATCACAAGAAAACATAACAAAGCCTAACACTTCCTAACCAAAACAATACAATAAGGAGACCTCTATCATGTTCTATCACGCAAGTAATATCGCCAACATCCGGACACTTATTCCAATTTCGTCCAGCCACACAAAGCCGCTGGTCTATTTTTCCACCAAAAGCGAAAACACCTTAGTTTATCTGAGCAATCCCGTAGAACGATATTGCAGAGAGATTGGCTTTGAACCTTCCGACAGGTACTACCGTTTTATGAGTTATCGTTTTACGGAAGATAACATTTTAGAAATTCTGGAATACTGGCCAAATGCGCTGGAAGAAACATACAAAGGCGTTTCCGGATACATCTATGCCACCTCGCATATTCCGAGCCCCCAAGCCATGGACATTCCATATGTAATTGCCAGTGAAACACCTGTCACCATAGAATCCTTTGAATATGTTCCGGACGCATATCTCGCAATAAAGCAGGCAGAAGAAGAAGGAAAAATCAAAATCGTAAGATACCATGAAAACAGTACCGATAGTCTGGAACAAATCAAAAAGCTGGTATGTCGCGAATATGAAAAAGCTCAAGAAATCCCTGAATATAAGATATTCTTAGAAACTAAATTTCATAATATATTATTTTAACGTCTGTCCAAGAGACCGGAAATAAACAAAATATAAATCACGGATTTAGTAAAAGCGGAGATTTCTCCGCTTTTACATTCTGCTTTATTCCAAATCGGACAGCACTATTCTGTCGTATGCACCGTTTTTCTTATCCTCCGGATGCGGCTCTAATCCAATGATTGTAATCTCCTGATTATCCGGTCCGTACACCCAAAACATCCGCATCGCACCGCTTGTTTTATTCTCCAAATAAGACTGCCACACTTTCATTCCATAACGTTTTGATAACGGCGGAATTTCATGTGTCTGCAAACTTGGATAAAACGGATCTACGGCTAATTTCTTAAGCGCATTACCCCACTTCTTATATATTCTTTCGTCCTTCTTATTTATTGTTCCGGAACGATATTTCTGTTGTAAATCATCCCAGAGCTCCTTCATCTCCGGAATCCCCATTCGTATACTATACCCCATAATAAATCCCCACTAAAAATCTGATAAATCTATTGCCTCCGATACATTACCCGCTTTAAAATTGCTGATTGCAGCATCCATATCTTCTAAAGTTTTAGAGGATATAGTATCCGGAACAACCAATTCGCGCGGTTCCAACATAATACATCCGTTATCATACTCCCTTACTTGATAATACTGATACAATGCGCCTCTCAAGGTCACTCTTTTTTTGCTATCAATGTGAACTGTGTAATCCTTTAATGCTACCATCCTATCACCTCCATAATATGCAGTGGGATTTCCCACCTATATTATAATATGCACACACATCATTTGTCAACTCAAAGAAAACTATTCTTTCTACAACCAAATCGCCTCATTAATCGTACTCTGCACCTGTACATTTTCCACGCAGACAAGCTTTACCAACAGCCAGGCCCGCTCTTCCTCCGTCAGCTCCCGAAGCTTTTCCGCCTCCTTAGAGGTCACAAGGCGCTCCGAAATGCTCTCAATGGCATCCTTTTTGCTTTGGGCCATAATGACAAGATTTTCCCAATTTCTCAGTTTTTCCTGCATCGCCTTGTATAAAACCTCTTTCGAGCTTTCCCCCACCATGACATCTTTAATTTCATCCAAAGAAAATCCCAATGCTTTCAGTTCCAACAGAGCGGCTAATTGGTGTAACTGATCCGGTGTATAATAACGATATCCCGATTCCGGGTCAATATAAGCCGGCGTAATAATCCCTTTCTTTTCGTAGATGCGTACCGCCTTTACGGATATCTGAAAAAAGTCCGCCAGCTCACCGATTTTCAACAACGTATCTTCCCCATTTTCCTCTAGCAAATTATCTCTATTCTTCCGTTCCATAGATTTCCTCCATCCGTTTCAGCCCTACACTGTTTTTCCTTACCTCCGCACAGGAATTCAGCCACATCATGCTTCCCATCAGCATTCCGCTCCGATATTGAAAGGCTTCGGTCAAAGTGCCGAAATCCAGCTTTCCTGCAATTATCATCTCACAACCGAGGCAAAATAGCAAGAGGTATCCTCCCCGGCTCAACAGCATTTGTAACAGCTCTCCCAGGGTTTTCCGTACATTACTGCGCAGACGGGCTTTCACCACCGCAAGACTGCTTTCCCGATACCGTTCCAGCAATAACGCGTCCGCATCGTACAACCGCACGGTATCCCCGCACTCTACCGTAGCTTCCAAGTAAACCGTCGCCTCTTCCATCCTCTTCTGTGCCTCCTTTGCCAACCCTTCCATGGGCCGGACCACCAGCCGCTGTCGCAAACACACATGAGGCACCAACACCGCCAACTCCGCAAGCAAGAGCACCGGACTGATGCTTCCCAGCAGCACCGCCGCCACCCCGATGCGGACCGTAGCAAATACCAGATGGGGCAGATTCAATGCCCCCGTCAAAAGATTTAACGTCATGGTAACATCACTGTTTAACCGGGTCAGCCATGCCCCGGTAGTCTTTTCTTCAATTCGCTCCAAGGGTAGTTTCAACATGGACTCAAACAAAAAACTCTTCAGCTTCCCCACAAGCTTTGCGGAAAACACAGCAAACTTTCCCCACAGCGTTCCGTTATAAAGAAACAGACACAAATTGCCCAAACCGAACAACGCACATGTCATCCATAGTCCGGCCTCATCTCCCGCCTCAATGTTTTGAAACACATTTCGCAAAAAGAGGGCATTTATAATACAAAGCACCGTATCCACCGGGGTGCGCAGCAGGAGCAAAAAGCAATAGGTCCCCCCTCCGCCCAATCGTTTAAACACCCGGCTAAGACTCTTTCTCAAACAGCTTCCCCTCCTTTAACACCAGTATTCTGTCATAATTTTGTATGGTTTCTTCCCGGTGTGTCACATGAATTACCGTCTTCCCTTCCGTCAAGCGCTCCATTGCCCGCAAAAGTGCGTCCGCCGTCTCTCCGTCCAGCGCGGAGGTGGGTTCGTCCAACAGCACCACCGGTGCATCCTTTGCAACGGCTCTTGCGATGGCAATCCGTTGTGCCTGTCCGCCGGAAAGATTGCCACCCCGTTCTCCCACAAGACTGTCAAGCCCATCCGGCAGTCCTTTCACCCATTCTTCCAGTTGTGCGGCTCTTACCGCTTCCCAAAGCTTTTCCTCCGCAACCGGGTGTCCGCAAGTAATATTCTCCCGTATAGATAAAGGAAACAGCCCCAGGGTCTGCATTACCATGGCCACCTGCTTCCTTATCCCTTCCGGCGCACACTCTCCTGCCACCGTACAGTCCCCTTCTTTCACCGTATATAGTCCCGCAAGAATCTTTAACAATGTACTTTTCCCGCTGCCGCTGCCTCCCAAAATCCCGATATGCTCTTTTTCACGCACCGTTAGCGAAATATGATCCAAAATCTTTTTCTCTCCGTAACAAAAACTAATCTCCCGCAACCGTACACTCATGTTTCCGCTCTCCTTCCTGCTCCATACTCTCCCATACCCGTTCCAGGTTTCCGCAAAATCTCCTGAAATTCGCCAAATGCACTGAAATGTTTATCATCACCCCCGACACATTTCCCGACAAATTGATAAACACATACAACACTCCCATAGTCAGCGTTCCCTGCAAAATCATCCTGCCGCCCACCAACATCAACAACACAAGCGGAATACAGGACAACATGCCCGAAACCGACATGAGCCTTGCTTTCGTTCTCTCCTGCGCCACTACCGCTTCTTTCCAGCCGTCAATCCGTGCCCTATAGCTTTGCTGAAGCAACTTTTCCGCCTCATAAATTCGCACCACCGGAAACAGAGAAAGAAGCGTCCCCGCCACTCCGTTCATCTTCTTTTGCTGTTCCTGCTCCCGCTTGGTGTAACGGTAAATCACCTTGCCGGAAAAGGCTGTATATACCGCCATTCCTGCAACCGGTAGCAAATACAAAAGCGTCAGCTTTGCATTCTGCATCAGCAAAAACAACAGGCTAAATACAAAACTGATGACCGTAGTACATAACGTAAACAAATTATCCGATATGTAACGGCTGATTTCCTCCATCTCGTTTTGCTGCAGGGAAATCAGTTCCGCCGAATTTTCATTTGCTATGGAAGCATACTCTCTTCTCGTGGTCACGGTTGCCAACCTCATACGCAAATCATGCACTGCGTACTCTCCCGCATAACCGGCCAAAAACTGCATCCCGCTCTGCAGTAAAACCGCCATCATCAGGCAGCCGACGCAACACGCAACACATGACTGTTCCAAACCGTCCCCCGCTTGTACGCCGTCAATCAGCACTGCCAATTTCTTATTCCAAAGCAAGGTTGTAACTACAGCCCCCACGCAACAAAGTAATGTCAACAACACAGTCAGTTTTCGTTTTTGAAACAGTCTGAGAATAAATACCATCCCTTCGTCTCCTTCTCTTCTTTTTCATCCTTTGGCTTCATCTTAAACTATGTCCCAGGGACAGAGTCAAGAGACTTATTTTCTATCACTCCGCCTTATCCTATAAAAAAAGAAAAACTTCGTCCTAAATCAAGACGAAGTTAAAATAGTTATCAAGTTTTCTTTCGACATTTATGGCTAGCATCTAAGCTATCGCTTCTTTTCCGGCCATATCCAATTTTTTATTTCTAAAATAAACCAGCAGGTTTATCGACACCACTACAAGATTAATAAAATATACCGCCAATACATAATTGGTCTGATTCGTTAACAGCTTCGCACTGATTCCCGCCAGATAACCGGTAATGATCATCAAAATAAACGGTAAACTCATATTCTTTGCGGAACGTGCTCTATACGCCTTCATGGTATTAATAGGCCATGACAACCCAAAACAAACTAACATCGCAGCTTCTAAAATAGAACTCATAAAATTACCTCCTGAATCTCATGTTTTTCATATCCGAGTGCGCTCTCTTGTTCTGCATTATAGTCTTGACAAGTTCAAAAGTCTAATATATTATTATACCATATCCTATAGTCTTAGCCCTATGATTTCATTGTGATATAACACAATTCATAATCAAGTAATTTATATCCATAGTTTTGATACTATTGTTTTCGTCATATTGATTAGTAATCTCTAGAAAAAGAGGAGTCCATTATGGAAATTACACAACTGAAGTATTTTTACGTTTTAGCACAAAACCAGCACGTCACCCGTACCGCCGAACAATTACACATCGCTCAGCCCTCATTGACCCAAAGCATCCGTCGCTTAGAAAAAGAATTGGATGTCAAATTATTCAAAAACAGCGGAAGAAATATTGTCCTGACCGACTGTGGCAAATATTTGCAAAGAAAAATCGAGCCACTTCTAAAAGCATTCGATGAAATCCCGGAAGAAATCCGGACACTCACCGGCGACCGGCAGAGAACCATAAAAATCAATGTATTGGCCGCCTCCACACTGATTACCGAAAGTATCATCAATTATCAAAAAAAGCATCCGGAAGTCAGATTTCAGATTGTTCAAAATACCGAGACAGAGGACGCCGACATCACTATCTTTACCCGGGATTTTTTCCAGCGCCCCCTCGCCACACGGGACAACTACTACATTTTCTCGGAAGAGATCTTTTTAGCAGTACCGAGCACCTCACACTATGCAGCGAAAAAAAGCATCTCATTAAACGAACTTGCAAGTAAAAATTTCATTTCGCTGGCCGGAACAAAAGGATTGCGCTCTATTTGCGACCGTTTTTGTATTCAAGCAGGCTTTAAACCTAATATTATCTTCGAGAGTGATAATGTATCCGCCGTTAAAAATCTGATTGGTGCCGGAATCGGTGTCGGATTTTGGCCGCAACACACCTGGGAATCCCACGAAGGAAGCGATATCAGCCTACTTTCCATTTCCGATCCGAAATTCCAGCGTGACATCATCATTCAACTTCACCACGACTCGGAAAGTCATGATGAATCCTATCGTTACTTCGAATATTTGGTTCATTTTTTTGAACAACTGAAAAATGAATAATGAAAGACCGTACAGCATTTATTGTTGCCGTCGCAAAACAGAAAAGAGTTCCTCCCGTTACCAAAGGTAACGCAGGAACTCCTTTTATATTCTGCATTTACTCCGTAAACGCCTCTGTCCAGTACTGCTGATTATAGATATCCGTGAAGCGGAAGGTCACCTTCACATCCCCGTCGCCTACATCCACGTTGCTGATAACCATATTGTCCGTTACCGTCATCTGCTCACCCAGATAGTAGCTGTCCATATACTTGCCGTCGTAGGAATAGTAATCACACAGGAAATCCAGGGTATCACCAACCTGAAGCACTCCCATTCCCTTTGCTACAGTCTCGGTCTCGCCCTCGGTATATACAGTACGGGCTCCCGCAATGTAGCCCTGCGGATTCTCATTATCAAACACCAAAATCAAGTCAACACGGTCACCGTTTAACAGTGCCGGAACACGACCGGTGATGGAATAATTTACACCGTCATCCACGGTATCTAAATAATAATATGCTACTGGCTGACCGTTAATCGCAAGCCAGGTGCGATCCGTTTCACCGATTAAATCACCGTTTTTATCAAACTCAAATACATTGTCAAAGCCCAAGTCCACGTATCCTTCACCGTCATCGTAGAACATATTCATCTCAAGGCTGTGTACCAGACTCCACTGCTCTTCGGAGAGGTGCAACACTCTCTGACCCTCATCGTTCTCGGTCCACACAAGCGCGGATGCGTCAAAGTAATTCTTGGACAAGTAAGTCGCCATAGCATCCGTGTCCATAGCACTTTCACTGAAGAAATCAATATTTCCTCTGTCCAGTCCCTCAATATTTCCGCGATTGCTCAAAAAGCTGCCAAGCAAGCTTCCGATAATATCGGCACTGCCGCCGGAACTGCTGCCTCCACCCAGTAAGCTTCCCAAAAGAGACGGCAACGGGGACGTCGTACCGCCTGCTGCAGTCTGACCGCCTACTTCCAGGCTGGCAAACTCTTTAATACAACTTGCATATTCCTCGTCCATACCGATTGCTTCATAGGTGTCCACCACGCTATCTACCGCAGATATCTTCTTGTACGGGAAGTAAATGGACAAGCCGTACGCATTGGTCATATCGCTGGAGGTACGATTGTACTTTACCGCACCAAGCAAGGACTGCGCCAGTTCTTCTCCCTCATCGGTACCCATATTCTTTGCCAGATGTACCAAATCCACCTGATCAATCGCCGACGCCTGTGCAAACTCTCTCGTATTGTAACGGGCATCGGACACCGTTTTATACTCATCATTCTGAATCAACTCACTGGCCGACTTGGCAAATGCCGTAAAATCTGCCGGAACCGTTTTCTCCAACTCCGCCAAATCCACTACAGAAAGGGTCGTCTTCTGACCTCTGCACTTTGCGGCGCAGGTTTCTACGAAATCATCTACAATATTCTTGCCGATTTCAACGGTCGGCATAGACGTATTCTCGCCCAACGCCGTCAGCCAGTCGGTGTAATACCAACCCACACCCGGCTCCGTCTCCTCGGAAGCAATCATGTAATCCGCATAGTTTGTCAACATCAGCGCTGTTTCCAGCGTCGCCATCAGACAAGCATCAAAACCTACAAAATCAAAGGTAACACCACTCTTTTTCAGTGCCTGGTTGATTTCGGACAAATCCATGGAACCGGAAGTTTTGAACTTTTCATCATAACCGTAGCCGTTGATGGAGCCGGAACCGTGATCCCAGAAAATCAACTGATTACGGTTCGCCGGATAGTTCTTGTCACACCATTTAATGAACGTTGTCAGAGTACTCGGATCAGTCATGGAAACCGCCTTATACTCCTCTTTCAGCTTCAGCTTGCCGTTCTCAATCAAATAAATCTGGTTTTTTGTGCTGCTGACCACATTGTTCTGCCATTTGGAGCAACCGCCGGTATACACAAGCAGATTGACATTGTCTCCCAAATCCGCATTTAACATTTCCTGCAAATCGGAAGTACCCATACCGGAGCGGGACTCCAAATCGGTACCGCACATATAAACCATAATCGTAACTTCGTCTTTGCCTTTTCCGAGAATCTCGGTGCGCTTTGCCCTTGCTCCCTTTGCCACGGAAGTATTCAACTTACTGGTATTGCTTCCCAAGTCCCAACCGGTACTGGTGGTTCCGCTGTTCAAACCGCCAAGCAGTGTTCCCAAATTTCCCAAGCTGCCTAAATCACCCCCGGAAGAGCCGCCACCGAGCAAATCCCCCACCACGGAAGAACCGCCACCTAAAAGATCGCCCAGTACAGAGGAACCGCCGTCGTTGGAATCTCCGGAACCGCCGAACAGTCCTGCCAAACCTCCTCCGCCCCCCAAAAGCAGCACAACTACCGCAATAATAATATACAACAGAGAACTCTTTCCTCCGGAGGAACGTGTTCCTCCGCGCCGGGCGCCACCGCCGCTGTAAGAACCACCGCCTGCACTTCCTCCCGGTCTGCCGCCCCCTACCGGTCCGGTACCAAGACCGCTTCCGCGACGCTTTACGCCCTTGCTTCCGCCGGTCACATTCTTTTGTCTTGCTCTCGGTCTGTTATTCGCCATACTTATCCAACCTCGCTTTTATGTAGTTTCTCTTTTGATTCTTTTGAGTTGTTTTTCTTTAGCATACCACATTTTAAGTAAAATGGAAATACCGTAAAAAAATCAACCGATTCCATATCTAATTCGCATTGCACTTCTTGGAAAATTCATGTATGATATAATTGTTATTTTGTGTCCTGACGTCACGTTCGCCCGGGCACACTCAAAGAAGGAGAACTCTTATGAAAAAAACAGTATTCTTTTTACTTATGGCAGCTGTGCTGACGTTCGCCGGCTGCGGACAGAAGCCGGACGAACCGGCAAACATTGACGCCCAGAACACACCGGTACCGACCGAAGCTCTTGAGGATACCGCAACTCCGATTCCGACGGAAGCCCCTGTCGCAGAACCGACAAAGACGCCGCGTCCGACCAAAACACCGCGCCCGACGCCGACCAAGCGTCCGACCTCTACGCCGATTCCGACGGTAACTCCGACACCGACAGAGACCCCGGTTACACCGACACCGGCTATGTTTACCTACGACAGAGAGCGTACCTATACGGACAATGCCCCGAAAGCAAAAATGCCGAATTACTTATATAACAATGACGCAGAACAGGGCTCTGTAGTCAAGTTTACTTATCAGACCAAGAACCACAAGAACGATAACGGCAAAACATACGAAAAGTCTGCGCTGGTTTATCTTCCGGCCAGCTACGATGAAAACGACACCGAGACCAAATACAACGTACTGTACCTGATGCACGGCGGCGGAGATTCCCCGAACTGGTTCTTAGGCGGCGAGGGCTTAAAGAGTAAGTTTACCCGCATGCTGGATCAGATGATTTATACCGGCGAAATCGAGCCGATGATCGTTTGTGCCGTATCCTACTATGAAGGCTATAGCAACGATGCTACCAGAAACTGTATCGATTTCCACTACGAACTGATGAATGATGTGGTTCCGCTTTTGGAAACCACCTACAATACCCACGCCGAAGATGTAACTCCGGCAGGTCTGGCAGCTTCCAGAACCCACCGTGCCTTTGGCGGCTTCTCCATGGGCTCCGTAACCACCTGGTCCGTATTCGAACACTGTCTGGATGAGTTTGCATACTTTATGCCGATGAGCGGTGACTGTTGGGCACTGGGCCAGACCGCCGGCAACAGCAAAGCGAAGCAGACCGCAGAATACCTGGCACAGAAAGTAGCAGAGAGCGGAAAGACCGCAGAAGACTTCTTCATTTACAGCGGTTGCGGTACCGCAGATTCCGCAAATCCGAATCTGACTCCGCAGATTAATGCCATGAAGCAGTTCACCGACACCTTCCAGTACTGCGACAACTTTGTCAACGGAAATCTGTACCAGTGTGTGGTACCGGGCGGACATGATATCAATTCCGTAAATCAGGTATTATTCCACGGCGTACCGAAGCTGTTCCACTAAGCCAACTTAAGGAATTACACAATTCCCCAGAAAAAACCAGAGTGCTGCTCCTCTCCCAAACAGGAGAAGAACGGCACTCTTTCTTCTTGTCATCATTTACAACTTCGTCAAACCGGATGCAACACCACTTTTCTAATCCTTCAACTACTTTCCGATTGCTTTTTTATGTATTTCCTCCGTAGCAAAAGAAATCTTCGTAATAGCATCCCGCTTGGTCAGATAGCACCAAAAACTGTCATCCGGGATAGAAATGTCCACACAATCTCCCCTGCCCAGATAATCGTACTCAATATGCATACTTTCCAGACTTTTTGCACTGCGACGAAGCACATAGGGCTCTCCGTAATAATTGCACTCCACTCTCGTTTCTTCCGGCGTCTGTATCAGCTTTCCCATACCCTGCTTATAAAACCTCCAGGCATTCGGCAGAGTCTCGATTCGTACATCATCCTCAAAATAATAGGTGCCGTTGTCGATTTCCTCTCTGACACAGGCCCGCTCCCAATTGCTCCAATCCGGAATATGGGCAAACTCCGTCTCACCCTCTAAAGCATGTAACTGTCCGTATTCGTCCATCTCCCAGATTTTTCCACAGCTCTTGCACCAAAGCTTCGTTCCCGCAGAATCGGTCTGATGCTCTGCCTTACAGGCCGGGCATTTATACAAAAGCGCATGCAGTCCGTCCGCCCGTCCCGGATGATCGATTAAGATTTTGTTGTCCCGCTGCCATGCATAATCATCATATTGGAAATTGTCCGCAATCCGTGCATTAATCTCATCCACAGACAAGGACTTAGCCTCATCCGCGGTAATGATTTGTCGCATCTCCGCCTCCACAAAAGTCTTCTTATTTTTCTTGTTCCACTGTGGACAGGTTACAAAGTTTCCGTGAATCATAAGCACCACCACCGGCACACCGAGAAGTCGTACCATCTTTCCCAGCGAATCCGGCAAATAAGAGGTACATCCGTCCAAAGAATACCGTGCCTCCGGAAACAGCACAAAAATATTTTTCAACTTATCCACGCTGTATTTCATGTTTTTCACCAGATGCAAATCCGTCACAAACTTCCGGGTTCCCAACACACCGAGAGACCGCATCAACGGTTCCGTATAAGTCTTAAAGCCCTCCAGCGTCATGACATTGTTCACCTTGTAGGGATGCGTCCCCTTTAACATCAGGTTAAAATCCACCATGGAAGAATGGGTCACCAGCAATAAATACGGCCTATCCTCAATCTCTTCCATCCCCACCTTTGTCAGCTTCGCCTTCCGCTTCCGCAAATCCGGAAAACTGATAATCCCCTTAGCCAGACCCATAATAAACGTCGGCGAAATCGGCTTCTTCTCAAAATTAAAGCGTTTGATCTTCTCTTTCTTCATTCGTAAGCCCCCTTAGTTATATACCCCGTTGTAATCTTTATAATATATTTCCCTCAAATCTATTATACACTAAAAAAGTAGCGAAAGAAACCATACCAACGAAAATAATATATTTAATTCACACTTGCAAAGGGGCGCAGAAATTGCCCTCACTTTTTGAAGTACAGAACGGTGACGATAATAAAATAACTTCTTTTTACTTTTCCCGAAGGGTCGCGCACTTAGCGCAGTCGATATCACCTCTTACCGTTTCTAAGTCTCGAGGCCGCTCCCGAAGAGACGTTTAGAAACGGTTAGAGGAAGATTGACGGAGCGTTGCGACTTGTAAAAAGAAGTTATTTTATTACCGGCAACGTTCGTGCCAATAAGCAAAGGGGGCAATTTCTGCCCCCTTTCATCCCTTAAAACAGTACTTTCGCCGCTGCTTCCCGACTGGCAAAAGGTCCCGGAACCGGTTCTACCGGACGATGCTCACCAAGATAGTCGGTATCAAAGGTAATCGCCGTTCCGTCCGGATCTTCGAAACGCTGCTCCGGCTCGAAAGCACAGCCTAAAATATCACTGGTTACCATACCGGCACGGAAGTCCCCTAAAAAGTCGTAGACATTAGTCTTTAAGGTATATGCGCCGTCCTTTTCCTCAAGCTCCACAAACACCTTATTGGTATCGTCCATAAGGAAGTTCTCCTCATGCTCCCAGGCCTTTGCGCCGTTAAAGAAGGCGTTCCCCTTAGACCAAACCGGAAGATGGTCAAAATGCCACTGAGCCAACTTACCCATATTTGCCGGCTTGTCGAACTCAAAATGAGACAACCACTCCTCATAAGTCGGATAACCGTTCCAGATTTCGGTACCTACCACATCGTTTTCTCTCATGCGGAAGCCCATGTCTTCCTTCTCTTCCTGCACCTCTACCGGCCAATTCTGCACAAAGATATTGTTGTAGAACCGGTTATCACCGTGGAGAATGGTCATAAATCCGGCAACCTCAGTACGGTGTCTGATGTGGTACGGGGTGTAACGCGGCTGATTCTTACCGTTGACGATACTATCCACACCTCCGCCGACGGAAGTAAATGCACCTAAAATCAGATTATGTACCAGTGCTACGCCTTCCGTTGCCAAACGCACGGAAGCCTTGGACAGCATAATGTTATTGTCAATCAAAGTCGGACCATGGCTTACCTCAACGAAAATATCCTGGCACATCATAGCGCCTTCGGCATGGGTAGCCCCCTCCGGCATATAGTTGTCATGCAAAAGGTTCTGAGAAATACGGGTACCCTGAGCCTGCCAGTCACACCAGATTCCCATGGTGGAATGGTGAATATGATTCCGACGCATTACCACGTCGATTGCCGCATGAAGTTTAATACCGGAAATTTCCGCGCCGCCCAGCTGCTGCATATTATTGATATGGTGAATATGATTATCCTCAATCAAGCTGAATACACACCCCATACGTCCTACAATACCGGTCTGCTCACAACGGTAAATATGACAGCGTCTTACGATATGACCGCCGATATTCTCCTTTAACCAACCGTGGTACTGACCGCGACAAACCGCGTCGCGCTCCATCTGGGTCGGGCTCTTTACATATTTATTGGTAAAGTAATGATCGTTTTCTTCGTCGTAATACTTTCCGAGGGAAATACCGCTGCACTTACTGTTGCTGATTTCACAGTCCTCGATAATCCAGCCCTTACTCCAGTGCGGGCCGATGAGACCGTCCTGATAAGCCGCCGGCGGAGCCCAGGTGGTAGCCGCCTTATTCATATTGAAACCGCTGACCGTAATATAATTCACACCGGTCTTAGACGGCATAAAGCAGTTTCTGCGGACATTGATTTCAACCTTCTCTTCGTTCGGATTCTTCCCTTGGAAGTTGGCGTAAATCACCGTCTCATCCCCATCCTGCTCCGTGTACCACTTGTAAACGGACCATTCCGGCTCCCAGGACGGCTGATAAACCTCCGCCTTAATACACTCCTCTAAAGTAACGGTTTCGTATAACTGACGGTCATTTAAATACACCGCACCGGTATGGCGCACCACCGGAGCAAAATACCAGTCACCCATAACAAACGTCGTATACGGATTGTACGCGCCGAACACACCGTTATTTACACGATAAACCCATACGTCTCCTTCATAATGCTTCCATCCCGTCGCAACCTCCGCACCGGTAATCACCGCACCAAGCGGTACTTCGCTACGGTAGGTAATTCTGGCATCCTCCAAGCCTGCATTTACCGGATCCACATATTCTCTGTAAATACCCGGGGCAACTACAACCTCATCTCCCGGCTTTGCTACCTTTGCCGCCTCGTTGATACGCTTAAACGGCATCTCTTTGCTGCCGTTTCCCTCACGACCGGCAGACTGATTCACGTAATAAATCATGCCCAATACCTTCCCTTCTCCAATACTTATCTTCTTATAAAGCAAAAACAGCAGATGTTCATATTACGTCGAAACTCATTTCTTTAACAATACAATGTGCATCTGCCTGATACCTATATATTATCACATTCTATGCCTCTCGTCCACAATTTTTGCCGCCTCCCGAATAAGATGCAACTAACACGAAAATTCTTATAACATATTTATCAAAAAACAAACAAATTAGAATTCTACTTGATTAACTTCATTTAAAGTACTATAATGTCTTTTTGAAAGAGAGATGATAAAATATGCAGACAAAAAAAGCATTAAGCACCACCCTCGACCGCTTGCCGTTAGGTGATGCAAGCATGAACGAGGACCTAAAGGTGTCCAACAAGCTCCCGGAAGGAGTAAAATCAAAAGAACTTTACAAGGATATTGTACATATCGCATGGCCCAGCTTTATTGAGCTTTTACTGACACAGCTGGCTTCCATGGTAGATATGATGATGGTAGGCGGCATCGGCGGCGAGGCCAATCCGCAATTGGGCGTTGATGCCTTAACGGCAGTGGGACTCACCACACAGCCGAAATTCTTATTAATGACCGCTTTCGTTGCCATGAACACCGGTGTAACAGCCCTAATTGCCCGTTACAAAGGACAGGGCGACAAAGAAAAAGCAAACCTGGTACTTCGTCAGGGTATGATGCTCACCTTTATCAGTACCTTAATCTTATCCATACTGGGCGTTATTTTCTCCCGACCTATGATTATTTTTATGGGAGGGAAAGGCGAATCCATCATCAGCCAAGCTACCGTTTACTTGCAGATTCAGCTAGCAGGCTTTGCTACCGTAGCACTGACCAGTACCATCACCGCCGCCCTACGGGCCGTAGGCGACTCCAGAACCTGTATGGTATACAACCTGATTGCAAACGTGGTTAACGTAGCATTCAACTGGCTCTTGATCGGTGGTAACTTAGGCTTCCCGGCACTGGGTGTTGCGGGTGCTTCCATTGCTACTGTTATCGGCCAATTGGTTGCCTTTATCATTGCCCTTTGTGTCATCCTTCGCGGCAACAGCTTTTTAAAATTGGAACCGAAAAAGGGCTTCAAACCGAACAAATCCATGCTAAACAACATTACCGCCATCGGTGTTCCTGCTGCCATCGAACAGCTTTTAATGCGGGCCGGCATGGTAATCTTCGCAAAGACGGTTGCTTCCTTAAGCACCACCTCTTTCGCAACCCATCAGGTATGCATGAACATCCAGGCGTTGTCCTTTATGACCGGTCAGGCCTTTGCGGTATCTGCCACCTCCTTGGTTGGACAGTCTCTTGGCCGGAAACGTTCCGACATGGCTCAGGCATACTGCAGCAAGACCCGAAACGTAGGCTTTGTGGTAGCACTTCTTCTTACCGTCACCTTTGCATTCTGGGGCGGCGATATCGTAAGTCTCTACAACAAAGACCCGGATATCATTAAAATGGGCGGAAAAATCATGCTCTTTGTAGCATTCCTTCAGCCGTTCCAATCCTCCCAGTTTATTGTTGCCGGAGGCCTTCGCGGTGCGGGAGATACCAAATCTACCGCCAAAATCACCACCGTTACCGTACTCTTTGTACGCCCGGTTGTTGCCCTTCTTTTGGTAAACGCTGGTCTTGACTTATACGGTGCATGGATTGCGTTGGCTTGCGATCAGTTACTGAGAACCGTATTGGTTTTCCTTCGTTATAAGAGCGGAAAGTGGAAGCTGATTAAGCTGCGAAACGAAGCAAAACCGGCAGCAAACGGTTAAAAGCACACTTACCGTGTTTTGTATAATCGCTTGCTTTATAAGCAAAGCAGAATTTCCGATAAATCCAAACGGAGAATCCTCAAATGAGAATTCTCCGTTTCTTTCTACTTATTCAATAAATTGTTCCTTTATTTTATGCCGTTTGCACCGTATACAGGAACTGACACAATGCTGCGGACTCTCCCCCGTCGATACCGCTCACCGTAAAAGTAAGTACCGCACGCTCTCTGCAATTAAAGAAGCGCTTTTCCGCAAACTTCATCACTTCCCGCGAAATCGGAATGACTACTTCATAATACTCATCTTCTCCCTGCTTTTCCAGAACAGCCTCGTAGATCACAGCGTCCTTCACTGCAATACGGATTCCCTTTCCGGCATCCGCATTCTTAAACATGGCAAGAAGCGCGGTTCCTTCCCGGTTCACCTCCATGGTATAGGTAAAGCTTCCGCCCGCCTTTGCATAACGAGAGGTTCCCCCTGCCGTGGTTCCCACGGAACCGGTTCCCTGCTCCGTCATGTTATGGAGTCTGTCATTTTCATACTGTCCATAACCCGGCTGCACCGTATCGATTCGATCCGCTGTTTTATCAAAACCGTCCTCTCCGGAAGCATTTTTCTCCGCAAACTTGAAATAGATTCCGTAACGCTCCTTGTGCTGGGAAAAATGCGGTACAAAGGTAAGAGTTGCGTCAGTTCCGGTAAGCGCAAAGGAAAGGTTATCCCCCTGCCGTACCAAATGCTTCTCAATCCGGCTCATGTACTCCTCCACACTGCCCTCTGTTACTCGAATCTTCTCACTGCCCGAAGGAATATAGCAGGTCTCAATGATACGCTCACTCGGTATGGTCACGTTCACTCCGGTGGTGGTATCCACCATATCCTTGGTTCCCAACAGAGCACTCAGAACCACCGGACCGTACTTAAATCCGTAGGTATTTGCACCATCCGGAAGGTTGTACGCCGTCACCTTCATCGGAAGCGTAAGTGTCAACCGGGTGTTTGCCGCGAACGGTCCTTCTACTAACGCATAACCGGCTCCTGCATTTCCGTTCTTCTTCCGGCCACCGGTAGACGCTTCCGTATCGCCGTTTACCACCGGATAATCATATCTGCTGCCGTTTACCGTTATCACTGCCTTCCCCGCCAACCAGTACGGCAAACGGAACAAAAGCTTTCCGTCAAAGGCATTATCTAACCGGAATACTACCGTTTCGGAACGAGGAATATCCGCCTCCTGAGTCACGGTCACTCCCTGCAATTTTACAGAGGATGCCACATACTGATTCACAATAAGGGCATTATCTTTCGTAAAATAGAAGCCCTCCTGCAGCTTCGCAAAATTCTCCATGCCGGTTCCCGTACAACACCAGAACTTATTGAACCGCTCACCGTACACCTTGTAAAAACCGCTGGCCATCGGCTGGAAATAGGTAGTCATACCGTTCTCCGGATTCTGAGAAGACAAAATGGAATTGATGTAGGTATTTTCAAACCAATCCGCATACTTCACATCGCCGGTAATCATAAACAACTTCCGTGTCATTTTCTGCATGTTATACACATTACAGGTCTCACAGTTACAGTTGGTACGCTCCTTATCCAAAATCCGGTCTTCTCCGAAGTGTTCCCACTCGCTGTTACCACCGGTAATATAGGTATGATGCTCCGTTACCAAATTCCAGAAATGGGTCACATACTCCAAATATTTTGCATCTCCCACAATAAGATAACGGTTTAATGCACCCAAAAACTTCGGTATGGTGGTATTGGCATGGTGGTTATTCAATACGTTGTCACCCGCACCTGCCTTTAACACTCGTTCAAACAATTCGGTCTGGTCGAAAGCATGAGCCGCCTCTAAATGCTCCTTCTTTCCGGTAATTGCATACACGTCATACAGGCAATCATTCATTCCGCCATACTCAATACCCAGTACCGTACGGTGGGTTTCCTCACTCCAACCGCTCGTTCTGCCGTACACCCAATCTGCCAGTTTTGACATCACTTCCGTGGTAGTATGCTTAATTTCCGCCCCAAGGGCACCCTCCACATCCATCATCGCCGTAGAAACAAGTCCTTCAAACAGCTTATGCATGGTATACCACGGCACCCATGCCTGTGTGATAATGTTTGTTTTGTTCTCTTCCACATAATCAAACTGAAGCTCCACATTGCTCTTATCCAAAATAATCGCACCGAATAAAAAGCCTGTCTTTCCTGCTTCCTGACATTCTGCGAGGCCGTCCACCAGACGTTTTAAAATAGTAAGAAGTTCTTGTCTGTCCTCTTCCCTGCAGTTCGCAGACTCACAGCTTCGCACACAGGCTGTCATATAATGTCCCAGCGTATGACCGCCGATGAGCATACTTTCCCAGCCCTCGTACCTGGTCACGCCTCTCATATCAACACCCGCGGTCTCACGAAATCCCGCCAATAATTTGTCCGTATCAAAGGCCGTCAGATACATAACTTCTTTCTCAAATGCGTTTACAAGGTATGCATCTTTCATCCGAACATTCCGTAAAGAAAATGCTTTATTATTTTTCAAATCCATGCCGGTATCCTCCTTCACTCATTACTACCAGTATGACATTTTATACGCAAAATAGAAAGCCTCAAAGGTAACAAAAGGTGTGAAAAGGTTAGTTGTAACTCTGCAATCTGCTAGCATACTCACTTTGCCTGCACGCAAAAGGAAAGGCCGCCGCATTCGCGACAGCCCTTCCGACCTTTCATCTCCGAAGCTACTCATCTTCGGAGTTCATTTTCTTTAACACTTCATCCATCTGTGCTTCTTCATCACCCTCGTACATACCGGAAGGCTCCAGAAGCAACACAAGTTTTCCCTGCTTGTTGGCTACTGCACGGACATAAGCCGTTCTCGCAGACTTTGCAATCACCGGAGTATCGGAAATCGTGTTATCTTCGAAGTCTTGCATTTCCAATACTTCATCCACCTTGAACGCTATGGATTTTCCGTCATAGTGAGCTACAATCAGCTTGTTCTTTTCCTTGTCGGCCACTTCCTCTAACTCAAAACGTTTACGCAGACTGTATACCGGAATCACTTCACCGCGCAAATTCATAAGTCCGAGAACACACGCCGGAGCATTCGGAACCGGAACGATATCCATCATCGGTTCGATTGCGGTCACAACATTTACATCCAGACCATATTCTTCCTTGCCTACCAGAAAAATAACATCTCTCTCTGCCATACAATAACCTCCTCTTTCTATTTAATCTTTTGTTTTCCCTGTTGCATTCCACCTTAAATACGCATTCATAAACGGATCCAGATTACCGTCCAATACCGTCTGGGCATTGCCCACCTCTTCGTTGGTCCGATGATCCTTTACCAAAGTGTACGGTTGTAATACATAGGAGCGAATCTGGTTACCGAAATTGATATCCCGGACTTCACCGCGGATACCGGACTCCTTCTCCGCATTCTGCTGCTCCTGAAGCAAATATAACTTTGCCTTTAACATCTGCATTGCCTTGTCTTTGTTCTGGAACTGGGAGCGCTCGTTCTGGCACTGTACCACAATTCCCGTCGGCAAATGGGTAATACGGATTGCGGAAGAAGTCTTGTTGACATGCTGACCGCCCGCACCGCTGGAACGGTACGTATCGATTCGCAAATCTTTTTCGTCAATCTCAACTTCCGGCGCTTCCTTTAAATCCGGCATAATATCACAGGATACAAAAGAGGTCTGACGCTTTCCTGCCGCATTGAACGGAGAAATACGCACCAGACGGTGCACTCCGTGCTCCGACTTCAGATACCCGTAAGCATTCTCTCCGTGGATTTCCAAAGTCACGGACTTATAGCCGGCTTCATCACCGTCTAAGAAATCAATCATCTCCGTAGTAAAGCCACGCTTATCCGCCCAACGCTGATACATACGGCACAGCATGGAAGCCCAGTCACAGCTCTCCGTACCACCCGCACCTGCATGTAACGTTAAAATCGCATCCTCTTTATCGTATTCATCACACAAAAGCGTCGCAAGATGCATCCGCTCATAATGCGCTCTAAACAGCTCCATCGCTTCCTGAGCTTCCGGCACCAAAGACGCATCTCCGGATTCGTAACCCATCTCAAGATAGGTCTGAACATCCTCATACTCTGTCTTTAATGCCTCATAATCGGCCACCGCATCCTTGAGATTTTTCAGTTCCTTCATGTAGCCCTGCGACTTATCCGCATCATCCCAAAAATTCGGTTCCTGCATAATTGCTTCTATTTCCTGAATCTTTTCACGCTTGCCAGGGAGGTCAAAGTGAATCCCCCATTTCAAGCAGTGGTTTGTCAAATCCGGTAAGTTCATACTTTATTGCATCCAACTCTACCATCTGCTCACCTTCCTTCTTAACGCCTACGGCGCTCTGTTTCTATCTATCCCGGACATCCCCAGGCATACCTTTTATGCGTTTTTACCGCAACACTTCTTATACTTTAATCCGGAACCGCACGGACACAAATCATTCGGCTGTACCTTCTTATCGGAACGCTTTACCGGTCCCTTTGCCAAAGAATCGTCACGGTTGGTACCGGTCACCTTTGCCACCTGCTCACGCTCTACCTTCTGCTCAATACGGATATTCATCAACGCCTTTACCGTATCCTCGCTGATTGCTGCCGTCATACCGGAGAACATCTCAAAGCCCTGGAACTTGTACTCGGTAAGCGGATCTCTCTGACCGTAGGCCTGCACACCGATACCCTGACGCAGCTGGTCCATATCATCGATATGATCCATCCACTTACGATCAATCACACGAAGCAGGATTGCACGCTCCACCTCACGCAACTGCTCTTTATCGGAAAACTGTGCTTCCTTCGCCTCGTAATGCTTTACGGTTTCTGCCTTTAACTGCTGTACCAATTCCTTCTTGGTCATATGCTTCTTCTGGTCTTCCGTTAAACGAATCGGCTCAAGCGGCACAATCGGAAGCAAAAGTGTATTCAGCTCGCGGATATCCCAGTTTTCCGCATCCTGATCATCACGGATACAACTGTCCACGCAACCCTCTACCACATCATTTGCCATCTTTAAGATGGTATCGCGCATATTGGCACCTTCCAATACCTTTTTACGCTCACCGTAAATAATCTCTCTCTGCTCGTTATTTACACGGTCATACTCCAACAAATTCTTACGAATGCCGAAGTTGTTATTCTCAATCTTCTTCTGCGCCTTTTCTACCGCAGAGCTAAGCATCTTATGGGTAATCTGCTCACCGTCCTGAAGTCCCAGAGAATTGAACATGGTAATCAGACGCTCGGAACCGAACAAACGCATCAAATCGTCTTCCAGGGAAATAAAGAACTTAGATTCACCCGGATCACCCTGACGTCCCGCACGACCACGCAACTGGTTGTCGATACGTCTGGATTCGTGACGCTCCGTACCGATAATCTTTAAGCCGCCCAGTTCCTTTACACCTTCGCCCAGCTTAATATCGGTACCACGACCTGCCATGTTGGTCGCAATGGTAACCGCACCGTACTGACCCGCATCCGCAACAATCTGTGCCTCCATCTCATGGAACTTTGCATTCAATACCTTATGCGGAACACCGCGACGCTTTAACATATCGCTAAGCTCCTCGGAAGCTTCGATCGTAATGGTACCTACAAGCACCGGCTGTCCCTTTTCATTCGCCTCTATAATCTCCTTCACAATTGCATGCAGCTTTTCACGACGGGTCTTATAAACCACATCATCCTTATCAATACGTGCAACCGGACGGTTAGTCGGAATCTCAACTACGTCCATACCGTAAATCTCACGGAACTCCCGCTCCTCGGTGAGTGCGGTACCGGTCATACCGGATTTCTTATCGTACTTATTAAAGAAGTTCTGGAAGGTAATGGTTGCAAGGGTCTTACTTTCTCTCTTAACCTTTACGCGTTCCTTTGCTTCGATTGCCTGATGAAGACCGTCGGAATAACGTCTGCCCGGCATAATACGTCCGGTAAAGTCATCTACGATTAATACCTCATCATTCTGTACAACATAATCCTTATCTCTTGCCATCAGATAATGCGCACGCAATGCCAGGATAATGTTGTGCTGGATTTCCATGTTCTCCGCATCCGCAAGATTTTCAATCTGGAAGAAACGCTCTACCTTTTCCACACCCTGCTCTGTCAGGTTAATCTGCTTATCCTTCTCATTAACTACAAAGTCGCCTTCCTCCTGAAGCTCTTCTCTCATAATGAGCTCCATCTTGGTCAGTTCCTTTTCCTTACCCTTAATCAACTGTCTTGCCAAAATATCACAGGCCTGATACAAGCTGGTAGACTTTCCGCTCTGTCCTGAAATAATAAGCGGTGTACGGGCTTCATCGATTAATACGGAGTCCACCTCATCGATGATGGCATAATGAAGACCGCGCATAACAAGCTGCTCCTTGTACATTACCATGTTATCACGAAGGTAATCGAAACCGAACTCGTTATTCGTACCATAGGTAATATCGCAGGCATATGCCGCTCTACGGTCATCATTGGACATACTGTTCAAAATACAGCCTACTGTCATTCCTAAGAAGCGGAATACCTGTCCCATCCACTCGGAGTCTCGCTTTGCAAGATAATCGTTTACGGTAACGATGTGTACGCCTTCACCGTCAAGTGCATTTAAATATGCCGGCAAAAGCTCGGTCTGGGTCTTACCTTCACCGGTACGCATCTCTACAATACGGCCCTGATGTAAAATAATACCACCGAGAATCTGTACGTCGTAGTGGCGCTGTCCCAAAACACGTTTGGTAGCCTCACGCATAACGGCATACGCCTCCGGCAAAAGGGAATCCTTAGATTCACCCTTCGCAAGACGTTCCTTAAACTCTGCCGTCTTGGCACGAAGTTCCTCATCCGTCAACGGTGCCACAGTCTCTTCCAACTTATTTATTTTCTCTAAAAGAGGTCTTACTATCTTGATTTCTCTTTCGCTGTGTGTTCCGAATAATTTCGTTAATAAGCTCATTCGTTCTCTCCTAACAAATCGATTCTATACTTGCGTTCCGTGTACAGAATACACGACACCCATAATAAAACATTGTAGCATTCTTTTAAGATGAAAGCAACCTTTTCTTTTATTGTTAACACTATATTCACATCCGTGCAGGCCGTGCCTGCACGAACGTAAGAACCGCCGCATGGTCTCCCATGCGGCGGTCTTGTCAAAAGAAGGGGAACGAACGCGACCGAATGTCGCAAATTAATATTCAGGTTCAATCAATCCGTAAGTATTTCCTTTTCTCTTATACACTACGTTTACTTCGTCCGTCTCTGCATTACGGAATACGAAGAAGTCATGTCCCAAAAGCTCCATCTGTACGCAAGCCTCTTCGATATCCATCGGCTTAATCGCGAATCTCTTGGAACGTACAATCTTGATCTCGTCCTCTTCGCCGGTCTCTTCCTCCAGGAACACCTGACTGAGTGCCATCGCGGACTGTTTCTGATCTACAATCTTATTTTTATATTTTCTGAGCTGACGCTCCAATACAGCTTCTACCAAATCGATGGAAGCATACATATCGCTGCTGACCTGCTCTGCACGGATAATCGTGCCCTTAATCGGAATGGTAACCTCGATGCGCTGTCTGTCCTTCTCTACACTCAAGGTAACGTTCACTTCGGTATCCGGTGTAAAGTAACGCTCCAACTTCGATAACTTATCGATCACCGCTTCTCTTAATCCGTTTGTAATTTCAATGTTCTTTCCGCTTACTGTGTAATTCATAAATACCAGCTCCTTTTTCTGTGATTTCGTTCTGTCTTACAGAAATGAAGCAGCTCCTTCTCCCTCCTGCCTCTTGAGTAAATTATAACACAGAACCCGCAAAATAACAAGTACAATTTTATAAAAATATCATTATTGTTCGTTTATTTTTTTCATTGTTTCAATAATACATCTCTTTTGCTTGTTTTTCGGCATTTACTGCCAAATCTTTCATAACATTTTCTTTTGTCCAAAAACGTTGTATTTCGACGAACCTCTTCTATTTCTGCCTTTTTTTGTGATTTTATCACAAATCCCAAAACAAACTTTCGAACTTGACAGCCTTTTTGTTGTACCACACTTGTGGTACTTTTTTGTGGATATTGTGGATAACTTCGTGTATAACTATGTTCTTCACGGGTTATCCGTGTTTTTTCTGGGGATAACTATACATTTCTCCACTGGAACACGCTAAAATGTGTTTCCTGTGTTTTTCTCCGTTTTAAGTATCTTTTGTATAGTTTGCACAAAACAGCACTTGTCAATACCACTTTGAATTTTTTTTATTTTCTTTATATTCTAAACATTTCACCAAGGAAATAAATACGGTTTCCGGCACTCTAATGTTCTGAATTCATATCCATCCGCAATAAGCTTCTCTAAAATTTCAGGAAGAACCTCTGCCGTCAGATTGCTGCAAGGCGAATCGTGCAGAAGAATAATCGGCTGACTCTGGTCTTCAATTGTATCGAAAATGTTTTTCTTAATGGAAGCCGCAGTAGGAGTTCCCACAGAGTCCTCTCCGCTTACATTCCAGTCATATCCGATAAACCCTCTTCGCTCCAATTCCTTTTTTAAATCCTCTTTGATCGGATTGATATACGCACTGTAACTTCCCCCCGGGAAACGGAATATAGCCGGACATTCTCCGAATTCCTCCACAAACCGGGATGCCAGCTTATCATAATCGGTCAGAAAAGAATCCACCGTACGATAAATTTTGTCATAAGAATGGGTTTCCGTATGCATTCCCAGCATATGCCCTTCCTCCAGCGCCCGCTTAGCGATTGCCACTCCATCCTCCGTCAGATTTTCTCCGATAACAAAAAACGTAGCACTGACTTCATACTTGGCCAGTGTATCTAATATTTTCACCGTATTTCTGCTGGGACCGTCATCAAATGTCAAGAAAACCACCTTTTCCGGCATCTCCTGTTCCACCACAGTTCCTTTCGCATACAAATACGGATAGGCTTCGGTTTTGCTTACGATATCATCCTCCCGCCCGCTGTTCTTCCCTGCTGTTCCGCTATAATCCCTACTATTCTCCGCTAAGACATTTTGAGAAAGCGTCCCCACCTGGGCAGTCTCATTTTTCTTTCCCGCCCCATTCGATTTCATCCCTCCCATCACCGCCAAATTGGCAAGCAACAATGCCACCACCAATGTACTTCCCCTAACAATCCTTCGCTTTAACATAAAAAAGCCCCACAGCACGTCATTACTTCATCTTATGCGCTGTAGGGCTGTCTTCTGAACTATTAAGTTTTAATCCAAAACCACGGAAAATTACATTTCCTTCAAATAGGTCTCGTAACCAACCTTCTCAATCTTTTCCTTCTTCTTCTCTACACCGGCCTTCAGCTCATCCTTGTAAGCCTCAATCTTTGCAAGAAGCTCATCATCCGAAACCGCAAGCATCTTTGCAGCCAGAATACCTGCATTCTGTGCACCGTCGATTGCTACGGTTGCCACCGGAATACCGGACGGCATCTGTACGATGGAATACAAAGAATCCACGCCGCTTAAGGTCTTGGTGTGAATCGGAACACCGATAACCGGAAGCGGGAAAATTGCCGCGCACATTCCCGGAAGATGTGCCGCTCCGCCTGCACCTGCAATGATTACCTTAAATCCCTTTTCCTTTGCAGTCTTTGCGTAATCAAAGAAAATATCCGGCATACGATGTGCAGAAATAACCGTTACCTCGTAAGAAATACCAAACTTGTCCAACATCTGTGCAGCCTTGCTCATTACCGGTAAATCGGAATCGCTGCCCATTACAATACCAACCTGTGCCATAGCATTAACCATCCTTTACTTTTTTCTTTTTCCTATCGTATCATACCCGCCGTAAAATTGCAACTTAAAACGACTTATTTCTCCTCCAGCGCATCGTTTAGCAGCTCCGTTCCCGGGAGTACAAACCGTCCGTCCTTAATAATCGCAATTTCCGTTCCGTCCTCACAAAGAGCGGTAATTTCGCCAAGTTCGTCATACGGTATGGTAATATCCGTATGGCACTGAAAATACGCCTTTTCCGGCTCCGTATGTCGAAGCTCCGCGCATTCGTTGGTTCTTGCCACAATTTCCTTACCGTCCGGATTATATACCTTATGGTCCTCACTGTGGGAATAGCAAGTATCACCGATGGCAAAGTGCGGACCGGTTTTCTCTGCAATCAGAATCGGAAGTACTTCCGTAATACCGAACTTCTTGCCCATGATATAGGCAATGGTATTGGTACCGATGGCAAATTCACCAAGCGGCAGCCACTCATGATTTTTCAACAGATTTTCCTTAATAAACTTCTTATTCTCTTCTTCCGAATCGTAATTGTTGCAGGAATATTCCGTGGTCTTTCCGTCCTTAAAGGCAATCTCCAAATCCTTATATTCCGTGCTGCCCAGGAACACGCTTGTCACATGCAGAACACCGTCGGTTCCTTTCAGCACCGGAGATGTAAACACCTCACCCGCCGGAATATTGACATCCGCGGTACAGTTCTCAAAAATCGTTTCCTTTTCCGGATTTGAAAGCTTCCAAAGCTGTACCGTAATATCCGTATGATTTTCCCCTCTGCCGGTGACATGTACCGCCCGGGCTTTATCCAAAGCATCAATGATACACTGCTGTACCTTACGATACACTTCATTATCCAACTGATTCAGACGCATGGTCTCTTCAAAAATCGCCTCAAACTCTGCTCCGATGGACGGCAACGGATACGCCACAATGGTAAAGGAGGTCTGATCCGACGGAATATACTGTTCCACCATTGCCCCAAGGCGTCCGGTAGACTCCACCTTCAAACGTTGCTGGCGTTTATCCAGTTGAATTGCCTCTGCCGCATTTTCAGGAAGCGGCAAACGTTCTCCGAAGGTCTCCAATACAAGCGGTCCGGCATACAACGACAGTATCTCCTTATCTGCCTCGTATACACGACGCAGCGCCGTCTCCTTTCTGACATACCACTGCTTGTCCGCCAGAAGTCCCTCGTCGTTCCGGTGGTCGTAATCATACTGAATATTCACATTGGTCACCGTATAGCCCGCTTTTCTGGCATGACGTCCAGCTACTGCGGTACGCACCGATGCCACCTTAAGCCCCTCTGCTTCCAGCAAACAGATGACTTCCTTCATAATCCGCTCAAATCCGATGGCATAACGAAGCCCTACGGTCTGTCCCTCGGAAAGAGGCACCTGCATCACCTTGAAACCTCGCAAATAGCCACCTACCACGTTTTCCGCAGCAGCTTTTATCTTATCCTCACTCAGTCCCTGCAGGAACCTTGCGATGCCGAATTCATTTTCCGTAATATATTCTCCGTAACGGTACAGGTAGCGTAAATCCGTACCGTCGGCTGACTTGATAATATCTTTTGCGAAGGTATACGCCGGATCAAACTGTTCTCTCGCTCTCCATGCCAAAAACAGCTCCGCATTATCGGTCTCAAAAGAATACAACGCCTCTCTGCATTCCTTAAAGGTATACTCGTGGAACTCTTCAAAATAATTATAAATCTCAATTAACAGCTCCGCTGCCATCACCACAAACAGAAGATTCCCTTCCGCCGCATAAAAAATCTGGGCATTCAGCTTCGCCGCCAGATAAGTCAAAAGTCTTCCGTAGCGCTTTCCGAACCGCTTTACCGCATACTTCGGATTAGCATAGCTCTCTCCGTAATTCTGTAGCAATATCTCTTTATATAACTCATCAAAATACGCACGACACTCCGCCTCGGAACGTTTCAGAAGAGTTCCTTCTTCCACCTCTTTTGCATAATCAAACAGCAAAAGCATTTTCTTCGCCTGCGTCCAGAAAAAATCCCGGTACTCCTCCCGTACCGTTTCTTCCATTCCCATGGAAGCAAGACGCTCCGCGCATAACTCCATACGCTCCTTTGTTTCTTCCGTATCCTTCCATACTTCCGTAAAATCTTCCATCAAAAGACCTCCCTGTTTCATTAAAATTGTATTCCCATCACGTAAAGGCAAAACAAAATCACAAATAATACACCGGAAATTACCATTCCCGCAAAGGGTAATCTCGTATAAACATCCTTTTCCTTCAGTCCCTTCAAACTGAGATAAAGCGAAACGCCGCACCCCGCCATGACAAAAAGGCCCAGTACGCCGATAAATTCACCACTTTCTCCTTTGGCCGCCGCAGAAATAATACATAACACCAAAAATGAAACCACGCATACTATAGAAAGCACAAAGCCGGTCACACCGGTTTTGGACCTCTTTCTACCGTGGAAATGCATTCCTCCGCGCTCCGCTTTACGATATACCGTATCGGAATTCATTGTTTCTTCCTCCTTCGTCCAAACAATACCACATAACACCAATAGCCCAAAACACCGCCAATGGTATTTAAAATCAAATCGTCCACATCAAAAGCACCCGTCCGGGACACTAACTGAACGGACTCTGCGCACAAGCTGAGCAAAAAGCTGTAACATAATACCTTGCCCGTGTGCATTTTACGCTCCGTAATCAGCGGCAGCAAAAAACCGAAGGGCATAAACGCCGCAATATTTCCCGCAATATTGACCAGCACATAGCGATAACCCACCTGCTCCACATGCTCCAATCCTCTTCGGATTTCCGCAAAAGGCTTCAGATTATAACGATAGCCCATCTCTGCGGTGCGGCCGTAAGTACTGCTGAAAAAAAGCAAATAGGAAAGCAGCAGCAAATACGCCAAAAAAGCCAAAATTGCCAGGATCCTGCCTACTTCTCCTTTTTTCATTTCCGCTGCCTCCTTTCTTTACGCTCTGCTTTCATGACATACCAAATACAAAATCTGATAATGTTCCGATGCCTCTTTCAGGAAATTCAATGCACGCCCCGTTTTTTCCTTATCCAGATTTACAAACGGGTCATCCAATACCAAAAACGGCGTTTCTTCCGAAAACATGGCATCCACCAGGGCAAACCGCATACAGAGCCCCATAAGATCCTTTGTCCCCGTACTGAAATACCCCAGCTCCTTCTTTTCTCCGTAAGCGGTAATCTGCACATTCAAGTCAATATCTGTCTGCACACTGTCCAAATGCCCCGACATACTCCGCGCTAAATCCTCATCTCCCAGCAATGCCACATACTTCTCAAAGCCGGATGTAAGCCCGCGCAAATACCGTGAGGAAAAGGACTCCTTTGCCTGCTTTAAGCAATCTCTCGTCCGAACAATCAAATCATGCTCCCGTTGTTTTACTTCCGCCTGCTCCGAAAGTTCCGCATACAAAGCCTCCAATTCGCTTTCGGCTTCCGCATTTTCTTCAAAATCTTCCCCGCGATCACGGCAATCCTTTTCTTCCTTCGTCACATGATCAATCAGGTTCGTAAGCTCTCGTTCTTCCTGCTGTAACTGTGTACAACTTGCCTCCGGAACCGACAGATTCATAAACTCCTCCGGTGGATTCTCCCCTTCAAAGTCTTCCCGCTTTTTCACTGCTTCTGCATGCTCTGCGGAAATTCGTATAAATTCTTCGGTCCGATTTTCTAAAATGTGAAGCTGCCCCGAAACATCTGCTCCGTCAAATCCATAGCATGTAAGCAATTCCTTAGATCTCCGCAACAAACGCTCTCTCTTTTCCATGCATTGCTCCCGGTTCGCTTTCTTCTCCGCAAGAATTTCATACCGTTGTATCTCCTCCGTCAGGCGATACAAATATCCCGTGACATCTGTATCTCCCGCCGAACCGTATTTCTCCTGAAGCAGTCTGCCCCGGGCACCCATTCCCCAGATTGTGTCCACTTCTGCAACACAATCCGCCCAACGACGCTCTGCTTTCTTAGCCACACTCCCCTGCTTTACAACAGAACCGGCAAAGAACAGCCCCAACAGCAAACACACACCGGCTCCGCCGAACCACAGAACAGCATCCTGGATTTCCTTATTTACCTGTTCCTGCGCTTCTACTGCCTCTACCGTCTGCGACGCCTCCGGCTGACCGTTCTTTCCGCGTAACACACCGATTCCCGCCAAAGCTGCCGCCAACACCAAAGCAATTACCAACAGACATATACTCGTCTTTTTCTTTCGTTTTGCCTGTCTTGCGGTCTCCTGCTCCGCCCGGCACTGTTCCTCTGTCCGTCGTAATGCCTCCCGCATCTCACCTTCCGCCTGAATACACTGCTGAATCTCCGCTCTGGAAGGGGCTCCGCTTTCGAACTTCTCCCGAAAAGCCTCCAGTTCCTTCAGTTCTCCCATATCAAGATAATAGGAACGCAGTTCTCCCGACAGTACGGATGCCTCTTCCGCCTCACGTCTGCACCGCTGCAACTCCGAAAGCTGAGGCACTCCGGTGCGGAACAAACCCTGCATGCTTTCCTTTCTTATCCGGAGTTTTTCCTCCGCAGCCAGAAGTGCCGTATAGCTTTTCTTTCTCTCCGCATACGCCTCATAGCGCGTTGCCGCCGTCAGCTTTTCCCGGCACAGGGCAAGTTTTGCTTCCGCCTCTTTTCTCTGCGCCGTAGCCTTTTGCTCTAATTCACGCCACTTCTTTGCATTTTCTCTGCTCTCACGGCACTTTGCAAGCTTTGCTTCGGTCTTTGTTATCTCCTTTTTCAGTTCCGCCACATATCCCTTTTCGTCCTTCTGTCGGTCCGGAATATATTTTTTTCGCAACTCCTCTAAGGTCTCATAGGCTTTGTCGTAATTTCCTCCGTCGTCCTCACCTTCCGCCATTTTCCCCAGCTTCTTTGCGATACTGTCATTCATACCGTCCACAAAAATCTTATTTTGCGGTAAATAGGTACTGCGGGAATAAGCCTCCTTATCCAGTCCGAACAATTCCTTTCCCAGCTCCGCGGAAAAATCCCCGGATTCCAGATTCGTGGCCAAATCAATCAAACGGAAGGTATCCTCCGCTTCCTTCTTGCCGAAGGTACGCTCTGCTCTGTACTCTTTATTGTTTACTTCAAACACCAGGGAACCGCCCATAACACCGCCGTTCCACGGCTTATACTTCTTCCGCTCCGCCTCATCCAGATTCTTCTTCGTGGTCTGGGGCAGTCCATAAAACATGGCACGCAAAAAGGCGGCAAAGGTACTCTTTCCCCAACCGTTTTCCGTACAAATTATATTAAACCCTTCCGAAAAATCATAGGTAAAATCCTGCAATTTCCCGAAGCCAAGAATATGACAACGTTTTAAAAGCATGATTCCACCTCCTCACCGGAAAGTGCCCGAATTCCCAATTCTAAAAGCATTCTTTTCTCTTCGTCCGTATAATCTCCCTGCATTACCGTACGGATAAATTCTCCCCGCAAGGAAATATCATTTTCGTATTCCTCCGGCCGGACAGCGATTCCCACTTCTTTGTCATTCATCTTAAAGGCAAAGAACCGGTTCTCGAATCTGCCGGTCAGGTACTGTAAATCCCTCTCCGAGGACAGGCTTACCTTACCCGTCAGGGACACCTTTACCAAATCCTTCTCCGGAATCATCGCCAGAGCCTCCCTCACCTTAGTTTCCACCGCAAGGGTGGTCTCCGCGTCGGAAATATCCACAAATAACTCATGTACCGTACGCTGTGCAAAAGGCACAAAGGTATGCATCACCTTTTGCTCCTCGATTTCCAGCCATACAAAGCCCTTTTCACCGCACTCGTCAAAGCCTCTGCCCTCCGGACAACCGCAGTAGCAATAAGCCCCTCGGGTATCCAAAGACTCATAGCGGTAAGAATGGATATGTCCCAGCGCCAGATAATCGATATTTTTATTCTTCAAAGCCGCCAAAGACACCGTCTCCGCCTTTTCCACAGAACGGTACTTCTCCGTCTGACCGTGCAACAGCACAATATTACAATCGGAACGGTTCAACACCAGCGAATCCCAGAGGCGTTCCGCAGTTCCGTCCGCAAACTCCGCACCGGCAATCACCACATTGTCATAGCGGTAATAGGTCCAGTCCGTTCCGAACAGCTTCAGGTTCTCCGGCCGTTCCTCCCACAAATCCAGAAAGCTTTCCGTATCATGATTGCCCTTTAAATACAAAAAGTCAATGTCCGGAAAGCGCAACACCGTGTCCTTCACCATGTTCTGCGTCCGCTTTGTCACATAACTGCCGTCAAACAAATCTCCGGCAATCAATATCGCCCGAGCCTCATGCTCCGCCGCATACTCCGCCATCTGCACAAAGGAAGACAACAGCTCACTTTTCCGCTGTTTCTTTTTCTCACTGTTCAAATTGGCACTCAGGGCCGAATCCAAATGTAAATCTCCGCAATGAAGTAATTTCATACTATCCCCCGTTTTCTTCATCGTATCACAACAAAACAACACTCCCAAGTTCCAAAACGCTACTGCATTCCCGGAATAGAAGTAACCGCAGTCATCATAGAACCAAGCATAAGAAAGCTAAAGGCCAGCGTCACTGCCTCATAAATCAGAATCGCTCTCGCAAAGCTCTTTCTGGAATCCTCAACACTGGTCGCAAATGCCCAGAAAAACAAAATGCCGATATGAGCAAAAAAACCTACAAGCGGAACAAACATAAGACACATAACCCCCAGGAAAAGCCAGGTAGATACTCTGTCTGCCTTCGGTGCTTCTGCCGCTTTTGCCGGCTGCTCCGGCTGAACCTCACGGTATGCCGCCTCTCTTACTGATGTTCCGCAATAATCACAATAATTCGCATCCGGATTTGCAATCTCTCTTCCGCACATTGTACACTTCATCTTGTTATCCTCTTTTCTTTTTCTGTATCAACTCAATCAGCGGCGCAAAACAATTCCCAAACACAATCGCCATTGCCACCGCTTCCACGGTAAAATCAAAAATACGCAGCACTCCGGTCAATACTCCCACAAGCAGACCGAATATCACTTTTCCCACTTTTGTCATCGGTGTGGTGCTGTAATCGTTTGCCAAAAAGAAGGCTCCCAACATCACGCCGCCGATACACAAATGCATCGCCAGCCATTTTAAATCAAAACCGTGTCCTCCAAACAGCAGCAATACCGCCGAAAAGGAAGCCAGATACGCCACCGATGCATGAAGGGTGATTACTCTGCACAATACCAAATACAATCCGCCCAGCAAAATCAAAAATGCACTGACCTCTCCTATCATGCCCACACCGAAACCGAAGAACAAATCCCGGACATCCGTTTCACTCCACGTAACCGCATACCCGCTCAAGGAAATCTTCAGTACTGTTGCCGCCAGTACCAAAAACAAACACTTTGCCGTTGCCGCCGGATTCAGGCGATTCCGTCCCAAACCGCCGAACAACATTTTCACGATGCCGATGGCAAACACGCCGCCCACACCCGGAACCCAATAGGGAACATTTAACGGGAGCATCATCCCAAGTAGCAATCCGGTCACAACGGCACTGCATTCATAACCTCCGTTCTGTACCTTGCGTATCCGCTTGCACACATGCTCCGTCAGCACACAAGAGGTCACCGACAACAGCAAAATCAGAAATGCCTTAAAACCGAACCGATATACTCCAAACATTGCTGCCGGCATCAACGCAAATGCTACATCCCGCATAATGGTGGCTGTGGTGTCTTTGCTGTGCAGGAACGGAGCCTTAGCTACGATTACTTGCGTTTCCTTTTCCCCTTCCGTCTCCTGCTTGTCATTCTCAGGCCCCAACGTATCTTTCAGTTCTAAAACAACTTCTTCAGTCTCTCTATTTTCTTCAAGCTCCATCCGGACACCCTCCTACCGTTTTCTTCTTTCATTCAAAATACTTCGACGCAACTGCCGGAAGCTCTGGGTCAACTCTCTTCCCGCCGGACATATGTAGGAACAGCTGCCGCATTCACAGCACTCCATACCGCCCCAACGTACAAATCCGTCCTTGTCGCCTTTCTCGGCATACTTTATCAGCTTCTGCGGCACCAAATGTCCCGGGCAAACCTCCATACATCTGCCGCAACGAATACAAGGGCTCGTCATCCCACCAATGACTTCTTTCTTTTCGAGCACGGTAAGCGCCGATACTGTTTTTGTCACAGGAAACGATAAATCGGTCAGAGCAATGCCTCGCATAGGGCCTCCCGCCAGAAACAATTTCACATCTCCGGCAATGCCGTCTGTTGCAAGCAAATCCGTTTCTCCCCGGCTACCGCCTACCGCCTCCAAAAGTTCTTCAAAGGAGGTACCGAAACACACCTGAAAATTATGCGAATTCGCAACACCGTCTCCGGTCACCGTAACCACCCGTCGGATGAGCGGTATCGACTCTGCCACCGCCCGGTACACCGCCAGCACCGTTTCCGCATTCTGTACCACACACCCCACATCCGCAGGAATCATGGACGCATTGAGCTTACGCCCCGTCACCGCCCGAATAATCTGTCTCTCCGCGCCCAGCGGATACTTCGCCTTTATCATTTTTACCGAAATCCGGTCTTCATTTTTTACCAGCCCGGACAACGTCTTTACAGCCTCTTTTTTATCGTTTCCCACGGCAATGATACCCTTTGCGTTTTCAAACAAGCGCAAAATCATCTTCAAACCGTCTACTATTTTCTGCCCCTCTTCCGTCATCAACCGCTCAACGGCTGTCAGATACGGTTCACACTCCATACCGTTGACAATCACATATTCCACGGCTTCATCCCGTTTCGGCGTCAGCTTCACATGCGTCGGAAATCCCGTGCCGCCCAGGCCTACAATCCCGGCATCCTTGACGTACTGCCGGATTTCCTCCTTGGAAAGTGCCCTGTAATCCCGCTTCTTCCCAAAACCCTCCACCGTCTCAAAGGCTCCGTCATTCTCTACCACCACAACCTGACACATACTGCCGGAGGCCATCCGACGTTCTTCGATGGCTTTTACCCTGCCGGACACACCACTGAGCACATGGGCCGAAACAACGCCGCCTCCCTCACCGATTCGTTGTCCCACCAATACCCGGTCTCCTACCTCAACCACCGGTCTCGCCGGAAGTCCGATATGCTGCTGCATGGGATACACGGCGTCCCCCTTCGGGAACAGCACCGCAACAGGCTTCTCCTTCGTCAAAGCCTTTCCGTCATCTCTATGAAATCCCCCGAAAAAAGTTGTCTCTCCCATGGGTACATCTCCTTTCCGTCTATCCTTTGCTTATGCCGTCACATGATACAATATTCCAGTATCTATCATACCACATTCGGTCTCAAAAAGGAATGGGAAATTCATTTTGAAATAATTCTGTAAAATGCAAAAAACAACCTTCCCCGAAGGGAAGGTTGCTTGTGTTGGGTTGATGAAGTTATTCGCGAATAGCTTTCAAACTGTCCATATAGGCAATACCGCCATTATAATAGATTTCGTAGATGTAGTAAGAACCAACATCATCTCTGGATGTAGCATATGCATTACCAGTAGTCTCAAATTTTATGCTGCTATCTGTAATAGTTGCAATTACATTTAGTCCAATTCCATCATAGATATTAACGGACGAAAGTTGTGGATGTAAATAGATAGTTTTTCTACTATTGCAACCATATACATATCGCCATTCTTTTTCGTATGGATAGAAAAGTCCTGAGCCACCACCGCCAACAGTTGGATAATTGGCATAGAGTGGATTAAGTGTTATTGAAGTGTCACGCTTTGTTTTCCAAGTGTAATCATATGGTACATATCCAGTTTGCCCGTTATAATTGATATACTTCCAGCTAATATCTGTTGGTTTTTCAGTACCGTCATATGGCGGATAAATTTCAGAGGCATTGCTCGCCCAAGAAATTATTTTTACCTCATCATTAATTGAAAGATGCCCAACTACAGGACTTTGGAGTGATGGTTCAAAATAAAGATTTGTATTTTCCATAATATAGAAAGTCTTATCTGAACCCCAATCTTCGAATGTCATTCCATACAAATTAGGTTCCTTAGGTCTTTCAAGCTTAGAATCAGCATCAGTCACAGTATCCTTTTCACCACAAACGCTGCATTCTGCAGTCTTGGTGCCATCAGCATCATAGGTTGCATCACCATTAGATACATATTCACCATAAGTGTGTCCGGTTGCTTTTACAACTTCACCCTCTACTGTATCACCACATTCGCAAACCATATCAGCTTTCTTACCATCAGCTGTACAAGTAGCTGCTACGGCACTGCCTTCCAAGACAGCATAATCGTGTTCCGTCACTCCAATCGGCTCGGTATAGCTATCGCCACAATCACAAGCGAAGGTCTTTGTTCCTTCAGCGGTACAGGTCGGTTCCTTTGTTATCGTTTCGGTATACGTATGGGTATGTGGCGGCTCGGTAGGAACAGGTATCGGAGTTTCCGTCGGTGCCGGTTCACCGCTCGAAGCGACCTCATTGCCCTCTTCCCCGGCAAGCACATCCCCGTCTCCGTTTTCTGCCTGAGTGTCATTCGTATTATCCTCAGACTCAACCGTAACATTACCGCCGTTTTCGCCTGAACCGCAAGCTGCCGCAACCGTCATAACAAGGGTCATCATCAGTGCCAATGTCACTCTGCGCGCAAAGAAAAGAGCTTTTCTCATATGTATTCCCTCCAATCAAAGAATTCCTTTCATTGAGTACAAGTATAACACAAGCACCTCTTTTTTTCAACAAGTCCACAGAACCGAGCATTCAAAAAGACGACCGCAAAAGCTTTTCAAACCAGCGTTTTACAGTCGCCTTTCATTGTGCTATACCTTATGTAAATACTTCTCCCGCGTCGCCATTCCCCCACGAATATGGCGCTCGGACTTGTTCACATCCAGTACCTCTCTGGTGGCCTCGGCAAGGTTTTTGTTCACGCGAGGGAGACGCTCGGTGACATCCTTATGCACCGTACTCTTACTTATCCCAAAGGCCTTGGCCGTCTCTCTCACCGTCGCCTTATGCTCCACTATGTACCTTGCGATTTCTACCACCCGTTCTTCAATACATCCTTCCAATCTCGTACCCTCATGCAGGCTTTTTTACAGTGTATGAAGGGGAGAGGGGAAATATGAAGATTACTTCATTTTCACCGGAATACAAATTTCACTTACATAATCCTGTGCAGTCGGATTTCCAGGCAAGTAATTTTCAATGTAATAATCCGGGATTAGCTCATATTCCGTTACCGGAAGCCACTCGTTGTATATCTTGTCCCACATGGCTTGAATCGCTTCCGAGGATGGTCCCACACAACGGAATACCGCCCAAGAATACTCCGGAATATGTATCACCTCAAATCCTTCCGGAATTCCCTCAACATCAGACGCCTGGCAGCCGATTCCATACCGAAATTCCTCACCGTCTGTCTTCTTCTGTGCACAAATTCCTAAGTATCCCGGTATTTTTCTATACTCCTCGTTGGAGTAATATTCATCCCAAAATGCCGGTATTTCCTCCTCGCTTGTTTCTGCATGAAAATTCTTTGCATGTACCAGTAACTCCATTGCTTCCAACTTTTCAATTTTGTACTCCATCATACTACCTCCGTCAATCGTGATTCGAATCTTATACCGATTCATATACTTAAGAGGACTACCTTTTCTGACTTGCATCGGCGAAACCCCATGAAATCGCGAAAATGCTTTTGCAAAGCTTTCCGGCGAATCATACCCATATTTCAATGCCACATCAATGACACGAGCTTCTCCGTTTGCCAGCTCCGCACCCGCTTGGGAAAGCCGGCGATTTCTTAAATATTCTGCCGGAGATATCCCCGCCATCATAGAAAATGCCCGCTGAAAATGAAATGTAGAAATATATACGCTTTCCGCAATATCACCAAGCGTAATATCATCTGTTAAATGATTTTCCATATATTCTATGGCATTGTTGATTGTTTTCACCCATTCCATCGGTAGCTCTCCTTTCATGCTTGATTCTAGGATAAATAGTATCAGAAATCCTGTCTTTGTTTGCTCCGATTTGTCATTACGACAGTTCTGTGTTCAAATAATCCGTAAATGCTCTTGCAACCGCAATATGTGTTCTTACCTCTTTCATCAACGGTACTTTTAAATCTAAATGTTCAGTTTTAATGACATACTCCGTTTTCGCAATTATTTCTTGAACAGAAGACTGTGCAATCATCTCCAAAGAACGCAAACCAGCTTTATAATATAGGATTGCTCTCGTACTTTTCACACCGGGTAACTGATACAATTCCTGAAACGCTTGCGTTTCTTCCGGAGTTTTACAAATTGAATTTATCTCTTTTAGTTTTGCCGGTTTCACATCATATAAAGTCAAAAAATTTCTGAAGAGTATTACCATTTCCATATCAGTTAACCCGATGCTCACTAAGGACTGATCGGAAAGTTTCATACAATCCGATTTTGTATGGCACCCAAGCTTTTTCAGATTCTTTATGATGTCATACTTATACGGAATCAAGGGTATATATCTTTGTAAGACACAATCTTCGTTCAAAAGAATATCCATAGCCTCAACTTTATAATCAGAATTCATTACCGTATCTCTCCTTTTTTGCCAATAGCACATAAAAAGTTACCCACTTACTAGGCTTACCTTCTTTTTCTCCGGTCTTTGGTAGGTATGATTTGGTTAATGTTCCTTTAAGGATATATTTACCGGTATCATCCTTATGTTTTTCAATCAAGTTCCAAGCTTCCAAAAGCCGTTCATCCTTACCATAGCCCAAGGCACAAAATGCTTCTACAACATTCTGTAACCCTACTCTCATAGACTCAAATGGATAAAAGGTATCTACGGTACGCCATCCTTCTCTGTCATCCATGACAAGTGTAGTCTTATCACTTTTATAAAACAAATTGCGACTGAAAAAGTAATCAATCAGTGGCTGAAATGCCTTAATATCAATGCCCTTCTTTTTACATTCCGCCACAAAAAGCAGGGCGTGCAGATTTGCTTTATAACAGCTCTTAGGCGTATAATCGAGCTTATTTATGATACGCCGACAAACATATCCGCCATCCGGAAGGCTCTGACACTTCAGTTCATCCATGATTCGCTTCATCGCCGGATGCTCTTCTAATCCCAGCTTTATCAGCGCTGTCAGTAACATAAACTCTGCACATCCACAATCAATGGTTTCATCAAATAATGCAAATGCCTTTTCTATTGCTTCCTTCGGCATATCCTCATAAGATAAACCACATTCAGCAAACGCTGTTATGTAATAAATGAACCAAAGCCCTTTTGTTTCAAACCAATTCTCTGGAAGTTTCTTCGCAAGCCAGGATATAATAGGTTCCTTATCTCCCGACTCTCCCAATAATTCAGTTTGTGTACGATATTTTACCGCAGGATTGTTATCTCCAAGTAACCAGTCAATTACCTCTGACATAAATCTTCCCCTTCCATCACAAAAGCTTCTTTTCATTATACCAAAAACACTCCCAGATTTCCACCTGAGAGTGTTTTAATTTTATCCCTATTCAATTTCCCATATCATCTGACTTCTCAACCGTTCTATTTTGTTACTACCGCATGCACCGTACTCTTACTTATCCCAAAGGCCTTCGCCGTCTCACGAACCGTCGCCTTGTGCTCCACTATGTACCTTGCAATCTCTATAACCCGTTCTTCAATACATCCTTCCAATCTCGTACCCTCATGCAGGCTTTTTTACAGTGTATGAGGGCGGAGGGGGAAATATGACGGACATAGAAATCAATAGTTCAATACCTTTTATAAGCTAGATTCCAAACTACTATTTTTTCTGTCTTTAATATCTTTTGCAAAAACAATCTTGAACAGAGTACGAATTAATGGCTGAATGAAAAACAACTGCGTAAAGAACGCAAACGGGAAGTTATAACATACCAGTTCTATCCAATTAGCCAAAAATGTAAACACATTGAATCCGGCATAATACGGATAATAAATGATTGCCGCCAAAAAGCTCATGGAAGGACACATAAGTCCTACGGTTGCACAGATGATTGCAGTTTCAAACAATACCGGATGTGTTGTCTTAGGATTGAACACTTTACATGCAAGTTTGAAAGAACACGGACTTCCCATCACACATTCCAGTGTATACGCAAGAACAAACTCAAGCAGCACTACTGCCCAAATAGGGAACATCCGGCCAAACATCATTACGCCACCGTTTCGATTAATTCCATCAATCACACCGGTAGCTCCCTCAATGGCTAAAAAGTAATCTCCATTCACTACATACAAACTGTAAAATACATAGGAATGAACTGTGACAATTACTGTCATTAGTGCGAATATCATTCGCTGAAACTGATTTCTCGGCATAAAAGATCCTCCTTTGCGTAAAAAAACACAAGCATGCCGTATGCAAATCTATTCTGTGTGTACCGTAATCAGATTTACATGCCTAAGCAATACTTGTGTCGTTCTACAAAATTATTTTATTTTTTACAAAAACAGATTATATCCGATTAATTTTGAAAAGTCAAGAATCAATCCGCTTACAATTCGTAGGTATACGGCATTTCAAACACTGACTTTTTGTGCAACTTTCCTGTTGCAAATTTCCAGCCAATAGAAGACATTGAATAACCACTTCCTCAGATTATAAATCGGAACCCTGTTCGTCATCTTATGGCTTTGAGGAAAGTAAACAAAAAAACCGACAAGATCCCTGCCCGGCTCATCTCAACCTTTTCTAAATTGAAAACTATTCTTTATCCCCTAATTCACTGCCCACGCAACCCGTTCTTCAATACATCCTTCCAACCTCGTACCCTCATGCAGGCTTTTTTACAGTGAATGAAGGGGATATGGGAAATATGAACCTAAAATACAAAGAAGGATGCGGTCCGAAAACCGCATCCTTTTACTCTATAGGAGAATCTCGCAAGCGAGATTCTTTGTTCCTGTCTATGACAACGTATTCTGTTTTGAATTAGTTTGTCGCTTCAATCTTCCACTGCTGATTTGCACCGCCGTTGTATGCCCACTGGATTACATCACCGTTATCTGCAGTACTCTTACCGGAAACATCAAGGGCCAGCCCGCTGTTTCTGTTAATCAATCTGTAGTAGCCGTTGTCGGTAGCCTCGATTTTCCACTGCTGATTTGTGCCACCGTTGGACTGATACTGAATTACATCACCGCCATTGTCCTTGGACTTACCGGAAACATCTACCATCTTTTCGGTATATGCATTCTTAATAGTATAGTAACCGTCGCCGGTCGGAATCAAATACCACTTCTGGTTCGCGTTACCCTGGTCGGTGTACTGAAGAACATTTGCTCCATTGTCCTTAGAACCGTATTGAACATCCAAAACCTTACCGCTGTTTCTGTTGATTAACTTATACTTGGTAGTGCTGTTGAATGCGCTCTGCTGAGTGCTGTTGCTGCTTCCGCTGTTGCTTGCGGAACCAACGGTTAAGTAATCCAAATATACATCCCAGGTACCGTCATCGGTAGAAACAACAAGCTTAATGTTGATATCACCGGTCGGATGCTTAATTCCCTTAAGGGTGTACTCGGTTGCAGAAGTACCGGTGAAGGTAAAGGTTCCCTTCTTCTCGTTGTTGATTACAAGGTCTACCTTTGCGGTTTTGCTACCGTTGGAAGCACCTCTCAAGGTGAAGTCATGGGTATCGTATGCAAAATACTTGTTGAAGGAAACAGCATCGTTGTTTGCATATAATACAGCACCGTTAAACGGAGAGGTAATCGTGCCCGCATAAGTACCGCTTAAGGTCATGCTCTCACACTGAATGGTATTTTCGCTGGTGGAAACAGATCCGCTGTTATTGTTATTATTGTTGTTGGAACCTGTGCTTGTACCCAAAGTTACAACAAAAGTGGAAACACTGTTTGCCGGTAAAGTAGCCCAGAAACCGTTGGAACTACATTCCATATTGGAGGTCAATGCAAGATTTTCACCGGAGGAGGTACGATAACGATCCACCTTCTTGATTGTGTTACCGGAAAGGCTGAAATTCTGTGCATAGCCGGTGCTGCCGGTATTAACCGCAACAATGACAGCCTGGTTGTTACCCTTGTAAGCAGATACATACACGCCGTTGGCCGGGATTTCGGTAGCATCAACACGTACATAGCCCGGACGAACGAACTTGGAATACTGTGCCATACAGTAACCACGCTTACTGATAGCACCGTCTTCCGTCATCGGACCGTAGCTGCGGCGGATGTACCACCATACATAGGCATTCATGTTGCCCACTACAAGGCCGTTGTGAATGTTCTCGGATACCTGAATAGCCTCCGGCCAACGATTTGCGGAATTCGCATCACTGTTCGGAACATAAACCTCAGTCATCCAAATTTCCTTGCCGCAATTCTCAAGTGCCGGGAAATCCATATTGTTACGGGAAGTGCCGTAGAAATGAGTACCGAAAATATCGGTATTCTTGTATGCGTTACTGTTATTTAAAATCTTGTTGTAGTATTCCTTATTATAAGAGAAGGATTCCGGTGAAATGACACGGCAGTTAATCTGACCGGCATAGTTTGCAAGGAAGGTAGCACACTCGTCAGAGGTCCACCAGGTCCATTCATGACCATAGTCCGGCTCGTTTGCCATAGAAATTGCATAAAGGTCAACACCGTTGTTCTTCATGTAGCTTACGAAATCATTTAAGTGCTTTGCGTAATCGGAATATTTATCCTTACGAAGACGCTTCTGGTTATATTGTTGCTTCACCTGACCGTTCCATTCGGTATAGGTTCTGGTAAAGGTCTCGCACATGGAAGCCGGCGGATTCCACGGAGTAGCGAAAACGATTGCTCCGTTAGCTATTGCAGTCTTTGCGGTAGCAAGTGCCTTATACCACTGATTTCTATCATCATTTACATAAATACGAAGGATGGATAAACCAAGATCATTGGAACCGTTTCCGAATGCTCTGTTTACCTGTGCCGTGGTCATATCGGAACCTACCCATTCCGGAAGGTTAATACCACCGAAACCACGGATTGTCTGGTAAGTTTTGTTCAGATTAACGACAACCGTATCGGCAGCCGATGCTTTGGTAGCCGGAATTGCTGCAAAAGAAGACAGTACAATTGCCAGTGCTAAAACCAAAGATAAAATAGATTTAGCTTTTGCTTTTACACGTAACATGAAACATTTTTCCTTTCATACATTAAAATAGTTTTTCAAAATTTTTACCTTCTTAGTGCAAATTCCAACGACTTGCCGGATGTTGTGCAGTAAATCCTCCTTTCTTGTATGTATTTCCGTATAAGCCGGATGAATAGGTGCACTTTTTCAGGTAACCCCAAGATTTTGTAAGCGTTTACATGCGCATACACATAAATTATAGCTTATATTACATAAAGTTACAATAATAATCTTGAAATTTATGGCATAATTTTGTCTTAAGTTTGAGGCAAATGAATATTTGTGTAAAAAAAGAAGTACGATTACTCGTACTTCTCCCCTTCATTCGCCTCTTCCATCTCAAGCATCTCTTCACCGACGCCCTCCTCAAACCGTACCCGAAGCACTGCCTGAGGCCAATTGACAGAAACATATGCCCGCTTATCCTTTGCCTGTGCTTCCTTGTCAAATATCTCCATAAGTTCCGAAAGAACTTCCTTCGTCAGATAGCCACCCCGCCAATGGAACAAAAGCACCTTTCCCTTCTTCACCGCTTGTCTTGTGCGGTTCTGCACCTCGTCCGTTGTGGTCCAAGAGATTTTCTTCTCTTTGTAATAAAAATGATCGTTATCGTTGCAAGCCGGCACCTTCCAAATGACCGGCTCATGATCTCTGAAAATCTGCTTATCCGACAAATTCACATAATCATATCGCACCGTATCATCTTTGGAAAGTGTGTTATCAAAGGTTACATCCAGATGGTAATACTGTCCGCCGATGCGAATTACATTCCAGGCATGCCTGTATTTGATGCCTTTATCCGGATTAGCTTCAGACACGGCGATGATACACCATATACCCAGTGCATCGCACAGAATTTTTACCGCCTTTGCCATTCCCTCACAAACCGCCACTCCGTTTCCCAGGGCTCCGATGATTTCATGTGAATACTCCTTTTTCAGCTTATCGTACTTCACATTTTTTACGATAAAATCATGGATAAAGAGTTCTTTCCCCTTCTCATCCAAATCCGCTGCCTGATGAGCCAGTTTTCTCACTCTTGCCTCCATGGCCTGACGATGTTCCTTGATCTTGTTCTTCGGAAAAAGATACTGCGGCGTTAACTCTACCACTGTAGAATCCGGATAATACTTGTAAGTAAAAGTCACAGAATAAAAGAGTTCCGGACAATCCATACGAATCAGAAAATAAATATCCGACAACTCTTTCTGAGAAAGCATCGGCACGGCAAAGGAGTCCTTAAGATTCAGCAATCCTTCCTTCATGGCATAGTAGGCTCTCTGCTGTTCTTTATTCAGTTGGTCGTAATAATAGTTGTTTACTTTTGCCATAATTCCTCCGCCTTTTCTTCCAATAATCGTCCACTTACCATTATATCAAAAGCACTCTCAGAATTCCACCTGAGAGTGCTCCAAATCAATCTCTATTCAAAAACATTACTTTACATCCGTATTCATCCCCATCGCCTTCACGATATCCAAATCCAGATCCTCCGGGAACTTGAGCTCCCGCATCTTCCGGCGTTCTCTCATAGCTTGCCAGTCCATCTTAAAAATACCGAAACCGCCGTAATAGTCCCAGCTGGTGCGGGCAATACCGCGCTCCGCCAGAAGATTGGTTACAATGGTGTACCAGTTCACGCGGTCCTCATGCTTGGCAAATGGTGCAAAGCTGCCGAACTCTCCGCAGAATACCGGTGCATTCCGCTCCAGGCTGAATTCCACGTACTGGTCAAAGAACTTCTCCACTTCTTCTATGGTACCCTGTTGCGGATATGCTTCAAAGCACTCTCTTTCATGCTCCGTCGGATTTTCCGGAAGCGGTGGCATCCGGTCCGCGCTGTACGGAAACGGAATATTGATGACACGCTCCAAATGGCTCCAGCCCGCTCCCTGATGGGTAAAGGTATGCGGAGAATAAAAGTGGAAGGTGTAAATGACCTTATCATCATTAAAATCGGGCAACTGTTTCATTGCCTCAAAGCTGTTCCAATCCGCACCGCCGGCAATGATATAATGCTTTGCATCAATTTCACGTACCTTCTGAAACAGACGCGCAATCACTTCATTCCAAAGGGAAACCGGAATGCCGTGAGGCTCGTTCATCAGCTCGTAAACAATATATTCGGTGGCATCCTTATAGCGATTTGCCAACTGCATCCAAATCGGTGTCAGTACGTTCTCCACGTCCTCCGAGGTCTTGGAATCCGCGTGACAGTTATTATGAAAATCAAAAATCACATACAGCTTTAATTCTTCCGCCCAGGCCGCAATATTGTCTAAAATTGCAAATACGCTGTCCGGAATCCGGTAATCCGCAATCCCCTCGCAGATGGTTTCAAAATGCATCGGAATACGAATGACATCACATCCCAGCTTCTTTACATTCATAAAATCCTGCTTTGTAAAAAGCTCCGGATTGATCTGGTCCGCTCTGCGGAACTCCATCCAGTTTGTGAAATTCACACCTTTGGTAAAGGGTGCCGGAACTGCTTTTAACGTTGCCATGGAACATCCTCCTTATTTGAAACACAATTTCCTCGTTACATTCGTTGCATTTTCCTACGGTGTTGTCGGTGCAGGACTCGGTGTCGGGGTAGGTGTCGGCGTCGGTGCCGTCGGATCCTTAATCACCTTTCCGCTGCTCTTACTGGTTACACTTGCGCTTTCTCCGGTCACTGCGGAGGTATTGGAAATTCTTACACGAATATAATATCCGATATCGCTTTCTTTGATGGTATATTGGCTGGCCGCATAACCCTCTCCCACCATAATTGTGGAATAGGTACCGTTTACCGTATCACACCGTTCCCACGTATAAGTAATCTGTCCGGAAATCGCGTTATTACCGGTGACTGCGGAAATCACACCGCCCGGATACAAGGACGTGGTGGAAATTGTTGCATAGGTTACCTTATCGTATAAAATCTGATACGGATACTTTACAAACTCAGACGGAAGCTCTCCCTTATTCTTGGCTGCCACACGGAAAATAAGATACTTTCCGGTCTGTGCCCTACTGCTGCTTACCTTAACGGTCTTTGTGGTCTTTAAGGTACTCCACTTTAATTCACTGAGTTCCTCACCGGTCATATTGTCCGGATCGTCCACAATCGCATACTGGTAATCCACTCCGTCCTTCGTGGTGGTATTGTTTGTAAGCACAAGACCGCTGTTTCCGCTCTTTGTATTCTGATAGGTCACGGTAATATCGTTCATAATATCCGGCACGGACTTTGCAAACGGAATCAATACCTTCTCCGTCTTGGAGGCAGATTTACGCTGTCCCGCAGCGGTCCGCACATACACATAAATACCGGTAATCTCGCCCGCTTCGTTTCTCTGTACCTCGTATTTGTCCGGATATTCGGTTACCAATGTGGCATCAATCTTCCGATTTGCCGGCACATCCAGTACAAACGGTACAGCCAGCGTCGTAATACGCTGATTGGTGGTCGGTAAAATATCATAATTCTCCACCTTTACCGACACTTCATTTCCCGTTGCCGCCTTGGAATAGGTCGGTACCAGGTACCAGTCCTCTTCGTTCAAGGAGTACTCCATGCCGTTCCGGATGGAAATGGACATTGCCGCATTATTTACATTTACCGTCGGTGCCACTGCCTTCTTCTGCAAAAAGACCTTTGCATCGGAGCTGTAACGGCTGCCGCTGATTTTATCCTGTGTATCTTCATCATTTACCGCTTTGATTCGGAAATAGATGGTGCCTCCCTTGGAATTCATCTGCCCCAGATTCAGTTCCTTAAAGGCTCTCCAGTTTCCGGAGGTCCCCTTTTTCCATTCTACATTTTCCACATCGAAATACGCAGTCTCCGCACCGCCCTTTTTGGTAAAGAACAACACATAACCGGTTTCGCTGGTAAACTGCGGATAGTTCTCATAAACGTCCTTCCAGGCCTCCACATCCACCACGTCCGCAGCGGAAATGTCACCTACGAATTCCGCAGAGAACTTCTCTTCCGCATTAATATAACGTGCGGTTACCAAGGTATCCGCATCTCCCTTTAAATATACACGGGTGGTCACTCCCGCCTTTACCCAGGAAATATCAAATACGGCCTTTCCGTCCGCACCGACCTCCGCCTCTTCCCATGTGGTGGCATTGGCGTTATCGGAATAATAAATCACCGTATTTTTCCCTGCGGTAACAACCATTTCTTCATATTCGTAATTTACCTGAATCGACTGGTCCGGAAGCATAGTTGCGTTTCCCGCAGCCTTTGCATTGATTCCCTTTGCCGAAACCGAAACAAGCAACGCACAAACAAGCAACGTCACTCCTTTGACAAACTTCCTCATAATAACTCCTCCTTTACTTCTTCTTATCCATAAAAAACGATTGATCCGAAACCGAACCGGACATATTTTTATAATAGCTGCTTACCGTCCGGCTGTTTTTGTGAAAGGTTTTGATTTCCTGCTTTTTATCTCTGAGACAATACTCCAAACGGGTTCTGTTCTGCTCCTCCAACGTACAAAGAGCAGCACCCTTTTCCAGCACTGTCTTAATCTTCGCCTGCAATACACGAATCCTCGGCTCATATTCTTTTTTATAATGCTCCATCTCAGGCTTCATCTTTGTGTAAATTCCTTCGAAACCTGTATCAAACTCGGATATCTTCTGAATATACGGCTCCTTCTTTTCCATCAGAGTCTCAAACTCATCCATGGAAAACTTCTCCATCAGCAAGATAGTTTCCTGGCCTTTTGTCAGAACCAACAATTCATCCAAATACTGTTCTTTCTTTTGTATCGTATCCTCCAAAACCTTAAAACACGTTGCAAATTCAATTCTGTCCACTGTCGTTCCTCCGTTATAGCATATATCTAGAGTTCCGTCCACGGAACTCTAGCGCCGAGCGCGGTCGCTTGCGACATCTTCCTATCGCGCGAGTGTGCATCTAACTGTTCTTGTATACGTAGTATACAAGAACAGCCGGGCACAATTGCACAGCTGTTCCGTGGATATCCTATTCTTACTTTACATACATATTGTTCTTACGCATCACATCTTTCCAAAGGTCTCTCATGGCACGAATCTGGTTAAGTGCCTCTTCCAAAAGGCTCATGTCCTTCTTGATATTGGACTGTACCAAAAGTCCGTAGATGTACTCGTAAATCACATCAAAATCCTTTGCCGTCGCATACTTGAAATCAAGCGTGGAACGGAACTCCGTAATGATATTCTGAACCTTAATGATATAGGTACTTGCCTTCTCATAATCGTTCTTTTCCAGACCGAGCATGGCAATGTTACAGAACTTAATTGCTCCGTCGTACAGCATCAATGTTAACTCCGCTGGAGATGCTGTGTTAATTTTCGTTCCCTGATATAAACTTGCTGCATTTGTTGGTGGCATAGGCAAATACCTTCCTTTCCCTTATCATTCAAAATATTTTAGTACTGTCCCATTCCCAGCATGGATGCCAAAGAACTGGACTGGCTGCTTAACTTACTGAGTGCGGTTTCCATGGAAGCAAACTGCTTGTAATAACGATCTTCGATTTCCGTAAGACGATCCTCTTCCTTCTTGAGCTGTTCCTTATAACCGGTAAGCTCCTTCGTCATCTGCTTGTCGTTATAGAAGGTAAGAGCACTGCTGAGCTCGGAAGCCTTCATTTTATCAGCCATGGTGTCGTACAGGTTCTTGGAAAGCGTCTGTAATACTTCCATTACCTTGTCCGGGTCCTCTTCGATAGCCTTACGAAGCTTATCCTCGTACATCATACCATCCGGGTCGTCCTGATCGCCGTAAATATGTAACTTGCCCTTCTCAGTGTACTTGGTAGTACAGATACCAAAGGAAGAAAGTGCATAATCCTGACCGTCGATATTGACACAACCGTCAAGAGCGGTACGCATCGCATTCACCAAAGAACCTACGGTGTTGTCTCTGCGAAGAAGAGAGTCTTTAATCTTTTTCTCCCACTTCTCCACTTCCGTTTCACTCATGGCATCCTTCTGCTCGTCCGTCAGCGGCTCATAACCTCTGGAGGACTCTGCGTAGTATGCGTTATTTAACTCTTCCAGAACCTCGTTATACTGCTTTACGAAATCCTTTACCATATTGTAAACACTGTCCGTATCCTGAGATACGCCGATGGAAATCGTCTCTCCCGGCTTTGCGGATACTAAATCCAATGTCAGGCCGTTCACCGAAATCGTATTGGAAGAAGACTCAATTACCGCACCGTTTACCGTAACCTTTGCATCACTGGCTTCGAATACGGTCATACCGCCTGCACCTGCACCGGATGCGATTGCAGAACCGTCGATGTTTCCGAGACCGATTGCCGCTAAAGCATTGTCGGAAGCATCAAAGCGCTCAATGTCGGCATAGTTTGCAATATCCGTTGCCAATGCCGCCTTCGCATCTGCCTTTTCGGTATCAACTATGGCTGCCTTTCCATCGGTAACAGCCTTCTTTGCCGCTTCGGAAGTATTGTAATTCTTTACCTCTTCTTCGATGGTGGCCTGAAGAGCATTCGCATCCACCTCAGCCTGTACCTGATTCAATGCCGCTAAAATCTCTTCTTCCTCTGCGGTCAACGCCTCTGCCGTCGGGTCAGCTTCGTATGCAGCCTTCTTTTCTTTCAGTGCCACAGCCTCCGCATAGGTAACATCCTTAAACTTCTCTGCGTTCTCTTCTTTTTCGCAGAACTTCTTGAAGCTCTCCTCATACATCTTCTCTGCGGCTGTATTTGCCTTTTCCTTCAATGCGGTAATCTGCTCTGCGGTAAATTCCTTACCGTAAATATCGGTATCCGCAGTCCCGGTCGTTACCGCTTCCTTAATCTGTGCGATAATATCGGCATTTACTGCATCCTGCGCTTTCTTCTCCGCAGTCTTTTCCGCCTGCTCTTCGGTCTTCTTTACCAAAAGCTCGTAAGCATCGTTAATCTTCTTTTCATCAGCGGTTAACGTCTCACCGTTTGCTACCTTTGCAAGAACCGCATCGATATCATCCGACTTGCTTGCCTCTAACACAGCCATGGCATCATCGAAAGCCTTCTTATCGCTGTCGGACATCGCACTGTAACCTACCAGCTCATAAATGCCCTTACGAGCCTCTGCACTGCCGGCATTCTCCGTGCTGGTAGTAATGGAGAACTTATTCTCCTTACCACTCTGTCTGGAGCTGATGTACAGGCACTGTCTCGCCTCGTCGAAATTCACATTCAAACCCGCGGACTTACATGCATCCGAAAGATTGGTGAAGGTAGTATTCTCATCTACCACAAGCTCTGCCGTCTTGTCACCGCAGGCAATTGAAATCTTCGTTCCTGCCGCAACACCCGCATCCACCAACTTGGACTTCGACGTCAACTTCTCGTCGGAAGTAAAGGTGCCGCCGGTTACATACTGCGCACTGGCAACGGCATCTACCGTAACATAGTGGGTACCGATCGGCGCGGAACCGCTTGCACTTGCCTTTACCACACTTTCGTTGGAAGATACGGTCTTCTTGGTAAGGTAATTACCCTGGGTTCTCATCTTGGAAAGAGAACCGGTATACAAAGAATAAATCTTCGTATTCAAATCCTTCCACTTTTCCGTCTTCCATTCGTTTTTCGTAATTTTTCCTTCTACTTTTGTCACTCTTGTCCGCTCCGCAGACATAAGCTGTTTAATGAGCGTATCCGTATCAAGTCCGGATACCATACCCGATAATCCGATTCCCATAACAACCTCCGTTTCCCGGCTCCTTCCGAGAAGCACCGTAATCTTTTATCTCTTTTCGTCTACCATCAGACCTGCCAGTTCCCACATCTTAGAAATCATTTCCAATGTCTCCTCCGGCGGAATCTCACGAATGACTTCCTCCGTCTCCTCATCGATTACCTTGATGGAAACACGCTTTGTCTCTTCGTGATAGGAAAACTCACACTTTGTCTTCGCATGACGCATGGTCTTGTTTGCATGATCAACTGCGTTCTTAATCCGTCTGGATGCATTCTCCGGATTCTCTGCCTGCTCCTGCGACTGGGCATCTGCACTGTTTCCGGTTCCGAACGGGAGCACCTCAATCGGCTGTGCAGTCGTTTCGGTTGTCATCAACTGTGGCTCTGCCTTCGGCTTCGCTTCCGGACGCATTGTTGCGGTCTCGGTATAAGCTGCCGTATTCATCATTCCGCTTTCAATTTTCATCTCGTACACCTCCATGTTTGCTTTATCCGAATCTTCCGTCGACTCCGTTCTGACAGAAAATCATTTCTTTGAATACTATATCGGACAAAAACGGTGAAAAATTAACCCTTTAAGGAAAACTTTTCACCGTTTCTTTCACATTAAAACATATCCTTTAATACATCCGGCGAAGCATCGGTAGAAACCGCTTCCTTGTTCGCCTCCTGAATCTGCACATAGATCTCCTTGCGGTACAGCGGCACCGACTTCGGCGCATTAATACCGAGCTTTACCTGTTCACCTTTAATCTCAAGCACTGTTATTTCAATATCATGTCCGATCATAATCGACTCGTTGATTTTTCTCGACAGGGCCAGCATACCTATTCCCCCTTTGCCTCTTTGCACTTTTTCGCCTGCTCGTATATATTATATTTTACCACATAGTCCGGGTTTTCTGCAATAATCTGACAACCTTTTTTTGTATCCGCGTTAATAATCAACGGAGCCTTTAGGTTGGCAGACATCTTCGTAATATCCGACGGCACGCTCAAAGTAAGCAAAATTATGATATTCTCCTCGGTCAATTCGCCCAAAGGAGCCAACACTTCATCCTCCACAATCGGGTTATAGTCCGCAAGCACAGACAACGGGCTGATCACCGGAAGCGCCAATTCCGGCACATCCAAGCTCTGTAACCAGGAAATGGTATTGTTTCCGCCCTCCTCATTGTTGTACAAAATCGTGTAACGCTTGCAATCCTCAAAACCGATTAATCCGTCTTCAAAGGTCAACACCTTATCCTCATCCAGATTAACCTCACCAAAATGTCTTGTCTTTACTAACATCTCCATTCTCCTTTCGTATATCCTACCTTCGCTTTGTATTTATTCTAATTCTTACAAAAAGTCTAACAACGACGACTGCACCAACTTCGACGCTGCGGACAGGGATGAATTGTAAATCGTCTCTGCCGACGTGTACTTGATAATGGTATCTACCAAGTCCACATCCTCATTGGAAGAAAGCAAATCTTCAAAATCTACTTGCTGGTCTCCCAGACGGCTCTGAGTTAAAAGCAGACGGTTGTAGCGACCTCCCAAATCGGACATTGCCACATTTACTTTATCCTGCATTACCATGGTATCGGAAAGACCACCGGCAAAGGCTGCCTGCATGATGTCGGTACGCAGAGTAAACTCGGAAGTAAGTTGCTCCTTGATACCCTCCAGCGCCTTTCTCTGTTCCGGCGTCAGGTTGGTATCCTCCAGCATCTTATCCACTTCTGCCATCTTTTCCTCGGTTTCCTGCACATCACTGACCGCATTGATAATATCGTCAATGGCACGTCCGATATCGTGGGTAAAGGCTTCGTCACCCTGAGTGTTAATGGTAAGCTTCTGGTTAAAGTTTACCTCGTACTGGATTTCCTGACCTTCCTTTGCACCAAATTTGGGGTCGATGTTATAATTCAAGTCTTCCTTCTCGAAATTCAGCACTTCCGTTCCGTCTTCGGAGGTCCTGGTACAGTTGAAATAATGCTCCGGACGAAGCTCGTTTGTCTGAAACTCCTTCTTGGAATAAGTCACATCCAAATGCTCGGACTTTCTTACCTTCTCATATACATTTTTTCCGAAAATCATCTCTCCCGTTTCCGCGATAAAATATACTTCATCGTCTCCCGGCTGATAGGCATCCGGATCCGTCAAAGTCTTTTCTGCGGTGACCGGAATCTGCGTCTTTACCAAATAACCTTCCGCATCCGTACTGCCGTCGGTGTATTCAATGGAAGCCCCCGGCTCCAAATTGTTATATCCGAGACGCAAACGATAATACTGAATCTGATTCGGCATGGTCTTGTCGAAAGCATCCGGATTTTCTTTATCAAAAGCATTGATATCTACGTTATTTACAATCTTAAATTCCGCGCTGATATCCTCTCCGCAAAGAGGCTCCGTAATCTTATAGGTGTACTCATCCGTCGGCTCGTTAAAAACAAGCGGCGTATCCGTCTTATAGCCGGAGAACACATAGCGGCCGGCGTAGTTACTGTTGCCTTCCTGATAAATGTGCTGCTTTAACTGCTCCAGGTTCTCTACGATACTGTTACGGTCTTCCGCCGTCAAAGTGTCGTTTGCACCCTGGTTGCAATAGGTATTCATCTGACGCAAAATCTCATTCACTACATCCAGAGAACTCTCCGTCGTATCCATCCAGGAAAGAGCATCCGGAATATTTTTCTCCGTGTACTGTGTAATCTCGGAAAGATTCGTACGAAGCTTTAAGGCACGTACCGCAATAATCGGATCGTCTGACGGCTTCTGAATCTTCTTTCCGGTGGAGTACTGATTTTCCAAGGTAGAAAGCAGGTTTTTGTTATTGTTGATGTTATGTAGGACGTTATTCGTCATCATCTTATTGGTAATACGCATCGAATCTGCCTCCTTTTCCCAAAGTTTTCTGCCTGTTCATTATATCGGCATTTTCTTCTCATTTATACACCCATATAGTTAATTAATTTATCATAAACCTGATTCATAATCGAAATCACCTGTGCGGATAAATTGTAAGCCTGCTGGAACCGCATCAGGTTCATAGCTTCTTCTTCCGTATCCACACCGGCCACCGATAAACGCTGGTTGTTGATCGCATTCACCAGGTTATTCTGGCTCTTTTCAAAGTTCAGAGACGCCTTTGTATCAATACCGACTTCCGCTACCAGTGTCTGTAAAAACGCTGCCGGCTTGCCCTGCTTAAACATGGAGGTATCGGTTTTTAACTCCAAAAGTTCCAACGCTTTATCATAATTACCCACACCGTTCACAATATCCGAAGCAGCCGCAAACTTACTTGCATCATGCTGAATCGTATTATTGATACGAATATTTTCTGCGGTAATATGATAGTAGGAGCTGACCACACCTGTCATATCCTCCTGGAAAAATTCACCGGTCTGAGAATTAAAGGAGAACGGGTCGTATCCCACTCCGCCTTCTTCTCCGTAGGTGCCGAACTGATACTCTTTTCCGGTAATCTTATTGGTTCCTACAAAGAAGTCCAGTCCCGCTTCTCCGTTTAAATCCACGCCGGACTTATGAATCTCATTGAACTTCTTGGCATAGGTACGTAAAAACTCGTTCATCTGCGCCATATAATACGGCACACCCTTATAATCTACGGTAATGCCCACCGCAGACGGTTCCTCGTCCGCATAGGTTCTTACCGGCTCCTTTAAATGGAATTCGTAAGTGTATTCTCCCGTCTCTTTGTCAATATTCGCTTCAAAAGACTCGTATTCATACTTTACCGTTCCAACGGTAATCTCGCCGCTTTCCGGAATGTTTAATTTCGCTTCTTCATTCACAGTGGCGTTTTTCATAGTTACGGAATACATTCCCACATAGGCCGTAACAGTCCCCTTCAGGTTATCCGCATTATTACCGTCCCGCACCTCAAACAAAGCTTTGATGCTTCCGTTCTGGGTATAGGCATACGGATTAAACTGCTGTCCGTTATCCCATACCACGTCATAAAGACCTTCCGCATCGGTCTGGTTCATTTTATTCTCTCTCGGCTTTACACTGAGACGATGCGTCTCGTAGGTATCTACCAGCGTCTGACCGTCTACCTTTACCACATAGCTCTTTAATCCCACCGGGCCGTCCGGAGCTTCCTCTACGGAAACATTAATAATCTCCGACAGTTTGTCTACCATAAGGTTTCTGGCATCCCGCAGGTCATTTGCATTACTTCCACCAATTTCCACCGTATTAATCTGCTTGGTCAGGGATGCAATCTCTGCCGCAATGGCATTGACACGGTCTACCTGATTCTTAATCTCGAAATTACAATCCTCTTGTACCGCCTGAAGGTTGGTAAACAAGGAATTGAAATATTCACAAAAACTCTGCGCCACATTCGTTACCTGGGTTCTGACCGTAAGGTTTGCCGGGTCCTTTTCCAGTTCCTGAATGGTGTCGTACATTTTATCAAAGGTTGCTGTAAATCCCTCCAACTCAATCTCGTTCAGATAAGACTGAATCTGGGACATATAGTTGGATTTCGTGGAATATCCGCCGTAAATCGAATTGTTGTTACGGTATTTTTCGTCGTAATACTCACTTCTCGTCTGGGTCAGTGCAACCACATCCACACCGGTACCGATCATACCGTGTCTTCCGTTAGCACGAAGTGCCGTTCCTGCCTTTAACTCCAGCTTCTGCCTTGTATAGCCCTCCGTCTCCACGTTTGCGATATTATGGGCCGTCGTATTCAGTCCGCCCTGTGCCGTAAACAGGCCGGTTCTTCCGATATCCAATCCAAAAAATGTATTCGCCATACCGTTCACTTCCCTTCCGTTTCGTCAGCTGTCATTCGTTATACTCCCAACGTACTGAGAATATGGTCCAACATTTCACTGACTACATTTACATATCTTGCCGCTGCATTGTATGCATGCTGGTACTTGATTAAATGGGTTAATTCCTCATCCGTGGAAACCGCCATCACTTCGTGGCGTTCGTTATCGATGCTGTTTACCATAGCTTCCTGAGTTTCCGATAAGGTTTGGTATTTCTCACCTCTGGTACCCAATTCACCGATTAACGATGTATAGTAGTTGTTGAAATTATTATAGTTCAATTCATTCGGATTTAAGGTTGCAAAATCCTCCTGCCATGCGGTAAGCAACTGCTCCGCCACATCGATATCGAAATCGCCCGTATCGCTGTTCTTGGAAAGCGGTAACTTGGAGCGGTCCTTTAATACCTCAGGATTGATTTCAATCTCACCCAACGTATACAAGGAATAGTTGTTCGTCGGATCCTCTTCGTTGTAAATATAAACCATTTCCTTTGTGCCGTCCGCCAAGGTCACTTCCTGCAACTCCTGATAACGGCTCATGGACTTTCTTGAGAAAAACTCCGCGCCCATGGTCTTGTCCTCATCCATACCGATGCCGGCCTTTTCCGTATCCAGCACCTTGATTACCTGTCCGTTCTCCAGCATAATCTCTTTATTCGGACAAAGGATATCATTTATGGTAGTAACAATTCCGTGCACCAACTGGTCAAATTGAGACTGAGTTGCCATAATGACGGAATCGTTAATTTCTTTGTTATACTTTCTGGCGTCGATAGTAAACTGCTCCATGGCCTCTTCGTAGGATACCTCATCCTCGTAATCCTCACGAACCGGCTTCATCGGAACATCCGTAAACTTTCCGACTTTCCGGCCTCTGGCAAGAATAATACCCTTTAAAGAACCGATATCCGTATCATCCACGGAATTCGGAGAGCGATCGAAACTGAACACCTCCGCATCACCGAAAGCCGGCCAATACGGAACCAACATCTCGGAATCTTCCGAAATCGGCTTTGTCGCCATATGAAACACATGATCTTCCAAAAGAAACGGAACTTCCTCCGCACGAATGGACACTCTTCCGTCCGACTCTTCCTTATAGGAAATATCAATCAGTCCACCTAACTCATCCAACAAAAGGTTTCGCTCGTCCCTCAGGTCATTTGCATGTTCTCTGCCGGTGCATTCATAAAAGGCAATCTTATTGTTTAACTCTCTGATCTTGTCACCGATTTCATTAATGCGGTCTACTTTCGTCTGAATCTGTGTATTTAAATCAATCTGATAGGTCTGAATCTGTTCGTAAATGTTCTCGGCATGCTCCACAAAATTCACACCGTTCTGAATCAAGGTTGCCCGGGTTACGATACTGTCCGGTTCCTTCGCCAGTTCCTGAAGCGCCACCCAGAAATCTTCGATGGACTTTTGGAACTGAACACCTTCCAGCTCACCCATCACCTCCTGCATCTCGAAAGCCGCCTCAAACTGTACCTCGTAAAACTGCTGTCTGCCGTTTTCCTTTCGGTAAGCCTGATCCAAAAACTGGTCTCTGACCTGACGAACCACCTGGGTATCTACACCCATACCAACCTGCCAGGTAGAAATCTTATTCCCGCCAATATTGCTGTATCCATAGTCGGTCATCACTGTCTGCTGTCTGACAAAACCGGGAGTTTCCGCATTGGTAATATTGTGGGATGTGGTATTTAACGCATTCTGGCTGGTTCTCAATCCCGATGCTCCGATATACAACGCATCCATCAAACTCATAAGTGTGACCTCCTTTCCGGTATCTTGTACATGCTCGTTGGCTCGTGCTTCGCACTTACCCGCACCTCGCGACAAAGTCGCTCGGTCGCGGGCACGTTCGCATGACTGCGCCACTGTTTGGGAGCAAGCTCCCGCAGTTTGCTCGCATGCTCACTTTGCCAACTCGAAAGAAAGACAGGGTATGTTCTCCGCGTATTACTGCTTCGCATCAAACATCCCTGTCTGCGTAGCACCCGGAATTGACTCCCCGGCGCTCTTTGTATAATTATTTCCTTGTACCATCCTTGTACTCTGAAGTAAATTCATATTAAATTGAATCATATCAAGCGAATGTTTAATCAATACATTGTTTCGTTCGTTTACATCCGCAAGCTTTCTCACTGCCGTTCCGAGCGCATCCTTTAGCTCGGCAAGAGCAGCCTGGTCTTTCGGTTGTTTCTCTGTGATCCGAATCAGTTCCGCAAGGGTAAGATCCTGCGGTTTTCTTCCCAATACAATTCCCATATTGGCAATTACTTCATCTCTCTTACGTTCCAGCGCACTGATCTTACCGACCGCCGTCTGCTCTCTGTTCGTAATCTCCTGAAGTTCGTCCAGATTGTTTGCCACAATCGCTTTTGTCTTTTCCTCGGCTATCGGCAGGAGAGCAAGATATAACTCCTTCTCCTGCGAAAGCGTGGAAATCAATTCTTCCATCAGGCTCGCCAAAGCAATACCTCTCTCTCTTAAATCTCTTCTGCCAACAGCTTATCCGCAAGCATATCCATGGTTACATCATAAGTACCGTTCTGGATTCTGCTCTTGATGTCCGCTACCAAATCGGTTCTTACATCCGGAGTAGCCGCAACCGCAGCCTTTGCCACCTGGTAATCCTTACCCATCTGGGAAATCTGTACACTGTCGTACTTTGCGGTATCCGTTGCCTTCGCAACTCTCTTCGTACTGTTTGCCTGATATAACTGGCTTACTCTGTTGATTGCATCAATACGCATATTAACACCACCTGTCTCTGCTGATTTTATTGGTTCTGTAAGTTATATCGGCGGTTCCGCTGAAAACCTTAAGGGGTTTTTGAAAGTTTTTTACAAAAGGAACAACTTGGCACACGATTCTCTCTCCTCCCGTCCGTCGTACAGATTTTTTCGCGTACCCAATATTCCTCTTTTTACCGTATTATAATAATATTAATC
>CAZJEN010000006.1:0-115496 GCA_964545045.1 uncultured Lachnospiraceae bacterium | reverse complement strand
CATATACACTTGTTCTATCTCTCCACGTTGCAGACTCCGGAACGATAATATTTCCGGCCCAATCTATTTTCATCTCATACAGGTCACAAACTTTATAATACACAAGCTCTCCGGTTTCGCCATCCGTCATACGATATACAAATGCAAAATCAGCTTCTCCGATACTATGTACGGATACTACCTCTGCCTTTAACATATCATCCGGTTCATTCAAATACCATCTATCTCTTGAAACATCAATACCATTTAATCGTGTTTCACATTCCGGCTTCGACCAGTCATAGTCCTCCAGAATAGGTGCCGTGTATAACTTACACCTACTATTATCCAGCGAACGTTCCCACGGTGCCATCTCTGTTACACAACCAGTATCCGAATCAATCTTCATATCCATCAAAATGTAGTGTGATGTCCAATACAATACTTCTTCCGAAAGAGACGCCGGACAAAAATCTTCCGTACTCTTCAGTCTCCAGGTACTTCCGTCCTTCTCTACTGAATATCCCGTATTCTCTAACGAAGCAACCAGTTTGTCATAATCCTTATATGTAATTTCCTTAATAGAACTCATTGAATAGGTACCGTCAAAGAATCTGCAGTATTCCATTACATCTTCACATGGCACAACAAGGGAAATAATACACTCTCCGAACGGTAACAAATCTTCGGAATAATTTCTCACATATACGTCGAACCACGGTACTTCATTACGATAATAGGTCACCTTTTGCGTATCATAAATATACTCTTCTACATCCGGATTAAACAATTTATCTACAGACACCGGCGTAATTGCAGTATCCTTACTAGAAGCAACCACTTCCGCCAGTTCGCTGCCTAACATCCCTGGGTATAAGAACATATCCTCAATCTGGATTGCCGTATAATAGCAGTTATACTCCTTATAGAACTCATCCCACGCAGCCAGACGGTCATAAAGCTTCGGCTCTACTTCCTTCGGTTCCGGCGTTGCCGTCGGTTCCGTATCTTTCGTTGTATCCAGAGCTTCCGTCGAATCCGCACCAGTTACTGGCTGCTCCTTTTCCGTTCCTTCCGGTGCATTTGTTGTTCCCGGTGTATTTACCGGTGCACTGTCCTGGCATCCGGCAAAGGCCAGTATCATAGCCAGTAAAACGAATAAAATCGATTTCTTCATATGTTTTTCCTTCCCTTTTTCAGATTCTTAGATTATTCCGCCACGTAATTTACCCCGTTTTCTTTCATATACTCCTCTGCATAGGAGCCTTTTTTGCAGTAAACGGTCATGTCATTATAAGTTCTAAAAGTATCAAACCCTATCTTTGTAACACTTGCCGGCACCGTTATCTTTCCGGAAGCATAATTAAATACACCATGTCCCAGTTCCGTAACTCCCTCCGGTATGACGATTTCTTCCAGCTTTACGCAACTGGCAAACGCATATTCACCAATCCCGGTTACTTCCTTTGGCACTTCTAAAATTTTCAGTTCATGACAATTCTGAAATGCTCTGTTTCCGATACTTCTTGTAGTCTTCGGGAACTTAACTTCCGTCAACTTATCAAACCCATCGAACGCATTGTCTCCGATTCCCACCACAGTTTTTCCGTACAACTCATCCGGCACTTCATATGACGTCAGTTCACTATTGTCTTTTACCCAACCGCCGAATAGAATTTCATCTTCACCGACAATACTGTATGCATACTCCGGCAAATCACTTGTGAGCTGCGAACAATAGTTGAACGAATTTGCCCCCAAATATTGCAAACCGGACGGAAGCGTAATCTCCTTTAAATCCGTACAATTTTCAAATGCTCCCGCTCCTATTTGTACCAGACTTTCAGGCAACACAACATGTTCTAAATCACGACAATATGCAAATGCATCCTCTTCCAATCTTTCAAACCCTTCCGGCAACACCACGCTCGTCATTTTACACTCTTTAAATGCCGAACCACCTATGCTCTTTAACCCCTCTGGGAAATTCACGTTTCCTAATCCGGTTTTTATAAATGCCCAGTCATCAATTCTCTGTAGATTTTTCGGAAATTCAATACTTTCCAGAGCCTGACATTCGTAAAACGCCATGTTTCCTATCTCGGTTACGCTGTCAGGAAGCACAACTTTCTTTAAATTTCCGCATCCTGAAAACTCTCCGGATACAATTTTCTCCATAGAGTTTAAAAGTGTCACCTCTTCCAAAGCAGTGCATCTGGCAAACACGCCTCCAAACTCCCACACACCTTCCGACACCACGACCTTCTTTACGGTCTCTTTTGTCAATCCGTGCTTTCCCAGTTCTTGCACAAAAATATTCACATCCAGCCCACTGTTTCCGGATATAACAAGCGTATCGCCATCCATTTCACTGGTAATCGGCTCCCAAAACACAATCGGAATCTCGGTCGGTTTCGGAGTTGTTGTAACTTCCGGTGCTTCGGTCACTTCTGGTGCTTCAGTTGCTTCCGGGGTCTTTGTTATCTCCGGAGTTTCTGTCACGGTTGCATCCGGCACAATTGTTTCATTTCCTTGTTGACATCCCGCAAACGCAAACGTCATAGCAAAAAGCGCTACAAGAATCGTCTTTTTCATAGTTTTCCCTTTCTTAACATTTGTATTTTCTTACAAAACATACAAAAATTATACATCCATAGATGTTCTTTGTCAATCTTTAGATGTAGCTTATTCACCTGTAGACGATTATTATTTCATCATATATCACCTATAATATATCTATAAGTTAATCAGGGAGGTGTAGCCATGACATCCGCAGAATTACAAGAAATCGGACTTAGAATCGCCCAGCGTAGAAAAGAACTGAATCTTACCCAGGAAAGAGTCGCAGACCTGATGGATGTATCTGTCCAAATGGTATCCAACCTGGAGCGGGGAGTGAAAGCCATAAAAATCGATAATCTGATTAAAATCAGTGAGATCCTTGGAATCAGCACCGATTACATCCTAACTGGGAAGCACACCTTAAACGACCATAACATTATGCTATTGAAGCTTACCAAACTCTCCGAAGACGATTTCGATATGATAGATATGTTAACAGAGTACTGTTTAAGCAAACGATAAGACGGACAAAAAAGGTGACACTTCCAACGCTTGAAGTGTCACCTTTTCAACTTTTTACTTATTTACGCTTTAAAAATTCTTATCTTTAGGCGGGCATGGATCATTTCCATAGCTGTTACACGTACGGAATTGACCATTTCTGTCCTGAACGCGCATTTCGGAATGTTGATTGCGTGCGATCCCACTTGCAATGCTAATTGCTTCTTTTTGCGTAGAGACAACTCTCGTTACTCTGCTATTATTCTCTCCACGTACCGCCCAATCATTTCCGTAGCGAACTACATACTGGTTCTTTCCCATTACTATTCACCTCCTATAAAATTTAGAAAGTGAAAATGAACCGTTCAAAACATTTTCACACACATCCGTTAGTCTTCTACCGGAATTTTAAATACTTTACCATTTTTAGGGTAAATCCTTACACCGTTTCTGGTAATATATCGTCTAAAGATATATTTCTTTTTATCATCTTTTTTCATCCCCAGTACCTCCTCTCAACATATTTCGTTCACAAACAAGAACGATTTTTGTTGAACTTTGCGAAGAATTCTGGTATACTAGAAATGTCTTATAACTAGTGAACGGTTTTTATACTCTTCGCTATGTTCAAAAAGAGTTTCAAGGTTGCCGCCTTGAGCTCTTTTTTTTGAAAAGAGTTTCCTCTTATCCAAAATGTATTATATACTGTCGCCCAACTTTTGTCAACATTATTTTGTATAAAAACATTTGTTTTGCACTATATCTAGTATTTTTTCTAGAATCAATATATTCTCTGTGCCCCATTTAATATTGCTTCATACTTATCACAAATTCGCATTTTCGCAATTTCTTAATTGCATTTCCGCAACTTGCAATTCTTTTATAGCGCATTTGCAACTTTTTGTCAATAGGCAGTTGCATTTTTGCAAAAAATAATTTATAATGAAATCAGATTGAAAAAGGTAGGTGGCTTATGTCTATCGGCGAAAGAATAAAAGAGTTCAGAAAGAAAAAAGGAATTTCCGTAGAATACCTTGCAAAGGAGTTAGGGGTGTCTAAAACCACCCTTTATCGCTATGAAGATTCTTCCATTGAGAAAATCCCTGTAAAAACCTTTGATCAGATTTGCTTACTCCTTGATGTAACACCAGCAGAACTTATGGGAAATACCATACCGGCTTCAGGAGAACGCGCTCCATTACCAACAGAGTTTAGTAACGCGCAAGATGCCATCGAGTTTATTTTAAAAACGCCTACACTCGCCGCCTACGGCAGCTACGATCCGGATAGCATGAGTGAGGAAACAATTGTGGAATTTGCGAACGAAATTCTCCAACAATTAAAGCTTGTAAGCTACAAATACAAAAATCAAAACCCACGGAGATGATCGTATGAATCCCAAAAATGTGATAAAATATGCAAAGGACTTAAAGAAAACACGCCATACCAACGACCCGTATGCCATTGCAGAATACTTCGGCATCCGTGTAACGTTTCTAAAAAAGTGTCCTCCCTACTTTACGGCCCAAACTACAAAGATGGAGAATTACCCTACTCATATCACTATAAATGACGCATACACAACCTTTTCAAAGAAAATTCTGTGTGCACATGAGTTAGGACACGCTCTACTCCATAACGAAACACATAACTGCTTCGCCAATACGAGTAAAAACGTCCACACCGAGGTAGAAAAAGATGCCAACCTTTTTGCCATTACTTTGTTGACTGACGATTGCTTTGAAGAAAAACTTCCTCTCTCGCTTGCGTCTATGGACAATTATACGTTAAAGAGCATCTTAGATTACAATCTGCATTTTAAATAATAAACACCAAAGGTAACACTCCATCCGGATGTGTTACCTTTCTTTTTTCCTGACCGTATGCCCTATTCCATTCTTTCTGTCCTTAGATAGACTCGTCCTGATTCCGTATCATGCTTATGCGATACTATATATCCGGCATCATTCGTTACTATTTTATAATAACTTAAAACAACTTATATCTATTTCCCACTAGGACAATTGATATCTTTTTCAGGATAACCTAGCGTTCCATAATCCACATAAGCACCTTCATATCCTAATAATTTTAACACAACTCTTACTATTATACATTCATATACTCGACTTAATATAATCTGATTATGAAAATTTTCATCTCCTCTATGTGAGCCATGTGCAGATAAATTTCTTGCCCGTAACGCTTCCTTTTCTGCCTCTCCTATTGCTAATCCAATACCATTGAAGAAATATGTAAATTGCTCACTTACAGACATCCTATTCATATTAATTAGCGAATTTTTCATACGCTCACCATATCTTGTTCCTTCAAACTGTTTCCCTACTATTTCCAAAATCGGACTTATTCGCTTAGAAAACTCTTTTTTATCCATCAATACAGTTTCAGGATTTTTTTCCATCTCCGAATACCACTTTTTCATCATCCGCTCTAATGCTCCTGATAGAATAGGCAAATCCATAGGTTTCGCTATTTGTTGTGCATACCAATAGGATGAAAAAAGAGATTTAAAATCTAATCTCTTATAAAGATGTTCAAATGACTCTAAATGTTTTGTTATAGTTTCATAGTAACTTTTTGCGGCAGTATAATCATCCCTAATTGGTGCTCCCCCTGAACTTGCACATATGTTCTTAATATCCATGCCGTAGGAATATGGTGATACCATGATAAATCCTATTACATTCCCATTTTTATCATACTGACTTTCACCAGTATACATTAATTTCTTACCGGAAAAAAAACTAATATATTCTCTGATAATTTCTCGTTCTTCAACACTTGGAATTCTCCCGTAATCCTCATAATATGAGATACTTATGTTATTACTCCACTTTGGACCATACGAATCACTCACATAGTGAACATCAAACGCTGTGTCTTTATATGTTACATGAACAAAATCCCCATAATATTCCCGCTCTTGTAAGATTTGCTTGCACGGAAATTCCATATCTCCATGTACTCCAAAAGTTGTTCCTTCAACCGTATACTCAAAATTTCCATTTGCACAGAAGCGCAATCCCCTTGAATTCCCGTTGATTAACCATTCTTTTAAAACCATCGCTTTTTCGGATAGGTATTTCCCTTCAATATGATAACATGATATCTTATATTCTGTTTTATCCATTTTGCTTTCATATCCATTATAATAGCATGGGGTCATAGTAATTTCAAATTTATCAAACAATCTAAGCACTATCTTTCCCTCCGGAACAGGCGTCCCTGCCAATGCTGTTCCCTTTGTTGACTTCTTTTTAGATGGAGGACTGTTAAAACGATCAATGTGCCTTACACAAGTAAGTTTTATTTTATAATCATCATCGCGCGCCACGCGTAACTCATCAACATTTTTAAAACATATCTCATCCAAATTTTCCTGCCAAATCTCCGTTGCCCCTTGAATTATAAAGTTATCAAACATATTATGTTCCCATAATAAAGCATCTAATTTATTATTTTTCATATCGGTCTCTCTCTTTCATTTAAACTATTTTTACCAAATAATTTACTTTATCATTGTAGCACTGCTCTAAATTCTTTTTTAATATATTTTTAATCAGATACTTTCACTATTTACTTAAATTCCATTTTGGATAACTGTCCAAAAACAAATTCTGTTATTGTACCAATCTCATCTATTTCCAATACCTCGTTATGTTCGATAAAATAGTACTCATCGCAAAAAGTAAACACTGAAATATAAACTTCATCATAAACCTGGTTCACTCGCTTATCTGCTTCAGCAAATCTCTTAAAATCTGCTCCTGACCAAGATAAAGCTTTACGATTTGTATTTCGGTCCGTAAAATACATATGAAACCCTGAACTTCGATACACTTTAACCACTTTATCACACGCTTCTACTAATAAAACACAAAGAATATCTCCTTTTGATAATAAATGAAACTGGCTGGAAATTTCTTCAAATTTTTCTGAATCAATATAACTATGTTTCATTACATTAAAGACTGCTTCGCTCTTCTTTTCATCATTTATAAAAGATTCATATGTTCCAATATACATTTCTGTCTTCTTGTATTGTTCTATCGTCTCTTCACCTATGTATTTTTTTACGAACTCCTCTCTATACGGGTCCGTTAAAGAATCAAAACAACGATACATGATTTCTTCATCCATAAGCAAAACCGGAAAAGGATCAATTGCAAGACGCATTACTGCAACTACGCCTATACACCGTTGTAGATACATTTCAAACTCTTTGATAAACTTTTCCTGTGAATCGGACTCATTAAATGGATCATTGCGAGAAAGATAAAAATGTTGTAATCCCTGTTTGTGTACATATTTATTCAATTCCTCACTTAACTTCTTTGCACTTAAAAAAAATTGTGGCATTTTCGCTACCATATCTACAAAAATATTCCCATTCTGTGATAGTTGCTTAATCATCCTTCCTTGCATAGGAAACTCTTTTGTATTTTTCCAGTTATCTAAATATGCTTTTCGTTCTACATCAGGCATATCCACCAAGAAAACCATAGTTGTTGATATCTCCACTGCTGACCTCAAGGAATAATATGCACAGTCAAAATATCCAAGTTCAAACAATTCTATTGCATTTACCAACTGCTGCTCTGCTTCCATAACAAATATATTTCCTATATTTGTATCTATACGACCGGACCAACTATGTTCTATATTTATTAAATCAAAATAGTATTCTTCTTTATTTAACAGAATACACGGTCTAATATTCTGGTTCTTGCGTACTTCACTATATATATTATTCATGCATTTCATCTCCTGTTAACATTTGTAGACTCGCATTCTATTTCATATTATAACACTTTTATTTTATTTTTCCATACAAAATATTCTGGGTCGTGGGACAAACTGACCATCACTATCCAACTTCACTTTTACACCATTGTCCATAATAAAAAACGGTACAGAATATCCATAAACAGAAAATCGATACAGCAGATTTCTCTACCATATCGATTTCATATACCCTATTTGCTATACAACATCATTCATAATATCTTGTATAATCTTGCCGACATTGCTTGAAAGATTCCCGACCGCTGTTTCAGCATTCTGATTCAAATTTCTTTCTTGGCTAATCGCTATTCGTATATTGGTAGCCAATTCTCCAATTGCAGGGTTTTCTTTTGGGTTCATACCACTTTTTTCAGTAAAAAGAACACTAATATATCTACGCTTTCCAATCTTCTGATTTTGCAATATCGGCTCACTATTAGGCAAAATTATTTCATCATAAGCACCCTCAAAATGTAATAAAAGAAACAGTTCAAAACTCGGATTTGTAACCGCTAAAATATTATTCCCTTTCCCCATGTCATAAACTTCTTTAAATACATCTGGTTTATTTTTGTATATATCGGCATCAAAAACCACAACCATCTTGTCGTGCTTTAAATCAAATTTATTTTTTGCAACGCTTTTCTGAGCTTCAGCAAATTCAATAAGGGCCTTCGGATTTGATAAGTGCGCATCTTCCTCTGTTTTTTCCATCAACCTGATATCAATCATCGGATGTATTCCCAACTGTTTTCTCATATCAATCAACTTACGAAAATACCACACTTCAGTATTTGCCCCTTCACAAATGAAAAAATATTTCCGAAAGGGTTCTTTTTGTTCCTCCGCATCAGAAGGTCTTTTATTCCAATCAGTATATGTACGGATAGGAGACATAATTATACCTCCTCCCTAAACTTAAACCGGTTAAAAACAGGTATTGCACCATACCGGCCCTCCAGATATGCTTTGCTTAACTTCTTATCATAACGTTCTTTAAAACGATCCAAGGAATAAATCCTACTGTTGTTTTCCGCATCACGTTCAACAAACCATATTTCATCTCTTCGGAACAATTCCTGATCCATGATTGCTGCCTCGTGGGTTGTAAATATTAATTGAATTTTATGGTCTTTATGTCTTTCACTGAACAATTGTAAAAAATGCTCCGTAAGTTTTGGATGTAAACTTCTCTCCAATTCATCTACAACATAAACAATATCTTCATCCTTCATAAGAAGCATATCCATCAAATCAAAAATTCTTCTTGTACCGTCAGATTCATCTTCAAAATCAAAGTCAAATATTGACTTCCCATGTCTTAATTTTATTGTGGTAACTTTTGGTTCATCATTTCCATTAGACTCAATATTAAAGAAAGCTCTATCCGATCTACCGGACATATGAAAATCCCTTTTACCCTTTTCGGTTAAGCTCTTTTTCAACTTCTCCATTACATCATCCAATATTACTTTCGGTAACATTTTAGATAAATCATTCAAGTCAATTTCTTCTATTCTCACACTCGACACCCCTGTGTCAAACGTGGAAATCAACTCGTTAATCAATGACAAAGAATCATCTTCATAATAGTATTTAAAATCACTTATCAAAGAATTTGGAGTAATTATCACAATATGATTTTTAAGCCAATTAAACACCTTCTTAAATACTTGTAAATTAGAACTTTCTAAAATCTTTTTACCTCGATTCATTTCCAATAAAAACAAATCTGCTATATTGTCTTCAAAATCCGAAGCATATGTTTCAAATCTGTTAGCCTCTTCTTTTGACAATGTCACAGAAGAATCCAGACGAGGTTTTGATCTCTCCTCTCTCTCGAATATACATCTCGAACCACCATTCTGATACAATTCATACAACCATTCTCCGGTCATCCAACGCGCCGACAAAACAGCAGAAAAACCATATGCATAAAACTTACCGTCAATTTCCATTTGCATTTCAAAAACACTACTTCTGTCCTCATTTTCTTTCTTATTACGACAAAAATATTTGGTTCCCCACACAGGTAGTCCATTTTCTAATGTTGCTTTAAAAAAGCGAAAAAAATCCACCAAATTACTTTTACCGGATGCATTTGCACCATAAATAACTGCATGCTTTAGCAGTTTAGTATTACTTCCTATTTGAATTCTATGAGTTCCTTTGGTTCGAATTTTAGACGATGACACCATTGTTAATTCAGTCTGTTTATCGAATGATTTAAAATTTTCAACTAATATTTTTGTCAACATGAAAACCACACTCCTTTCACTGAAGATATTACTATTATAACCCTTCTTTATTTCCTCGTCAACCTTCCATTTGATTATTTGACGATTTTTTCTCTAAATATCCACTCAACATATTATATCCGCTTTCTTGAACGGTTATTCCTACATATTTTTTCACTCTTATTCTCTCACATAGTAGGGAGTATTGAGAGTTCTACTGCGGCAGAGTTTTATCTTTCACTGCTTCAAGAGCGCTCTTTGTAACACCATCTCCTTCATTTATTAAGCATCACTTACAACATTGCACCGTTGTATCTCCACAATACATAATCTACCCTATAAAAAAGGACCTACGGTCAGGTCCTCTTAATCTTTACAGCACTAAACAGCTTCGAATATATTGATAATTTCTTGGTGTAAAAAGTGTAAAAAAGGTGTACGCAGTTCTCAATGCCTCTCAACCCCTAATAAATACAGCACTTTCACTGGATACGCCATATGATGCCGTGGCATACCATGAGCACTTTTATCTTTTCTTTCATAAGTTCTCAAATCCTTTCAAAATCCAATAAATACTGGGTTTGTCAAATTCCAGCCGTAACGTATCATTTTGTATTGCATTTATAACACTACCATCCGAAATATTAGAAAAAAATCATATCACCACACACTCCTGCTCCAGTTTCACATTATATAAAAGCATATAAGAAACCACTTCCTGTAGTTCTTCATCTTTTTCCATTTCTTTCAAGCGCATTCTGTCAGATTCCGTTAATTCTTTTCCATACTTCTGATAATACTTCAGTGTCTCAATATCCATATGATACATTTGAAAGGGAATCCCTGTTTTATTTCGCAAATCCTTTAATATTGCAAAACCACCTGCATCAATATCTCCAAAATGATAATAGGATATTGTTGGGAGTTCCTGATATATTTTTTTTAACAGTGCTCGTCGAATACCATTATGATAACCACCCAAATAGATAATCAGACTTCCCGGCTCCTGCCATCGAAAGAACGTAGTCAGATTTTCTATTGTAATTACCCGCTCAACCCGGGACAAATCAGAAAAAGTAACCTTCCATAAATCTTCCCCTGAGATTCCCAAGCCCTGATTCAGTGTTCGAAGCTTCATAGGTTCTCCATCTATCATAAGCATTATATCACCCTTAAAATAGACATAATTAGGAGTGTGATAAATTCCATACTCTGCCAGAATCTCTGCAGTATCCATAAAAGCATACTCCGAATGAAACCTCCGAAAGATTTTCGCCACTTGATTTTTTATGTGCTCAAAGTATTTTGAATCCTGAAAATATTCAATCGAAAATTCTCTGATATAACATGGGTTTCTATTCTTCTCAACACTTGATAAAGCCACGAACAAACGTCTGGTTTCCTCCATCTTCGACAAATTAATATACTCTTTTACCGACTGATGATTACTCAACCTTTCTTGCAAATACCGAGCAAATTCTTCGGTAATCGGTGACTCTCCCTTCTCGCCGTTGCAATACCCCTTCAAAAATGTCTGATTTTCTTCCTCCAGATTACATTTAGGTGTTCGACGCACATACTTATACGCCTGCATCAATAGCTCCGTATTAAGCTGTACCTTTTGTATCACATAGTCAACCTTCTTCTCTTTCCAAATAATTTTAATGAGTCCTTTATCTTCCACATTCTGCAACTGGATATGTATATTTTCGTATACAAAGGAACTTTCATCAAAATATTCCGGCAAGCTCGTTTTTGTGAAACGAAATTCGATTTTCACATTTCTTTTGTTTTTACCAATTGAAAGAAGACTATTTTCATAAATATCCAGCAATTTGTTTATGACTTGCTTATCATACTGCACCATTTACATACCTCTCTACAAAACTTGTCTTTTCATCTGTCATAACAAGAAGCGTTTCTTCAATAAACGGGCTGATATATTGGATTTTGTCCGGAGGAGAAGCAATTAGAATCTGTAGTGGCAGACGTCTTAAAAACTCCAATACGCCACCGATTCTCTCATCATCCATATTGTTGAATGCTTCATCAAACAAGACAAGTCCGATAGATTCCCCACCAATATTATTTTTATAAAGTTGTACAAAAGATGCTGCTACAGTCACATAGAAAGGAGTCTGTGTCTCTCCACCACTCTTTTCCTCACAAACCTTGGAGTAAAGTGAATATGTACCATCGCTGTGAATGATGCGGATGTCATAATCCATATAGGTTCGATAGTCTGTAAACTCATCCAACGCCTTTGAGCTGTTGTCATTGTCCAAAGCGAGTCGTTCAAACAGTTCATCTATTACCGCCTTATGGGTTTCATGAAATACACCACTAAAAATAGACTCCCCTTGCATAGCATTAAAATCATCCATAATCATCTCATAATACTGGCGATACCTCTTACTAGGCATAAATAGGAATTCATATTTTTCGTTACTAAATACAATATCATTCAACGCTTTATTCAGTTCTTTGAATTCTCCCTGAGCTGTCTTCATATTCTCTTGCAGTTTGGATAAAAATTGCTCTCTGAATTCCTCCTCAGCAGACAGTCTGGCGGATTCCACCTTTTCTTCATACTGAAGCAGTTCTGAATTCTTCAGTTTCACATACTCTGCCTCAAAATCCGGATATCCTTCAAGGGCAGCTGCCGCACCAAAATCATGGGCGGTTTTATATTTCACCATAGTATCCTTCATACTGTCTATCAACCTGTCTACCGTCGTCAGATTTGCTTTTTTCCTTCGACCATAATTTTCTTTGAACTGAGAGAACGACTTATCTCCAGTCTGTTTTTCGTATTCCTGATTCCATGACGGCAGATAATCCCCCGCCTGCAGACCTGATTCTATATAATATCCTTTCTGGATGGTAAAATCACCCTGTCTTTCTACAATCTGCTGCGTTAAGTTTTTAATATGCTCTTCAGTATTTCCTGCTCTGCGATTCAAATTATCCAACTCACTTGCCAATTCCTGTAGCTGACTATCTAGTGTTTCCAGCTGCACCTGTTTCATAATCATACCGGAATTTTTTTCCAAAGTAGCAATATTCTCCTTACATTTATGAATCTCCACGCGTAACTGATGCAAATCTGAGAGAACGGGAATTCTGTACTTGATATCCATATCATACTCTGTGGATAATGGTTCTAAGACACTTTCCAGCATTTCCATTCGGTTATCCAGTTCCTTCAACTGCTCCTTCAATTTAATGCTTTTCTGTCGTGCCTGTTCTAACTGTACCTTTACCGCATTTTGACCGACATAAGGGGTTTCAAAAATGGACGGCTTTATGGCACTTGCCACATGGTTTTGGTATTTCATACATTCTCTGGTAATAGAAGTTTTATGCTTCTTCAAATCCTGATAATTGTCACACATAACTACCTTTCCCAAAATCATGTTAATATAACGCTTAGCATATTTATTTTTCGAAGTTACCACAGTAGCAAGAGAGCCTTCCGGAGCTTCATCATATTCATCTAATTTCTGGGTATTAATCAAGCCAACGCCATATGCTCTCTTTTCTTTCCTAAGCCTATCATAAGTTCCAAGTGCAATATCAAAATTCTCAGGTTCCACCAGAATATAGAATCGCTGTGTATTCAAATATCCTTCCACTGCATTTCTCCATGTTTCGTCAGTAATATCTATCATTTCGCACAAGATTTTTGGTGCAGGTGCTCTGCCGATACGCACAAATTCTTCTTTAATCGCTTCCATAACAAAGGAAACCTCAGCAGCATAAGACAACTTCTTCTTCATAAGCTGCTCAATTTTCTGATCAAGTTCCTGTTTTTCCCGACTAAGGTGTTCTTTTTGAATAGACAAATCTGCCTGCTTTTTAAACACCTTATCTCTCATCTCGTTTTTGTAAGCTATCACTTGTTCTAAATTACTTCTCACATCTGCAAGATCTGTCTTTTGTTCTATCCCTGACAAATCTTCACTATATGTCTTCACACAGTCTGCTATGTCTTTCACTTCTAACAGTTTCTTTAACTGTCGTTTTGCTTTTTCAATGCTCTCCAGCAAATTTTTCTGTTCTTCCAAACGCTCTGTCTGTCTTTCTTCCAGTTCCTTTAATTTTTTCTCCTGCTCATCCTTTGCAATAAAATCTTTATCACTGGCAAGCTCTGTCCGTAGGTCATCCCTGATTCTCTGCTTCTCTTCCTGCTCTTTTTTCGTTGTTGTAATCTGTCCGTTCTGTTCCCTCAGACGATATTCTTCCGAAGAGACCGCTCTCTCCAAGGCTGCAATTTCCTCTGCTATTAAATCCGCTTCCACTCGCTCCAAAAAATAATCATACATTTTATCTTTCTTCTGTCCATCTACAATCTGAGTATGAGCAGAAACAATCTGTTCCAATTTCTCAACACGTAGTTTCACATTTTCAAGCGTTCTCTGCAAATCCTGATATGAACGAACATTTTCACGCAAGATATCAATGTTAACTTCCTTCTCATCCAACACATAGGAATAAACGAAATCCTTGATATCATCAATCGGACGAAAAGCCAGCGCTTTCGGTATCAGGCGGAAAAATTTGTCCTCAATACGTCCAAAACGGTTTTTCATCATAGACTTCGCCTCTTTTTCTGTGGTACACCACTGGCGTATCAGCTTCGCATTGGTGGTTCGAAACTGATTAATCGATCTAGGAGTTTTCCCCTGAAAAAAAAGAGTATCATCCAAGCGCATATTATCCATCAGATACCTTACCGTTTTTTCCTGCCCTTCTGACGCAGAGTCCACTACTGCACCCACGATAAAATATCGTTCTTTTTTCTCCTCATAAAATTCCAGTGCAACATGGGCACTAATCTCCCCAGTACGCTCATATGGCTTATTCTCTCTCCCGGTCTTACATCGAATATAGCCGGTCAGCTTACGCTTGCCGTTTTCATGTGCTGCTTTATTAAAATAGTTTGTGGTGCAAGTCACCACAAACTGAATAGCATCCAAAAGCGTAGACTTTCCCGCACCATTTTCACCGGAAATCAAGGTGAAATTTTCAAATTCAATTGTATCATTGGTAAACCGATGCCAATTAATCAGTTTCACTCTCGTCAGTTTCTTCATTTGATTTATCTCCCTTTTTGTAATTCTGCAGTTTATCATATGCCTGCTTAATATCTTCCACCCGAACTGCCATTAGTATGGAATCAAATATAATAATGCGTGTATCCTCACTGGTCAAATCACTATCTAACGTTTCAATCAATTGAAATCTCTTAAAAGTGCTAACAGCATTCCGCAAAGTCGTTTTATCAATCATCTTATCCCGAATTTTAAGGCTCATAAATTTCTCATGAATATCCCCAATATTAACAATCACCTCATCTGATACTGACAGTTCTCTTTTTTTCTCATCATATAAAATGCGCAGAATAAGTAGAATCACCGATTCAAATAGTTTTAAATTATAGCGGTTATAATTCTGAGGATTAGTAAGTTGCACTACTCCGTATTCCTCATTGATTTCCAGACGATACCCCAACAGTGACAGAAACTCGGAAAATTTATCACGATATTTCAGAACAAAATAATAATCCGCTTTATTCGTTTCATTTCTTTTACAGAGAAAACAACTACTCAGCATTCGATTACAGATTCTCGAAAAGTCATCCTTGTCCCGTTGTAGCATTCCTTCTAACATATCCATATAGTTTCTATTCCTTTCTTAGAATCTCAAAATCCCGAAATCGATATCCGTTGCGCTGTGTTTCTTCTTTTACAGCAATTTTATACTTCATATTTTTTCGTTGACTATAAAGTCTGACATAAATCATTTTAACAAAATCATCGGTACTTTCAAGTGGTAACTCTGATGCATATATCGTATCTCTTCCCTGCATATTCAGGCTTACATACTGATCTATTTTCTCCGGATTCAATACTTTCGCAAGTTTTTCCATCATGCGCTGTAATTTTTCATTTCGCAGTTCCAAATCAGGAACAGAATCCTCAATTTCCGCTGGATTAAATGTTTTTTTCCCTTCAATCGGTGTATACAAGGAGCTTTCATCTAACACAGCAGCACTATACAGGCGAACCAATTCCTCCATAAACTCAATTCGGTAAATACCACCCAAATCCATACTTTCTTCATTCAATTTTTCTCCGAGCCCCGAAAGTATTTCCTTTAATTGGCCTCTTACATCTTCTCCGCCAATCAGATAAAACTTAGCACGATTAATTGCCGCACGCTGGTATTGTGTATTTTTCTGATTAATCTCAGTTAAAATCTCATCCATATTCTGAAATGCATCTACAACCTGATGAATGTACTGATAAACGAGCTCATTTGCTTCTTCCCTGCTAATTTCGCGAATACTCGCCAAATCAGTACTTGCCTTTTCTACATAACCTCTGCTCTGACTTTTACTCTCTAATCTCTCGACGATTTCAGGTCGAAACTTCGATACATTGTCTGAGGTCAAGAGTCGATGGTATGCCTTGTCCACGATATTTTCGATATAATCATTAAACAACACATCCATGATTTCTGCAGGCGTCTTGTATTTTGTCAATTCGTCTATATAATGCTTGATACTGGAGCTTAGGTTTTTTAGACCGGTAATCAGCATATCCGTATTTTCCACAATAGACATCAGAACAATCCCAGGGTTTTCCGTGTTGCTACGCACCAGGCTATATATCGTATAGATGTATCCCTGATACTCAACCTGCTTTCCCTCGGCAATATCAAGGAGTGTTCGGATAATATTTACAGCATATTCCTTAAAATTTACACGCTGTACATAGCTTTTATCCGTCTCTACTTCAATCCATCCATAGTATTCCAGCTTACGTATCATCCAGTTAGCCTTGTCCCTATTGGATTTTCCCTCAATCTCTTCTTCTTGGAAATCTGCTGCTTGTGCCTGTTCAAAATAATATTGCAGTTCCTCCACAAGCACATCCCTTTCTACCCCAAAGGAAAGTTGATGGTCCAGTACTGAATATAATTTACAGATGCAGTCCCAATATACAATCTTATTCGGCGATGCCAATGGCACAAAAAAACGCTCATCAATTACATGAAACATTTTGTTTTTCACTTCCTTCTCGTTCGATTAATTTGTCAGTGCATATCCGACTTATCGGCATTTTCCGACTTCTGCCCTAACACTTGCACTCTTTCCGGAGAACGCTATGCCATACAGTAAAATCTCCTTCACGCCCTGTACACTCATCTCTACATGATACTGTCTATCGTTTATCTGCTTTAATGCAGTCTCCGCAAGCTCCTCCAACTGTTCTTCTGTACATTCCTTTCCGGCTTTCAACTCAATCAAAATGCCAGGCAGTTTTTTGTTCAACGGCAACATCTGAATATCAAAACGTCCATTACCCGCTTCACGGTTAGATGTGATGTGATACTGATTATCCAACATTGCACAAAGCCCTAAAATCAAGCCATGATAAAACGTCTCGTTTGCCGCATCATGAAAACTGATAGTCTGAAGCAAAAATGTTTCCAATTTATTCTGGAGTTTTGGAATATCCATCGTATAAATCGCTTCCTGAATAGCAATCGTTGCCGCAGGTGAAATCACATTTTCAAACTTCGATAGAATTTCTTTACTATACACATACGAAATCTCTTTATTCGGAAGTGCAACCTCACACATATAATCACCGCCAAAAGGCTGGTCATTGGTTACAGCCTTCAAGTATCCTGTCACCAGCAAAAAGCTATATATGGAAGAAGGATTATTCTGAAGCTGCGGATAAATCACTCCTGTATCAATATGAGTAACAAAAGACTTTCCTTGCATCAAGGATTCTAATTTTTCATATATTTCTATCGTTGCATTACTTAACACTTCACCAATAATATCATTACTTCCGGTAGATTGCCAAAAAGCACGCGGAATGCACTCATTATTAAAGTAACCGATAACAGACCATGGATTAAATATCTCAGTCTTTCCAAAACGATATCCATCATACCACTCACAGAGTTCCTTATATTTCTCGGGCGCTCCGTAGTACTCTGCCATCTCCTGCACTTCTTCCGAAGTAAAGCCAAAATACTCGCTATATCGGTTGTCCAAAACGGAATTTACTTTTATATTATTCAAACCACTAAAAATGCTTTCCTTTGCAACTCGCAAAATTCCGGTCAAAAATCCATAAGACAAATGTTGGTTATCCTTTAAGCCACCGGAAAACAGCGTTCTCATAAAATCAATTACTTTATCATAATATCCACGAACATGGCCTTGTTGAATCGGCGTATCATATTCATCAATAATAATCATCGGAGCCACTCCATAATGGATATGAAGCATTCTTGAAAGATTTAAAAATGCACATGCTACATCAGTTTCATTTGCCTCACCATTCAGCATGCTTGTAAGATATTTCTTTTCGTAAAAACTTATCTTATCACTCGTAAGTAATTCACTATGTCTTTCAAACTCATTTCTTAATATCTTGTAGATAAGATCATATGCAGTTTCCCAATCTTCGCATTTTACATCCTTGAAAGTCACATAAATAACCGGATACTTTCCCTGATACTCTTGATACTCTTTTCCGCATGCCCAGATATTCTTATCTCTGAAATAAACAGAAGTATCTTCTTCTGACTTTTCAAAGAACACACGTAGCATATCCATATTTAATGTCTTACCAAAACGGCGTGGACGGGTAAATAGAGAAACCAACGGACGCTCATCAATAAAGTCCCGAATCAGTAAAGTCTTATCAACATAATAATATTCGCCGGAAGCCTTACGGTAATCAGAGATGCCGATTGGCAAAGGAAGCTTCTTACCACTCTTAGACACCACTTTTCTCTCAGAAGATGAAATGCCCGCATCTCCCTTCAGACGCTTATCTGCAGGCTTAACTGCATCAGCCGGAATAATCCACCTTTTATTCTCTTTATACGCACCGGGAATTCTTCCCTCCTTGCAAAGCACATTAATTCTACGCTCTGTAATATCCCACTTGTCAGATGCTTCTTTCGTTGTCATATATTTTGCCATAAAACACCTCCGAACAACACTTTAGTTATATTATACCTATTATTCCGAACAAATGCAATTATTATTCGGAATAAAAATTGTTACTTTGTGATATTTTATGTTACGATGTTTTAAGAAAAAGGACCTATTCGGTCAGGTCCTCTTAATCTCCGGCAGTACGTAACGCCTCCTACTATATTAAAAATTTTCTCATCCCCAAAAGGTGTATGTCAGGTGTACGCAACTCCCATTGTCTCGCAAATCCTATAATAAATACAGCACTTTCAATGGATACGTCTAATGATGCCGTGGCAGATGAATAATATTTTTATCATAGTAATTGTTTGCTCCTTTTTGCCCGAAAATGCCCAGTTTTGCGGGATATTCCAGGATATTGGTTTAACTTTTATTTATATGTCAACTAAGCAAATTATAACATAATTTAGCATGTTGTGACCACCTGTTAGTAGTAAAAAAGGTAGTAAAACGGAAAAGTTTACTACTAAGGATTTTATCGTTTTTTCTAATTTTCTTTACTAAACTTTTCAATAAGATAATTCACAAATGCAGAACAAGATATCAACATATACTTAGCATCTTCTGCTGGGGCGTTCGTAAAATCTATTCCACCATGACGAATCCCATCAGCATCAGACGTATATCCATACATTTTCTCAAATCCCGCTTTCATCGCACTATGTATCACAACACCATTAGCTTCTAATTTCTTTAATGTGTTTCCTAATGTTGCCTGCGAACCAGTTGCTCCTGTAATAATACAACACATAGCTTCTACTGCACTTATAGACTCTTTTATGGAATTTTCATAATCAGGGTTCTTTCTATCCGAATATAATGTTAGTGCTTTCCTAAAATGCGTACTTACCGACTCATATGGCAAATCTGTTGCTTTTGAAATTTCCTCTAATTCTTCTTCACTTGTAATGTTAATAAATTTGTCATTCACCAAGCGATAGCCAGACTTTTCTTGTTCCATAATCTTATTTATTTCTGCTGTAACTCCCTTGAACCAAACTATCTCATCACAGGCACCTCTTTCATGGCAATCGTATTCACATCGGCTACAATAATCTCTTTTCGCTTCAAAAAATAATTCTATAATTTCATATGGCATATACCATGGAATATCCGAAATAGTTCTTTGTAAAAAAGTATCAATCCAGTGCCAATTTTTTTGTGATGTTGATTCTACTCGATATCCCAATTTATCAACCACATATTTTAATTCATCATTTATAAAAGGCGAAGGCTCTAAAAACTTATGAACAGCGTTATATAACCTATTCCTTAAATTTCTATCCATATCTTCTATTTGGATTGTTTTTTCTGGTGCAAAACCATTTCTTTCTGCAAAACCCATCTATGATAACCTCCCATAAATACATATTTTTATATCTGCAATTTTGCTGCTTTTACCACTGGCATAAGTTCATCACATATATTACAATTTCTCCCTACATATATAAATCCTCTATCATACGCCGAATCAACATCTGCCTAAGTTCCTCTTTTGACAACCGCATAACGTACTCTCTGATTTCTTCCTCGCGTTCCTGCATTTCCTGTTCATATTCTTTCTCGTACATTTGATTTTGATCTTCTATGTAATCCATCATCTGCTGTTCTTTTTTCGGAAAAATCCCCAAATCAAGTGCGACCATATGCTTACAAATAACTCTGCGTCCTTCTGCGAACGGACAATTACATACAGATTTTCTCGGATGTGCCGTATCAATTGTCACATCATATACAGCACCACCGCTTCCCTTTACTTTGCCCTGATAACAATTTTCTTCAAGTTCATTCCAACTGATTATACGTTTTTCATGGTGATAATCAATTCCTCTCCAAAAAGAATTGTTGCTTGCTAAATTCAGTAATTTCATCTCTCTTACTTCTCCGTTCTAAAAGAGCATTTCTACAAATACGGCCTCAACCATTCCACTAGCTCATACACCTTTGTTCCCGGTGCAGCCTTGGATGGTGCTTTTCCATAGTTTATCGCATCCAGACTTTTGGCATTGGCAATTGCCGTATCCATGTATTGACGTAAGATATGATACATATCTGTACGATTCTTTGTATATTCTCCGGCATCCATCTTCTTTAAACATTCCGTCAATTTCGGCCAGTACTCACTTCTATGAATATCCGACTGCAGGAAACTAAAGTGTAATAAGAACCATAGCTCTATACATTGATTTGACCAAACCGCATGATATTCTCTTTCGTCTGTACTGTGTGCTACACAGAGCTGTACCACTCGGTCTATATGCTCTGTCGGAAAATCATCCGTATCGTAAACAATCCACACATGGCGATATCCGTTAGGATTATCTTTTGCCAATCGCTTTGCCTTTTCAAATAAACTTACTGTATTATCGCCCATACCAAGTACTTTTAATTGTATTTTCTCAGGATATTCTTTATTGATCATCTCTTGGATTGCACCAAAATATGCCGGCTCCGTGTCGGTTCCTTCCGTCACAATCAAATGATATTCCGGATGAATTTTAATCGCTCTATCCGGCTTCTTCATCCACGGCTTGTATAAATCACTTTTCTTCGGAGGTTTTAAACTCAAAGCCAATCACCTCCGCTCAGCATGTTCTGAAGATATGGATCCGCTCCATATCTGCCTTCCAAATACTGCTTATCAAACGCTGCTGTGCTCTTAACCCTTTCGTTATCCTCATGACGAATCTCATACAGCGAATAAATCTCACTGCTTCTCTTCTCATTCAATGCTGCAAACCATATTTCATCTCTTCTAAATACAGTATTCTTCATTGTCGACATATCATGAGATGTAAAAAGCAGCTGCGCTCCATTCTTATTGACCTTAGGATTCTTAAATAACGAAATCACATATCTTAAAAGTTTCGGATGAAGCTTTGCATCCAATTCATCAATGATAACCAAACGACCTTCCTGAAGTGCAATAAGGATTGCCGGTAATGCTGCAATTAACTTTCTGGTACCGTCTGATTCTTCATTGAGGCTCAGCTCATATGACTTCCCGGCAATTGTTCTCTTTAAGAATAACTGCTTTTCATCGTTATCAAATCTATAATCTTCAATATCGATTCCCATATCGTTAAGAAGTGTCACTATCTGCTTCTTAACATTCGCATCTTCCGAAAACATAACTTCCATTTCAACAATAGGATTACCATAGCTACGAATGATACAAGATTCAAACCACTCCTGTACCTCTGCAATAACCGGAATATTATAGTTAATAGCCAAGAAAGACAGGTATGGCATCTTCTCGTTAACCTTGGTGTTTACTCCTTCCTTGCTTAAGGTTGGACCAAGCGTAATTGCTTCTCCCTCCCGATAGAAAATCTGTGCCGGTTTCTTCCCACCGAGAGTTCTCCTGTCCAAGGTTTCCGCAAAGATTTCATCCTTTTGCGTTGCCAGGTAATAACGATATTCATAATCTCCCTTTCGGAAGAAAATACGATATTCTATCGGCTCCTCCATGGAATCCTTGTCATACAAAAACGGCTTGGCAGAAAATCCCTGCTGAATAATAATATCCTCTCTTGTATTCCCTAAATCGTGAATCGGCCTTACCACCGTCGTAATCAAACAAGCCAATGCTTGTAAGAGATTGCTCTTCCCGCCTCCGTTCGGACCATATATCACACTAACAGGAAGAAGGTTACTGCACTTTTCCCTTTTAATTAAACTCTCTTCAAATTCCGAAATAGCTGTCGCCTGTAAATCAAAGGTTGTCTCGTCCTTATAAGACTTAAAATTCTGAAATGAAAACTGACAAAGCATCTTCATCGCCTCCTTCTTTCTAATCCTACTATAACACTAATATATTCATTTTTCAAGTTTTATATTCCATTTAAGAAGATTTTTTTCTTATTTTTGACATAAAACATCTGTTTTTAGTATCTTATCCGCGTCAATCACTTCACACTCCAAACCGAAGGAACCGTAAAAAGAAAAAAGGACCTTCAGTCAGGTCCTCTTAATCTCTGGCAATACATAACGGCTCCTATCATATTAAGAATTTCTCAGCCCGAAAAGGTGTACTCAGCCAACGTGTTTCCTTATCGAGGTTCTATTTTTGTATATATGGTGTCCTCACAATCCAACTCTTTGTTACTCCCTTTTAATATTCCGAAAATTGAAAATTATTTCTCAATGTATGAATTACCTACCATACGTACAAAACCATTCTTTACACACCAATTCCTCATCCCTTCGGTATTACAACACTCGATAATTATTTTATCTAATTTGTATCTCTTCCTTATTGCCTTTAGGTAGAGATATAGTTTTGACATGTTTCCTTGCCTTTGGTTGACAAATTGAACTCTAGCGACTACTAATCTTTTATCGCCATACCTCAACATAAAGTCATTTGTTTTAGCACCTTCTCTTTTTCGGTTCCTTCCTTTAATGAATAGCCGTCCATCGTCTGCATATAATTCATAGATATTAAAATCACAGTCTTCAGCAAAAAGACTAACAATCGGGAAAAATTCAACCGGAAAATTATGATAACACATTAAAGGTAATTTAGAACTCTTCTCCCTAAAAAAATGAAAATCACTTTCATGTCGTGTCCCTACAAAAAGATGTTTTGAGATTTTACTCATGTTATATTCTCTCCTTCATTAAATAGTTTGTAACCTGATTCCGCAAAAAAACATCCCCTTCTTCGTCAATTACTTTTATAAAAAACACATAAACCCACAAGAAAAGTGTGCTTATTTCTTTTTATTTAATTGCATTTACATATAGGTTCGTTCCGCGGTTTTCATTGTAAGTAAATTTTATTGATATCTATATTACATCCGCCATAAGAATAAACATGTCCATAGGAGGCGAACGTTTTCGAATAGTTTTCTTCATTTTTTTCCTTTCTTTATCAAGACCTGGTTGATATATAAAAAAAGCGGTCTGCTCCTACAACAGACCGTTTTTGATATCTCTATATTAATTCATATGCCACTCCGGTCTTATTTTAACTTTTTCCGCCTTTACTTAGTTAAAAATAAACCGAGATGGCTTTTTTGCTGTTCAGAGTTAATAAAACCCAAAGCATCCCTTCTCGTCATACAACAATGCAATACAATCACTCGCATTACTACCACCTTAGCACAACAATACACCAAAAGCGATGTACTGCCTGCAACATCAGTGTCCCTTACCTTAGTTCGCCTCTATATTAACATAAATTTAAACTCCACGTCAACTCGTTTTTAGCCTATAAAAAGTGCAAAACAGGTGTACACTTTAACCGATAACCGAGCACCCCCTATTAAAATCAGCACTTTCACTGGATACGCCATATGATGCCATGACATACGAATAACATTTTAAACATAACTTGGTATATCTCCTTATATCTTGGTATAACCTTGTTTTTCCTTGTATTTTCAAGGCTTTCTTAAAGTTCTCTTTTGAACCCTATCTCGGTATATTATAGCATACCTAGGTATAACTTTACCACCATTTTAGGTAAAAAAAGAGTAAAACCGATACGATTTTACTCTTTCAAAAAACACTTTTTAAATCATCTCAATCCATCATAGTGCGTCCACATACGAATTATCTTTACCGTTCCTTCGTATTCCACACCGTCCACGACAACCGGCTCTGCATATACTTGATATACCAAGCGGTGTTGGATATTGATTCTTCTTGAAAATATCCCATCCAAGTTTCCTACTAACTTTTCAAAACTCGGAGGGTTTTGATATGGGTTCTCTTTGATTACATCTACCAACATTTTCGCCTTATTGGAGATTCCGCTTTTTTTTAGATTCTCTAAATCTTTTAATGCCTGTTTCGTAAAAACGATTCTGTACATTACCAGCTCACCATATCTTCTGAAATACAATCCTCTAAAGACTCATTTGCTCCTTCCACAATAGATTTTGTCATTCCCGGAATAGAATTTAAATACAAAGTCTCTTGAATCGCACTCCAATCACTCTCTGATATAAGCACTGCATTTGCCCGCTTACCAACAATTAACGTAGGTTCATGAAACATATTAACAGCCTCTACCAGATTGTAAAGATCCTTTCTTGCATTTGTAATATTAATGGTCGACATAATTAAATCTCCTATATTCTTATATAATTCGAGCCAAACAAAACTTGCTCATCCACCTTACCACCTTAGTTACATATCCAAAGCTTGTGCCATAACTTTACTCTGTAAAATCTATAGCCAATTTCTACATAATCTGTTTTCACCTTTTACATGCGCATGAAAATTATTTCTCAATCATTCTTTAAAATTTATCAAAATTTATTAATAAATACTATGCAAAATATATTATATGCAAATTCTCTTATCTTAGTTGAATGATGAGATTTCTTATGTCATTTATATTATAGCGTACGTTTTTGCGTACGTCAAGTCTTTTATAAATTTTACTTACTATATTTTGCATGTTTCACAAACGCTTTACATATATCGATAATAAAATCGTCAGGTACATCCCGATAGTCGTTAGAATTCTTAGGATTCGGGTAATAATACCTTTCAAGATCTACAGCATACTGCACATCATCTCCCAACTCCCAAAGAGCCTGGGCACACACGCCCTGTTCCCAAGGATAACGTTGTACCGCCAGCATGGCATTTTTCACCAAATCTATTTTCAACATTCTGCCCCCTCCTTCCGTAGATAAAGAATTCGTTCCATAAAGTACTTATATTCTACCACATTGCAAACCGAAATACAAAGTATTTCCTTGCACGTGAAACAGCCGCCACATTGCTGTGACGGCTGCACTCTGTCCCTCTATGTAATATCCCCTCTGTCTCTTTCTTATCTTGTAAACTGAGAAATAAACTTCCAAGCGTTCTCGTTGGTATGATGTCTGCACTCGTGTACCTGCTCGCTGACGCTGGCAAATGCGGTACGGCATACGCCGTCCTCACTGTCAAAGTAGTGAATGGTCAAATCACTGCCGCGGGAATCGTCGTGAACTACCTCTACACGATCACCCTCGATACCCCAAATCGGCTGTGCCCAGTTGTCCTTGTCGGCATAGGACACGTCGAACTTCTTCTTGAGCTTGTTGGTCTCAGCACAGTACTGAATACGCTCAAGTCCGGACTCCGCCTGGAACGGAAGCTCCGGCAAATGAGACTTCTCGCCGCCGGAATAGAAAATCGGCACCGGAACATCGGTGTTGAAACGTCCGCTGTCGGACTGTGCCATCGGGTTGTTACGAACCGGGAACAATGCACTGGCCGGAGCAACGCCTGCGAACGCCTCCGGGTACTCCTGGTACATATTCCAGGTCTTTCCGCTACCCATGGAGAAGCCGGTTGCATAAATGCGCTTCTCGTCAATGTCGTACTTCTTCTTCAGGTCTTCGATCACTTCCATGACCTCGGTAGCGGTCACGTTCTGGTGATTCTCCAAGGATACGAACAGGAAGCCGTATCTGTGAGCAATCTCATACCAGCCTGCCACAAAGGTTAAGTACATGGAGGTGTCTCCGCCGCCGTGGAATCCCATCATCAGCGGTGCCGGACCCTTCTCAAACAAATCATTGTTGTAATATGCAAAATAGCCCACCGTATGCTTGTCGGTACCCTTAAACTGTCCCATATTGTCCGGAGAGGTCTTAACAACCACACTGCCTGCCTCCTCGGTCATATTCATCTCAGCAAAATCCGGCTCCATTTCCATATTGCCGCACCACATCTTAAACTTACGTACGAAAGCCTTAAAATCAGCCTTGTAGTCAGCCTCAGCCTTCACTAAAAGATTCTTGCAATCCCTAAATGCCGCATTCACTTCATCGGAGTTTCCAACGCTGAGAATACCGATATCGGTACGCTCCACCTTCGGTACTACGGAAAGACCTTCCATGGAACACATGGCCGGCGTAATCTCGCCCGGTCCCCACAAATATTCACCGTTTACAGTCTTAAGCAAATTCTTCGCCACATAGTCCGCAGACGCACCGTAGCTGTAAATATCCGCTCTGAAAATCGCACCGCGGATAAAGAAGCCCTTGAACTCTCTCTTAAAGAAATCATGCTGCTCCACGATACCGTCCTCGTAACGCGGGTCCATCTTCACCTCAGCGATAAGAGACGCATACAACTCCTCCGTGGCATTGGCCCAGCCGCCCTCACAGGTCGGATATACGAAAAGCACGCTACTGTCCACCGCAGATGCAATGTCCGCCAGACCACTCTTCTTTGCAAACGCAATGGCATCCTCCATACTCTGTCTGTTCTCCTCAAGCACCAGAAGAAGCGGTGCACGGAAGGTGTAATTATTCACCTGACCGTCAATCTCCGTCGCCGGAAGATACGCCTTCAAATAAAACTTCTCATAAGTGTGCTCCCAATACTTTCCACCGTCAGCCATCTTAGTCACCAACGGGCGCTCCATAATACCCATAAAACTTACCTCCTAGTCATTCCTTCTTTTGACTGGCAAGACGTAATCTCTCTAGGTGTCGCGGTTATAAAAAACGCGACTTACAGCGCCTTGCCTCAAGGGATATTTTACCACAAATCGGAGTAAGATTCAATCATTAATTTGAAATCTAATTTAGTATTTATTTCAATATTTTCTTGTTTTCCGCATTGTACACTATGCCCCAAAAAACAGCATTATTTTCGTTAGATTTGACGAAGGAATTTTTATTGCTTTAGATTTCCGATCGGTGTATAATAGACTTATGACAGAGAACTGCTTTCCCGACACAGCGTGCGTGCCGAGGCATACCTTCACTCTGTTTCTTCGGCGGAAGTCTGCCGAAAGTTTCACATTTATAAAGCAGATAGAAGAAAACATTACGTTTGCCTTGCATTTCCCGAGAAATGACTCTATAATAAAGGCAAAGAAATGTGTGCTTCTTTCTGCGACACCTTAGGGAAGGAGACTATATGCAACAAAAGACACACATTGCTAACGTACTGGAACGCAACAACTACAAAGACCGGTATGACACACAGGCAAAGCAAATCCTCAGCGACAGAACGGTACTATCTTGGATACTTAAGTACACAACTTCGGAATTTAAAGACTATCCGATAGAGTTAATACGAACCTGTATCGAAGGAGAACCGGAAGTAGGTACTCACAGAGTATTTCCAAGTCTTGCCCCGGAAGCCATTACCGGTCTGGATACGGTGGACAAAGTACCCGGTGAGGGCGAAGTCACCTACGATGTACGCTTCACTGTACTTACACCAACCGCAGAACGTATCAAGCTGATTATCAACGTAGAAAGCCAGAAAAAATTCAATCCCGGTTATGATATTGTAACCCGCGGCATCTTCTACTGTACGCGCATGGTAGCGGCACAAAAAGAAACCGAATTTACAGGTTCTGATTACGATGCCATCAAAAAGGTATACTCCATTTGGATTTGTATGGAAAATCCACCGTATGCCCAGCATACCATTACTTCCTACCGAATGAGCGAGCATCCGCTTTACGGAAGCCTGCAAAAGAAAAAGCGCTACGATTTGCTGGAACTGGTTCTGGTTTGTCTGGGTACTTCGGAAGCCGAAAACAAAGGGAACGAATTGCACGGTCTGTTGGATACCCTGTTTTCTCCGGAATTAGCACCACAGGAAAAAGAAACTATCTTATATAACGACTACCATATAGAAACAACAGTCGAACTGGAAGGAGGATTACGCGAAATGTGTAACTTAAGTGATTTGATTGAAGAGAGAGGTATTGAGAAAGGTATTGAGAAAGGCATCGAACAAGGCAGACTCAACACCCTGATTGCCCTTGTTCAAGACGGTCTTCTTCCTGTGGAGGAAGCTGCCAAACGCGCCGAACTGACAGTTGAAGACTTCAAAAAACTCGTAGAAACCAAATAAAATAAGCTCTTGCCGGTCCTATGTATCCCTCACAACCGACAAGAGCTTTTCTTTTCTACCTATCCTCCCCAAACGCCCTTAACACCTCATAATACACCCTCTTCGGTGTACTCCGGTTCTCAAACAACAGCGGCGAATACTGTCCCCGCCAGGAAACATTGTCCGCCATTCCCCATAAGGTAATCGAAGAAATATCCCCACCGTTTTTCCGAAGCTCAAGCAAATCCCGAAATACCCGTACATAGAAATCCTGCTGGGATTTCTCGCTTGTCTCCGTGGGATTGTTTATGGTAATATCCAGCTCCGTAATGTGCACCGCAAGCCCCGCGTCAAGGAACTTCCGCACCGCCTCCGCAAACACACTGCGATCCCGCGGAAACGAAACATCCATATGGGCCTGCATTCCCACACCGTCACAAATCACGCCGTCGGAATTGATAAACTCCACCAACGCAAGAATCCGCGCCGGCATACTGCCGTCAAAGGTATTGTAATCGTTGTACAGCAAGTTCGCCTGCTCACGAACACCGTACTCCCGCAGCACCTCATCCGCCACCCGGTAGGCCAGCTTCACAAACTCCGGCGTCTCCCCGCAGGCTCCGTACACCCGCAGCCAGTCGGAATCATTCACCCCGGAATGCAAATACTCGTTCACCACATCCCAAGCGTACACCACCTCACCGTACTCGTGGCTGTACACATGCCCCATCACATTGCGGATATAAAACTCAAGTCTGGCATCCATTACCTCCGGGCTGACAAAAGCTCCCTCCGCAGAATAATTCTCTCTAAAAAACCAGGCCGGCGTCTGGTAATTCCACACCAACGGAATCGAACGCATCCCCAGACCGTTCTCCCCGCAAATCTCTAAGGCATCGTCCACATCATCAAACACAAACACCGGCACCGTCTCCTCCTTGTAATTGTCCGGAATCCGGTAGCCCTGCTCTCTTGCCGCCTCCACGGAAACAAAGGTCGGCCGGGAGGTAAACAACGCCTCCGCCTTCATATCATTCTCCAGCGTAATGCTGTTATACTGCTTCTTTAACAAATCCAATATGGCCGGCTGTCGCAACTGCTTCACCGTCACCGCCGTCCCAATGTAATCAAACACCGTGCCGTAGGTGGTCAGGAGAGTCATATCCTCCGTAATCTCCCCCGCATACTCCTCCGGTATGCCGGAAGGCGCATCCTCCGCCCGGTGAAAGGTCACGCTATATACTGTTGAGGTATAGGCGGAATAATCCGCAACCGCTTCCACTCCCATAATTCCGATGCCCCAAACCGTACCGGTCAGCTCCGGATACAACGTATACTCCACCACGCCGTCACCGATACAATCGTACCGCACAAACACCTCCGGCGCCCACGGGTCGGACAACACCGCTTCATCAAACAGCTTCACCGACATCATGCCGTACTCACTCTTTGCCCGCACCGTCACCTTATCATACATTGCCATATCCATCGCCTGGGGCAATGCAAGCATCATCTGCCCGTACTGCGTGTCATAGGTCACCGAAAGAGCTCCCGCCTCGTTGATCTCGTAGGAGCAGCTATGGGCCAGGAGACAGGAGGTTTGGGAGAAATCGAAGGTGTAGGATTCCGTCAAGGCCGGGGTAGGGGACGGTTGAGGAGATGGAGTAGGTTCCGCAGTGACTGTTGAAACCGGGGTACATGTTGCCTCCGGACTTGGAGCCGCCGGAGCATCTGTTACCGTCGGCTCGTCCGTTGCCACCGGTGGCTCGGTCAGAACCGGGGTAGGTGCAGGTATGCCAGCCGATTCTCTTCTCCCACAGGCTGCAAAGAACAACGCTATGGTAATACATGGAATAAAATACTTAATAAGTTTCTTCATTACCTGCTCCTTTCGTTGTTCTTTGCAAATCAATCCAATTCCTAAAGTGGGTGTTGCAATTTTTGCAACACCCAAGAATTTTGTTAGTGAGTGGTATTTTCCGTTTTGGAAATAGCCACATTATTCCCTTCGAATTACGCAATCTCCTCCGAATTACGCTTTATCTCTGCCACAACTTCCATAATGCGCTTCGCTGTTCCCATATCATCCTTAAACAGCGTTGTAATACTACCGACAGAACGGAACGGTTCCTCCATCAGCACCTTGTTATCGTCAATGTTTCCGTTTGCGACAATGTAATCCACAATAAGATTAACGAAGCGAATCTGATTCACATTCAGTCTCTGTTCTGTCAGAAACTCGCTAAATGCTTCATTTACCGCAGCCCGATCTACACCGACAATTCTACGAACCAAATGCCCAATTGGTGTATCGCCGTATTCTTTCTCGTAATCTGACTTTGTCCCCAACTCTTCCCATAAGATTTTCTCAAGAGCCTTCAAATCAGCAGCCGTCAGCTTTTTATTATTCCGCAATTTATAAACACACAGACTACTCTCATGCTCTTTCAAATAGAACTCTACTTTCTTCCGGTAATCCTTCAAGTCGCTCGCATCGTAAATCGGCGCACCCTCTTTTATATCGACGATAGTATCTGTATAGTTTGTATAATAAATCGGACGCACCAACTTATCCAGATACTGCAACAAATCGCGAAGCGCTATTCTTACGGTATCCAGTTCCATAATCGTTACATCTTCCCAAAATTCCGGCAACTGCACACGCTCTATAATTTCTCTCTGTTTCTCAACCTGCGGAATCGAATACTTTGCGGATAATCGTTCTGCTGTGAAAATAACAATATTAATTGGTGCCTGTACATTTTTACTTTGCAGTATCCCGAGTTTAATGCTGTACATAAGATAGTCAAATCTTCTGGCCAGCTCATCCTCCTTTTTCGGCTTAATTAACGGTGATACATGTTCCCTAATTTCCGAAACTTCAACCGTTTCAAGACTGTTCCAGTTTGACAATTCACGGAACTTTTCCACATATCTCAAATGTCGTTTTACCATGAAACTGTTATTATCCAGTTCAACCACCGCTTTATGCTGACCAGATACCAATTCCGTTCTGTAGGTAATATACGGCTCGTCCTTCGTATATACCGGCGCCTGTAACTCTCTGCAAATCAATGTCTTCGTGTTGTAAATTTTCTCACAAAGAGACTCCTGAATTCCGGTTTCACTTCCGTTTGTATTCACCCTGAAATACTCAAAGTTATTACAGAAGTCAAATATCAGGAAGCGCTCCTTATCAAGTCCTGCCCCCAATAAATCTGAACAAAGTCTGGTTCCTCGTCCGATCATCTGCCAGAACTTTGCATAACTGCGCACCTTTTTAAAGAACACCAAATTCAATATTTCCGGTATATCAATACCGGTATCCAACATATCTACCGACACCGCAATCTGCGGCATTTTCTCTTTCGTGCTGAAATCATCAATCAAGGTGTCACAGTACTTTATACTGTAATCAATCTGCTTAATAAAGTCTCCTCCGCATTCCGGAAAGAGTGCATTAAAGCGCTTCACAATTACTTGGGCATGCAAACTGTTCTTCGCAAAAATAATTGTTTTGCCAAGCTTGTCTCCGCCTTCAATCTTCAGACCCTTTTCCATTAATTCTTTTAAGACCTTATCGATTGTGTCCTCATTGAACAACCATGTGTTGATTGCAGAACTGGAAATATCCTCATCAACCATGTCATCATAGGCAAATGTTTCTTCAAAATCTTCCTTCTCTTCCTCAGATAATTCATCATAATGGATGCCGTCTTCCATAATCTTTGTCTTATATTCCAGTGTGGAATAATTCACAAGATATCCTTCTTCTACTGCCTTTTCCAGCTCATAAGCAAAGGTCGGAACACCACGTTCAAGGTCAAACACACCATAAGTATTCTTGTCAATCTCATTCTTCGGAGTTGCTGTCATTCCTAACAGCATCGCATCAAAATACTCAAAAATCTCCTGATACTTCCGGTAAATCGAACGATGTACCTCGTCACAAATGATCAGGTCAAAATGCCCCGGAGAAAACAGTCTTTCCCCGTACTTATTCTTCTTTTCATCAATTGCATTCATCATGGTCGGATAGGTCGAAAAGATCATTCTCGAACTTTCCGGGTCGTCCTTACTATCACATAAATTGCAACAGGACAAATCTTCCAACAAGCTTGTATAACTGTTCTTTGCCTGCTTTACAAGCGCAGTTCTATCCGCCAAAAACAGAATGTTCTTCACGTAGTTGTGTCGTCTCAGTACATCCACAATGCTGATACTAACTCTGGTCTTACCGGAACCGGTTGCTTGTACAATCAACATCTTTCTATGTTTCTTCGTAATCGCATCACAAACCGCCGTTATTGCCTCTTTCTGATACGGTCTGTTTGTGATTTTATCGCTAATTTCGATGCGTTCCAATGGAATACGCTGTTCTCTTCGGTCTACTTCTAACTGTAGTTCTTCCTGCGTAAAAAAGCCCGACACTTGCCTTCTCGGATAACCGCAAGCATCATTGGTATAATAAAACTCAAATCCGTTCGTGGTAAAAATAAGCGGTCTACGCCCATACTTGTTTTGCAAACAATCTGCATACAACTTCGCCTGCTGACTACCTACAATTACATCTACAGACGCCTTTTTCGCTTCTACCACAGCCAAAGGCAAATTGTCCTTACCCCATAAAACATAATCCACATATCCTGTACCGGTAGAATTCGGCATACCGGTAACAGGCTCCTCAATGGTACAATTTCTCCCTATGACCCAACCGGCTTCCTGCAACTCCACATCAATATACCGCTTGCGGGTCTCTGCCTCGCTCATTGTATCCACATGGAATTCTCGGGTCTGCGTATGTACTTTACGCTCTTCTGCCATCTGCTTGCGCAGTTCTTCATTCTCCTTAAGAATCTGTTCAAGCTTCACATCTTTACTGCTTAAGCTATCATACAGCTTCTTTAGGTCCTCTGATTTTACGCGTTTTTCATCTCCGGATGGAAGTAGCTTCTCATCAAAAATCCTATCCTCATACTCATCGGAATAACAAAAATCGATCCAATCACAGAACTCAAACAAATCACGCAATGAAATAATAGCCTCATCCCGCTTGACATTACTATTCGTATGTACCGCAACATTCCCCAGATGAATCGTATACTTAAGCAAAGGAAACAGACACGGATCAATAATGTCTTGGAAAGACTTTTCATGAATCAAACTCGATATATTGTCCTGATAAGGAAGCTTCAAATCTGCATCGTGCGAAAAAACAAATCTCACCGCTAGCTCTAATGCTCGTCTGGCTAAAATTGCGCAAGTTGCCGGAGAAAACGCAAGACTTTTCTCTGCTTCAACAGCCTGAGCTGCAAAGCTCTCATATTCATTTTTCGCTAACAGGTAATCAAAATTTGTTTCCAAATCTGTTCCCTCCTTCTGTATATATCCTCTGGCTTATGGTAAATAAAAATTTCAATTTGTCGACTTGGTAGACGAACTCCATAAATTTCTCCTGTAGCCACACCGGCGGTAATAATATCGGCATTGTTTCAATTCGAAAAATTGCTAACTTAGGAACTCCAACTGACATTTTTCTTTCATTAATATAGTCTTGTATCCCTGGAGAATTTATATAATACGCTAAAAATTTCCCTTCTAATACTATTTCGCCCTTTGGAACAAGTTTAACCGCATTTTCGGTCAAGTTAGCTCCATCGTACTTATCAGGAATAACCCCAGCCATTCCAAGATTCACACCAACATTTGTAAGATAGATATCTCCACCCTTTACTGTATACCTCTTAATATGTTCATAGACCTCATCATCAATGTAGTGAATATCTTCATCTATTATTGTTTCATTCTTCATATCAGTTGCCCGCAAATACGGATGATCAGTAACTCCATCCGCGTATCCCATTCCTTTCGGAATTCTTTTTCCACCCTTTACATCATAAAATTCCGAAACAATTCCTGTTTTCCACTCCATTGTATTCAATTTAGGGTCACCAAACATCTCCACAAATCGGGATTTGATGAGATTGTCAAGCTCTTCGAGTTCCTTTTTTCTAGCTTCGATAACATAAGAAACTTTATCCAAAGTATTCGCTATTTCTAATTGTCGATTCATTTCTGGATATGGGATTTCCGTAGTATCAAAATCCTTTTTTACAATGTGTTTCATTGTGGCACCATGTGTCTTTGATGCCATTTCCACCAACTTACGCCTAACCGCATAAACAAAGTATTCTTTATTTATTTTTGCTTTATCAAACACAACTTTGAAGATATGTTGATTTAAGAGAGCCTTTCCCCTGTTCCATACATATACCCCTAAACTTGCTGACCACGAAATCAAGACATCTCCATCATTTATTTCAATTTTCTTTGGATACTCTCCATTATAAAATCCTAAAGCATACGCATTTCCAGTCAAGTCTTGTATTCTAATAATCGGAAGCCCTTTATCTCCTCTATCTTCTGGTTTAAATGCGTAACCATTAATATATGTCGCAGCATCACCTAATTTAATCGTCCCTGACATCCTCATCATCTCCACAAATCTGAATTTGCGGTTATCCGATGAATTTCCTATGAGAGTTCTTTACATTACTCTGATTAACCATTGCGTAATGCATCGTGGTATCAATCTGCTGATGCCCTAACAGGCGTTGTACCTGCTCGATTGGCATCCCTTTGTCTATTGCTTTTGTTGCCATAGAACGCCTAAATTTATGCGGATGCACTTTTTCAATATTGAGTCGTCGTCCAAGATTTCTCAGTCTTATTTCGACTCCACTTATTTGCAATCGCTCACTTGGCTTGTCCAATGTCACAAATAAGGCTTCATTTCTATCCGTTCTGCTCTTCAAATACTCCTGTAAATGAATTTTTGCCCTTGCATCAAAGTATACGCGTCGTTCCTTATTTCCCTTACCGTACACAACACATTCCCGTTCTTCAAAGTTTATATCTGCTTTATTGAGATTCACCAATTCCCCCACTCGAATCCCGGCAGAATACAACAAATCAATGATTGCCAAATCCCTTATGTTTTTGCAGTTGTCACGTAAAACTTCAATGTTTTCATCAGAAAAAGTTTCTTTCACACGAGTACCGGTTCTTACCTTATGGATGCGCCGTATTGGACTTTTCAAAATATGATCTTCGTCTTCCAACCAAGAAAAGAAACTGGACAAATTCCGTCGAATATTATCAATGGTTACTCGACCGCAATTATTCTTTACCTGATATTGCGTTAAGTACTCTCGTAAATCCTCTGTAGTGATTTGTCTTACTGGTGTCTTTATATCCAGAAACATATTTTGAATCGTGCTTCGATAGTACTCTATAGTACGTTCAGAACAGCCCTCGATCCTCTTGGCAGCAACAAACATATCAAGATACTCTTTATTATCAATCTCCCTTGTAATCTCCTGCTCCGTCCTCTGCAAATATTTCAGTAAACATTCCTGTAACCTTCTCATTTGCTGGACATCAAGACACTCCGACATATCGTTCAATATTCTACAAATCGCATTCTCCATTTTGGTATACTCCTTTTTTCACCCAGTATACCAAAATCAAGTCTTTCTGCAAGAACATCCTTTTACTTATCCGAAGTACTTCTGCATAAGCGAATCCATTAGTTGCTGCGTTTCATCCAACGATTTCTGTACTTCAACTTTCAATTTGTCGACTTGATGAACAAATTCTGCAAACTCTTTTTGAAGTTCCATTGGTGGCATTGCCACTTGATAATTCATAACATCAGAATCTTTTATTGCAGGATAATTTGCTCCCGTAACAACTTTTGTCATATCGTCAGTGAACTTATCAGAACATACTATTGCTAACAAGTATTCTGGCAAGCACTTAGCCGCTCTTAATACACAAAATCCACTTGAAGCCACCAAATTATCATCTTCGAATTCCGTCATTGCAACATTTCTAAGATTTGGACGAACAGTCGAAATAACAATATCACCTGTTTTAATATGCTGCTGAGCTCGTGAAGGTGCTTCGCTTAATACATACTCTGTATAACCAGTCATTACATTTCGTTTATTATCTATGGATGATATATCAATATATTTGATTTCATCACTAGGCGAAAACACTTTCTTAACACTCTGAACCTTTCCCACAACAAGTTTAGAAATAGGAACTTTTGGATATTCATCTGTGTCAAACAGCTCGATAAATCGGGATTTGATAAGATTGTCAAGTTCTTCGATTTCTTTTCGCCTTTTATCAATTATATTTTGAACAGAATCCAAGATGCCCACAATAAAAATCTGTTCGTCCTTTGATGGTACTCCAAAACTATATTTCTTTATATCTGGAACAGTCAACTGCGGAATTGATGTTCCGCTTGATTTTGGCTTGCAACTTTTTAATGCATAATACATATACCTCAAATCAACCAACTCTTGCTTTGGTACAACTGTAATCAATCGAACTACTGGCACAAATGGCTCTGTTCTAATCGCAGTATATCCAATAGTTCCTCTTGCAGCCACCGTTACACTTGGCTCATATTCCCTCGCTTCGTCTGTATATCCATATAATCCTTCGTCTCTTTCCGCATTTGCATAAATTGGTACTGTAAACTCTTCTGTTTTCACTTCTGAAAATCTATCCTTTGGCACATCTCCTCCAGCATAGATTCTTTTACACAATTTTTCTATACAGATACTCTCTTGCATCCTAATCATCTCCACAAATCTGAATTTATTTAAGTCCAAGCAAACTCTTAAGCTCCGAAAACTCCTTTTGAATCTCTACCTCAATCTGCTCTATTTTACCGATAATTACTTCTGTAGACTCGTACTCAACCTGTTCATATACCACTTCTTTATACTTATTAATGGACAGGTCGTAATCATTGGCAATAATCTCATCCACTGGCACAAAGAAGCTTTGCTCTGTTCTTGCTCTCTCTGCCTCCGCTTCCAAGTTGTTGAAACGATTGATAATGTCCGGGATATCACAGTCCGAAATCTCCTGTCGCTTATCATCCAAACTATATCCGTCAGCCTTCATATCGTAAAACCATACATTGTCCGTTCCGCCGGAACCGGTCTTCGTAAAGATTAAGATTGCCGTTGATACGCCCGCATATGGTTTAAACACACCACTCGGCATAGAAATAACCGCATCCAGTTTATTATTGTCGATAATCTCTCTGCGAATCTGCTTATGAGCGTTGCTACTACCAAATAACACTCCATCCGGAACAATTACAGCCGCTCTTCCGCCTTTTTTCAGAATACGCAAAAACAAGGCCAAGAAAAGCAACTCTGTCTTTTTCGTCTTGGTTACTTTCAACAAATCGGCTGATACCGCTTCATAGTCCAGGCTTCCCTTAAACGGCGGATTTGCCAATACAAGAGTATACTTCTCCGAGTCCGTATTCTGCTCGGACAGACTGTCTCGATAGGAAATATTCGGATTATCAACACCGTGTAACATCATATTCATGGCACCGATACGAAGCATCGTTCTGTCCATATCGTTTCCATAGAACATCTCGTTATTAAAGTGCTCTTTCAATTTAGCGTTCAAAAACATCTCCGAGTGATTGTCTCTTAAATACTGCTGTGCTTCAATCAAAAATCCCGCACTTCCCATTGCCGGATCAATTATAATATCATCCGGTTGCGGTTTTACCAAGTCTACCATCATTCTAATGATATGGCGCGGTGTTCTGAACTGCCCGTTTGTGCCTGCCGTAGCAACTTTAGAAAGCAAATACTCGTACAAATCTCCCTTTGAATCCGCATCCCCCAATTCCAGCTTGTCAATGCCGTCCACAATCTTGGTCAGCATTGCCGCAGTCGGAATCTTAAAGATTGCATCGCCCATATATCTGGCATATGCGGAATCTCCATCCTGATGCAGATTCTTGATAAACGGGAACACTTCATCTGCTACAAGCTTGTACATTTCCTCAGCAGAACCCAAATTCTTAAATTTACTCCATCTATACTTCTGATATTTTCCTGTAAAAATTGACTCAAACGGCACACCTAGGAAATTAGCTTCGTTCTCCTTCTCGGTATCCATATCGTCCAACTGCTTTATAAACAGCAAATATGTAAACTGTTCAATAACATCCAGAGGATTGGTTATTCCACCGGTCCAAAAAGTTTCCCATATCTTGTCTATCTTATTTCGTAATTCGCCTGTTATCATGTTGTGAGTCCTTTCTTAACATTGCTTGTTTTGGAAGCAATTTGTATGTAATTTCATATACGATTATACACTTACAAGGAGTTTATTTCAATCAAAAAGTGATCTTACATTTACCATAGTTGCGGCTTCTTAAAACACTCTTCCGCCTTATCAACTAATACCTCATCGCGATACTCCTTGTGACTAACCTTATAACTGTCATATACTTTTTCTTGTGGAGTAAATAGTGGTTGCATCCAACGACCACCATTATCATCTTCCATCCCGATTGCCATATTAGCAGAAAACATTCCTGCCAATATACATTCGCTATGATAACAGAATTTTACAGTAATTGTTTCTCCTACCCGTATCTTTTTATCATGACATAACCTATAGTTAAGGACTTTTTCTCTTGCCAGTTGCAAGGCAAAGCGGCAAGGGAATATACACGTATCTTTTTTGTAAGTACAAATAATATCCAGCAATGAAATATCTGTCTTTCCCTTATTCTCAAACGTATATATCACGCAGCACCATTTCTTCGTATCAAAATCTTCTTCACGATAATGTGCGTATACCATCCCCCTTTTCCCCTCATCTGTAACCGTAACATTATCAATGTGTGCCACAAACACTTCCAAATCACACTTCTGTTTTATACCATATCCCGGACGTCCGATATAATCCTTAAAATCCACAATTGCCATTTCAGGACGGTTCTGTACTATCTCTTCTCGTTTTTTCTTCTCTTCTTTTCGGTCCTCCCTTTTTTCTTTTCGACGCTCCAGTATCCATGTCGTCAATAATGTAATAAAACCACCCACTACAGCTCCGATTACTATCTCTTGAATGCTATCCATCTCAAACTCCTTTCCTCCTCATTTTCACTCTATTTCCTTCTACATTTAACATCTTCCGACTCTATCTATCATTATACGTCTTTTGTCGAGAAATATCAAGTTTAATCTCATTCTCCCGCCACCTTTTCAAACAGCATACACAGCGTTGTTCATCGCAATGTCCTATTTCCGCAAAATCAAAGCATTCCGACTTTTGCATATACGATAATGCCTACAATCAAGAGCGCTACGCCTAAAAATTTCTGTTCCTGTTTTTCTCCGACAAACGCAAGATATAATCCCACCAACGGCATCGCAATTACAGCCAATATCATCATTACTATACAACCCGATCCACTGTCATTACCTCTGTTATTACTCATATGCGCGTCCTCCTTTTATACAAAGATCAATAATATACCAAATATCAAAAGCACTATCCCTATTACTGTCACCACATCCCCTACATCGCCGGAACTGTTCTGATTCTGTTTATTACCCGAAATCGATCTGTGAATATGGTAACTGATAAAAGCATCCTCCATATCGTATTTACCGTTGTTGTTCCAATCACACATAATCTCATCTCCTTTTCAGTTTGCCAAATTAAAAAGAACCAAGACAAGGTGTTTCCTTATCCTGGTTCCAATATATACCATTTTATGTCCAATAAAATTCTCTTTTATAAGATTAGACTTTTAAATCTATGTTAAAGTATCATACTAAAATGCTGTCCCCATTTTCCTTTCATAAACGCTTCAAGACAAGACACAACTTTTTCTACATGCTTGTCGTGAATAAGAAAGAAATAATCTCTTATCGTACCTCTTTTAAAAGAAACTCCCTTTATTGTTGCACCCTCTAATTCCTTCGCACCGAATAATTTCGCGAACCGCTCCAGATACACTTCTAACTGCTCGCGCGTACGGTGGCTGTAAAAAACAACGCTGTATCCGGCTTTGTAATAATCGACTATTTCCTCCGGTAGCACATATTTTACACTTTTATCGCTCCCCGCCCCCACACTTTTCGGAAGCAAACCGTTATCCGGGTCCAAAAACACCAAATCACATCCGGTCATAACATGTAAGGCTTCCTTGTGCCATTCTCTTCTGCTTCCGCTTTTGAAATCCCTTGGCAATGGAAGAACCCTACTATAATACTGCTTTGTTTTTAATGCCCCTAAGCATTCCAACTGTTTCACTGACCTGTTCTTTTGCAATACCATCGCTCTAAGCAAGCGCAAAAGTTCATTATCACAGTCTGTGTATTGCTTATCGTTCAAATAACCAATGTGCTTTCCGTCATTGTTGTGACTCTCATCTTCTACCAAATACCAGTTCACACCCAAACGAAGTCCGACATTTTCCAGCATTCTCAACATTCCTAATTTCCCGAAATCTCCTACATCCCCTGCATATCGATTTTGCATAGTTCTCCTCCTTCACCGATTCTTACCGTTTCTATTTTAGTTCCGCTTTTCACATATAACTGATGTCTCGGATTGTTCTTTCTCGTAACCTTACCGCGTACACACCATTTCCGCGTCTTTCCCATCGTTGCTATTTTTTTGAAGCTCTCTTTCAAATATCCTCTTTCTTTTAAGTCAATAATGTTTCCCCATGCCAACAGTGTTTTTGCTTCTTTAAACTCATCAAACACCATCTCAATAACTTTATGATTTACTTCCATCATTGTTTTGTCATACGTCTCTTCTTTATGTAACTTCTGCGGATTAGGCGTTCTTTGCGAATATAAATTCAACATAATCCATCCGTCACATTTTTCTTCTCCGTTTTCATTTATCTCTTTCACAATATTGCGAATTTTTGTAATCGTAGGGTCTGTCGGATGGTCGCTATTACTTCCTGCCGTACTGGGATTCGCTCCGATGCAAATAAGCGGATACGTTTCCGATTCTCCTTTCTCTCCCAGTATATATCGCTTACTCAAATCGCCCCAATGTATCATTTCTCCCTTCTCCGCCTCATCTATCCACTTTTTTATCTGACGGATTGCGTTCTCTACCGTCTCGTTACCGTCAATATTAAACTCAACCTTCATCTTAACACCCTCCTTATCTTTCTTCCATAACCGGTTCAAACTCTGACCAAACCCATTCCTTCTCTTCCCATTCCTGTTCCCTTTGTACAAGCTCTTCAATAAAACGCGCCATCTTATTCCTTCCGTATACCGCAAACGGGTCAACGCCGTCTGTTCCGTTTTGCGCTGTATCGTTATCTTCCTGCTGCTCCGGTATCCACGGGTCCAATACGGTCTCCCCCTCATGTTCCAGCACAACCATATTTTTCAAATAAGCTTCCTGCAATTCCGGTCCTCCGCAAAAGTTCCACCAGGCGTCATACTGCCGAAATGCCAGTTCCCTCGCTTTTTCCGTATGTTTGGAAACCATTGTGTCAATTTCCCTCTCACTGACCGGTTCCATAAATCGAATCTCCTTCTTTGTCATTTTCGCGTAGCAGATTTCCGACCACGTACTTGCTCCGATATAGCCTCCCGGATTTACAACAAAAATCCCGTCTGCCATATCAATTTTTGCTTTATGCATATCATCTAGCATCCGTTTTGTTTTCGTTACCGTATCCTCATCCTTGCCTTCCCACACTTCGCTATCCCCCGAATGGCCAAATAAGCCAACAGAAATTACAACAAACCCATCTAACGTCAAACGCTTCTGAGTTTCCGCAAACTCATCTTTAAATCTTGTACTTCCACACAATGTTATCACAGGGTACTTCATCTGCATATCGCATCCTCCTTCCGGCAACCACTTTCACAACCATAGCCATCTTGCTCTTTTCAGTTCAATTATACCGCTTCCGGCATCCGCCCGCAAGCTTTCTCTACTCCCCCATCTCCTCCAGCACCTCATCCAACTCATTCGCATCGCAGGAGCATACAAATGCCCCGTCTCTGTAGATTTCATAGTGGTCCATTACGTTTCTTACCTCCATCGTTATCGCTCCTTTCCGTTCCAAACGCTTTCCTGTTTCGCTTCCCGTCCCGGCTTCTTCCCGAAAAAAAAGAACCAAGACAAGGTGTTATCCTATCTTGGTTCTTAATTTAGCATATTGAAAGTACAATAAAATTCTCTTTTAATCTCTTAAACCGCTCATTAAACCGCTTCGTTCATCCATAATGCAACCTACAACTCCCGAATCTCTCCCGCTAACCGAAACGGTATGATCTCTCCGTTCTCCGTCTCTTTATAGGCTCTCTCCTCATGCATATACTCCACGATTTCCGATGCCTTGTAATCCTTGAACTTGTCAATCACCGCATCCAGAACCCCTCGCTCCGTCTCACTTAAGAGGGAATAATCCACCTGTTCGCCGGGATATACATACAGCATGGAATCATAGCTAAAACTCATCTCTTCCTTCACGTTTAGGTTCTCAAGATTCATCAGGCTATAATGCCCTACCGGTAACGCCCCCATTGCCTCATGACGATACACCAACCCGGTTATCGCTCTTCCGGTTTGCTTATAATGCAATGCATCCGCATACCATAAGGATTTCATCAGTTTTACCTTGTAAAGGTTTGACATTGCATTTGCCAGATAAGACACTGCCACCTCAATTTTATCAATATTGAGCGTAGTATATCCATTGGCATCCGACGGCTCTTCAAAGCCCACGTACTCGCCCTCCAAGGCCTGCCTTGTAAGGAATTCTTTTCCGTAGGAGTCCAGCTTTTCTATCATCTTCTCCCGAATTTCATAACGCTTTCCGAAAGAAAACTTCTCGCTGTTTTTCTTTAAGAACTCCAGGGCTTTTAACGGGTTATCCTTTATCAGGCGGAGCATGGTATCATATGCCTCGTCTTGAATTGCTTTGCTCTCATAGCGCGCAATGGTAGCCTCTCCCCAACCGAGCAGTCTCGACAAATCCACCTGAGACAGGCTGTAACTTTCTCGAATCTCAATGATTTCATCCGACGTCAACAGTCCCTTCTTTCTCCGGTATGCATTTCTTGCATTTAAAAGATTTGCATTTGTCATAGCGCCAGTCTCAAACTCGTTTTCCTCTTCATCGGCATTTCCGCAAAAATAGAAACGCTCTTCATACTCAACCGCTTCGTCCTTAATTACCATAGATGCCGTACGCAGTCTTTCTTCTACCTCATGGACTCTGTCGCATAACGGACAATCCATAAGAATCTTTTTCAATAAAACTTCCTTCTTCATTCCATCCAGAAACGCCTGAACTTCCTTTTCCTTTGATTTCACACTTAACTTAATAGAAACACCTCCTATACTTCCCCCTCTATACAAAAACAACATCCTATCAATTGATATTGTATCAACCAATTGATAGGATGTCAACCTTTTTCAATATATTCTTTTTCTCAGCTTATTCTACCCTATCTCCCACACCACCGTCACGGTATCCGTCACGTCGATGTCATCCGGTTCAATGTCCATCTTGTAGCTGTCCGCGGCAGCGTTCGGTGCGCTCATCATGCAGCGCTCCACCGGTCTTGAGACGATTTCCAGCTCGCCCCAGGAGTAGTCGATGTTTACGATATCGCCAAGGATTACGCCTGCGGCCTCCGCCAATACCTTTGCCTTTTCCCCGGAGTCTGCCACCGCCTTGGCCAGCAGCTTGTTTTTGGCTGCTTCGGTGTCCTTTATGGTGTAGTTGATGCGAAATTCCGGATGAACCTCCGTCTGTGCCAGTGCGTACAGCACCCTTCCCAATCTTTCGTTGTCTGCATCAAACTCCAGCTTCATGTTGTGGTTGAAACGGTAGCCCATAAAACGATTTTTCCATACGTTGTTTTCATCCCGGTAGTTCTCATACTCCGTATCCACCGAAAAGCGCAGTGTCTTTAAGTCCGTGCGGGCAAAACCTAGCTCTTCAAAGCAGGTCTTTAACGCTTCCGTCTGCTCCGAGGACTGACGAAGAGCCTCTTCGTAGGTTGCACACACCTTCGTCGTATCCAGCAACAGCCAAATCATGTCCGGCTTTACCGACAGCTTTCCTTTTCCCGTTACTTTCATTGTTTTTTCCATTGATAATCCTCCTTCTACCGCAAGGTTCCAAAGAATACCCGGTCAAAGAAATCCTTCGTTACCTCCGGCCCCAGCTCCTTCTTAAACACATCGGTGGAAATGCCGCCCTTTTCGATTAAACCGTCGGTATAAGCAAGGGTAATGTTCTTCTTCTCGTTCTTTTCCTCTTCGGTAAGCTCAGGCAAAGCTTTCGCATGATCCAGATAAACCTGAATGCTTTCTCTGAGCATCAGTTCAAGCTGCGCGTCATCCTTCGGTTTACTTGCCTTGTATGCATCTACACTGAGGAGGTGTTCATACCATGCTTCCGATGCCTCAAAATCCTCTAAATGCGCGTACCGGTCTATTACCGCAGACAACATACCTACCAGCTTCATATAGGTTGCATCCTTATTTTGTACCACATCGTAGAACTCCAGATAGGACTTCCGGTTGGACAAGATGTACATATAGTCCGCCGACAACAGCGGCACGTTCTTATCCTTCGGAGTAATCACAATCGTAGCCATCTGCATCACGCCCATATTGACTCGCATCACGGAAAGATTACCCAGTCCTTCAATAGCATACTGCTCCACCTTAAACTTCATAATCCCGTACATTTTCATTTCTTCGTACTCTTCCGGGCTGATTTGCGTCACGGTATAGGACTTGTTCAGTTCCTCCAAAACCGCATCAACACTGCGATTCATTGCTTTTACGTTACGGGAAGCATTGACCGCAATCACAATGGCCAGCACTACCAGCAAACCTCCGATAATCCCCAATATCACACGAGCCACCTTCCTTTTTCCTTTGTTTTTTCGTTCGCGCTTTGTCTTCTCCATATCGTTTCTCCTTTGCCGGTCATTTACTGAACATCCAAAGAAATCATTCTTTTTACTCCAACTTAAACTTATTCACTTCCTGATTCAGATTCAATGCAATCTCCTTATTAACGTTAGCCTCGCTTTCGATTTCACCCACGTTCATGGTCAACTCCACCGAACGTTCCGAAACATCCGCCACGCCGGAGGTACACTCGCCTACTGCGGTACGAACCGCTTCTACTGCAGCAACGATACCATCCATATTTTCCTTTAAAAGAGCACTCTCGGATGCGAAATTCTGCATCAGACGATTCAGACTTCCTACATCCCCCTGATAGCTTTCACTGATTTCAAGCAGCTTCTCATATCCCTTCATGGCGGTCTCTTCCATAAACGTCAACATCTCTGCGGCTTCCTTTGCCAGATCGTTTACCGCCTGGATTACTTCCGCGCTTACCTTCTGAATAGACGTAGCCGCCTCTGCGGAATCACTTGCCAGCTTACTGATTTCATCCGCAACCACCGCGAACCCGCGCCCTGCTTCTCCAGCTCTGGCAGCCTCAATACTTGCATTTAACGCAAGTAAGTTCGTCTGTTCCGAAATATTTAAGATGTCGGAGGTTAGAATGCTGATTTCCTCCACCGCCTTGGACTTCTTAATACGTTCATTTACATCAAGGGCCATCTCATCGGCTTTACTCTTAGCACCGGCACGTTCTTCCGCCGCATTCCGGTAGATATTCTCTGCATTGATACGAATCTTCTCCGAAGACTTGCTTCCCTCGTCTGCCTGTTCTGAAATTGCTTCTAAGGACGCATATACCTGACCCACAGACTCCGTAATCTGATTTAAGGAATAATTCGTCTGCTCCATGGACGCACTCATTTCTTCCATAAATGCGGACACATCGGTAATACTGATTTCCGCCTGAGAAAGCTTCCGCACAATCGTCCCGGAGGAGCCGTCCAGCTTCATGGAATTATCGGAAATCGTAATCATAATTCCCCGGATATACGCCAATAAATCGTTGATATTTTCCGCAATGTTCTGTAGCTCATCCCGGCTCTTTATTTCCAGCTTCTTTGTCAGATCACCCTCGCTGCTGACCAGCTCGTATACTTTTTCCTCTACCTGCTTTAAGCCTCTCAACATCGCATTAATAACAACACAAAGCACCGCTACACCGATGACCAGTGCAACCACCGCAATCATTACAATCTGCTTGGAAGAATCGGCAAGACGTTCCGAAACGTGGTACGCGTCATAATCGCATCCCAGTATCGCCACAACCGCTCCGGCACTGTCATAAATCGGCTTGTATACGGAAATCAAATGTCCGTCCACTGTCTCGTCGATATAATCCTGTACATATTCCTCACCGGCAAAACAGTCCGCCAATTCTTCGTAGGATACCTCAAACTCTTCCCCGAAATCGGCACACTCCTCCGACGAATCGGTATCAATGCCGTAATAGACAATCTCTCCGTCCGTGTGAAGCGTGTACAAAAAGGCAATCCCGTAGGACTCTTGAATATCACACATAGCATCCCGCATTGTCTGATACTCCTCACTGTCCTCACAGCCCGGTTCCAGTGTTTTCAACACATCTCCGTCAATTACCTTGACTGCCATTCCGGATACCATATCCGCCTGTTCCACACCCATAGCTACCATACCGTCATTCATTTTCCGGTATGAGCTGATACCGAGAACAACGCAAAGTACAGTAACCAAAAGGACTACAGGTAACAAAATCTTCAATCGAATACTGATTCTTCTTTTCTTTTGTTTCATAAAGCCCCTCCGTTCGTAATGTTCTTCTTTTCTAAGCGTGTTACTACATAACTTCATCATACTACTTTGTCTGTCATTTGTGAAGTGTTTTCCAAAAGAAATTAATAATTTTTACATTTTTTTACCTTTCTCTGATTTCTTCAAAACAAAAAAGAAGCCGTTCCTGCAGAAACAGCTTCTTCTCAACTTCTTAAGCCATATTTGTACTTTTTTCCAGTTTTTGCAAAACCAACACAATCGGCACAATCAGAAAACCACAAATCAAATTGCTGGTGCCGTGGATAATATCAAAGGGAAATCCTGCAACAATCCATGCTATCATGCCTTTAAAACTCAGCCCGAACAGCAATGCCTGTGCCGGCGCATACAGGATTCCGAATCCGTAGCCGTGCAAGGCGTTTACCACCGAATATACTACCACAGCCACCGGCTTCGGCATTTTCTTCGGCAAGAGCATGGTAATGCCCCATAGCACTGTCCAGAGATATATGTACGGTATCCACCAGGTTGCAAACCCCGCAAACAAACCGTTTAACAGCACATAGATATAAATGGGATACAATGCCTTTGCCCGGTACACCACCGTATAAGCAACGGTAAACACACCTAACAAATGGATATTCGGCGCCCATTCCATAATCATCTTAGACACATACATCAATGCTCCCAGCATGGAAAATATGGCCATTTCCCGAATGGTCAGCTTCATTACTTGGATACTTTGAAGGAATAGCTCTTTCCTTCTTCAATATTGGTAGTATCTACACCGCTCATGGCATACTCACCGTTCACATAAAAGCCCCAGTAGGTCTGGTCCACATCGTAATCCGCAAGAATTCCGTTTACCTTCTTTACATAAAGACCATACTCGCTTTCCTCACCTTCGATTAACCCGTGCTCCAAAAGTGCATCTCCTACCGTAGTCTTGTCGGTATGAATCTCAAACTTCGTCTCATTACCGTCCTTATCCACCACAGTAAAGTTGAATACCACCTTACCTTCGCCCAGCACGGTCACATCGCTTGCGGCATCTTCCGCCTGCTCAGCATCTCCGGACGCATCGCCCTGATTTTCCTCCGCCGGTGCGGTTACGTTCGTCTCCTGACCGCTCTTCGGGGACTCTTTTTCGTCCTTCTTACATCCTACTGTAAACAATGCCATAGCCACAATAAGCATCATACAAAGGATACGTGATAACAACGTGTTTCTTGTTTTTCTTTGCATATCTTTTCTCCTTTAAATTGTATTTCCCCCTACTTACCGGCACTCGCGGCGTATTACTTTGGAGGAGCGTTTCTGTCCGGGTATTTCGACTCGGCATTCCTTTTCTCACCTTCTCGGAAGTTCCAATGGCTTGTCCCGGAGCTTGTGGCGGCTCCGGTAGAAAAAAGTACAAAACATGCCTCACGGCGACGGGCTCGTACAGGAGTTTCACCTGTTTCCCCGTAACAAAAACATCTATATCATTTTTAAATGATATCGTAATAAATTCTCTGTCACCGCTGATTACTTCTGCGACAACAGTGCGATAATAAGGTCGTAGTTTTCCGGAATATGCGGAAAATCACACTCCATGCAGGACTTCACCATCCGTCCCTCCGATTCTATCATCGTATAGGTGCCGGGACACTGTTCCATGGAATACAGCGGGCAATAGCAAAACAGACAATTGATTTCCTCTGTTCCTTCGTGGCATGGATAATATTTACAGTCCCTATTTTCAAAAAAACGCTCGCTGTTTTTCATTGTTTCGCACCTCACAATACGGTTAAAACTCCAACCGACGTTTCGTTCAAACAACCTTATCGAAGGTACATTATACTTCGTATAGCTCTTAATTGCAAGTAAATTCTCCGTTTCACAGAATGATTTATCTTACGCAATGTCTTATATCAGATGCGAATATCCCCAATCATACATTCTTAATTATATACAAAAAGCCTCCTTTCTTTTCTTGTTTTTCTATTTTCTCTCTGCTAAAATACTTATGTAATCTTTTATCTTATGCTCAACAAACGCATCTCTTTATGCGTTATAGATAGTTAGGAAAGGAGTTCCCCTATGAAAATGCTATGGAAACTGACCAAAGAGGCCGCCCGCTACAAGGGCCTCTACATTCTTGCGATACTATCCACCCTTCTTTTAACAGGTGTGAACCTGACTGCCCCGAAGCTGCTGTCAAAAATGACCGGTATCGTAGGCGGCGGTGTGGATGATGCCGCCCTGAAGCAGATTGTGACTTTGGCACTGGGGCTCTTGGTTCTTTACCTGCTCCGCATCGTATTCCGTTTTCTGAATAACTATCTGGCTCACAAGGCCGCCTGGTATCTGGTGGGTGACTTACGTGACCGCATGTATAAGAAGCTCCAAAGCCTGGACTTGGGCTTTTTCCACGACAAACAGACCGGTGATTTGATGAGCCGCGTAGTCAACGATACACGAGACTTCGAACTCCTCTACGCCCACATGATTCCGGATATGATTACGAACCTTGTGACCTTCGGCGGCGTGCTGACCATTCTTCTTTTGATCAACTGGAAACTGGCTCTCATTACCTGTTTTCCAATTCCGTTAATTCTGATTTCCGGCGTGATTTTCGCCAAAAAGGTACGCCCGTTTTTCAAGGCCTCCCAGAAAAGCATGGGTGAGTTAAACGCAAAGCTGCAGGACAATTTGTCCGGTCTCCACGAGATTCAGTCCTTCGGACAGGAAGAGGAAGAAGCCGCTCTTGTGAGTGAAAGCAATTTCACCCAGGTTCGCGCCATGCTCCGCGCCTTACGCGCCAGCGCCATCTTCCATCCGAGTGTGGAGTTCGTTTCTTCCATCGGTACGGTTCTTGTTGTGGCTGTAGGCGGTTATTTGGCTTATTTAGAGCAATTATCCGTAGAGGATATCGTAGCCTTCGTTTTATACTTAGGACTCTTCTACGCGCCGATTTCGAGCCTTGCAAGCTGGCTGGAAAACTTACAGCAGTCCTTAGCCGGTGCGGAACGTGTTACTTTGATTCTGGATACCCCGTCCGCCATTGAAAATAAAGAAGGGGCAAAAGATTTACAAAACGTCTCCGGCGAAATTACCTTCCGGAACGTTTCCTTCCACTACAACAACAAGGTGCCGGTATTAAAGGACATTTCCTTTACCTGTAAACCGGGACAGATGGTTGCTCTCGTGGGTCCTACCGGCGTAGGCAAAACCACCATTACCCAGCTCATCTCCCGCTTCTACGACCCGGTAGAGGGTGCGGTACTGGTAGACGGACAGGATGTTCGTGATGTGACACTGGAAAGTCTTCGTAAAAACATTTCTCCGGTGCTGCAGGATACCTTCCTGTTCCACGGCTCCATCGCCGACAACATCGGCTACGCAAAGCCGGATGCCACCCGTGAGGAAATCATCGCTGCCGCAAAAGCAGCCAACATCCACGAAGACATCCTACATATGCCTGACGAATACGAAACCCAGGTGGGCGAACGGGGCCTGCGCCTCTCCGGCGGTCAGAAACAGCGTGTCGCCATTGCCCGGGCCATCCTCCGCCAGTCCCCGATGATTATCCTGGACGAAGCCACCGCTTCCGTGGATGTACAGACCGAGCGCCAGATTCAGGCTGCCATCAATAACATGGCCGGCAAGCGCACCATCGTGGCTATTGCCCACCGCCTGTCCACCATCAAAAATGCGGACTTGATTTTGGTTATCCATGAAGGTGAGATTAAAGAGCAGGGCAACCACGAAGAACTTCTGGCTCTGGGCGGAATTTATGCACAGATGTTGAAGGCACAGGAGTGATTGGGCAAGCAAAGTGAGCATAGAAGCGAGATGTAACGCACTAAAAAAAGCTATTGTATTTACGAATAGATCGTAGGTACGATAGCTTTTCTTATCCCCTATACATGCACAGGTGTCCCGGTACAGAACAAGAAGCTCGTTTTACGGTTGATTCGTATATTTCAAAAAGACACGAGCCCCATAGACCTTGATTTTTTGCTTTCCCGAAGGGTCGCGTTTTTAGTGCAGTCGATATCGCCTCTTAGATAAGACTGGGCGCGAGGTCGCTCCCGAGCGTCCTAGTCGTTCTTAGAGGAAGATTGACGGAGCGTTGCGATTCGCAAATAAATCAACGTCTATGGGGCTCGTGTCGATTATTATAAATACACAACCGTAAAACGAGCTACGTTATTTTACAACAGGGACACCGTCCCTCACTTAAATATGGTTCGCCACCTCAAAGGCATCCCAAATCGCATACATGATATTGGCAACCTTCTTGGCATCACCGAGAAGATAAATCTCCGGTACGTCGAACTCTACTTCATGGTACAAGGAATTCTCCTCATTATATCCCACGGAAAGAATGACACTGTCGCAAGCCAGCTCCTTCACACCGTCTACAGTCTCAACAGAAAGCTTGCCGCCTGCATAACCGGTTACCTTTGCGCTTGTGAGAATCTCTACGTTGTTAAACGGAAGCAGTGCTGCCAGCATATCGGAGTTGGAGTGACAAAGCGGGCCGTTTACCTTCATAATCTTATCCTGTGCCTCTACAATGGTTACCTTCTTACCGGCCTGTGCCAGCCATAATGCAGTCTCACAGCCTACCAGACCACCGCCGATCACTACCGTGGTGTCGCCGCAATCCTTTTCCTTTAAAAGAACCTGAGAAGCAGTATATACCTTTTCATCGTCACCTAAAGAGAATACCTTCGGCGTAGAACCGGTGGCCATAATTACGGTATCGTAATCGCCCTCTAAAATATCCTTCTTAGTAATCTCGGTATTCAAATGCACCTCTACCTTTAAGCGATCCATCTCCTGTGCATACCAGTTCGCAAGAGCAATATCGTCTTCCTTGAACTTCGGTGCACCTCCCGGTAATAAGTTACCGCCGAGACGTCCGCTCTTTTCAAACAGTACCGGCTGATGTCCGCGGATAGCAAGCACTCTTGCAGCCTCACATCCGGCCACACCGCCACCTACTACCAATACTTTCTTCTTCTGTAAAATCGGTTCGTATGCCATCGCACGCTCTCTTGCCGCCTGCGGATTTACCGCACAGTTAATAAGAGAATAGGTTGCAATACGTCCCATACAACCCTCGTGGCAGGAAATACACGGACGAATCTGGCATACTCTGCCGGAACGAAGCTTGTTACAGTAATCCGGGTCCGCAAGTAACGGTCTGCCGATGGAAATCATATCGCACTCGCCGTTCTGAAGTGCCTCCAGAGCCATATCCGGGTCATCCATACGTCCCGCACAAATCACCGGAACATCCACTACTTCCTTTACAATCTTACAGAACGGACGGAACAAGCCCTTCTCCTGATACATCGGCGGATGACTCCACCACCAGGAATCGTAGGAACCGGCATCCACGTCAAGCGCATCGTAACCGTACTGTGCCAAAAGCTTTGCAGCCTCGATACCCTCTTCGATATCTCTGCCCTTTTCTTCGAACTCTTCACCCGGAAGAGCACCCTGTCTCCAGTCCTTAATCATACTCTTTACGCTGTAACGAAGGGTAACCGGGAAATCCTTACCGCAACGGGACTTAATCTCTTCCACGATTTCCTTTGCAAAACGAAGTCTGTTCTCTAAGGAACCGCCGTACTCGTCAGTTCTTAAGTTAAACATGGAAATCGCAAACTGGTCTAACAAATAGCCCTCATGCACCGCATGAATCTGGATACCGTCAAAGCCGCCGCGCATTGCATTGTACGCACCGTCACCGAAGGACTTTACGATGCTGCGAATCTCTTCCTTGGTAATAGAACGGCACATCTTATCCAGCCAGCGATGCGGAATCTCCGACGGAGCCACCGGCGGGAATTCACCTAAGTTGGTCGGAATGGTAACACGCCCAAAACCACCGGACATCTGTAAGAAAATCTTGCTGCCATATGCGTGTACACGCTCGGTCATCTCCTTACTTGTTCTCGTAAAATGCACCGCATTGTGGGTGGAAACCGGAATAATGGACTGATTCTGCGGCTCTACCTGCTGGTCACAGAAAGTAACGCCGGTAATAATCAGGCCGGTACCGCCCTTTGCACGCTCCACATAATAATCAATACCGCGCTGATTCCAGCCGCCTTCGGAATCCGAAAGCCCAAGCGGTCCCATCGGTGCCATGGCAAAGCGGTTCTTAATAGTTACGCCGCCGATTTTCACCGGGGTAAACAGTTCTTTGTACTTCATAAATGGCATCTCCTTTGTGATGTAATACACCCTATGTATTCGATTTCTAATTAGTTATGAACATTATACATCAAACTGTCTCAAAAGCCAAGTCTTAATTCTCACATTCCCGCAATCTTTCCACAATCGTTTGCTTTGCCACCAGCCGGTACATCCCAACCGGTACCGCAATTCCCAAAAGAACAAATACCGGCAATACCAGGACTAACGGAAGTACCGACGGCCGATAGGTAAAGAACCAGAACATCCCTTCCATTGCTCTTTTCGCCAAAGGTGCCGACAGCAGACAAATAAGGAATGCTCCTCCCACAGCTCCCACCGCATACATCAGACCTTCGTAAACCAGCATACGCTTTAGTTGCTGTCCCGTCATACCGATAGCCTGCAGCATGGCAAACTCTCTCCTTCTGGCCAGAATTCCGGTTAAAATCGAATTGAAAAAATTCAACACCCCAATCATTCCCACAACAAAGCTTATCACAGCGCCCACAAGGAAAAACATCCTTCGTGTATCTTCAAACTCTGCCCGGATGGTAAACTTACTCTCATAATCATACTCCGTTGCTATCTGCTCCGTATAGCGGTTCAAAAATTGCTCCATTGCGTCCTCAGCCGTATCCTCCACCTCAAAGGCTGCACATAAGATATCCTCTTTTCCGCTATGCTCGCAAAAGGCTGCTGCCGGCAGCAAAAAATAATTGCCTCCGTTATAGCGATATCCCAAAGAATACGGTACGGATACCACCGCAGCCACTTCGTACTCATATACGCTCCCGCCGTAATCTAAGGTAACCTTATCCCCCGGTTCCACCAGACACCCATTCGCCTCTACTGCCGCGATATAGTTTCCGTCAGGGATATTTATCTTTGTCATATCCCCCTCTATCGCCTCCACATACTTTAAGGCTCCCGTCTCCATCCCCAGCACCTGTGCCGGCCATTTTACCCTTCCGTCATCACTTCTCGGTACCATTTCTAACAACATCTCTACTGTCTCCGGAGGATTCCGTATACTTTCCATCTCAACAAACTCTTCCTCCGACATGTATGCATAGACATCTCCGCTCTTCGCTGCATACACCCTTGCCATCTCTTCCACCCCACTCTGTGCGGAAATCGTATCCACCACCTCCTGAGATACCGTCTGTTCCTCGCAAAATTCTCTAAACTTAAAATATGCCGCGTCTGCAACCACAAAGTCTGCATTAAAAAACCCGGACACATACTTATCCATATCAAAACCGCTCGTAAACACCACCGTCAGATTCAAAAGCACCACCGACAACGCCATGGAAACAATCGTAATTACGGTTTTACTTTTACTCCGTACCAAATTCTCCTTTGCCATGGAAAACAGGGAACCGCTTCCTTTCCGTTTCTTTTCCGACTGTCTTTTTCCGTTTCCTTCGGTATAACGAAGCGCTTCCACCGGAGATACCGCCGCAGCCATACGACCCGGTCTGCGACAAGATATCAGCACCGTAAGCAAGGAAAAAACTGCAGCAAACAGAAAAATAAACGGATGAAACACTGCGCTTGCGGTGGGCACATTCAATTCTCCTAAAATAACCGGTGTCAGCTTAACGCCTAAAAGCCACCCCAAAAGTGCTCCGATCGGAATTCCTCCCCCACTGAGTAACAGTGCCTGATTCCGGATGATGCGCCGGATTTGCCTTTGTGTGGTTCCGATGGTTTTTAACAACCCATAAAATCGGATTTCTCCTACCACCGAAATCTGAAACACGTTATAAATAATCAAATACCCGGTTCCCATCATAAAAAGCAGGATAACAACGACGGCAATCACCGTTCCGGGTTCCATATTGTTGAACAGTGTCGCTGCTGTATATCCCCAGTTCACACCAAATGAAATCTCCTCCGGGGAATAGCCGTTTTTTCTCAAAATCTCAACCAGATTATCCTCGATATTCATCTCATTTTTTAACATCACATCCAACGTCCGGGAACCGTAAAGACCGGTTTCCAGCGTTTCCGAAAGCCCCACACCGCATAACACTTCCCCTACCGTACTGTCGGCAAGCAATACATGATGGGCAGGTGCCACCACATCACTCTCCCAAAAACCACACAGGATAAAGGTCCGCTCCACCTTATGCTCTCCCATACCGATGGAAATCGTAAACTCTGCCCCTAACTCCGGTTCGACTCCCAACAATTTGAGCACCGACAAGTCCGTCGCAGCCTCATTGGTACCCTCCTTCGGAAGCCGTCCCTCCGTCGGAGTACAAAAGCTCCATAAAGCATAGTTTTCGTCACTGTAGCCCACCTCTACCGTGGTTTTTGCAAACGCGTCCCCCTCTGCACCTCCGAGAAAATGCCGTATTCCGTACTCCTTAATCAGTGAATCTCCCTTTAACGTATCCGCTTGCTCCTTTGTCAGATTCTTAATGCTTCCGTGTGCTCTGCCTCCTGCCTGCCGGAAGTTAGACTCCTGCAAGGAATAATATAAAGAGAGCAATACCGTAAACAAAACGGTAAACAATACCGTAGTCAACGCGATAGCACAAATTGCCACAAGATTACGGGATTTGGATGCCCGCAGACTTTTCCGGGACAATTCCCGGATACAGCCCCGATTTGCCACCTTCACCATATTCTCACCCCCTGACCGTAACCTGACCGTCTTCGATACGCACGATACGGTCTGCCATCTGGGCAATTTCTTCATTATGGGTAATCATGACAATGGTCTGACCGAACCGCTCTCCTGTCACCTTTAACAGTCCCATTACATCCAAACCGGTCTTACTGTCTAAGTTTCCCGTAGGCTCATCCGCCAGCAATATCGCCGGCTTCGTTGCCAGTGCCCTTGCAATTGCCACTCTCTGCTGCTGTCCGCCGGAAAGCTGGTTCGGCAGATTCCAAAGCTTTGTCTCCAACCCCAATGCCTCCACTACCCGGTTCACATATTCCTCATCCACCTTGTTTCCGTCCAAACGAATGGGAAGCACAATGTTTTCATACACATTTAACACCGGAACCAGATTGTAACTTTGAAATACAAATCCGATTTTTCGGCGTCGGAAAATCGTCAGTTCCTCTTCCTTAAGCGTCGATAACTCCTTCCCGTCCACAAACACCTTTCCCGCCGTGGGACGGTCCAAGCCGCCCAGCATATGTAACAGCGTGGATTTTCCTGAACCAGAGGACCCTACAATAGCCACGAACTCTCCCTTCTCCACGGAAAAACTGACATCATCCAATGCACGCACCTGCGTCTCACCGGTTCCGTAATACTTTTTTAATTCCTGCGTTTCCAGAATCACCATTTCCCTACCTCCAAAAAAGTCTGTATTGCACTTACAACACAGACTTTACCATACAAATCTTTCCACATTCTTTCCGAAATCTAACGGTTTTGAAAGATTTCCATGCTATTCTCTCGGTAAAAACACCGAAACCACCGTTCCTCCTTCGCTTCCATCAGAAAGCTTCACATAACCGCCTTGTCCGGAAACAATCTGACGTACCAGATACAATCCGATGCCGATTCCTTCCGTCTCCGCTACGGTCTCCGAGCGGTAAAAACGTCCGAACACCTTACTGCGTTCCTCCTCCGGAATTCCGATACCGGTATCCTCCACATCAATTTTCCAAAACATCTCATAAGGAATTGCCCGTAAGGTCACCTTTCCCCCCTCCGGCGTATACTTTATGGCATTATCCACAAGATTTTCCAAGGCTTCCTCCGTCCACTTCACATCCAATCTTATCGTCTGGGAAGCCTCCGTTTCCTCTACGCAAAGCTCAATTCCCTTTTCCTTTGCCCTCAGTTCAAACTGTCGTGCCACCCGTTCCAATAAGACTGCCGGTTCAGAATCCTTTTTATGAAAACGAAACACTCCCGTTTCCAGCCGGGAAGCTTTCACAAAGGCTTCCACGAAAAATTCCATACGCTTTGCCTGCCCCTGCAGCATTTCCACATAGGTACGCCCTTCTGCCGACAGCTCCTGTTCCGCCAGAAGCTCCGTATACAACAGAAAATTCGTAATGGGAGTTTTCGTCTGATGGGACAACTCAGAAATCAGTTGCTTGATTTCCTCTTTTTCCTCCGACACATTTTTTGCGGACAGTGCCGAAGCCGAAAGATATTGTGAGAACTTTGCTTCCACCTCGGATAACAAGCTTTCGTCAAAGGAGGAAACGGTAAAGTCTCCGTTTATCGCCGCATCCAGCATCCCATCCAAGCGCTTCAGCAAGATTTTTTCCCGATGACGATACCGCAATACCACCCCTACGGAAATCAGTATCACGATACCTGCAAGCACACAAAGAGCAACACCGATACAAAACCATAGCATTTGTTGTCCGCTTCCTGCAAGTTCTTCATACCCCATTTACTTTCCCTCCCATGTATATCCGATGCCGTACACGGTTTTCAAATACTTCGGCTTTGCCGGTATCTCCTCCAGCTTGTCCCGCAACCGTTTTACCGTCACGGAAAGAGCATTTTCGTCCACATAATCCGCACCGTCCGTCCAAATCCGGTCAATCAAATCGTTTCTGCTTAACGTAATTCCGCGGTTTGTGACCAAGATGCGCAAAAGTTTCTGCTCCGTTTTGCTAAGTACCAGCTCCTGCTTCCCCTTATAAAACTCCATCCGCTCAAAATCAAACCGGTAGCTATCAATTTCCACTACCCCGCTTGACCTTTCCGAAGCCTTCCGAAGCTGGGTATTCACCCTTGCTCGCAACACCGCCAAAGAAAAAGGCTTTGTGATATAATCATCCGCCCCCAGCTCAAGTCCTGCCACAATGTCCGTTTCCAAATCATTCGCCGTCAGTAAAATCACCGGAAGCCAGCTATTCCTTCGCAGTTCCTTCAAATATTCCATTCCGTTTCCGTCCGGAAGATTCACATCCAGTAAAAGCAAATCAAACTGCTCTATCTCCTGTCGTTTTCGTGCCTCGGAAAGCGTACGACATAACTCTGCCGTCAATGCCTCACTTTGCAATGCCAGACAGATTCCTTGTCCCAATGCGCTGTCGTCTTCAATCACCAATACTCTGTTCATTCCGTCACCCTTTCTCCGGGAAGTCCTTATGTCTCTCTCCTCACGGTCTATTCCCACAATCACAAACTCTGTCTATCATACTACCATATCCTTCCGCCTTTTTCCAATAAAAAAAGCATATACGCAAATCTTTTACAATTTACCTATATGCTTTCCGTTTTTATCTATCCGCTTACGCCGCCTTTCTTCTCTTCACCACCACTAAAAACACTCCAAAGGTTGCTACCGCAAAGATTGCGATGACTCCGCAGTTTGTCAGAAACTCCCTCAAATGCGCCGTAGCAGCCCCCTCTCCGTTCAACAGCGTTACGTTTTTCATATACCAGCCTGCCGGCAGAAACTCACCGATTTTGTTCACATAGTCCGGCAAAAGATAGGACGGTACAAATACACCGCTAAGGAAGGACATGCCCAGACCCAAGATATTGCTGGCACCGTTTAACGACTCCACACTCGGTAACAACACGCCCAGCAGTACCGAAACCGCCACGGAAAACAGTAAAATCGCAAAGCTGTTTAATGTACCCAGCAAATATTCTGCCGGTGTAAAATCCCCGATGTAAATAATAGCGCCCAACACCACAAACAGGGCCCATAGTGCTATCGCAACCACTACGATACCTTTTACTACCTCTACGTTTTGCTTTCGTACACTTACCATGCCGCAATCGGTACGCATCTTGATGTCTTTCCGATAAAACGCAAACATCACCGGTCCCAGTATCATAATCAAAATACAGGGCAAAATATAAGCCAGAAAAGTAAAGAAAAAGTATCCCGGCCTTGTGCTCATGGACTGACGCCCTGACAACACCTCGGTCTGTGCACGATATTCCGTGTTTTCAAGCACCGATGCACAGGCTTCCTCTAACGTCTTTCCCATGGCAAGCTCCGCTCTCACGTATTGAAAAAACAATTCGATTTTCTGATCCAGAAAGGCCATATTCGGCTTTGTACTGAGGCGCTCGATACCTCCCTTTTTCCCCTCCAGAAAGTTCTCCGAAAAGCCTTCCTCAAAATACACCACATAGTCCACCATACCGGTAAACACAAGCTCCGACAACATTTCCTTGTCGTACTCTGTCTCCACTTCATTTTCCTGTGCCAGATACAAAAGCAATGCCTTGGATAACACAGATTCTTCCTTGTCCTCCGCATAGATGGTAAGCGCCGTAGCCTGGTACATCTTCTCCTGGTCTTTTCCCGAGAAAAAAGACATCAGAATGGTAAGTCCAAAGAAAATCACAAAATACGCACTGACCGAAGGCAATGCCTTTTTCACAATCTTTAATACAACTTTCATGCCTTAGCCACGCTCCTTCCCGCTTTCTTTTGGCGAAGCATCACTACAAGCATGCTTCCGCAAATCAAACAAATACACCAAACCGCAATTCCGAATAAGCAACTTACGAACTTTTCCATATCCCTCATAATACACAACGCCTGCATGGAATCGGCAATAAGCGTTGCCGGATTAATCCGGTTCACCACCGGCACCGTCAGTTCAATGGCTATACGAATGTTTCCTACCATGAGCCCCGCCAAAAAACAACTGAACATGACACTGCCCATCATAATGGAATTCTGCAAGCTGTCGCTTTTTTGTACTACGGTTCCGATAAAATATCCTATCAACACACCAAGCAAACTATAGAACACTCCGCCCAGGAACACCCAGCCGCTTACTGCTCCGAAGTCCACCTTCAGTATCAGGATAGAATACGCAAGAATAATCAAAAACTGCAAATACTGGATGGTAAAGGCCGCTGCCACATCACAAAGCACCGTAGGCACCGTCCGCATCGGTGCGGCCAGACGTCTGGCCGACACAACGGAGAACTTTTGATTCAACTCATTGGTATTCATAATGCCGTACATGGCACCGTACAGACTTGCCATGGCAATGAGTGCATAAAAATACTGCACAAACGGGTCCGTTGCGGCACCCTCAAATTCCTTTGCGGAAAGGGTGGTGACCTCCTCGGAAAAGGCTACCATAACCTCTGGCAACTTCCCTCTCATTGCAGCCTCTATAAACATATCCTTACTCTGCAAATATCCGTCCATCACAGTCTTCACAATGGTGGAATTCAGTCCGTTTTCCCTAAGAAGCACCTTGGTCTCTTCTCCTGTTATAACGACCGCAGCAAGTTCTCCGTCGGTCAGTAATTCCTCTGCCGTCTCCCTGTCGCATTCCATTACCGTAAAAAACGGCACATCCCCGTTTTTCATCTCCGTAAGGAAGGTCAGAAACATCTCATCCTCTTCACTCTCTTCTTCCACTACCGCCACCGGAATCGTGGCAAAGCCCCAATCCTTCCCGGTAGCTTCCGAAAAGGCTACTTTAAATACCGTTCCTAACAGGAGCGGGAATACAATGGACCAGAAGAACAGCGTTCTCATCCGTAATAATCGTTTTAATCGATAAACATAATGTATCATGGTCATCCCCCTTACTGTACTTCATCCCGGAGTTCCTTACCGGTAATTTCGAGGAACACATCGTTTAAAGTCGGCTGCTCCGCAAACACTCTGCCGAAGGAGATCTCCGCATTATTTAAAAATTCCAGCACATGCAGTACGTTGTGTCGTCCGCCGTTGCACTTAATGGTTGCCAGTCCGTCGTTGTACTCCACAGAAAGCACATGGGAAAGCTTCTCCAACCCGAACATAGCCTCACTGGTCAGCTCCGGCACCTCCACGCGGATGGTCTCACCGGTCTGAATCATGCTCTTTAACTCATCCTTCGTACCGGTTGCCACCAGCTGTCCCTTGTCGATGATAGCGATTCTGGAACAAATCTGCTCCACCTCTTCCATATAGTGGGACGTATAAATAATCGTAGCTCCCTGACGGTTCAATTCCATAATTCCCTCTAAAATTTTATTCCGGCTCTGCGGATCGATAGCCACCGTCGGCTCATCAAAGATAATGAGATCCGGTTTGTGTGCAATGCCGCAGGCAATATTTAACCGGCGAAGCAACCCACCGGATAGCTTCTTCGGATAAAACTTTGTAAAATCCTCCAGCCCTACAAAAGCAATCGCTTCCTGAACCATCGCCTTTCTCTTTTCCCTATCCTTCACATACAGGCTGCAGAAGTAATCGATATTCTCATACACGGTCAATTCATCAAACACTGCCACATTCTGCAGTACCACTCCGATGCGGCCCTTCACGGAATAATTGTCCGCCCGCATCTTCTCACCAAATACGGTAATCTCTCCCTTGTCATACTCCGTCAGAGAAAGCAGACAATTGATAATCGTAGACTTACCGCTGCCGTTCGGTCCCAACAGCCCGAATACCTCTCCCTTCTCAATAGACAAATTCATGTGGTCCACCGCCACCAGCTCCTTGTACCGCTTTACCAGATTCTCAATCTTAACTACTGTATTCATAGTGTCTCCTTTCATACCAAACACGGTTTCGCATCTTATGCCCCTATCATACCAAAGACAAAACTCACATTCCAGTGTCGTTTGTCAGAAAGAGAAAGTGACAAATGTCATCTGTTTTTGGCTTTTCAATCCCGGCAATCTGTGGTACACTTAGTTTGTTTGGAAGCATTTCACACACAGATGCCATCCAAAAAATTCCAAAAATCGTAAAAAGGGGACCGCGCCCATAAAAGGAAAGGAGGAACACCATGCGTGGAATTGTGGACAAAGTAATTCTGCTGTTTTTCGGTCTGGCACTGCTGTTGACCACAACCCCTGCCATCAAACCGATTTTCCTCCTTTTATGCGTATTTATCGCTCTTACGGTAGAGGAGCTGGTTTCTTCTCTTCCCTTTTCCTACGGATTGTTCAGCTTGGGCGTACTGCTCAGCCTCTTTTTTCCGGAGGTACTCTTTTTCCTTCCGGTACTTTGTTATCCGCTCTGTGTAAAGCGTCCGACACCGGTACTTCTTGTTTCTCTGTTGCCGGTGATTCGTTCCTTCTTTACATTTAACGGAATCGCCACCTGCTTTTTGATTTTGTTTTTACTCAGTGTGGCGCTACTCCTATCCTATAGAGAACGTCAGCTGTCCCAAACCTCATCCGATTTCATAAAACTCCGGGACACCGATACGGAAGAGCGGCTCTCCCTACAGGAAAAGGCCCAGACCTTAATCGAAAATCAGGATGCCCAGATAAAGATTGCCACCCTGCAGGAGCGTACCCGTATCGCAAGGGAAATCCACGATAACGTGGGACACCTGTTATCCCGTTCCATTTTGCAGGTAGGCGCCATGCTGACGGTAAAAAAGGACGACGAGTCCCTGCTTTTATTAAAGGAAAGTCTGGATGCCGCCATGCAAGGCATTCGCAGCAGCGTCCATGATTTGTGGGACGATGCCCTGGATTTGGAGACCTCCGCCAAACAGCTTTTGACGGACTACACCTCCTACCGGACCTTTTTTGAATATGACATTGCCCCGGAGCTTTCGGTGCCTGTCACCTATTGTTTTCTCACGATTATGAAAGAGGCTTTGGCGAACATCACAAAGCACAGCAATGCAGACACCATCCGCATCAGCATGAAGGAATTTACATCCCTGTACCAGCTTTCGATTGCAGATAACGGTACGAATGTCCGGATTCCCGAAAACAGTACCGGCATGGGTCTGGAAAACATGCAGGCAAGAGTGGCATCCCTAAAGGGAACCATCCGCTTTTCCACCCAGAACGGATTTCACATTTTCGTGTCCATTCCGAAGGAGCATAACTAGTTACATTTCACCGAAGCATACATAAAACCGTACCTTGGAGGATTTCTATGAAAGTATTAGTTGTAGACGATGACCGCGTAGTCGGCATTTCTTTAAAAACCATATTGGAAGCGGAGCCGGATATTACGGTCCCTGCTCTCGGCAGAGACGGCGCAGAGGCCATTGCCCTCTACAAGGAGCATCAGCCGGATATCCTTCTTATGGACATCCGTATGGAGGGAATGAACGGTCTGGACGCCGCCACCACCATTCTGGCAACGGACCCGTCCGCAAAGATTCTTTTCCTTACTACCTTTTCCGACGACGAATACATTGTCCGTGCCCTGCGCCTGGGTGCTAAGGGATATCTGCTAAAGCAGGACTTTGAAAGCATTGTCCCTGCCCTCCATGCCGTATACGGCGGGCAAAACGTATTCGGCAGCGAGGTCGTTAAAAAGATTCCGGACATTCTTACCGTTCCGAAGGAGCCGAATGTATCAGAGCTTCCGTTAAATGAAAAGGAAATCGAGATCATGAAGCTGGTAGCGGAAGGCTTAAACAACAAAGAAATCGCCGGAACTCTCTTTTTATCCGAAGGTACCGTGCGCAATTATTTAAGCAGTACCTTAGAGAAACTGGAGCTTCGCGACCGCACGCAATTAGCCATTTATTACTATAAGCATATACAATCGTAATATACAGCGTTTCTTATGCCTACAAGGCTACTACCTTATATAACGCTTCGAAACACTCAGTTTCACCGCAGAAAGGAGCCGTCCCATGAAAGTTGCCGGTATTATCGTAGAGTACAATCCCTTCCACAAGGGACACGAATATCATATCTCAGAAACACGCCGCGTCACCGGGGCGGATTTTGTGGTGGCTGTCATGAGCGGCAATTTCACCCAGCGGGGAATTCCGGCTTGTCTGGATAAGTTTACGAGAGCAGAATGTGCCCTTGCCTGCGGTGCGGATGTGGTACTGGAGCTTCCTTTCTGTTACGCTACCGGCAGCGCCGAGTATTTCGCAGAAGGTGCCGTCATGATATTGGATAAACTGGGCTGCGTGGACAGCCTTTGCTTCGGTACGGAACAGGACGTTCCGATTTCCCTCTACACGGAAACCGCAGCCTTTCTTTGTGAGGAACCGGCGGACTATAAAAAGGCATTACAGGAAGACCTTCGTGCCGGCCTTACCTTCCCTCAGGCCCGGCTTGCGGCCGCACGTCCGCATTTATCTCAGGAAGCGTTAGCTTTACTGGAGTCGCCGAATGCACTTTTGGGTCTGGAATATTGCAAAGCTCTGTATCGCAGAAACAGTAAGATTACACCGTATACCATTGCCCGGGTAGGCGCGGGTTATCACGAGGAAGCCGTCGCTTCCGAAGGCTTTTCCTCTGCCACTGCCCTGCGCGCTCTTCTGACACCGGACGATAGGTTTCCGCATACCTTTCTTGAAGAAACTCCGAAGGCCGCCGCTGCGATTTTATCCCAAAAGCCCTATGCTCCGGTCTTTTCATCGGATTTTCTTACACTGTACCGTTATGCCATTAACCAAAAAGCGGATTGCCTTACCTCTTTTGCGGATGTGTCTCCTGAACTCGCTGGACGTCTCCGAAAGCGTTTTCCTGCATGTGATTACGAAACCTTTCTTGACCACATCAAAACAAAGCAATATACCCGCACCCGCATCGAGCGGTGCTTTCTGCATATTCTCTTCGGTTTGGAACAGGATACGTTGAAAAGCTTCCGTAAAAACGAGGTGTGCTATGCCCGTATTTTAGGCTTTCACGAAAGTGCAACTCCACTGTTAAAGGCATGGAAAAAGACCGCCGCTTTACCGGTCCTTACAAAACTTGCCCAAAAATCCAAACGCTGCAATCCTTTGGAGAACGAACTTCTCTCCTACGATATTGCCGCTACAGACCTGTACAATACCGTAGTTAAACAAAAGTACAGTGTTCTTTTACCGGATGATTTTTCATATACTCCTACAAATGCCGATTTTTGAGTGGAGTTTTTCCATGGTTATGTCCGCAAGCGCCCGTTCCGGCCTCATTAAGGCCGCTATGCTCCTTTTCCTATGCTGTCTGTTAGCTTTTCCTTCTGCGGTCCTTTCCGGGGCAAAAAACGGGCTTCTGCTCTGGTTCAATCAGGTCTTACCCAGTCTGCTTCCCTTTCTGATTCTCTCCACGCTTTTTTTATCCACCGGCTTGTCCGATAGTATTGCCAAAAAAGCAGCACCGATTCTTTCTCCGGTTTTTCGTTGTTCTCCATCCGGTTGCTATGCCGTTATCATAGGGCTTCTCGCAGGCCTTCCTGTAGGCGCCAAAACCATTGCATCTCTTACAGAAACGGGACGCATCACAAAAAAAGAAGGACAATATCTCCTTCCCCTCTGCAACAATCCAAGTCCGCTGTTTTTGCTGGGCTTTGTTTCCGTGTCCGTACTGGAACGTCCGGAGCTGCGTTATCCTGTTTTTTTTGTTGTAACCGTGTCCTCCATCCTTGCCGCCATGCTTCTGCGACCACGCTCCCGATCATCCTCCCGTTCCGCAATTTCTCACACCGATACTCAAAAAAGCCACTTTACATTCTCTTTTTTATTGCTGGATTCCGCCATTGAACAAGCCTTCTCCGTACTCACCCGGGTTGGCGGATATATAATCTTGTTTTCTGTTTTAGCAAACCTTCTGACAAAACTCCCTCTCCCACCCATCTGCCTTGCCTGCGCGGGAGCCCTTTTGGAAATCACCACCGGAAGCACCTTGCTCGCCTCCCTGACTCTTCCTTCTCAGGTACTGATACCGATGGTTACGGGCTTTGTAACCTTCGGAGGGCTATCCACTGCAGCACAAACAAAAAGTGTGCTGGCGGAAACAAAGTTTCCGTTCGCACACTATCTTTTCACAAAAGCGGTTGCCGGCCTCATCGCCGGACTGCTGATGACTCTGTTTTTGCAACTCCGGGGGTGAGATACGTTACTTCATAACGCCCCTTTAAAAGAAGTTACTCCTCGTCTTCGATGTTATCCAGGAAGGTATTTTCGTCGAACTCAAAATCCTCCTCCGGCTCTTGTACTGCCTGTCCGGCCGAGCCCTGATATTCCATCTCTTCCGGCTGCACCTCTCCGTTTAATTCTCTGCGATTGGCAGCTACCGTCTCAAGGTTCTGACGCATGGATTCCAACATAGCCTCGGAACGATTTTTAGTAACTTCATAGGCAGATGCCAATACCTGTTCTACTCGGCCAAGCATTTCATTCGTATATCCCAGTGCACCCTGACGAATCTGATACGCCTCCTCCTGTGCCTGTGCCACAAGCATCTCGGAATGCTCCGTCGCCTGACGAACCATTTCATTTGCCTGATAATATGCCTGCTGGGTAATCTCATTATCATTTACAAGCATCTGTGCCTGTGCTCTTGCTGCCTGCTCAATAGCAGAGGCCTTGTCCTCCGCATCCGCAATGATTGCATCACGGTTTGCAATCATCTTCTGACAACGCTTAATCTCATCCGGCACCTTTAAGCGTAATTCATCCAATAAATCAAATAACTCTTCCTTCGGCACAATTACCTTGGAACTGGAAAATGCCGATGCCTTACAACTTTCTACAAACTCATAGATCTCATCAATCAACTGCTCAATACGCTTTGTACTCATACTGCCTCTCCTCACTTCGCTTTTTTATATACATCCTCCAAAATACACTGCGGTACAAAATGACTGATATCCCCGCCGTAACTTGCAATTTCCCGCACAATACTGGAGCTGAGATATGCATATTCCACATTGGTGGTTAAAAATACGGTATCAATTTCCGGACGCAGACGCTTGTTGGTCTGGGCGAGCTGCAACTCATACTCAAAGTCCGTAACAGCCCGAAGACCTCGGATAATGGTCCGGGTACCGTACTCCACCGCACAATCCACCAGCAATCCGTCAAAAGAAATGATGCGTACATTCGGAATCCCATCGGTAACACGATGCAACAAGTCTATACGCTCATCCGTGGAAAACAGATTCTTCTTCGAACTGTTTCTTAATACACCGATAACCAGCTCATCTACAAGCTCCGATGCTCTTTTAATAATATCCAGATGTCCCAAAGTTACCGGATCAAAGCTCCCCGGATAAAGTCCTCGTCTCATAACTTCCTCTTTTCCAAAAATATATGTTTATTGGACCCATAACTCTTTTCACGATAAATCGAAAATCCCAAAGACTCTGCATAGGACAAATCCGTTTCCGAAGAACCCTCGACAATAATCTTCGTATACTCGTCCACATAGGAAGCGTCACTTAAAACGCTCAGAACCTTTTCTTCCCATCCTAAATCGTAGGGCGGGTCCATAAATATCAAATCAAAAGGTGCATGCTGTAAGGTCCGGAGCACGGAAAGCACATCTCCCGCCTTTACCTGCGCCTCTGACTCGAACCGGGTAACCTTCAAATTGGCACGGATACAAGCAAGTGCATCTCTGTCCTGCTCTACCAACACCGCTTCCTTTGCACCGCGGCTCAAAGCCTCGATTCCGATGGCTCCGCTGCCGGAGAACAAATCCATAAAGGATGCTCCCGGAATATCCGGCTGCAAAATATTAAATAAGGTCTCCTTAATCCGGTCCGTGGTAGGACGAACTTTATCTCCCTTTACCGTGGTCAGACGAATGCTTCGTCTGGAACCCGCAATTACTCTCATTGCTCATCCTCCAAACATACACACTTATATAAGTTTAGTGTATCGCATTCTCCTTTGAATTGCAACCATTATTTCATAATTAGGACGAAAAAACTAGGGCCGCCACCCAAAAGGTAACGACCCTAATTTTACTTTTGAAGCAAGTCGGTTCTTACTTACCGGACATAGACTCTTCCTGACGCTTAATCATCTGACGAACCATCTCACCACCAACAGAACCGTTCTGAGCGCTGGTTAAATCACCGTTGTAACCCTGCTTTAACGGAACACCGATTTCAGATGCAACTTCCATCTTGAAACGATCCATAGCCTCTCTTGCTTCCGGAACTTCTACACGATTTCTACCTCTGGACATAATATACACTCCTTCCTCAAATCCCGCGATGCGGGCTGTTTCAAAGTTTCGTAATCTCCGACACCCGCACCGCTTTCGCTGTGTGTGCATCTCTTGATTACGGTGTTATTATATGTCCTTCTCCGAAATATAAACTGGAAGATTAAACCGTTCTTTCCTTTTCCTTCACCTGCTCTTCTTTCTTCTCGTTTCGTGCTTCATCTGCAATAAGAGTAATCATACCGATAATACAAAATGCGGAAAAGAATGCCAAAACGCCTTCCTGAAAAGCAAACCAAAAAATTAAACCGATCATAAAAATTGTAAAAAGTGTCGCTGTCATAGTATTGTCCTCCGAAATCATAAACTAAAATGAACCCGTAACAAGGTGTTGCTTCCTTATTACGGGTTCATTATATTTCATCAAGAGTACAATAAAACGGACTATTTCACTTTTACAATAAATGTTTCGTAGTAATCTGATTCATCGGCACCTTCATAGACTACTTCACCCAAGGAACGCAGGTAATCGTAATCCAGTAACGAGTAACCGTTTTCGTCCTTATATTTTAAGTATTCCACTTCTCCGACATAAATATAGTCAACATCATATTTTTCCAAAAGCATGGTGCCAAGCTCCGTATTTGCACAAGCGTAAATTGCTTCTACATCCTCCGCTCTGGCATCTACCGCCGCAACATCACCCTTCCACAACCATTCATGGGTACGCCATCCGATCACCGTCGGACATCCCGTAAGTGCGGAAATTCTGCAATGTACGATACCGTCGGTACGATAACTCGGTCCGTGTGCCTCCAGAATAACCGGACGTCCTTCAATATTTTCATTAATCCATTCCGCCGCCAGCATATCTGCTTCAGATACGTCCGTACTTTCCGTAGAATCCAAAGAAATATACCGTTCCGGATTCTTATAATCCCCGGCCCAGGCATTCCATGCCAGGTCAAAGTATTCCACGTTACGTACCAAAAGGAACAGCATTACGGCACCTGCCGCAAACTGCTTACCGTTCTTCGGAAGAAGGAAGAATCTGGTAATTGCCACTCCCATAAACACACCGAATAAAATAAATGCCTGATAGGTCAGCTTAAACATGGTATTGGTACGCTGGTTGTCGGCACCGTAAATATCTCTGACGTAAATAAGCTCCGGCATAAGTATCAAACCTACGGCACATAAGCCCACGATTAAAAGGAACAAATCCGAGGTCTTTAAATTCTGTAACCATGCAAAAAATACATTTTTATGCTCGGTCTGCGTCACACCGCCTTCTCTGCGCTTCTGTTCTTCCTTAATGGTCGTTACCAGATATGCGATTACCGCAGCAATCGGCATTCCCCAAACAATAATCATCTGATACGGCTCCGTATGTCTGTCGCAGATGCCGATACCGCTGGCCATGCTCTCAAAATGAATGTTAAACATAAAGGCCGTAACATAAGAAATCACAATAAACTCCGCCGCATGAACCGCTGTCAGCAGGAAGGTATTCTTTTTAAACCCACAAACAACCGCATTGGATACTAAAATCACCGCACCGCATACCACAAAGTAAATCGGGAAATCCCAGTAGTTGGTCATCTGGAAAATACCGATAAGGAAGCTGAGCGTAATAATCTGCGGATTCAGAATTTCTTTCTTATAGCTGACCGGCTCTAACATCCCGGCAACAGCCCTCTTCATACGATCCCTGCGAATTAATAAAAACGCGTACAGCACCGCAAGTAACGTAAGTACAAACACAATATTGGTTACATGGGCATGCAAATCACCCAGCACCAGTGAATAGGCCGGAAACTCGTGAATGGTTTGGTCCTTTGCTTCTCCCTGCCAACCGATGTAACGGGTCGGATCCGAGAACCAATACGAGGAATCACCGTCTACACCTAAAATATCACAAAGTACCGGACCCAGTTTCTTGTATACCCAGTAATGGTTCGTACTGGCAAAGGTCACCCCGCAACCGGCTAAAAGACCTGCAAAACGCGGTAATACCTGCTGCAGAACCGGTACGGAGGCTACCGTTCTCTTGCCCAGCATACGGTATTCGTCGGTCCGCTCTATCATATACATTTCCACAATACGAGCCGCAAGAGAATAGGACAATACCCAGCAAAAAGCTCCTACGGTCATAAGAGCAAGGTTATATGCCACCTTAATATCCACACCGGAAACCTTGGTCAGATAGGTGTAAAAATACTGTCCCAGATAGTAGTAATTCAAATCGGTTCCGGAATACCAGAAATCCTCCGGCGGCATATAATCGGACTTAAACATACTAATCATAAAACCGAAGTCCATACCGCCTTCCGTCTGCCAGGAAAAATCCGGACGGAAGCACTTGATGTAAAGAAGAATCGCAAATACCGCCAGGAACAATACTTCATACCAAATTGCCTTGGTAATTGCCGCCGATCCGTCGGTGATTCCTAAAAACTCACCTATCTTCACTCTTTTCTTTTTACAGAAAAAGAACATCAATCCGTAATTTGCCGCAATGCACACGCCCAGGATAACACAGCATCCAACCGAGGTAAACTTTACGATATGCAACGAGGAAAGAAGCCACACAAGCCATCCGCTGATGACAAAGCCCAATACCTTTCCGAAAATATACCCCTTATCCGAAAACTTCCGAAACAAAAACGCCGAAAGCGGGAAAAATCCGATGCCGAATACCAAAAGAGCGGTCCACCACTGCATAATCGGTGTCAGCTCCTCCGCACGGAACATCTTTCCCATTGTCTTATATACCAATCCGTAGGCAATCAGACCAAGCACCGCAAAGCCTGCTTCCCATAACCATTTGTTTTTATTCTTCATATCCGGTACCAACTCTCTTATTTCTTTTCTTCCTTACAAGCCTGATTTACCATCTTGTTAATCTTAATGAAATCGCCTACGGCCTTCTTACCGATTTTGAAAATGCGCTTCATATTGATGGAATTCACACCACCCTGACGCGGACGGAAGGTAATCGGAATATACTTCACCGGCAGCTTCTTCTTCGCGAAGATTACGGAAATTACCACATTGGACAAATTGTAATCCTTCGGAATGAGCGGAAGCACCTTCTTAAGCTCTCCAGCCTGCATCAAGCGGAACGGCGTATTTGCATCCGTCAGCTTTACATGGAACAACAGGAAGCATACCAGCTTTAAGGTCTTGGTTACAAACACTCTGGATGCACCGTCTTCTCTCTTGTTACGGTGTCCAATCACCATGGCATACTCGTTACGAAGCTCCCAGAACTCGTCAAACTCCTCTGCCTTGGTCTGTCCGTCGGAATCGGTCTGGAATACAAAATCCGCTCCCTGTTCCAACGCATAATTATATCCGTATAACAAGGTTGCACCGTGACCGCCGTTCGGCTTCGTCAGCGCGATTAACTGCGGAAACTTTGCTTCCGCTTCTTTAAGCATTGCGTAGGTGTTGTCCTTACTGCCGTCATCGATAATGACAAGGCGGCTCTCCGCACCGGCCTTTACCGCCACCGGATGCCAGTCCTCAATGACACTCTGAATCGTCTCCTGCTCATTATAGGCCGGAATTACAATGTATAACTTATCCATTTCTCTGCTCCTTCTCGTCTATATTATTTTGCAAGCTTTTCCTCAAACAGATTCAAGGCACTACGTACCACCGCATCCATGTTATAGTAGCGGTACTCGGCCAAACGTCCGATGAAGAATACATTGGTTTCCTTGTCCATTTCCTCACGATACTTGGCAAACTGCTCCTTGTACTCCGCCGTCGGGAACGGGTAATACGGCTCACCGTCGGAGTTCGGGAACTCCTTTAAAATCGTGGTCTTGTCATGCTTCTGCCAGGTCATCTTCTTAAACTCGGTGATTCTGGTAAAATCATAGTCGTTCGGATAATTCACAACCGGAGCCTCCTGATAGGACTCACAGTCAAAGGTTTCAAACTCGAAGCGGATACTTCTGTATGCCATCTTACCGTACTTGTAGTCGTAGAAATAATCCGTCGGGCCGGTATAGATAAGGGCATCGTATTCTAAATCATCAATGATTTCCTTGTAGTCCGTATTTAACATAATCTTGATGTTCGGATTCTTCACCATATTCTCACACATCTTGGTGTAACCGTGGCGCGGCATACCCTGGTACTTGTCCGCAAAATATCTGGTGTCACGGTTGGTACGCACCGGAATCCGGGCGATAATGGAGGTATCAATCTCCGCCGGGTCAAGCCCCCACTGCTTCTTTGTGTAATTCTCAAAGAACTTCTGATAAATCTCCTCGCCCACCTTGCTCAGTGCCACATCACGGCTGGTCTTAATCTCCGGAATATCCACTGCCAGCTTTTTAAAGAAATCCTCCACCTCAAAGGTACTGAGATTCAGATTGTAAAGCTTATTCACCGTTTCCACGGTAATCGGCATCGGAATCAGATTGCCGTCCACATAGGAAAGCACTCTGTGCCAAAAGTCGTTCCACTTGGTAAACTGACTCAAATACTCGTAAACGCCCTTGTCATTGGTGTGGAAAATGTGCGGACCATAATTGTGAATCAGCACACCGTCCTCATTGTAGGAGTCATATACGTTACCACCGATATGTCCTCTCTTCTCGATAATCAGTACCTTCTTGTCCAGTACATTGGCAATTCGCTCTGCCACCGTCAGGCCCGCAAGACCTGCACCTACCACTACATAATCAAACTTCATCCCTTTTCTCCTTCCGTTTTACCCTTTGGTTCTATCTTTCAATTCTTTTACTGGTATCATATACGGTAAAGCGATATTCATCCTCTCCGTAGGAAAATACAGCTTCATAGGTTGCTGCAATCACATATTCACGAGCCGTAAAATAATAGCTGTCTCTGACATCCTTATCTACGATAATATGTGTGATTCCGTGCTCCTTTACCAGGGAATCCAATATCGCCGGACTGGCTGCTTCATACATCTGTGCCACATACTCTTCTCTTGTATAAGTATCGTATCCTGCGGACATTGCATAATAGGCATGCCCGTAATAGAGCATAGCACCGCCCAAAACCACCTCGTTTAACGCATACGGTGCGGATAAAATCACATCCTGAGAATCCGTGTTTTCCTTAAACCACACCGTTCTCGGATCCTGCGGATCATACACAGCCTGATACTGCCGCTGTACAATGAGATATTCGAAAAATCCGGTGATAGTCAACAATACAATCAACAGCCCTGCCGTAATACGACGCATAACCAGCTGTTCCTTAAAAAATTCGCATCCCTTATCCCACAGTTCCGCAATGATAATCGCCGGGAATACGGACAACAGCATTTCTGCCATCATAACAAACTTATGATTTACCGTAATATCCGGTGTCAGAGATACCGTAAACGCCATCAAAAGCGGCACCGCAAATACAAACACCAGATAACGCTTTACGCCCTTGCCCAAAAGCAGATAAGCGCCAACAAACAAAAGTAAAATTCCCCAAAGTTGCCACATATAATCAACAGCACCGAAGAAGGTCTTGTTATCCGCCAAAAATCCGAACTGATACTTCGGAGATACCGCAGAGCCTACAATAAACAGCTTCGACTCACACAAGGACAACACCAGGGCGGTTCCCGCGGTAATCAAATAATCCAGACGATGGTCCGATACCGCTGCCAAAAAGAACAGCATGGCACAGCAGGCAGTCAATACGGAACCGTTAAAGAACGCCAACGCACCCAATAAAATACCGAGGAACAAAGAACGTACCGGATGCCTTACGCCGAATGCGGTCTTTGTGAAAAAGAAGGTCTTCAAATAAGCCAAAATACAATTCTCTCCGGAAGTTTTATCCGTAGCTTCCTTGCCTGCCCGTAACTCAGCTCTCTTCACGCTCAGCTTTTCCGCCATTTCATAGACATACGGCAGGAAAAAGTGAATTGCCAGAAGCATTGCCGCCATAGCAAAGGCCAAATGTCTCTGATTGCAGTATACATTCAGATTCCAAAGTCCCCAGCCTTCGTTCTGGGTAAACTCGATAAAGCTTTGCTGGGTCTTTAATGTATTCCAAATTTCTTCCTTCGGAAGCTCCGCCAAAAAGCGGAAAAAACTCGGAGAACTGCGGAAGATAAAGAATACCGTCGTCAGATATCCTACCGCACGTTTTCCGGTCAAACGAGCCCCTAACGCATACAACAGCATACAAGTAGCAACCAAACCGAAAATACTCGGCAGATTGAATGCCAGATCCACACGCATCCCCAAAAGCTCCAAATTTCCTGTAAGGAACATAAACATAAAATGGTGCCGGATATCCTCTCCCGTAAAATGCGAATAAGCCGTCGGGAAGTTATTGCCGTAGGAGAAGGAACGAATCATTCCCATATGCGGTGCAAAATCACTGTACACGGAAAAGCCTACGTTTAAGTTTCCGTCCTTCACGCTGAAGGTATCAAAAATGAGCTGTGTAAAAAATACCAAAAGTACCGCAAAGAAAATCCACTCTGCCAACGTAAACCAGGCTGCTTTCTCCTGTGGCATCTGTGCTGCCTTTGCCTTCCGATACCGCACAAAGAAAAGTCCCGCCGTCAGCACGGCAAACAGTATCATCACAATAATATCCGCCAAAAGTAACGGATCCTCATTACCGCCCAATACCTTCAACGCATAAGCAGTCAGGTATGTCGTCCACGTAAGCGGAATCAGACCGGCCAGTACCCATGCCGGAATCCTGAGAAAATAAGACGATAAGGAAAGCTCTCTGCCGTCAAAGGTCTTTTCTCCGATACTCCTGAAATTCGGAAACAGCGTCTCACACACCGCGTAACCGAATGCTATGCCGATTGCTAAATATAAAACACTTCCCATCCTACTTTTCCTCCTCCTTCTGACGAATCACCCGCGAGGTCAGATAGCGAGGTCTTCCTTTGATTTCATGATATATTTTCATCAGATACAATCCGATAATTCCCAAACTCATCATAATCATGCTGCCGATTAACAACAACAGTAAAATGACCGTGGTAAAACCATCCTGTGCATACCCGGCAATCTTCATGTACAATGTCTGGATGCCCAGTATAATCGCACCGATAAACATAATAAAGCCCAGCACGGTAATACAATGTAACGGTGCGGAAGTATAAGAGGTCACTGCCGTTACCGCAAGAGTAATCAGACGCTTTAAGGACCACTTGGAAGCGCCAACCACGCGCTCTGCTACTTCAAACTCAAAAGTCGTTCTCTCAAAACCGACCCAGGCAGACATACCTCGGAAAAAGGTCATACGTTCCGGCATCTGTTTCATTGCCTCCACCACCTTACGGTCCAGAAGCTTAAAATCCGATGCATTGTCGAACTCAATGCCGGTGGCTTTGTTAATCATCCCGTAAAACAGCTTCGCACAAAAACGATAGGACTTCTTTTCCTTTCCTCTGGAAGACTTTACGCCCTCTACCACCTCGGCGCCTTCCTTCCAAAGACGTACCATCTCCGGAATAAACTGCGGCGGATGCTGCAAATCCGCATCCATCACAATCACAGCGTCTCCGGAAGCAATATCCAACCCTGCACAAAGTGCCGGCTCCTTACCGAAGTTTCTGGAAAGACGCACTGCGGTAATCCGCTCATCTTCCTTTGCCATAGCGTGAATCACTTCCCAGGAATCATCCTTAGACCCGTCATCCACCAACACCAATTCATAAAGAATCGATGAATCTTCACATATTTTCCCAACACATGCCATAGACTCCCGAATGTGGGCTCCTTCGTTATATACCGGAACCACAATCGATATCCGTTTTTGCAATTCGGTTTCCATGTTTCCTCCTCTACACAGTCACATCATCTTCCGTCAGTATCGTAATATCTTTGATGGACTGAGAATCGTAAGCAATAATACGATTTGCCTGGTTACTCACCAACCGTTCAAATAAATTCCGAATGCCTCTTGCGTTTCCGAACTCTTTATAAGCCGTTTCGTCCATCGACTCAAGCATCCGCTCTACCTTCTCCTTTGCCCCTTCGGTCATACAAAAGCCCGCGTCCGCAGCCATAGACTCCAGAATTGCCAAAAGCTCCTCCTTAGTATAATCCTCAAAGGTGATAAATTTGTTAAATCTGGAATACAATCCGGTATTTGCCTTTAAAAAGCGTTTCATCTCCTCGGTATAACCTGCAACGATAATGACCAAATCGTCTCTGTGATCCTCCATCAGCTTTACAAGAGTATCAATCGCCTCTCCGCCGAAATCGTTAGAGGCATGTTCCGGAGCCAGCGCATAGGCCTCATCGATGAACAAAACGCCACCCAAAGCCCGCTCTACCGTCTCTTTTACCTTAAGCGCCGTCTGTCCTACATAACCGGCCACCAAACCGGAACGATCCGTTTCCGTCAGGGTTCCTTTGCTTAAAATGCCAAGCTCCCGGTAAATCTGCGCCACAAGCCGTGCCACTGTCGTCTTGCCGGTACCGGGACTGCCGGTAAACACCATATGATACGACATATTCATCTGAGGAAGCTTGTACTTCTCTCTCAGCTTCTTTACCTTTATCAAATTAATCAGCGAGCGAATCTCTTCCTTTACCGCAGCCAATCCCACCATACGGTTTAACTGCTCCGTCAGCCGGTCGATTTCCGCCTCTGCCTTTTTCTCCTTGATACTCTCCACCGCTTCTTCCGCCGCATCCGCCAATACATCCGGCAAATATCCCGGCACCTCTTCCTCCCGGTGCCTCTGCTCACTCAAACGCTCCGTCGCCAGCGCAGTTCCGGTACTCTGCCGATAATAAAAATACTTGCTTTTGTAAGATGCAAAATCATTTTCTGCTTCCCGAAGCATTCGACATCCTTCGGAAAGATTCCCGGAACACAGCTTCTTGAATATGTACTTTCCGTCCACTGTGCGGGATTCTTCTTCGCGATTTTCCAAAAACACCGCCACTTTGTCAAAATACAAACCGATAAACTTCGATACATTTGTATCTCTTACCTGATTGAGATACGACAAACAAATCATCACATTTAACAGGGAATCAAAAAACAATCCGGTTACGCCGATATGCTTCTTTTGATCCCTTAAACAAAGCAACTGCAGCAAAATCGGCGGTGCTTCCAAAAACTTTGCGGAACGACTGACCGCATCACTCAAATCTCCGGCAATCCACGCAGCCCGAAGCCCCAGCATATCCTGTCCGGTAAGTCCTGCAGCAAACAACACTTCCTCTTCGTTTAAGCGCTTGCCGAACACCAGAAACTGCACCATCAGAGACTGCACATACAAATCCAGCACTTCGTCCATGGACAGATTCAATATCTTCTCCGCATCGGAAAAATAGCCCTCTCTGTCAAGCTCCGTACAATACTCCGAAAGAAGCCGGTAATTCTCTCCCGCAATCCGATGAAGCTGCTCATTGGAATACTGTTTCTGCATCTTACCGCTCCTTTCTCTTTCTTCTTTCCGATGTGCATAAAGTCACATAATAAGTATACCACATTTTTCAAAAAAGAAAAGGAAAATATTATAAAATAACGGCAAGGTAACCCTACCGTCACCTTGCCGTTTATATGGATTCCGCCATATCGTGTATCTTCCCCGCAACCTCTTCGGAAAACCATGCGCGATAAAGCTCATCCGCCTCTTTTTTACTAAGATTGTTTACCGTATCGCTGACTTCCTTTAACAGGGCTGCATCGGTATAAATATCACCGATGGCAAACTCCAACTCACCGCTTTGTCTGATTCCGAACAAATCTCCCGGACCTCTGAGGCGCAAATCCTCCCCAGCAATAAAAAAGCCGTCATTGGATTTGTTTAAAATTTCCAAACGTTCCATGGTCTCCGGAGCGTCGGAGGAACTGATCATAATGCAATAGGATTCCGCATCGCCTCTGCCCACACGTCCGCGAAGCTGATGAAGCTGGGCCAATCCGAACCGTTCTGCATTCTCAATCATCATCACCGTAGCGTTCGGCACATTGACACCTACTTCTACTACTGTGGTGGATACCAGAACCTGAATTTCTCCCTCCGCAAAACGGTTCATCCGTGCGGTCTTTTCCTTTGCCGCCATCTTTCCGTGAAGGTACTCTACGCAAACATCCCGGCCTAAGGCTTCCCTCAGTGTTTCCGTGTAGTCCAGTACATTTTCCGCTTCCGTGGTCTCCGAATCCTCCACCATGGCGCAAATGACATAGGCTTGCCGCCCCGCATCAATCTGCTTTCGGATAAACCGATGGGCTGTATCCCGGTATCCCGTACCTACCACACAATTTTTAATCGGCTTTCTGCCCTTCGGTAACTCGTCCACAATGGAGATATCCAAATCTCCGTATAATATAATCGCCAAAGTCCGCGGAATCGGAGTAGCACTCATGACCAGAATGTGGGGATGTACTCCCTTTTCGGAAAACATTTCTCTCTGTCGTACGCCGAACCGGTGCTGCTCATCGGTAATGACAAGTCCGAGATTTTCATACTCCACCTTTTCCTGAAACAACGCCTGAGTCCCGATAACAATATCTGCTTCTCCGGCTGCGATTTCCTGTCGGGCTTTCTTCTTCTGCGTCTCAGTCATGGAGCCGGTCAGCAAGGTGCATCGCACGCCGAACGGTGTAAACAAAGCTACCGCATCCGCCATATGCTGTCTTGCCAAAACTTCCGTCGGAGCCATAAGTGCCGCCTGATACCCGGACTTTACCGCTGCCAGCATAGCAAGCATGGCAAGAATGGTCTTACCGGATCCTACATCTCCCTGCACCAGACGGGCCATAGTGCCGCCGCCGGCTAAATCCTTTTTAATTTCTTCCCATACCTTCTTCTGGGCTCCTGTCAGCTCATAAGGAAGTGCCTCAATCAACTGCTCACATTCCTCCGTATTCCTCATCGGACAATGATTGATTTCCTTTTCCTTCTGTTCCTTATGATGACTCAGCAACAGCATAAAACGAAAGAATTCTTCAAACACCAGACGACGTCTCGCCTCTGTCAGAGTCTCCATACTTTTCGGAAAGTGAATTTCCTCCACTGCCACCCGATGAGAAATTAAGTCATGCGCCTTCGCAATCTTCGCCGGCAAACGCTCCGGTTCCTTCTCACACTCCGCCAATGCTGCAGTTACAGCCTTAGAAATCACACCGTTTCGAAGTCCTTCCGTCAGACTGTATACCGGCTGCAATACCTTTAATAACCTTCCGTACTCCTCTCGAGTATACTTTCTCGGCTGTTCCAGTACCAATACGCCCTTTTTCCGTACCACCTTCCCACGGAACAAATGTCTCGTGCCCATGGTCAACTGATTCTTCATGTAAGGCTGGTTATACCAGGTCAGCTTCATACTACCGGAAGGATCCTTTACCACACAGGTCAATACCTGTAAGTTGCGATACCGGGTCACATCGGCACTTTTGATAACAGATGCCTCGATGGTAGCGATTTTTCCTTCTTTGAGTTCCCCTATCGGGGTAGGAAGCTCATAAGTTTCATAGGTGCGGGGATAATAAGCAAGCAAGTCACCTACGGAAAAAATGCCAAGCTTCTGTAATGCTTTTTCTGTTTTCTCCCCGATACCCTTGATTTTCGACACATTATCGGTCAAATACATCCTCGTCACCTTCCTTAACAAGAGCAAGAAAGCCGCGCCTCACAGCGCGGCCGTCATTGTTATTTTACAAAATTAGAAATGCTTTTCTACAAGCTTATCTAAAAATGCAACCTTGATTTCCTTGCCTGTCAAAGTGCATACTGCAAATAAGCCGAATACAACCTTCTCTGCAACAGAAATGATGCTGCTCAAAGTAGAAAGAACGGCTCTGATGAAGCTGTAAATCGCACTGATAACGTCTACAGAGTACATCCAGCTCTTGAAGTTTAAGATATCAAAAACATTACCGATAAAGCTTACAACCATAGAAGCTGCAAGGAATGCTAAATAAAGCACCAATGCATATGCTACACACTTCTTTAACTTCTCACTCTCTTCCTTCAGAAGAATGTAACCTCCCACTAAAACGAGTGCCGTGATTCCCAAATAGCCGCTTAAGAACACCAAAGCTCCCATTAAGCAAACAGAAATCCCTAATTTTGTCTTTTCCATCGTATTATCCTCCTCTAAATTTTATCTATGACAACACATTCGTGCATTGTCCGTATTATTCTACCGAAAGCACATAATAGTAAATCGGCTGTCCACCCGGATGTACCTCGACATCCACGTCCGGATATGCTTCCATTACTCTGTCCGCCAGAGCGTTGGCATCTTCCTCAGACATCTCCTGACCGTAGTAAAGACTTACCAGCTCGGAATCCTCATCCATCAATGCTTCCAATAACTCATAAGTAACATCCGCGATATCTCCGCCAACGGAAAGAATGGTCTTATCACCGATACCCATGTAATCTCCGGCCTTAATCTCCTTACCGTCCATGGAAGTATCACGTACCGCATAGGTCACCTGACCGGTCTTTACATTCTGCATCTCGTCTGTCATACGCTTGGTATTGTCCTCCACAGACTTATCCGGCATGAAATTAATCAACGCCGTAATCCCCTGCGGAACCGTCTTAGACGGGATAACCACAATCTCCTTATCCTCCGTCAGGCTTGCTGCCTGCTCTGCGGCAAGAATAATGTTGGAGTTGTTCGGCAAAATGTAAATCGTATCTGCATTTACATTCTCAATGGCAGTTAACATATCCTCTGTGGACGGGTTCATGGTCTGACCGCCTTCGATGATATAGTCCGCACCGATTCCACAAAAAATCTCATTGAGACCCTCACCAATGGAAACCGTTACAAAACCGAACGGCTTGCGCGGTGCTGTCTCCACCGGCTTCTCCTCGGTCTGCTGTGCCGCTCCCTGAATCACACGCTCGTTATGTTCCTCACGCATGTTATCAATCTTCATCTTAGTCAAAGAACCGTAGGTCAATGCCTTCTGAATGGCAAGACCCGGATCATTGGTGTGTACATGTACCTTTACGATATCCTCATCGGAAACCACAACAATAGAGTCACCGATGGATTCCAGATATGCCTTAAATTTTAACTCCTCGTCCATATCATAGTGCTTCTCTACCATGATAATGAACTCCGTACAATATCCGAACTTAATATCCGCTGTGGAAATATTGTCATTTGCAGCACCGGTTGCTGCCTTTGCACTCGGTGCGGACACTGTAAGGGAAAAATCCGTCTCCTTACCGTTTAACGCATCCAATACACCCTGCATAATTGTAAGAAGGCCCTGTCCGCCGGAGTCAACCACACCGGCTTCCTTTAATACAGGCAGAAGCTCCGGAGTGATATCCAGCACTTCCTTCATGTGTGCCACAACTTCTTCCGCAAATACGAGAACATCCTCAACGCCCTCGTCTGCCAGCTGTCTTGCACGCTCCGCGCCGCCTCTTGCAACGGTCAGAATCGTACCTTCCTTCGGCTTCATAACCGCCTTATATGCGGTCTCCACCGCACGCTCAAAAGCTGCCGCAAGCATCGGTACCCCAACATCCTTCTGCTCCTTTAATTCCTTGGTAAAACCACGGAACAACTGGGACAAAATAACACCGGAATTACCTCTTGCACCGCGAAGGGAACCGCTTGAAATTGCCTTGCATACCTGCTCCATCGACGGATTCTCAAGTGCCGCAACATCCTTTGCCGCAGACATAATCGTCAGCGTCATATTCGTTCCCGTATCGCCGTCCGGCACCGGAAATACATTCAATTCATTGATATACTCTTTATTTGCCTCGATGCGTTTTGCTCCGGAAAGAAAACACTTTTGAACCATAACCGCATCAATCGTTTTCATACTCACCGTTTATCCTCCTTCATGCATAAGATGCACATTTTCTAATCAATCACTCTGACACCCTCTACATAAATATTGATCTTTTCTACCGGCAAACCGGAGAACTCCTCAATCTTATACCGCACGTTGCTTACCAGATTATCTGCCACTGCGGAAATACTTACGCCGTAAGATACAATGATATGAAAATCAACCGTAATCTTATTATCGTTTACCGTAATGTTTACGCCTCTGTTCAAACTTTCTCTGCGTAACAGCTTGGCAATGCCATCCTTCATATTAACCGCTGCCATACCTACAACGCCGAAACACTCCACCGCTGCAGAGCCTGCATACTTTGCGATTACTTCATTGTCGATTACTACATTTCCCAATTCCGTATTCATCGTAGCGTTCATTATAACCCCTCCTTTTACCCATTTCATCTTTTAGGATTATGTATCTATTCTAGTATACCTCATTTTAACTAAAAAGTGAACCTATTTTTCAAAAAAACCGCGAACTCCAAAAAAAATCCTGCATATTCTATAATAATCAAGGATCTTTGAGGGTTATCCATGCGAAAAGTACTCGGGTTTATTCTGTTTTGGATTGCAGTGGGAATGCTGCTGACCTTCTTTTTGCGCAGCACCCTACTGACCGTCCTGCTCATTGTGTTGTTTCTCGTACTGGGATATCACCTGTTTTGCGGCTAAATCCCCTACACGCGAAAAGGGACTTTGCAAAACACCCGCCCTGCAAAATCCCTAATATTCATCCCGCTATGTGAGCATCAATTAAGCGCGCTCAACCTTGCCGGCTCTTAAGCAAGCTGCACATACATACATCTTCTTAGCGCCGCCGTTAACCTTAACCTTAACGGACTTAATGTTAGACTTCCACATTTTATGAGCTCTTCCGGAAACCTGACTTCTGGAATGACTAATCTGCATACCAAACAGGGCTCCCTTGTCGCAAACCGCACATCTAGCCATGTCAATTGCACCTCCTTAATAGAAATTCAAGGCTATGGCCTACAAACAAATCTATTCTATCAGAAGAAGCGTAAGAATGCAAGAAAAATTTTTATTTTTTTATTTTTCTTCAAAAATCGTGATAAATCAGCTATTCTAAGCCGTTTACAACCTCGCTTACCTTCTGATCCAAATCGGCTTTTTCCTTCTTATCCTTTGTAAACCGATCCAAAACATCCGGAACCATATCGATCACCTTGGTTACCACATCCTGATTCTTCACGTTCACAAGCTTTGCATGACCGTCCTTGATTACAAGTACACTGCTCGGAGAAATCTTACCGCCCATACCGCCGCCGGCATTGTTCTTCTTGTCACCTGCAAATGCACCGGCTCCTACACCGAAGCTCACATCCACAAGCGGTAAAATAATCGTACCGTCATCAAACTTCACTGCGTCTCCCACTACCGTCTTTGTGGTAAGGAAACCGTCCATCCCCTTAAATAACGCCTCCACGGTTGCACTAAAATTGTTTTCTGCCATCGTAACGTCCTTTCCGCGCCCTTGCGCTATCCTTATTCTGCCTTTTGTTTCAATATCGCCAGTAACTTTTTAAAATTACGTATCAATCGCTTCACCTGCTTGTCACGCATCAGTCGCAGGCCCTTTACCAATACAGTGCCGCACCGGATTCTTCCCTTGAATTCCAATTCTGCCACAATCCGCTTTTCATAGAAATCCGGAACTACGGTAACACCTTTTCCGTACCAGGCATACAAAACGCCCAGAGCTCCCAACGCTTTGCCCGTGGATTCCGGCTCTCCGGTACCGAACTCTACATGCCCCTTTATTTTTCCCGGCAATATATGCCGAAGCACCTGCTTTGTAATATCCCATGTAGTTCCCAGCGCCGTTCTGTGCAGCTCATCTTCAAAGAAAGCAATTGTTTTCTCTTTCTTATGCCACAAAAGCTTTACCGCATTGATTATCTTTGTGATCTTTTGTTTTATCTTCTCCGGTATGCTTTTTATTTTCTCAATAAACTGTTTTATCTTGGCAAATACAGAAGGTTTCTTCTCTTTTGCCTCAACCGAATCCTCTCCGTCGGATGCTTCTGTAGACTGCGAAATACCGACCTCTGTCGAAAGCTCTGCCGGCAAAGCTTCTTCTTCCGTTTCCGCACCCCCGCCTGTCGGATTCTCCTCCAGCTTAATACTTACAAACTCATTTTCAATTAAGGTTCCTTCAGATGCCTGGTTTGCCTTCTTTATTTTCTTTAAATGTTTCTTCTTTTCTTTCTTTTTCTTCTTCTTTTCCTTTTTCGGCTTGTCGCTGTTTTTAAAGCAGATTCCGAAAATCCTTACTGTATAATGCAGTTTCTTTTCCGTATATCGTATCTTTACCCGTAAAAAAGGATTCAGCCAGGATATGAGCCCGTCCGCCCGGAAAATTTCCTCGGGAGCCTCCTTCTTATCCAACCTTCCTTTATAACGTATGGGTGCCAACAAAACCAAAAGAAGAATCACCAAAATCAAACCCAGAAGCACAAGCAACAGGATTCCGATCCACTTCAGCAGGAGCAAAAGAACCTTTAACACTGCCGTCATACACCATCACCCGCCTTACTGCTTTTGCGGTCCAGATGCGGAATGACCCGGAAGTCGCCGGTTGCCAGATAGGTATCGCATAACATAGCAGCTACCAGCTCCTGTGCGGCAGCCTCGCCTCCCGCCAAACCGTATACCACAACTTCTCTTTTCCGGTAATACGGCTGTAGCATTTGGTTTGCTTTTACATACTCCAGACAGTTTTCTTCATTGGAAGGAGCCGTCAAAAGGTAAACATCCTTCACCGGACGTTTCTTCTCAATGGACCTCATAATGCGTTTTTGTCTTTTTTCCGGTATTCCGGCCACATATAACGCTTCCTTCCAAACTACCATGTACTACATCCCCTCTGCCAATTCGCGAATTGCCCGCATCGCTGCTGTTTTCTCCGACATATCGTGACAATTTTCCAATGATGCCAAAACATATTTCTGAATATCGGACTTACGTGTAAACGGAAGCGGAAGATTCTGAATGACTCTTGCCATCACCGCACGGTTTACCGCTCTCTGTCCCTCTTCCAAAACCTTTGTAACCGCAATACAGAACTCGTCCAACATCGCATCAAAGGACAATTCTTTCGCATCCTCATTCTCCAGCTTTACAAAAATACTGGTGGTATGCAAACGTCTTGCATAGGCCACTCTCGTATATAATACCTTCTGCAGCATCGCATCCAATAACTTCTCATCCACGGTCAGCTCATCAAAATATGCCTCTTCCGTAAACAAAAACTCTTCAATCTGCTCCGGAAGTCCCTCAAAGGTCTCAAAAGCCTCTACCAATGCCATATCGGTGAAATCCTTTCCCTCCGAAAGCATACGGTAAATCTCGCGGCATCCCTTGGTTGCCTCCATATCCGCCGGCATTACATAGCCCTCGGTAAACAACACCGTAAGCAGGCTGTTGGCAATCTCCGTCAAACTGAAATACGCATCACTGACGGTTGTAATAAACTCCGTAACCTCTTCCAGCTTCTTTTTTGCAGAAGTATACTGCTCCTCCGTAATGCTCCGGTAATCCAGTGCATTTAACGTATCAAGCGCCTCACGGCACTCCGGGAACAGTTCCATTCCCTCCGGTTCATAAAGACCGGACGCGGAATACAACATATAAAATACACGGTCTAAGGTCTCCCCGTCCGCTTCCTTATACACAGATGCGGTATTTCTGACCCATTCCATGAACTTCGCCTTCGTCATACGCACCGGAAGTTCGGAAATCGTAGCGGAAACTCGTGCCAAAAGTCCTTCCTGCTCCTCATCAAAAAACAGAAAAGAACTGATTTCTTCCAGTGCCGCATTGCTGTCGATATCCTCTGCCGTACCTTCCATGGCAGGAGCCAGACGCTGCAATGCATACTCATGTAAATACAAACGGTCGGTATATGCGGTAAGAGCCTGCATTGCCACCGTGAGTTCCTGTCGTAACGCTCCGATACAGGTCAATGCCTCTTCTCCGGAAGCACATTCCCCCTTTGCCAACGCCTCCACATAGGTCTTTACAGTCTCTGCATACGCCTTAGCCTTCTCCGGAAGCACCACATCGCCTTCCGTTACGCCCTCCGCAAAAGAAGTATACTGCATGGCAAGATTATAATTTGCCATCCGGTAATACACACCGGCCAAATTTCTCAAATAACACGGCAAATTGAACTCCACATCTCTTTTTGCAAACAATTCCTTCCGTGCCTTTACCAATTCCTTATTCATAACAAACCTTCCTATTCTTCCGTATTTCCTTTTACCCTTTTTACATGTTCATGGGTATATAAATGATCCGAGCAATACTCGTAATTTCCTTCACACTTGGAACAGAACCGGAACTCCAGCGAATCATCATCAAGCTCCGTCCGTCCGCAAATCGCACACTTATGTCTGGTAATCACATTCCGGCCCCGGAATTCTACCACATTTCCCGAATTCCACTTGGCATCGTGCATTTTCTTTCTGAAGTCCGCTTTCCGCTTCATCTCCGACGGAGAAATCCGACGGTAATTTCTGGTAGCAAAGAAAAAGATGATAAAGTTCAAAACGGAAACCACGATAGCAAGAGCATACGGTCCTCCCGCGCGGAACCCGTAATGGGTAATGTAAGAAATCGCCTCATATCCCATCAAGGCACCGTACAAAATACCGAGCAGCTTTGCCTTTACCGGAATGAGGAAAAACATTAAAAATGTAGCATTCGGTAGCATTACAAAATAAGCAAGGAACATAGAACGATTTACATAATACATGCTACCGATTCCCACCGTGCTGACATATACCATTCCCTGCCCCAAAACAAGACATGCAATTCCGTAAAACAAAAAGGCCGCCACAATCTGGAACAAAAGTCCGGAAAAAAAGTATACATTAAACCGGAAAGAGCCCCACATAGACTCCAGGGAACGACCGATGGAATAGTAAATATACAATTCCAAAACCACCCAAAACACATTGTCACTCGGAGGCTGTAATATAAACGTAATCAGACGCCATACTTCTCCGTGCAGGATGCGGTACACATCCAGAGATAACCACCTGACATAAAAGGTCGGAGCCATCATGTCCAACACAAAGCCCGCCCCATACAACACTATCATATAAAGCATCAAATTCGGAACGGCATAACGCCCTAACTTTCGTTCCAAACGATTCAAAAACTTCATTAAAACAAATCCTTCTTTCTAAAAATAATGGCTATAATGGAAGCAATCAACAATGCTCCTCCCAACACAAACAAAAAACCATATGGTTGATTCTGCCCCGGAAGCGGCACATTCATACCGTAAAAGCTGGCAATCATGGTAGGAATCGACAGTACAATCGTAAGCGTTGCCAATGCCTTCATTACATTGTTCAAATTATTGGAGAGAATCGACGAGAAGGTATCCATGGTACTGTTTAAAATACCGCTGTAGATATTCGCCATCTCTAACGCCTGACGGTTCTCGATAATAACGTCCTCAAGTAAATCCTCATCCTCCGGATAGCGCTTCACCTTCTCCGTGCGAAGCAGTTTCTCAAACACTGTTTCGTTGGAACGGATTGCGGTGGTAAAGTACACGAGAGCCTTTTCAAGCTCATGCATTTCCATGATTTCCAGATTACGCTGGGATTCCTTCAGCTTATCCTCCAAACGGTCGCTTTCCCGGTTAATCACTCGCAGATACTGCAGGAACACCGTTGCCACCTTATAAAACACCTGCATAATGAAGCGGGTCTTTTTGTAAGTAAAGAAATCCTTGATTTTTCCGGTCTTAAAGTATTGTAAAATCGGCGTTTCCCGTAAAGTAACCGTAATTACGATATCCTTTGCCGTAATAATCGCCAGCGGCATAGTGGTGTAACGCTTCCGCTCCACATCATCCACCAGCTCCGTTTCGATTTCCGGAGAGTCGACCAAAATCAAATGATAGGTGTCTTCCAGCTCAATACGTGCTTTTTCTTCTTCATCGAGAGGTGCTCTGAGAGCATCCAGCTCCACACCTGTCATGCCGGCCACTTCTTCCAACTCCTTGGGACTGGGTGCGGTCAAAGATACCCAACAGTCTTTTTCAATTTTGTCCAAACGAATAAAATCGCCGTTCTCTGCTGTCTTAAAAATCTCTAACATCGCACGTTCCTCCTAATACGAAGAGTGTGGGGCAAACTGCCCCACACTCATTATACTTTTCCTACTCCCATTCGTCAAGTAAAGCCTTACGAAAAAAGATTCCCACTTTCTTAAATTTTTCCACCCTGTTTAAAAAAATATAATAAATTGCGATTATACGCTTACCTTTTTATCCAGCAACAATGCTGTGCCCACATAACTCAATGCCAGCGCCGCTGCATACACACCAATGAAAGCCCACGCTTCCGTATTTACCACTATGTATTCTCCTTCCAAAAATCCGGTCGGAGTTACAAGAGTTGCCACCTTCGTCACACACCAATCCAGTGCAAAATAAATCGCAACACTGGCTACACCCTTAAACTTCCAATTGGAAAGTAATGTCGTAGAAAGAGTAATGGCGAACATTGCCAGTGCAATAAATACGAGCCATGCAACCAGAAGCATTAAAACCACATAAACAACTTCTACTAAGCGGATTTCCACACCGGTCAATGCTTGGAAAAATTCCTTTATCGTATCCAAGAACATCTTTACATCGCCTTTTTTCGCACAAAGCAGAAATACATCACCGATACCGATAGCCGCAAAAGCACATCCACATACAAAAATCTGAAGAATCGTCGTTACAAGCTTTGCTCCCACAATCTGAAACATATTCCGCGGAGTTAAAAACAACATGTAGCTCTGTTTGGTTTTCAAATCGTTAGAATAGGTTACAATACTTTCAAAGCTGAAATAAAGCAAGGAAATCATCGCTACAATCATCGTTCCGCCTAAGCCAATCGCTGCCCAATCCCCATTATCAAAAATCACTCCTGCCAAATACACAAGCTGCAATACCGCAACAACAACTCCTACTACAAGCTTTGACAACAACTGTTTTCTAAACTCATACTTAATCAATTTACCCATATTACTTTATCTCCTCTCCTTATTATGCGTATACTTCTTTGTATAGGTCCACAATGGATTTGCCTCGCTCGGTACGAATTTCCTCTGCATCACCGGCCAAAATTACACCGCCCTGCTTCATAAATACCACACTATCCACAATCGGTTCAAGCTCATCCACCAAGTGACTGGAAATCACAACGGTCTTGCCTTCACCTGCCGCTTCCACAATGGTCTCTATAATGCTTTCTCTTGCAATAATATCGATACCGTTTAACGGCTCATCCAGCATATAAAGCTGGGCATCTCTCGCCAAGGTCGCCGCAATCTTTAACTTTGCCGCAAGTCCGGAGGAAAGCTCCTTTGCCTTGTCAGTCATTTTAAGATCCATACGGGCAATCAATTCCTCATAACGTTCCATAGAAAAATCCTCAAAAAAGTCTGCATAGTATTTTCCCACATGCTTCACGTTCATGTAGGAATAAAAGAAAGGCTCCGTGGACATATATGCCACTTTTCTTTTTGACTCCACACCGATTTTTTCTCCGTTATAGTACAACTCTCCGGCAGTCGGCTTTACAAGCCCCGCCACCATTTTCATAAAGGTTGTTTTTCCGCTGCCGTTCGGTCCCAACAACGCATAAATCCTGCCGTCCTCCCATACCATATTTACATCTTTCACTGCCTGCTTCCCTAAATAACGCTTTCCCACCAACTTCGCTTCTACCATAATGTCCTCCTTATAATCCTATTGATACCATGCTGTACCACCCTATTATTACAACCTCGAAATCGCCTTTTGAAACAACTCCTGCAGCTCTTCCTTGGTATACCCTAACCCTAAAAACGTAGCAAGCGTATCTTCCACGAGCTGCTCGGCCTTCTCCTTTTTCAGCCGTTCCGCAATCCCCGCTTCTTCGTTCAGATACGTCCCCAGTCCCCGCTTTGTGAAACAGAGGTTTTGCAGTTCCAGTTCCTTGTAAACCCGGGCTGCCGTATTCGGATTAATCTTATACCGCACCGCCATGTCCCTTGCAGACCAAAGTTTCTCTCCCGGTTGCAGTTCTCCGCTCATCAACATTCGCTTGATTTCATCGACGACCTGCAAATAAATCGGTGTGCTTGTGGAAAACTCCATTCCATACCTCCTTTTCCCATTACCAACTTAGTGCACTAGCTATATAGTACACTATGTCATTATTTTTGTCAACATCTTTTTTGAAAAAAATTGGTTGTTTACTTTTTCTGAAAAAAAACCAAACTAAAACCGTAAAGAAATAGTATCTTTACATTCTTCGGAAACACCGGAGATACACTGTAACCAGCCGCTTTAAGGCAGAACGGAGGCAACCATGAGAAACAAGTTATTGGATGCAACTGCTCTTACCATCGCAATCATCGGTGCTGTTAACTGGGGTTTAATCGGCTTCTTTGATTTCGATTTAGTTGCATTTTTGTTCGGTTCCATGTCCTGGATATCCCGTATCGTTTACGCCCTGGTCGGTTTAAGCGGTCTTTATCTGCTCACTTTCTATTTGTATTTGAGCGATAGTCCGGTCACGGAACGAGGGTAAAAGAAACCCGGCAGCAAGTTTCAAACCTGCTGCCGGGTACATATCTTACTTAATTAACTTTTCCTTTCGGAATACTCCTACAGCTTACGCAGCAATCTCTTGGACGCACAGGAGGCCTTATTTAAGAAACGCACATCCTGACCGAAGCTGATTTCGATTACCTTTACATCACTGTTATCCCGCACAATACCCTTGCCGAAATACTCGTGATATACCATATCTCCGATACGGAGACGATCGATTTCCTCACGTAAAACTTCTTTTTCCTTCAGACTCTCGGCAATTTCACGAAGCTCTGCATCATCCGTAGCTTCTCCGCTACGCATCTGACGAATCATCTCCTCATTCATCAAGCGGGCACGTTCCTTATCCGCAAGAATACTTGCCTCATCCTGACGTTCCACCGGCTGGCGTCTGTTCTCATCATAAGACTCCTGCGCCGGCTGCTCTCTTCTCTTCATCACCGGAATCGGCGTACCGTCCGCAGAAAGCGGCGCACTGCTCACCGGAACATTTTTCAGATTATCCAGCTTCTCACTGGTTTCGTTGCCCTTCATATCGTCAGTACGCTTCTTGATATACCAAAGCGCCACCAAAGCTCCCGCCGCAATGACAACCACAACCAAAATAGCTACAATACCACCACCATTTCCGCCTTCTTCTCCTTCTTGCGGAGTCTGGGTAGGTGTCGCCGTCGGTGCTGCTTCCGTCGGCGTCGGAATCGGGGTTGCCGTCGGAATCGGAGTAGCCGTCGGTACCGGAGTCGGAGTAGCAATCGGCTGTACCACATCCACCGTAAGGTTTACATAACTGCTGTGAATATAACCGATCAGAATCGTTTCATTTTTCAAAAAGGACACCTTGTACCAAACCTGACCGTTATTTACTTCCTGGGCAAGAATTGCCACTTCATCATCTTTGTCCAATACAACATTCACTTCATTGAGCTTTAACTGCGGATTATCCTTGCCCGCCGCAGTACGCACATTCAAACCGTAGGTAGTTACCACTCCGCGGTAAACCTTGCCTTCCCCCAGCTCTTCCGCATATTCGTAAACCGCTTCTGTTGCCGCGGATGCATATTCCCCCTTTGCAAACAAAAGGCTGACGCACAACACCGCAAATAATACCTTTTTCAACTGCTTTCTTACTGTTTTTCTCATACCCATTCTCCTTTCATAGTAACTCATACGCCTTGCGTTTTACTCTTCTTTCCCCAGTATATAGTGAATAAACTGTTGTGCACTTCGTCCCGAGAGACCGCCCCCACGCAGCTCCCAAATATTCGCCTGTGCCAGTAACATTTCTTCCTTTCCGGCAAGCTCCGAATACTTTGCCGCAATTCCCTTTACAATCCGCTCAAACTCCCGCTTATCCGGTGCCGAGTAATTGATGGAAATACCGAACCGCGCTACCAGGGACAGCTTCTCTTGCATGGTATCGGAACGGTGCAGCTCGTCCTTTGACATATCTGAACGATCCGACCAGGTTTCCCGGATCAAATGCCGTCTGTTGGATGTCGCATAAATCAAAATATTCTCCGGACGGATTTCCAAACCGCCTTCTATCACGGCCTTTAAATACTTGTACTCAATTTCAAACTCTTCAAAGGACAAATCGTCCATATAAATGATAAACCGGTAATTCCGATTCTTAATCTTCGATATCAACGCCGACAGCTGATGAAACTGATGCTTGTAAATCTCTATCATTCGTAATCCGTCGTCGTAAAACTCATTTAAAATTGCTTTGATGCTGGTGGACTTTCCGGTACCGCTGTCGCCGTACAACAAGACATTATTAGCCTTTTTTCCTTCCACAAAGGCCTTGGTATTCTCCACCAACGTCTTTTTCTGCAGGTCATATCCGATAATATCGTCTAAGCGGACAACCTCCGTATTTGTAATCGGTTGCAGAGAAAACTCTTCCCCTTCTCCTACCAGACGAAACGCTTTATTTAATCCGAACTGGCCGACACCGTATTTCTTATAAAAACCGGTCACCGCCGCAAACACATCCTCTTCATCTTTCGATGCTGCCAAGGCATGCTGCAATTCCTTTACCTTATCCGCTACACTCTTATTAAAATACTGCGCTCTCTTCGGAATGGACCGGTAGTTCGTCAATACAGAGAAACAATCGATATCCAGTTCTGCCTCAAGCCCCGAAAAATCATAGAAAAACAATTCTCTGAAAATCGCAAAATCTTTTTTTGCCAAAATATTAGCCGATCCTTCCGAGGCTCCGTTTTTCTCACACAACAAAGAAAAAGGAGTTTCCGCCATAGCAAGAATATACGCGATATACGCCTGCCATAAATTTTCATCAAACCCGTATGCGGTTGCCAAATCCAAAAGCTTGTGCACCTGCACATATAACTTCTCCACCGTCTGAGATTTATCCGCTCTCTGCTGCTCATATTCATGAATGCAAACCGCGATATCCTTTAAAATCTCCGCATCCGCAATCTCTTTATATATAATCAACCTTGCAATCTTATGGTACATTTTTCTGCCTTTCCGATACCCTGCGGTATCACCTAAGCCTTACATATCCTTTGCCCGGACAAGGTGTATTCCCTGCTCTGCGGCCACCCGTTCAAACTCGGCCGTAAAGCCTTGCATGGAGAAACAGTACAGTTCCGTCGGGCGGATTCCTGCGCTTTCCAACACGGAAACATAACCTTCAAAAACGTCAATTCCCGTCAAACGCTCTCCGCAATCGCAAAAGCCCACAAGACAAGCTCCGTCCTCACGTTTTGCAACCACGTCGATTTTCCCCAGCTTTCCGTACCATACACCGAAGCTTCCGTATCTTCCGGAAAGCTTTTGGTACCGGTTCATAAGCTGCAGATACTCTCCGCACACATCGCTGAAAGCTTCTCTCACAAACTCCGTCAAACACGGGGCAATTGCCGTATCATATACCTGTTCCCCTCTGCCCATAGCAATTTCCGACAGATTCGGATAAATAAACCGGTACCAGAACCGTAAAAACGGCTCCCGGATACGATACAATCCCTTCTGTACGTTTCTTTGCTCCGCATTGTCAAAGGAAAACAATTTCTCCGTACAATCCAGTTCCGTCAAATTCTTTAAATACACGCTGATTTTCGCTCTAGAAAAGCCGGTCTGCGCATAAATATCATTTAACTTATACTTTCCCTGAGCCAGAGCCGCCAAAATCGTATTGTATGCAGACAGCTCCCGCAATTCTTTCTTCAAATAGTGCTCCGTCTCCGCAAACAACGGGGCATCCTCTGTAAGAAACAGACGCATCACATTATCCTTAAAGCTGTCCTGCTCCTTCCAAAGTCGCAAATATGCCGGAATACCACCTAACACGGCACCCGTATAAATATTCTCCCGTACAGAGCTGTTCTTGTGATAATTCGCAAGTTCCATAAAGGAAAATTCCTTCAACTTAATAAAACCCGAGAGCAGTCTGGCTGCACTTCCCAAAACGCCGGCCATTTCATTTTCCACCCAGGACACCGACGAAGACACCAACACCGTCAACAACGTGCCGTCTCCGTGATGCTCTGCGTAGAACCGTAAAAAAGCCGTAAGAAACTCTGCAGAATCCTCCAACAGATTTCGGAATTCATCCAGTACAAGAATCAACTTGCCCTTCGGAGCATGTGATGCATACAAAGAAGACAATGCCTCATAAAAATCCGTGGCATCTTCCGTCTTCCACTCCTGCGTCATGCAAAGAAACTGTTCCCTTGCCGTCACTCTTCGTGCCGCATAGTAAACCCCGTTTTTCCCCTGTAAAAAACGACGAATCAGTGTTGTCTTACCGATGCCGCTTCTTCCGTATAGAACAATGATCCCGCTGCGCTCCGAAGCATACAAGGCTTCGAGCCGTTCCAGTTCCTGTGTACGTCCTGTAAACATAAGCCCTCTCTGTACGTTAGGTCACCTTACATTCTGTCCGGTGCCGAAAAACCAAGCAAATCAATGCAGATTTCCAACAAACGAAGTACCAGGGTAATAAGAGAAATCCACTCACCTTGCTTAACCCCATCGGTTTCCGCAATGATTTTGTTATTGTGATAAAAGCTGTTAAAGGCATCCGCCAACTCGTAGATATACTGACAAAGCTTGTGCGGAGCCGTTTCCTCGTATACATGCTCCATGACATCGTTAAACCGTGCCGTCAAAAGCATCAGAGACAACTCATCTGCGCCGTACTCTCTCACGCTGGCATTGATTGCCACCTGCTTCTTCTCGGTACCGTCTGCATAATACTTTGCAAGAATGGACTTAATACGAACCATAGTGTACAAAATGTACGGTCCTGTATTTCCTTCAAAAGAGGTAAAGCGATCCAAATCAAAAATATAATCCTTGGTTGCCTGATTGGACAAATCACCGTACTTAATTGCCGCAAGGCCCACAAGCTTCGCAATTTCCTTTGCTTCCGCTTCATCCATATCACGATTTTCCGTCATCTTCTTCAATACTTCTTCGTTGGTGTCCGCAATCAGCTGCTCCAGACGCATCACGCCGCCATCTCTTGTCTTAAACGGCTTGCCGTCCTTGCCGTTCATGGTACCGAAGCCCAGGAACATAATGTCCTTCTCCTGCTCCACGATACCGGCCTTCTTCGCGGTACGGAACACCTGGGTAAAATGCATCTCCTGACGCTTATCCGCAAGGTAAATGTAGCGATTCGGCTCGTAAAGTTTCTCGCGCTCCACAATGGTAGCCAAATCGGAGGTGGCATAAAGTGCCGCACCGTCGGACTTCCGCACGATACACGGAGGAATCTCCTTCGTATCGCCAGACTCCTGTACATCCACTACCATCGCGCCCTGACTCTCATAAGCCAGTCCCTTGTCAATCAAATCCTGCACCATATCCGGGATATACGGCTGTACGTCGCTCTCTCCCTTCCAAAGATCAAAGGAAATATTTAAATTCTCGTAGTTTCTCTTTAAATCCGGCACAGACACATTCATAATGTGCTGCCACAAAGCCACATAGCCGCGCTTTCCCTGCTGGAACTCCAGCGTCGTACGCTGTGCCTGCTCTTTAAACGCCTCATCCTGCTTGGAACGTGCGGAAGCCTCCGGATAAATCTGCTCCAGCTCAGAAAGAGTAAACGGCGGCTCCGTCGGATACTCACCGGTAAAATTCTCATCAAAATACGGAAGAGACGGATCGCGAAGGCGTACACCTTCGATCACAAGACCCATCTGAAGCCCCAAATCTCCCAAATGCACGTCACCGATGACATTGTGTCCCGCAAAACGGCAAATACGCTTAATACTTTCACCGATAACCGCAGAACGCAAATGACCGATATGAAGCGGCTTTGCCACGTTCGGTCCGCCATAATCCACAATAATGGTCAGCGGATTCTTTGCCTTCTCGAAGCCGTAATCCTCCTGCTCCGTCATTTCCTGCAAATATGCCGCAAGGAACTCATTATCCACCTTGATATTGATAAAGCCCGGCATAACAGCAGTCACCTCCGAAATCGTATCACTCTCGGAGAGCTGCGCAACAACTGCCTTTGCAATTTCAATCGGAGCCACCTTGTACTGCTTTGCCGCAGCCATAGCACCGTTACACTGGTACTGACACAAATCCGGACGATTGGACAAGGAAACCATGCCGTACTTCTCATCATATCCGCAAGCCAAAAACGCGTCCTTTACGTCTTCCGCTATCATATCAATTAATTTCTTCATAACAATTCCCTTTCTGATCAGGCAAAAATTAATTTTAAGTTTAATCCACTTTCTAGCATAACACACATTTCCGCAAAGTACAAGTATCTGCAAAAGAAAAAAAGGAACCGCCGTCCCTTTTTTCCTTAGGAATCAGCAGTTCCCCGCCCTTCGTTCTGTAGTTTACGCTTCCGGCATAATCAATGCACAGATAATATAGGCAAGCACACCGCTTCCGGCTGCAATTGCCAACAGCACCCAAATCAGACGAACTACCGTCGGATCCAGATTCAAATACTCCGCAAATCCTCCGCACACACCGCATAACTTTCTGTCATTTCTCGACTTTGCCAATTTCTTATTCTGCATATCCATACTTTTATCTCCTCTCTTTTCCCTCAGTTGTTGAAGCGAACATCCACTTCACCGATACCGCATTTTATATCCATCCGACGCTCTGCCGAAGATGTTCCGTAAGTTTTATTTCCGCTGCCCTCAATGCTAATGGTTCCGAAATCAATTTCGCCCAAGCCGCAATTAAGTTCTCCTCGGTACTGTTCCGGCTCTCCGTAAACAGCAAGCTCCATAGCCCCCACGCCGCATTCTGCTTTCGTGTCACCGTAAAAAATACCGGACACATTCATTTCACCTACACCGCATTCCAGTTCCGCATCTGTCAAAGCTACATCCACTGCGGAAAAAGTTCCGGCACCCACATTAAATCTTGCAAGCTCCGTCGCCGTAAGTTTGTCAGCCTTCAGTTCGCCTGCTCCCACCGTCAGATACAACTTCTTCGCCATAATCTCCTCCATGGAAATTTCCGCTGCACCGAACTCAAACAATGCGCTTTCAAGCTCAGCTCCTCTCGGTACGGTAAGAGTAATCTTCTGGTCATCAATATCATTATCAACAAACATCTTCGCCGGCCAATTATTGTCCTGCTTATAAGAAATCAATAATTCTCCGTCCTCAAACCTATGAGAAAGATTCCCGTATTTCAAACCTTCATAATCAAGGATAAAATAATCCGCATCTCCGGCCAACACCTCTATATCACAAGCCCCGGCTTCAAATACAAGAGAAGTGATTGGTCCTTCAAACACCTCGCTCCCGTATTCTCCTCCGCTCTCTCCGTTAAAACGCCCCTGTGCATTATTTGTATTTTTCACAGCGATCAGCATCACGCTCAGTAAAATCATTGCTGCACCGATTAGAATAAAAACAATCTGCTTCGCACTTTTCATACACTCCTGCCTCCTATGTTTTTCGTACTTTCTTTGAACTGTCCCTATTGTATTCTACTTTTTCTCCGAATGCAATAGGCTTAACCGTATTCTAATCTAATTCTAATTTAAGAACAAAAAGATGCCCTTCCTATGATTTTACCTCACAGGAAAGACATCTCATTATTAACCGATTATCCTTCGGATTGCCATACCACCTTGTATTTACTGCTCAAACAGCAAATCGCCGTAGCTCGGTACCGGCCAATCCTTCTTAGCTACCAACATTTCCAGCTTGTCAATCGGAGCACGAAGGGCCTCCATTGCCGGAACCACAGACTTGCGAAAGTACAAGCCCTGCTCCTTGCCGGTCGCCTTCTTCGCAGCCTCTTCAATACAAGCCTCCAAAGTCTTCTGCGCAGCTCTTGCCGTAACCAAAAGCTCAGAAATCTCAGACAGCATGGAAGTCTGTACGGTCACATCTGCCCCCGGTACTGCCTGACGAATGGTATTGATGGAGTTTGCAAGCTCCGTGGTATACTGAATCACCGCCGGAATGTACTGCTTTGCGGACATATCCACCATGGTTCTTGCCTCAATATTAATTGCCTTGGAATAAATCTCGTAGCTTACCTCTGCACGGGAATGTAACTCCGCCTCGGAAAGTACGTGATGCTTTTCAAAAATACGAATGGTATTTTCACTGACAAGAGCCGGAATGGACTCTACCATGGATGCGATGTTCGGAAGACCTCTCCGTTCTGCTTCCTTCACCCATTCTTCGGAATAACCGTTGCCGCTGAATACGATACGCTCGTGCTTTCTGACAGTCTTCGCAATCAGCTCCTTTACAGCGGACTCAAAATCCTCTGCCTGTTCCAGTTCATCCGCAAACTCACAAAGAGCCTCTGCCACAATGGTATTTAATACAGAGTTTACATCCGCAATGGACATGGAAGAACCTACGGTACGGAACTCAAACTTGTTTCCGGTAAATGCAAACGGCGACGTACGGTTACGATCCATTGCATCCTTCTTTAACGCCGGAAGAGTATGTACACCGGTGTTCAGCTTGCCGCCCTTTTTGGACTCGGTAGCCTCACCGTTCTCTTTAATCTGTGCCAAAATATCCTCAAGCTGCTCGCCAAGGAAGATAGAGATGATTGCCGGCGGAGCCTCGTGACCGCCCAATCTGTGGTCGTTGCCCGGACAGGATGCGGAATAACGAAGAAGCTCTGCGTTCTCATCCACCGCCTTTAAAATCGCGGACAAGAACAGTAAGAAGCGGATATTTTCATGCGGCTTCTTGGTCGGCTTGAACAAATTCTCGCCGGTATCCGTCACCATGGACCAGTTGTTGTGCTTACCGGAACCGTTTACTCCCGCAAACGGCTTCTCGTGAAGCAGACACTCCATGCCGTGACGGTTTGCTACCTTCTTCATAACCTCCATAATCAACTGGTTATGATCGGTGGCAATATTGGCAATATCGTAAATCGGAGCCAGCTCGTGCTGTGCCGGAGCCGCCTCGTTATGCTGGGTCTTTGCGGTAATACCAAGCTTCCACAGCTCCACGTTTAATTCCTTCATAAAGGAAGCAACCTTCTCCTTTAACGTACCGAAATAGTGGTCATCCATCTCCTGACCCTTTGGCGGCATAGCACCGAACAGGGTACGTCCCGTAAAAATCAGGTCCTTTCTCTTTAAAAACTTCGCACGGTCAACTAAGAAGTACTCCTGCTCCGGACCTACGGAACAGGAAATGCTCTTCACATCGTCATTGCCAAACAATTTCAAAATACGGAGTACCTGAGTATTTAACGCCTCCATGGAACGAAGAAGCGGTGTCTTCTTATCCAGAGCCTCACCCGTATAGGAACAGAAGGCCGTCGGAATACAGAGGGTAACGCCTGCCGCATCTTCACGGACAAAAGCCGGAGAGGTACAGTCCCACGCGGTATAGCCTCGCGCCTCAAAGGTTGCACGAAGTCCGCCGTTCGGGAAACTGGAGGCATCGGATTCACCCTTAATGAGCTCTTTTCCGGAAAACTCCATCATTACCTTACCGCCCGGTGCCGGAGTAATAAATGCATCGTGCTTTTCCGCGGTAATACCGGTCATCGGCTGGAACCAATGAGAATAATGGGTTGCCCCCTTCTCAATTGCCCAGTCCTTCATGGCATTTGCTACCACTTCCGCCACCTGTGCATCCAATTCTTCTCCGTTTTCAATTGTCTTTTTTAATGCTGCGTATGTTTCTTCCGGAAGGCGCTCCGCCATGACCGTATCGTTAAACACGTCAATTCCGAAAAAATCCGTTACCTTTTCTGACATACCGGTAATCTCCCTCATTATCTCTTATTTATTCTTAATCATAACATCCAGCTGATTAAACGGAATGCTGATGCCTGCGGCATCAAACTTCTCCTTCATCTGCTCGTTTGCAGTCCACTTTGCAGCCCAGTAATCCCCTGCGTTTACCCAGAAACGAAGACCTACGTCAATGGAGCTGGCTTCATAACTGTTTACATACACCTGGATTGCGTGTCCTTCATCTTCAAAAGAATACTCCAAATCAGAAGCAATGTCAAACAAAATCTGCTTTACCTTCTTAATATCGCTGTCATAATCCACAGACGCCACCAAATCCACACGACGAATCGGTTCCTGGCTGACATTAATCAAGTCGCTGTTAGAAAGAGTTCCGTTCGGAAGCACAACCACACGATTATCACCGGTACGAAGCTTCGTATAGAAAATATCAATACTCGTAACGGTACCTTCCATTCCGTTTGCCACAATATAATCACCGATGCGGAACGGTTTCAAAATCAAAATCAACACGCCGCCCGCAAAGTTGGCCAAGCTACCCTGCAGTGCAAGACCGATTGCAAGACCGGCAGATCCCAACAGTGCAATAATAGAACCGGTTTCGATACCAACGGTACCTGCTAAAATTACAATCAAAATACCGTACAGTAAAATACGAACCAAAGACATCAAAAAGCTCTGTACACCGTCATCTACCTTTCCCTTTTCCAAAGCTCGCTTTGTAATCTTTAACACAAGTTTGATTACCTTCTTACCGATAACCCAGATTAAAAGCGCCACTACAATAATCTTCAAAATAGCAAACGCCTTCGGCCATGCCGCATCCAAAAATGATTCTAAAACTGAAAAATCCATCTTTTCGTCCATCTTTTGTTCCTCCTAATAATTACTTATTATCGTTCTTCTTCAACTTTCCTGCCTTCTTGACAGTTGTCTTTTCCGAAGTTTCCTTCTTTGCAGGCTCCTTCTTCTTCGGAACCTCCTCCTCACAGGAAAATACCATCATGGAAAGTCCCGGAATCGTAAGCTCGATGGAATTGTCACGGTTGTTCCAATTCACCGGTTTGGACTTTTTCACTCGAGGATTGCCCTCACCGGAGCCGCCGAATTCCGGCTTGCTGCTATTGAAAATCTCCTTGAACTTGCCTGCGAACGGCACGCCTACGCGATACTCGGTATGGGTCACCGGAGTAAAGTTGCAAACCACAAGAAGCTGCTCCTTACTCTCCTTCGAACGACGTAGGAAAGTAATGATACTGCGCTCAGCATCCATACAGTCAATCCATTCAAAGCCCTCCTGCAGGTAATCCCCTTCATAAAGGGCCGGGTGAGACGTATACAAATGATTCAGCGCTTTATAGTAGGTCTGCATCTGACGATGAGACTCGTACTCATCTACCAACTCCCATTCCAAGCTCTTCGCCTCGTTCCACTCAGAAAACTGTGCAAAATCCTGCCCCATAAACAATAACTTCTTTCCCGGGTGGGTCATCATATACCCGTAAGCGGCCCGGAGATTATCAAACTTCTGTTCATAAGTACCCGGCATCTTGTTCACCATGGATCCCTTGCCGTGTACCACCTCATCGTGGGAAAGCACCAAAACGAAATTCTCACTGTGGGCATACATAATACTGAAGGTCAACGCTCCCTGGTTACCCTTTCTGTAAACCGGATCCGACTTCATATAGTTGGTAAAGTCATTCATCCAGCCCATATTCCACTTATAGTCAAAGCCGAGGCCGTCATCCTCTACCGCATGGGTCACCTTCGGCCACGCTGTAGACTCCTCCGCAATCATCACAACGCCCGGATTCCGCTTCTTCATCATGGAATTCATATGCTTAAACAACTCGATTGCTTCTAAGTTCTCATTACCGCCATATTGATTTGCAACCCATTCGCCGTCCTGCTTTCCGTAGTCCAGATAGAGCATGGATGCCACCGCATCGATACGGATACCGTCCGCATGGAACTCTTCCGCCCAATACATGGCATTGGCGATTAAGAAATTAGACACCTGCGGTCTGCCGTAATTGAAAATCAAGGTGCCCCAATGCGGATGACTGCCTTGACGCGGGTCTTTGTGCTCGTAAAGACAAGTGCCGTCAAACTCCGCAAGTCCGAAGGTATCTCTCGGGAAATGCGCCGGCACCCAGTCTAAAATCACACCGATGCCCTTTTCATGCATGTAATTCACAAAATACTTAAAATCCTCCGGCGTACCGTAACGAGCCGTCGGAGCATAATAACCGGTTACCTGATAACCCCAGGAGCCGTCAAACGGATGCTCCATCACCGGAAGCAACTCAATATGGGTATACCCCATATCCTTTACATACTTTGCTACCATTACCGCTAACTCACGGTAATTATAAAAGCTGCCGTCTTCCTCCGTCGGTTTCTGAAAGGATCCTAAGTGAAGCTCGTAAATAGCCATCGGCTTTTCTTTGGAAGTGTTTTTTGCCTTCTCTGCCTGCCATGCAGCGTCCTTCCATACAAAGGCCGAAGAATCAAACACAACAGAGGCCGTATCCGGACGCTTCTGTGCCGCAAAAGCATACGGGTCTGCCTTCAACACGGTAAGGCCGCCTTTTACCTTTATCTCGTACTTATAAATATCCCCCTGCTTTACCCCCGGCACAAACACTTCAAAAATGCCGTGCTTCTCGTGACGATGCATCGGATACCGTCTGCCATCCCAGAAATTGAAATCACCTACCACACTGACACGAACCGCATTCGGTGCCCATACCGCAAAACGTACTCCTTCCACGCCGTCAACCGTCATCGGGTGCGCACCTAACATTTTATAGGCTTCGTAATGGATGCCATTGGAATATGCATCCATCTCCGCGTCGGAAAGGGTTGGTGCAAAACGATAAACATCCTCACACTCCACCGTTCCGCTCTCGTACGTCACACGATACCGGTAAGTCTTTACATTCTTCTGCTCCAACAACACGGCAAAAAATCCGCTCTCATCTGCGCACTCCATCGGGTATTCCTTGCCCCGGTAAAGAACACTTGCTCCGGATGCATCCGGAAAATACGCCTGAATCAAAGTGCCGTCTTCAGTCCTATGTGCGCCCAGAAAATCATAAGGCTTGTCCTCTTCCGCATAAACAACCGCTTCGATTCTTCCCCAATGCATCATGTCATACAATTTCGTATCCATAGAACCTCCTATCTGAACTCAGCCGGTTTCCTATTCGTTATACCAACGGTCAATGCCGGACTCTTCATCCGACTCTTCCTCTACCGGCATATACTTTTTAAAGATATGCTCCATCGGAAACGATACCAGCAACGTATACAATCCCGGAAGGAAAATAATAAGCGGCGGCATGTAGAAGAAAGAGAAGAACAACATTACTGCGGTTCCGATAAACAGGACCGTAAAAAGTAATGTCCAGCCGATATGCTTAATTGCCAAAAAGAAGGACCACTTAAACAAATTCTTAAGCGTCATGGTAAAACGGGATAACACCGGGAACGCATATACTACCGTAAAGATTGCAAATACAACCAGTACAATAAATGCGCCTAACATCATGCTGCCTACCTTCGAGCCATCCTTCGACAAATCTAACATATACATGAAATCCACATATATGATTGCCGCCATAACTCCGTAAATCAGGGTAAGAATCGCCCCCTGCTTAAAATTCAACTTGAAGGACCGGAAAAACTCCTTAAACAAATAACTGCGCTCTCTGCGGATAACCTTTACCATTGCATAATAAATTGCCGTGCTGGCAGGACCGATGGTAATAATCGGAATGCAAAACACAAGCCACAAAAGCCCAAGCATCATCAAATCGAAAATCTTACTCATTAAAATAAAAAACTTATTGTCGGAACTGAAAAATCCACTCATCGTACTATCCTTCCTTTTATCTTGCCACAGTTCGCGCGTTCCCCTAATTACACTTCTGTCTGTGCCTTATTATTTTAATCCATTCTATCACATTTTACTGAAACTGTGAAGCATAAAGTTTATAATAAAATCCTTGTTTTTGCATCAATTCGGCATGGGTTCCGCATTCTTCGATGGAACCGCTGTTTACCACAATAATCTTATCCGCATTTTGTATCGTAGACAATCTGTGGGCTATGACAAAACAAGTTTTTCCTTCCATCAACTTCAGCATCGCCGTACGGATACGAAGCTCTGTCCGGGTATCTACATTTGACGTCGCCTCGTCTAAAATAAGCATCTTTGCTTCGGACAGCATGGCTCTTGCAATGGTCAGAAGCTGTTTCTGCCCCTTAGAAAGATTTACGCCATCCTCCGTAATAACGGTATCGTAGCCCTCCGGAAGACGCTTTACAAATTCATGTACTCCCGCTGCCTTTGCCGCCACTATCACTTCTTCTCTGGTAGCCCCTTCTCTGCCGTAAGCAATGTTTTCATGCACCGTCCCTTCAAACACCCAGGTATCCTGCAATACCATGGCATAAGAAGAGCGCAGGCTCTTCATGGTCACTTCCCTGTTCTCATGTCCGTCCACCCGGATCTCGCCACTTTGCGGGTCATAAAAGCGCATCAAAAGATTGATAATCGTTGTCTTTCCGGCACCGGTCGGTCCTACGATTGCCACCAACTCTCCGGCCTTTGCTTCCATAGACCAGTTTTTGATAATCGGCTTTTCCGGAACATAGGAAAAATCTACATGCTCCATAGTTACATTTCCCTTTACTCCGGACAATTCTGCCGCACCGTAAATATCCTCTGCCTCCGTCGGTTCCTCAATGACACGGAACACGCGCTCCGCTGCTGAAAGGGCCGACTGAATTTCACTGACCACGTTTGCCAGCTCGTTAATCGGGCCGGAAAACTTTCGGGAATACAGCACAAAAGAAGAAATATCACCAAGAGACAATTTCTTCAGCAAATACAGCACCGAACCCGCCACCGTTACTGCCGTCAGGGAACAGTTGTTGATAAAGTTCACCGTCGGTCCGATCATACTTCCGTAATACTCCGCATTATAGTACGCCGTTACCGCTTCCTCGTTCTGCTTATCAAACCGGTCCGTCATGACCTGTTCCTTTGCATAGGCCTGAATGGTCTTCTGACCGGTAATCAGCTCCTCCACCATACCGTTTAACTCACCGGCTTTGGCGGAGCGCTTCCGAAACATCGGGCGAGTCTTCTTTGCCATAAACCGGGTATAGTAAATCGACAACGGAATCATCAAAAACATAACCACCGTAAGCTGCGGTGAAATAATCAGCATCATCACCAACGAGCCGATGACTGTAACAAGACCTGCCACCACCTGCACAAAATCATTGGACACCGAGGTGGAAATCACATCGATATCGTAGGATACGCGGCTGATAATATCTCCCGCCTGATTCCGGTCAAAATAACTGACCGGCAAAGAAAGAAGACGATCAAACACCTGCTGTCGCATCCGCGCCGCCATGCGTTGGGCAATCTGTAGCATGAGAATCGATAATGCGTAGGAAAGCAGCGCCGACGCGATATAAAAAACAATCATCAGACCCGCATAATACCATACCGTGTCAAAATCCACCTTGCCCTTTCCGAGGGCAATGGCATCCACCGCCTTACCGGACAGGGACGGTCCTACAAGTGCCAGCAAATTACTGGATATCGCCAGTACCAAAGCAAGCAGCAGATGAAATTTAAAATTTGCCATATAACGTAACAATCGTTTCACTCTGCCACCTCCTATTCCACGTCGCCCATTTGCTGCTCGGCAATTTCGTGATATACATCACAGGTCTCCATCAATTCTCCGTGGGTACCGTAACCGATACATTCGCCTTCGTCCAGTACCAGAATATGCGTCATTTGCATCACGGAAGATGCCCTCTGTGCCACAAGGATCGTAGTGGTATCCCCGTAGCTTTCCCGGATATTTTTACGAATCTCCGCATCGGTACGATAATCAAGGGCCGAGGATGCATCGTCTAAAAGAAGCACCTCCGGCGTTCCCGCCAAAGCTCTTGCCACCAGCAGACGCTGTCTCTGTCCGCCGGACAAGTCGGCACCTTTAATGGCCGCCTTATGAGAATAGCCTTCCTCCTTGCCGGCAATGAAGCCCGCTGCCAGAGCATACTCCGCCGCCTGCGCAACCTCGGCATCCGAAAGTTCTCTTCCGAAGGCAATGTTTTCCCGTAAAGTATCCGCAAATACCACATCATTTTGGAATACCACACCGAACCGTTCCCGAAGCTTTGTCAACGGAATCTCCCGGATATCCTGTCCGTCAATCAAAATCTGACCTTCCGTCACATCATAAAAACGCATCAAAAGATTCAAAAGGGTGGTCTTTCCGCTACCGGTAGCACCGATAATTCCCAGGCTCTCCCCATGATAAATCCGGAAGGAAATATCTTTGACACAATACTTTTCCGTTTCTCCCGGTGCCGCATGGTAACCGAAGGACACCTTCTTAAACTCAATATGCGGAACCTCCCTTTTTCCACCGGAATAGAGTTCCTCTGCCTTTTCCACACGCAGTTCCTCCGGGGCAGACAAAACCTCATCAATACGCCCTGCAGAGGCGGTAGCCTTGGATGCCACCATAAAGATACGGTTAATCATAATCACCGCATTCAAAATCATCGTAAAGTAGGAAAGAAAAGCCACAATCTTTCCCGGCTCACTGGCACCCGAATTCACGCGGTATGCACCCACAATAACCACCAGTGTTAATCCGATATTTAACAAAAGTCCCATGAGAGGTCCCGACAATGCCATCACGCTTCCCGCATGGAGCTCTCTTGCCAGCATTTCATCGTTAGCTCCCCGGAATCGTTTCTTTTCATATTCGGTTTTGGATAATGCCTTAATGACACGGATGCCGGAGATATTCTCTCGCATAATCCGTACCATAGAGTCCATGGAGGACTGCACCCTTTTATATAACGGAATCCCTTTTCTTGAAATATAAAAAATCAAGCCGCCGAGAATCGGCAACAGAATGACCAACACCAGCGTCAATACCGGTTCCATGGTCAGAGTAATGATAATACCGCCGATTAGAATCATCGGAGCCCGGACACCGAGACGCTGCATCATCCCCACCATATGGTGAATGTTATAGGTATCGGAGGTCATACGGGATACCAAAGACGGAATGTGAAGCGTATCCGTCTGCCGTCCGGACAGATTCATGGTCTTTACAAACAAATCGTGACGCACCGCTCTTGTCACATCCCTTGCCACCAAAGATGCCTTCCGGTTTGCCCAAATATTACAATACCGTGCCGCCACCGCCAAAAACAACATAAAGGCTCCCCAATAAAGCACCGGCCGGATTTTCCCCAGTGGCACTACGTTGTCCAATATGTAGGAAAGCACCCAAGGCAAGCCAAGGTCCGCAAAAGTCCCCGTAATCTTAATCATAAACCCGTACAGCATACGCCATGCATGCGGTTTGCAATATTTGATAATCAGCTTCATAAACGAGCTCTCTCCTTCTGCCCTGTTGCATACTTCCGGTTACCCAAAGCATACAGCAGCCAATACACCAGACGAAACACAAAATGAATAAGCGGCAACAACACATACTTATACCCGTCCGTTTCCATCAGATACAACACCTCGTAATCCTGCACCACTATAGTCTTACGAAGGAACAAATCCAATGCAAGACTTCCCACTTCCGCAGGCAAGCTCAGCATTACATATGCATCCATCAGAAAATACCATAACAGCATCAACACCGCCGAAAAACCTGCCGCAAACAGCCAAACCTTGTAGGTCTTAAACTTCTCAAGCTCAAACTTTTTCGAACCCAAATAGCCTGCCCCATAAAACAGTACCGGGAACAGTATCAACTCCACTATCATAAACCAGGAGACCTTGGAACCGTTCCCCCCATGCATCACATAACACACACCGGCAATAACAGAAATCACCACATAACTCAACACTGCCCAAAGCACGCTTTTTCCGAACTTACCTGTTTTTTCTTTCTTCTCCATCTCCAGCCTCCGTAGCTTTACATCGTAAGAAAGGGATATCGTTTGCCGATATCCCCTTACTTCAATTCGTTCTTACAATATAGCTTATTCCGTATAAAAATCTAAAACAATTTATATATGAGAAAAAGGTACACGTAAAACTTTCTTGAATTATAACTTGGTTACGTTCGTAGCCTGCGGTCCCTTAGCACCCTCAACGATTTCGAACTCAACAGCCTGGCCCTCTTCCAAAGACTTGAATCCTTCCATGTTTAAGCCGGTGTAATGTACGAATACATCGTTACCCTGCTCATCGCTGATGAAACCGAAACCCTTCTGGTTGTTGAACCACTTAACAGTACCTTTGTTCATAGATGTTCCCTCCAAAAAAATAAAATAGCGGTATGTTACATACCGCTATTTATTATACTCTTCTTTTGAGACGGTGTCAAATGGTTTTTCTGTTTTTACACCTTCAATCCCTTCCTCAACTCCGTATGAAACAGCAGATACCACAACAGTACCGGTATCATAAACAACACCGCTGCCGGCAGCAGCACCTCGGCCTCGTACCGGTCCGCTTCGCTAAACAACAAGGAAAGATTCTTCCATTTGTCGTCCTCCAGATATAAAAGCGGCTGCTCCACCAGGTTCCAGGTCTCTGCAAAAATCAAAAGTCCCACCGCGAACACGCATACCTTAATCTGTGGTACAATACAATTCCAAAGAATCCGCAGGCAGGAATTGGTCTCTAGCCGAGCGGCCTCTACCACCTGCACATCACACTCCTTCAAGTACTGGTGCAACACCACCACCGCAAGAGGAGAAAACAAAAGCGGCAGGAGTATTGCAAAAGGAGTATTTAAAAGCTTCATATCCCGGAGGCCTATGTAATTCGGTAAAATCATGACCTGCAGGGGCATCATCATTAAAACGATATATAAGACATACAGTGCATTTTTTCCCGGAAACTTTGCAAACTTGAAGGCAAATGCCGCCGGCACCGCTATCACAATCGCTCCTATGGTAATCCCTACCGAATACAGTACCGAGTTCCAAAACATCCGGTAAAAAGGGAAACAATCAAAAAATAGTTCCCGGTAGCCTGCTACGGATAGCCGTCCACCAATCAGAAAGGAGCCGATGACTGTCAGCACCACCGGAACTAAAAATACAAATCCTGCAAGCAACATTGCCCCGAACAGTATCCATGGCAACATCCTCTTCTTCATCATGACTGCACCCTCCTTTGAATGGAAAGTCCCGCAAATACAATGACCAGAACAAGTACAGAGGTCAGTACCGATGCCGATGCCAAGGCCTGGTAGTCAAACTTCAAAAAGTTATTGTTCATGTAATACTGCAACGTATAGCTATGGTCCGGCGGATACTTCCCGCCGTAAAACAAAAAACTCTCCTTAAAAATCTTAAAAGTGTTCATAATTGCCAGAAGCAACGTAAAAAACAAGGCCGGCGTAATCAGAGGAACACTGATTTGAACATGCAACCGCAAGGCACCCGCTCCGTCCAACCGTGCCGCCTCGTAAATTTCATTCTCGATTGTCGTCAACGCCGCCGTCAAAAGAATGATGCAAATCCCCAGATTCTTCCACACAAACAGCACATAAATCGGAAGTGCCGTTTGGGATGCAGAAAAAAACTCCCGCCACACCAGTACAATCGCTGCCGTCGGTACCACCATCGGAAAGATAAACAAATCCCGCAAAAAGGCAAATTTCCGCATGGAAAAGGAAAGTAAAAACGATAACACTAACGAAAGCAATAAAAGCACCGGTACTCCGATTGCAATTATCAGCAGACTGTTTTTCATAGCAAGCCGGAAGTACTCATTCTTCAACACCTCTATGTAATTCTCAAACCAAACAAACTTCTTCTGAAACTGATTGTTAATCACCGAATAATACAACACCCGTATATAGGGTAGCAAGAAAAACACCGCAATTCCGAGAATGCTTGGCACAAGACAGAGGATACAACGCAGGTTCCATTTAGTACCATGACTTAAGGTCTTCTTCATTTTCCACAAACACCTCCTGTCCCTCGGTCAATTGCTCTGCACCTTCCGTAATCAGTGGCCAAAGGGCCGACATCCCATCCACCACCGGACAATACCCGTCCTCCTCTTCTCCGAGGCTCAGGTTCTCTATTTTTCTGGCAATATAGCGTACTTCCCCGTTCTTTTCTTCCTCCGACAGATAATACAACTCCGTTCTGCAAAGTTCCCGGGGCAGTGCCGAAAGAAAGCTTTGACTCTCTCCTGCATGAAATACCCTCTGTTCCAAATACGCAATGCGCACCCTCGTTAGGGATGCCGTATGAAGCTTTTCGGCAAATACAGCAAGGAGGGCCATCCCGAAATAAAACAGTACGCTCACCGCAAAAAGCAGTTTTTTCTTTCCCATACCGCACCCCTCTCTCTCCTTTTTTCTCTCTACTATCCTATTCCTTCAAATACACCTTTAACTTCCGGTCCGTCTCCGCGATATACGCCTCCAGCTTTGTAACATCCTCTATAACCTCATCGTATCCTTCCGTAATCTCCGCCTCGATGGCAAAGGAAATTTCACCATTTCGGTATAACTCATATAAAGAATGTTCGTAAGTATCCTCCCCAATCGCCCGGTCTGCAAAGAATAACGGTTGCTCCGTTTGCTTCATGGTATATGCAATCCAGTCTCCCAGATACTGCAGGGTTTCCTCCAACCGGTCAGACTCCGGATTCACTGCAAGGAACAAACAGGTTCCCGAATTCTTATCCCCCTCCGTCACCTTCGGCATAGGATATACAACCTTATTTTCGGCAAAGGCCGTCATATAATACGCCCCGTAATCCGACTCATTCGAAGCGCAATGATAAATCGCCGGTCTTCCGTCGCCTCCCGCACTATATCCATTGATACAATCAAAGTATTCCGAAAACAGCTTCATAGTATCCCGAAAGGTAGCAGTATCCACCGTATCGTTTTGACTGAAATACTGACGAAAGAAATGTTTCATAAACAACACCCAGGGAGTGTCGGTCTGATTCCGCTCCTCCTCCGACAAAGCCTCCTGCGCCCGGAAATAGGTTTCAAAGGTCATCGAATCGGTAAAGTCATACTCCGACACCTTATCCCCATCCATAACAAACCCCGGAATATTAACCTCTATCGGCAGCATCCAAATCAATCCGTCCTCGTCGATCGCCGCCTCCTTCACATACGGAAAACAGGAATCCAGATATTCTTCGATTCCCGGCACCTCATTGAGCGGATAAAACACACCGTTATCCTTCAGGTTATAGCTGATGGAATCGGTGGTGTCCACCATGCACAGATCAAAGTCCTTGTCCTGTGCCAGTACCTTTAAGGCAAACTTGTCCATTTCCTCTTCCGTAAAATTCCTGCGGTCTATCCGGTACCCGCAACCGTAAGGGGTCTGACTCTCAAAGCCTACAGAAAGAAAACGAATGGTCTCCGTCTCTTTTTTCACTTGTTCCAACGGAAACTGTACCAAATCACCGTTTGCGGTCTGACACGCCACTCTTCCGTTGACAAAGCATAACCCTTTATCCCAAAAGGAGGTCTCCGGGTACAATTCGCTTTCCACCTCCAGCTCCGACACCTTCGACAGCACCAGTCCCCGCTCGGTGTAATACAGAACATTCTCTCCCTCGTCACACAACGCAAAGCTGTTCATCCGATACTCCGCCGTCTTTGCAAGAGTCTTTACCGTATCTGCTTTCTCATTATAGCTCACCAGCAAAAAACCATCCTCTTCGTGGATGTAGAACACCGGTGTCCCATCCTCCGTCAATGTCATATCGATAGGCTCCGCAAAGCCCAGCTCAAACACTTCCTTCGTATCCAGAGAACACCACAGGACCTTTTCTCCGTTATAAGAATAGCTGTCAGAGGTACCTCCCGCCGAAGTAATCCGGTTTCGTCCCAAAAGATACACCCGGTCTTTACTCACTAAAATCCGTTCTACCCGCTTCAAATACCGGAAGGACTGTACAAATGTAATCTCCTCCGTCTCCAAATGATAGGTATACAAAGAACTGCACACATCCGTCCCGTCAAAACCGTCCGCCACAAAATAAAGCAGGTTATCCTGTACCGCCATTGCAGAAAGACCGCTGCTCTTTTCCAGATCAAAGCACCGGGAAAAAACGCAGTTTCCCTCCTTATCCCATTTGATTAGCTCTACCTCCACGGCTCCGCTCTCCTCCTCAAACTCCAACTCAAACCCATACATATTTCCTGCCTCATCTAAGGTATAGGCCAGCACATTTTCCGCATCGTAGATGGTACAAACCTCCTGTACCGGTACTCCTACGTAAGCCTCTTCCTTTTTACAGGCAGCACCGGTAAGACTCAAAACCACCGCTCCCGCGAGCACCCATTTCATACTCTTTTTCATTCCGTTTCCTCCATAGAACTCATTCTCCTAAGGAATGCAATACCGCCTCATAACAACCGACTGTTAAAAACCGTCCCGGAAGCTCTGACGTTGTATAACCGTTTTCCATCACCTTTTCCTCTTCATACAACCACAGCATACCGTCCGCCAGAACAAAAAGCGACTCTCCGTCTGTATAAAAATTTGCGATTTGTGCAGATTCCTTTTCCCGGATTTTTACCAGATACTGTTTATCATCGGCAAAGGAATAACGGATTCCGTTCGAAAAATAGACTGCATCCTCCGCGAAAAGAAACCCACTCGGAAAAGTCAACGAAAATGCAAGCTCTGCCACCGTTTCCGACGTATCCGTTTCCACATCATAATGCATTAGAATATCCTGCTTTGTGTCAAAATAATAAATCCCGTCCTCCGTAGTACAAAACAATGCCGGAAGCTTCGTCCACCCCACCGAAAGTCCGTCAGACTCTCCCTGAGGCGTTTCAAAACGATATCCTACTACCGTTTTTTCCTCACCTTCCGAAATATCTGCAACCAACTGATATTCCTTCCATCTTGACACAGTGCGCAACGGCGGCGGTAATTCCTCACTTTCCTTGTCTTCGAAGGAATAGAAAAACATATATCTCTTTGTCCTTCGAGTATTGCCTTCTACATATAAATCCTCTTCTACCGTATAAAGAATCCCGTCCGGATACACCATCATCTGAAAGGTAGGCTCATTAATCAACACTTCTAGCTTCCGCTCGTCGGATTATACGTCAGTATCGCTCCGTCCGCAAAGGAATCGAACTCATATATGTCATAATCCTCTGTCCGAAAATACAAAACACCCTCTCGGCAATACAAATCCCGGGCAGAAATTTCTACCGCACACTCCGATTCTTCTCCTCGCTTGGCGTAGATATAATAGTCCCGCCCGTAATTCACATAATAGGTAATATCATACACCGGGTCCTTGCAAACCAATACCGGATGCTCCTCCGGCATATAGCTATAGGTTCCGATCATATTTTCCGCCAGATTGCAGTAATACGGGCCGTCTTCTCCCACCGCCTCAAGTCCCTTCAAAGCCTTTCCTGATTGCAGTATAAGCGCATTATCCGATACAGATTTGCTGAGACCAGCTTGTCCTTTCTCCGTGTTCTTACACCCGCCAAGCGCAAGAATGAAAACACACAACAAGCAGTAAAGCACAATTTTTCTCATTCTATTCTCTCCTTTCAGGCTCCTCCTTCTTCTCCCTATCTTATCAGAGGAGTTTTAAAACTTTATGCTAAAAAAATGAAAGAATTTTGAAAAATAAACAAAAAACCCTCTTCCTTGTATGCGTATAAAGCCAAAAATTAGTCTCACTCTCATGACATATATCAATCAATTCTCAAATACTCAACATATAGATTTCGTCCTCAAAAAAAATCTATCTTTTCATCCGTTTCTCATCTCCTGTAAATTACTCTCCCCATTCTTCAGGGTTATGAAGTTCATACAAATATGTACCTATCTCAAGAGGATAACCTTCTACAAACTCCTGTACCGCAACCGGAGTTGACTTCTCCTCCTCTAATATCCAAAGCTTACCGTTACACAGACAAAACAAAATTTCTCCATTCGTATAAAAAGAATCTATTCCGCTTACATCAATTGTTTTATCATAATACTGGGCATAACACTGACTTCCTTCCTTCACAGATACTCGAAGGAAACTCCCGAAATACAAAGTATCTTTAAAAAAAATAAAATCTTCTTCTGAATCTGATACCGTATAGTTCAACATAATCTCGTCCGTTTGCTTTTCAGTTTGTAGATTCTCCGATATAAGCACACTTCTATGTATATCTTGTTCACTTCTATTCTCTATATAATACATTTCATCGCCACAAATCCAATACGCTACCGGAAGACTCGTTCTTTCAGTTAAAGAAAATTTAATATTTCCGTCTTTATCCGTTAAATCTACCCGAACATTACTGTATAAATCCCCTGTGTATCCTATTTCTCGCATCTTTTGTACCATTAAATTCGACTCTGGAAGCAACTCCGTTACAACAGAAAAATGGTAATCCTTCCATCGTTCCATCACATTTATACATTTGTTAAATGCAAATATTTCTTGCGTCTCAAAAGAATAATAAAAACGTTCTTTTGGAGAAACAATCATTTCCTCCCCCTCTGCGCCGTACATTTCCTTCTCTTTCAGAATATTATAGCATATCCCATCCGGATAGACAACCATACTAGAAGCCCCTTTACTTAATACGCATTCCGTACTCCCATCCACAGGACTATACTTTATAATATCTCCTTCAGTCACCCCTTCACATTTATACCTTCCGTAGGTATCCAAAAGGAAATAAAGTTCGCCATTTCTGCAATACAACTCCCTTCCCGGTAGTTTTACCGCAAGCACAGATTTCCCTTCTCTCATGGCATAAATATAATAGTCTCGTCCATAGTTCACATAATATGTAATATCATACACCGGATCTTTGCAAAGCAAAACCTGATAATTATCATTTTCCCAGCGCATATTCTCTTCCAAATTACAATAATAAGGTCCATCCTCACCTTTTACCACTAAGTTATCAAGTTTTACACCTGCATTAACAAATTCGACATTTTGAGACATTGATTGACTAAATTCTGTATTTTCCCGGTTTTTCTGTTCTGTTACCTCGTTTTCATTCTGTGTTTTCTTGCATGCCACTAATGTCACCAACATTATTATACATATACTAACAATTACTATCTTTCGCCCCATAAACTCATCAACCTTTCCTTGTTCTCCACTATCTGCATATGTCATATTATTTCATTCGTATTATCCCACCGCACAAACGCTATGAAACCACGAACTTTCATATCTATAATCACCTACATACCAACCACAAAAATCACAATCAATCCATACATGGTATCTATATTTCCAAGTATAGCTGGATCTATATTATAAAAGTGGACACGATATATCTCTATCTGTTACAATAAATT
>CAZJEN010000005.1:39993-117214 GCA_964545045.1 uncultured Lachnospiraceae bacterium | reverse complement strand
AATTTTAAATGAGGATGGTTTCAGAAGTGAGTAGCTGAAAACCACCGCAGTCCAAAAATTGACTATTCAGAATATGATAAATTTGTGAGAGGTTATGTTGAGGATTACTTAAGACCAATCGATTTGCAAGCTAGTATGGTCGATAGTATAACAAGAGAAGAGACAAAAGTTGATAGACCGTATTTCACAACTGATCTTGAAGATGCATGGTACGATATGTTAGATGATATTAATTATGAGGCGGCAAAAGGAGTTAACCAGGCAATTGTAGATGCTGTATCTGGGGGGACAGGAACATGGGGAGTTTTGCCTCCGTCAGTAGCGACTACATTGAACCAATATGTTACGGATGTAGGACAATCATCGGTTGTAAATATGATAAGTCGCGATGCTAATCTTCTTGAGATGGAGGAAGTACAGGAAATGCTTGCAGACAGCCTTAATAATAATATTCCGGGAATACTAATGATTGGACTTAAAGCGGACGTATATTTTGGATACTCGACTGAAAATCAGATGGAGTATAAGATGGTGCCGCATTTTGTAGTGGTAACGGGAATGAAAATTGATGAGGTTATTGGGAAGACGACAGTTGAATTTTCTACGTGGAGTAAGAAAGCATATTTGGATTTGCAAAACTATTTGGAGAACCCAGGAATATTGGGTGCAGTTGTAGTAAATGTGCAGTAGAATGAGTGTTATTATTCTCTAGAACAAAGGAGGTGGTGACACTATATGTCAAGTAAGTATAAGATTCTACTTTTGGTAATTCTTGTCGTAGTAGCGTTCGTCGCAACTCGTTTTTGGGATGACGAGAGTCCAGTAGCAAAAGGGGATGCGCATAAAGATGGAATTCGTTTTACACAAACAACTAATGATCGAGGGGGAAACTATTGGGAGTATAAGTTAAGTAATGAAAAGGTTATAAGGGAAATAGAACATTATAATAGTCGTTTCTTTTTGAATTTTGGGCCTGCTGAGACACAGAACTGGGTATTTGAATTGGTGGATGCGGGAGAGGTGACTATTACATGGCAGGAATATGAAGGTGGCGGATTTGTAGGTGATTCATATGAGATTACGTATTATTTTGATGAAGAGGGGAAATATACCGTCATATCAGATTCTAGAGAAGATGTACGCTAGAGGTAGAACCACATTTCTTAAAGTTGTTTGTGAGGGTGGTTGTTTGTATTTCATTACTTAACTATGTGAAGCAAAATAGGATTGTGGAATTGACTCCGAAGTGTGGAAATGTACTTGTATTTTTCGCACTTCGGAGTCATAATATCAATAGGTGCATTGATACCCGATGTTAAGGCGAACCGAAAGGTTCGCCTTAACACTGCTTGCACTTACTCGTATCTGGCTAGCTGAAAATTCTGCAAGGGAAATCTGCTCTTTTTCACATAATATACGCTTTTCGCGGGCAATTTTGCTTCATTCGGCAGATTCCTTCTTTCAACTTTTCCTTGACTTCACTGTACGCGTGTACTATACTATATGTGTAATTTAATTTTGAGCCGGTAAACGGTTTTACCGGTGTGTATGAGATATGTAAATGCAACGCTCCAGCTTGCGCTGGATCTCGCCGGGCATTTATCATGTCTCTTTTTTTTATGCCATTTTGGCGGAAAGGAGGTACCCAATGGGTGATTCTGTTGGGAGAGCGGAGGCCATAGAGAGCTTCGCTCAAGCTGTCATCGGCTATGAGCCTGATGAGGAGGGACGCGCGTCCCGGAGATTATTGTTGTCTGATATGTTTGACGGCAACATGGATGTACTGGGGGACCGGTTTTCGTTTGAGGAGATGTTTAAGGCATTTGACGAACATGTTTTGACGCGGAATGCGGGAAATATCGTAAATGCAATCTCTAAAAATGTGATTTCGGCAAAGAGTAAACGGAGGGTCTTTTGGTAAGGAAAGGAGGAGACGTATGGTTATTACGTCGGTTCTGAATACGGACAGTGAGTATGTGGATGTCTGCATTCAGGATAACGGGCAGGAGGTCCGTAAGACAATATCCCTTAATGATTATCGCAGAGCATGCTCGGAGCTAACTATGGGAGAGAGTCGAACGGTCCACCGTGTAGGAATGTTGCCGGCAGGGTTTGTTGATGGTGGTGTGGAAGAAGATTATCACGAAGCCATCATACGGGTTTCCGCCGGAAAGCGTCCGTTTATCTATCACAACAAGGAGTATGTGATTCCGTTTCCCACGACGGTGTTTCATTTCACAACGATCCGGGGAAAAGCGCACAGTACTCGTGTGTGGTTTGCGGATGAGGAAGGAAGACTGTATCGGTACCCATTTGGGAACGTGTACAAGGACAACAGAATCTGCTGGGGAGGCAACCGGTTACCGGATGTTCATAACCTGAAGGATTTTGATAAGTATGTGTCCATATTCTTTTCGGCATCGACAAACGACGACCTTTACAGTGGGGTAAAGCTTGTTGTGGATGGGAAAAAGGTACCGCTTGCGCAGCGGGATCTGTTGGAGTATGTATCGGTAAGAGATACTTTTCCGTTAGGCAGTTATAGACCATAAAGGTTTGTAGCTGCCTTTTGGTGTTTAGAGATTCTCCGGATGCATTGTCCAAAGGAAGGGTAAAGTTCTTTCGCGTTTTTAGAATTTAGTCCTTAAAAGACTAGTAATGAAGTGAAATTAGTCCTTAAAGGCACAATATCATCGGTTCTTTTTTGATATCATTAGGATGTGCTCAAGAAGAGCACACCACTTGAGAGTGAAGGCGCCGATACTCTCCCGGATATTATACCGAGGAGGTAATGATTTATGAGTCAGAGAAAGGAAAGCAAGTTGGTAGTGGAGTACCAGGGCTACGAGAATGGACCTCTTCTTCGCCGGATTCGTAAAGAAAGAGGGTTCACGATTGAAAAGGTATGTGAACTCGCTGGAATAAGTACATCTACGTTGAGTCAGTTGGAGCAAGGGGGACGAAATCTCACCATGCGTAACCTGTATCACTTGATGCGGATTTACAACGTGGATGCCAATACGCTGTTAGGAGTGCCAAAGATGGTTGCCGCTAATTCCGTTGACGAGTCGTTAAAGATGTTATCGTTGAGGAAAAGAAATTTTTTAACGAGTTCATTTCTGTATATGATAGAACGTGCGGTAGAAGAAGGGGAGGGCGATTAGGATGAGGAAGAAACGTAAAATTTTTGATTGCGTGGAATATTTGTCGGTAGACGCTCCTCTTGATAGAGTTGAGAGGCTTGAGGATAAGCAGCAAAAATATATCCGCGAATATGTACGTAACAAGGAATACCGGGTTGTTGGGACTATTAGACGTCATGGCTTTTCTATGAATGATGTGAATCGGCAGTGGCAGCAGATCGCTTGCATGATTCGGAAGAGACAGGTACATGGAGTGGTAATAGCCAATATGGCAGCGGTATCAATGGATTTGCCGGATGCGTATGCAAAAGTAGGACAAATTGTAGCGGCGGGCGGCATTGTTGTGACTGTAGATGAAGGTCCGTTAAGGATGGTGATAAAGGGGTGGTTGTATGAATAAGAAGAGAAGATACGAAAGGTATAACAAGTTTGATGTGGTATATGCTGATTTTGGTAAGAATCCGAATGGAGTTGAGGGTGGTATTCGTCCGGGGGTAATTGTATCATGTGATGCCAGTAATCATGAGGGTGCACCACAGATTTCTATTGTACCGTTAAGTAGTAAGTTAAAGGATATTCCGGTTCATGTGAAGATTAAGCCGGAGGACGTGAGAGGATATGGGCTCAGAACCATCTCAGATTTCATGCCGGAGGATGCACAGACGATTTCAAAAGGATGCGTGAGAGGGAAAAGTGGGTATATTCCAAGAAATTCTGAAGCGCGTGAGGCGATTGACAGGGCACTGATTCGTCAGTTTGATTTGTTACCGGTGGCGAGAAAGATGGTATTAGAGGAAATGGGGGAGTGTGCTTGTGGACAGCAGGACGAAGAGAACAAATAATAAACGTTTTGTAAGATATGCAGAGGGTGCGGACTTATACTCTATGGGTGTGTCCAAATTTATGCAGATGGCAAAGGATGCAAAAGCATGCTACAAGGTAAACCAGTTAGTATTAGTTAATTTAGATATCATTGATGAGTATCTCGAAACATTCCGAATTGTTGAGGATGATTTTTATAAGTAATACCATTTGCAAGAACCGGTTTGTATTTAGTTCAATGTGAATGAAAATGGAGAAAGACGAAGCTATGCGAAAAAAGTCTTGACTTTTGGTAATACCAAAAGTATAATGAGGATAGGTTATGAAGGAGGCGTTAGGATGGCACGAATGGGAAGACCAATGGTGGATGATCCAATTAACCATGTGGTGACGGTTAAGTTCAGAGAAGAAGAGTACCAGTTGATGCTGGAATATGCTAAAGCTCATGACCTATCCATATCGCAAATGATACGTCTGGGGATTGAATTGCAATTAAAGAATCAATCTCCCAAGGAGTAGGGCAGGCTCTTTTCTCCAAGAAAGGAGATAAGAATGGCTTGTAGAAAAGACGGCAAAGGCAGAGTGTTACGAAAAGGTGAGAATTACAGAAAAACGGATGGTAGATACTCCTATGTCTATAAAGATGCGTTAGGAGTGAAAAGGACAATCTATGCAAAATCCCTTACGGTGTTACGTGAAAAGGAAGAAACGCTAGTAAGAGACCAGATGGATGGATTAAATGTATACGTAGCGGGGAAAGCAGATGTGAATTTCCTGTTTAACCGGTATATTTCGACTAAGACAGAGCTGAGAAGCACTACTTATAGTAACTACTTGTATACATGGAACCATTTTATCAGAGATTCTTTTGGGAAAAAGAAAATCAAGGATGTGAAGTACTCGGATGTTTTGTTTTTCTACAATGATTTGGTTACAAACAAAGGATTGCAGATTAATACGTTGGAGAGTATAAACACAGTTTTACGGCCAACGTTTCAACTGGCGGTAAGGGATGATATCATTAGAAAAAATCCGGTCGATGGGGCGTATTGTGAAATCAAGAAGAGAAACGGCGGCTCCAGAAAGACAAGAAGGGCGCTGACGGTGGAACAGCAAAGAGCATTTCTGGAATATGTTTCAAAGAATCCATTCTTTTATCATTGGTATCCGTTCTTTCTGTTTCTTTTGGGAACCGGATGTCGTATAGGAGAGGCAATCGGAATTCGATGGGATGATATTGATTTTGACAAGCGTTATGTTGATGTCAATCATAGTTTGACCTACTATCTGCGTTCGGAGGATTCGTTTCGTTGCGAGTTTAGGGTATCGAAGCCTAAGACGGAAGCAGGAGTCAGAATAATCCCGATGATGCCCCAGTTATACAAAGTGCTACGGGATGAATATGAAAGGCAGAAAGAAGAAGGGTTCTGTGAAGCAAATATTGACGGCATGACGAATTTTGTTTTCACAAACCGCTTTGGAACTCCGCATAATCCTGCCGCAGTTAATCGTGCTATCAAACGCATCGTAGACACTCATAATTCGGAGGAAGAGGTTGCTGCCAAAAAGGCGAAGAGAGAGCCGGTAATGATACCGCGGTTTTCGTGCCATATCTTCCGACACACGTTTGCTTCACGATTTTGTGAACATGAAACAAATATTAAAGTAATTCAAGAAGTGATGGGACATGCGGATGTATCCACGACGATGAACATTTACGCAGAGGCTAATCCGGAAGTGACCAGAGCTTCGATTGAAAAATTAGCAAGGAATATGGATGTATTTTAGAAAAGAGTCCTCTTGATTGATTCTTTTCGGTATGGTATAATCCTAATGTAACTGATATGCAATGGCTTCAGGGTGCTGCATCAACGGAAGCAAAAAGTTGACCATTTCAAAAACGAAAAGACTACTTTTTGACTACTTTTCTTCAAAAAATCGTAGAAGAGTATAAAAGAGTATGAAATCCAAGAAAAACAAGGGTTTGCAAGGATTTACAGGAGTTCAGAATGGTAATGGAAAAGCTCCCGACGATGAAGACGTTGCAGTAGCGTATGGATTAAAACAGGTAAAAGGCACTTGTATTTAGTAGAAATACCGGATATGAGTGCCTTTTTTGCGTCTACAAATGTAAGGAAATGAGTCTAAAGTGGTGTACCGGAAAATGTTTAAGATGATTTGACTTTTTTAAAAAAAATATGTTATAATTATTCTGTAGAATACCGATGAATAATTTGAGATTAAATAATGTTGTGTGGAAGCAATAAAGGGAATCGATAATTGATTGAAAAAATATATGTGTTTGTGATACAATAAAGGAAATATTCTGGATGAAATAGAATATATTTCAAGTCACGCAGACCTAAGAGAGGAGATATAAATGATGAATACGGAAGAAATAGAAAAGTTGCAAAAATTTATCAATGAAGCAAATAATATTGTGTTTTTCGGCGGAGCCGGAGTTTCTACCGAAAGCGGTATTCCGGATTTTCGGAGTAAGGATGGTTTATACAATCAACATGATAGTCAATTTGAAGAATATGAGCCGGAGTACTTGCTTAGCCATAGTTGTTTAAGAGATGAGCCGGAGGTGTTTTTTAAGTACTATCGTCAGAAGATGGATACAAGACGAGTAGAGCCAAATAGTGCACATCAATTTTTGGTGAAGTTAGAGGAAGCAGGAAAGTTATCCGTAATTTTAACTCAGAACATTGATGGACTTCATCAAAGAGCCGGCAGCCAAAAGGTGTGTGAATTGCATGGTACAACACTTCGAAATTATTGTTCTAAATGTAGAAAGGAATATTCGGAGGATTATATCTTTGAATCAAGTGATCCGGTTCCGTTGTGTGAGTGCGGTGGTGTTGTTCGTCCGGATGTTACATTGTTCGAAGAAGAATTGCCGCAGGGCGTTTTAGGGCTTGCAATCGATAAAATCAGAGAAGCTGATTTGCTCATTATTGCAGGAACATCGCTGAAGGTATACCCGGTAGCAAGTGTTGTACGCTACTTTGAAGGAAAGCATGTAGTCGTAATTAATCGTGAAGGAATTGATTTTACAATTGACGATGTGGATGATTTACTTATTTGTGGTTCCGTGGGGGAAGTCTTTAGTAAATTAAAGATATAAATACGGCGTGCATTGGTGCGAAATATAGTTTAAGATTGTAAAAGGAATGGCGAGTGCCATTCCTTTTGTGTTTATTACCTGCCCTTTTACTTGCCCGTATTTGACTTTTGGAGCACTGGGAATTATAATAAAATAACAATATTTATGTATGAAAGGGAAGGAAAATGATGAAAAGACTAGCAGCAGTATTACTTACACTTTGCATGACCTGCGGGATTATGGCTTGCGGCTCTAAGGAGGAGAAGGCCTCTTTGCTTTCCGTTGACGGCAAGGAGTATGATCTGACCGGGGATTTCCGGGATGTTGTAGGGGCAATGGTAGAGGATGATATTAAGGTTACATCCTTGACGGGACAGTGGCTGCTGTATGATGAGAAAGGTAAGTATGTTGCGGGCTCTTCAGGATTAAAAGAAGGTTATGACATCGCGGCACAGGAGCAAAATCAAACCAACCGGTTCGATCCGGAAACGGCGAAAGAGGTTGCGGAGGAGTACGGGTATTTTATACGCAAGGATTTCTATTTGAATGACATGGAAGACAAAGATGTTGTGTCCGGGCTTGGAATAGCATCGTTGGAGGATGTGGAAAAGAAGCTGGATCAAGAGAAGTTTTTAGAAACCGGAAATTCAACCCATGCGGTGGGAGATGAGGTTTATATGGCTGTTTTTGTAAACGGAGAAGCCCTTGATTTTTCTGCGTATGAGGATGAGCTGGAGGAAGTGAAGGAGTATTCGGACGACAGAAAATCGCTTCTTAGGGAATTCTTTCCGCATATTTCCGCAATCGGTATGAGCCGGTTGTGCGGAGATGTGTTCCTTGGCTGTCGCTCCTATGAGGAGTTGGAGGGAACGGCAGACAAGCTTTCTGTGCCGTTAGAAGAAACGTTGCTGTTGACCTTTGCTCTGGAAGATGCCTATGAGAAGTTGGAAGACGAAGAGATAGAGTCTTTCTTTGTGTTAAGCTTTGGTATTGATGAAGAGGATGAAACCGTAAATATGGGTTACAGCGAGTTTTATTTTGACAAGAATTGGAGCGAGGAGAAGTTTCGATAAAAGGAAAGAGGGACATCATGAACATCCAAATTTTCGGCACGAAAAAGTGCAACGATACAAAGAAAGCCCAACGCTATTTTAAGGAGCGTGGCATCAAGTTCCAGTTTATCGATATGAGCGAAAAGGAACTGAGTAAAGGCGAATTCCGCAGTGTATGCCAGGCGGTGGGCGGAATCAAGGCAGTGATTAACGAAGAGTGCAAGGATAAGGATACCCTGGCACTGATAAAATATATTGCGGAAAGTGAACTGGAAGAGAAGCTTTTATCGAACCAGCATGTGTTAAAGACGCCGATTGTACGAAACGGCAAACAGGCTACGGTAGGCTACGCGCCGGAGGTATGGAAGGGCTGGTCGTAAGGACAAAAGAGGTGATATTATGCTATACGTAACAGGCGATACTCATGGAGAAAAGGCCCGTTTCGCGAAGGATTCGATCATTGACAGAACCCTGGTGGAAGGGGACAGGCTGTTTATTTGCGGAGATTTCGGCTTCATCTTTCGGGGAAATGAAACCGAAGAGAAGACACTTCAATTTCTTGCCGAGAAACCGTACCAAATACTCTTCGTGGACGGGAATCACGAAAATTTTACGTTGCTAAACGGTTACCCGGTAGAAGAGTGGAATGGCGGAAAGATTCATGTAATTCGCAGGGACAAGGAAGGAAATCCGAAGGTGATTCATCTCATGCGCGGTCAGGTATTTAATGTTGAAGGAAAGAAAATATTTACCTTCGGCGGAGCTTACAGCATCGACCGTTATATGCGCACGCCGTATGTATCCTGGTGGCCGGAGGAGATGCCCGTATATGCGGAAATGGATGAGGCTACGTTGAATATAGAGAGGTATAATAACGAGGTGGATTATATCCTTACTCATGCCGCACCGGAGGAAACCATGTGCCTTTTTCATCCGTATCATCCCGACGAGGTGTCATTGAACAGCTTTCTGGAATGGATTCGGGAGAATGTGAAGTACAAGCATTGGTACATGGGACATTTGCACCGGGACGAAGATGTGTGGCGTCACCAGAGCATACTTTGGTTTGAACTGCGAAACATGATTACGAATGAGGTTGTTTCCGGGGAATAAAAGGACGGATGTAAAGGAGGAAGGTAAAGTGATTCAATTTGAAGTCGGTAAAATGTATGATTGCGGAAGTTATAATGGAAATGAGAATGTGTTCCGGATTGCAAGCCGGACGGAGACTACAGTGGAACTGGTGGCGGTTTACGAATTGGTTCGGTATGTGACGGAGGGAGACGAAGAAAAAGAAGTAAGTGAAATGAAAGAGAGTAATATGGGGCATTGGGATATCGAAGTCATCGACGGTGTGGAATGTGTGTTGATTGAGCGCGGTTATTTTGATGACGACGATGCGGAGTATATTATGGCGAATTTGCCGTATTAATGAGGGATATTTCGTTGTGTACCGGTTGTCCAACTTACGGTTGGATGACCGGCATTTTTTTCAAACCACTCAGTTATTGTTTTTGCAGCTACTTGCTTGTAAACTATAGGTGTAGCTACAAGACAAAATCAAGGAGGTTTACCATGAATACAATAAAAATTCACGAGCAAATTGCCTTTTTAAGAAAACAGAAGGGACTGACGCAGGAAGAACTGGCAAAGGCCATTGGCGTTACCAATCAGGCGGTTTCCAAATGGGAATCCGGCCAATGTTGTCCGGACATTCAGCTGCTGCCGGATATCGCTAAGCTTTTCGAGGTTTCCGTGGACGAGCTTCTCGGTTGCAATTCGACGAAGGGACTGGGAGACATCTGCCTGAATTTGAAGGACTATTTTATCGCACTTCCGGAAAAGGAAGCTTTTGAAAATGCCTATCGTCTGGCGGCCATGCTTCATGAAATTGCGGTAACGGACGGATGCAAAAACTTCGTTCCGTGGGATGAAAGGGACTATGCCGGAGGTAATATCTCTGACTGGGGGCTTTCTGTTTGTTCCGAGCCGGAGGGCAGTACCGGACGAATGACCGACAGTGTCTTTTTCTCTCTGGGCAAGGCATTTCAGACTCCGAATATTTCTCAGTTATATGAATTATCCATCGCTATGGAGCGTTTTTCGGACCTGCGTGTTCTGAAAACTATGTACGCTCTTTATGAATTGACCATAAAGGATTTTGACCTTTTTGTATCCTTAGGGGACATTGCAGCCGGGGCGCAATTGCCGCCGGAAGAAACGAAGCATGCGCTGGAGAAATTGCCGCTGACGGTAAAGGAAGAGAAGGGAGAGCTGCGGTATCGTCTGGAGGGTTCCTTCTGTCATATACCGGCGTTGCTGACATTTTTGTTTAAATTTAGATAGGAAAAGCCGGTATTTACATGCATTGACTGATTCGTGGGCGGAAACAATAGAGAAAGATGAAAGTGCAGGGTTTGCACCTTGCGATGAGTCGAGGTGCAAATCTTGCACTTTTCTATTGACAGAGGTGCAAAATTTGCACTATACTATAGTCGGAGGTGCAAATATGGGAGAGTTAAAAGAGTTAAGAATTGAGAAAGAGTTGACACAGCAAGAGGCGGCTGACCTCATCGGAGTTTCGTTACGTTCTTATAAGTCCTATGAAAATGAAGAGGAAAAGCGCGATACAATGAAATACAAGTACATGGTGGATATGTTGATGAAAATCAATTTCATAGACGAAGAACACGGTGTACTGACGATTGAGGATATCAAGAGAAAGTGTGGGAATGTACTTTCGAAATATGAGGTGGCATTTTGTTATTTGTTCGGATCTTATGCCAAGGGAAAGGAAACGCCTGTCAGTGACGTGGATTTATTAATCTCTACTGATGTGAAGGGACTAAAATTCTACGGCATGGTGGAGGAACTGAGGACAACGCTTCAAAAACGTGTAGAAGTGTTGGATATGAATCAACTGAGAGAAAATCCGGAATTAACGGAAGAGATACTAAAGGATGGGATAAAAATCTATGGATAATGTAAAGAATGATGCGTATTATGTTCAAAAAATCAAGAAAGATGTATTGTTTATAGTGACGCATATGCGAGGTGTAGATGCAGAAGAGTTAGATATGAATGAAGTACTTTTGGATTCGATGTTGTTTCGCATGATTCAGATTTCTGAGAATGCGAAGAGATTATCGGATGAATATAAGACGATACATGAGAATATTCCTTGGAACGCTTTGAGTGGATTAAGAAATCGTATTGTGCATGATTACGGTAATGTGGATTTAAATATCGTGTATGAGACACTGAAAAATGACATGCCGGAGTTACTGGGAATGTTGGAAGACGAGTCAATGAATATGTAAATGCAACTTTACGGAAAACACATAATTTCTTATAATATAATTCTGAAATCATCAAAAAATCATCCGAACAACCTAAAATGCAACCGCAAGTTGCAAAAATAATATATCCGAGTTGCTTGCAACCACTATGGTCTTTTGCTATAATGGAGCACGTAGTATAGTAGTATGTGAAAAAAGGAGAACGTATATGACCATCGGACAGAAGCTTATTCACTTACGAAACGTGGCAAATATGTCCCAGGAGCAGCTTTCGGAGACCCTTGGGGTGTCCCGCCAGTCGATCTCCAAGTGGGAAATGGACCAGGCGCTTCCGCAGATTGAAAAGGTAATTCAGTTGGCGGAGATTTTCGGCGTTACCACAGATGAATTGTTACTTGATAAAATAGAGATTAACCGTACACCGGCAAAGGGGCCGAGAAAGCTGAAGTATTTCGGTACTGACGGTTTCCGGGGAGAGGCTAATGTGAATCTGACCTCCATGCAGGCCTACAAGGTAGGCCGGTTCCTTGGCTGGTTTTATTCCTCCAAGCTTTCCGGTTGTACAAAGCCGGGCTACCGCCCGCGGATAGTCATCGGTAAGGATACCCGTCGTTCCAGTTATATGCTGGAGTATTCCATTGTGGCAGGTATGGCTGCCAGCGGTGCGGATGTGTATATGTTGCACGTGATTACCACACCGGGTGTGTCCTATGTGACCCGGAAGGATGAGTTTGACTGTGGTATTATGATTACGGCGTCCCACAATCCGTTTTGCGACAACGGTATCAAAGTACTGAACCGTTACGGCGAGAAGCTGGATGATGAGACAACGGCTTTGATCGAGGCATATATCGACGGAGATTTACATGAACTGGGCGTTACCGGCGAGGATTTACCGCTGGCTCAGGGAGCGAAGCTAGGATGTATTCATGAGTATTCCGCGGGAAGAAACCGTTACACCGGCTATCTCATTTCTTTGGCCTCCAATTCCTACAAGAGACTGAAAATCGGTCTGGATTGTGCCAACGGTGCGGCCTGGAACATTGCAGGAGCGGTATTTTCCGCATTGGGAGCTCAGACTTATGTCATCGGTGATGAGCCGGACGGCGTGAATATCAATGAGGGCTGCGGCTCCACCCATATTGAGAAGTTAAAGAAGTTGGTGAAGGAAAAGCATCTGGATGTAGGCTTTGCCTTTGACGGGGATGCGGACCGTTGTATTGCGGTGGACGAAAACGGAAATGAAGTAGACGGCGACGCGATGATTTATATTCTTGGCAAGCGTATGAAAATGCGGGGTACGCTGAATGACAACACGGTAGTAACCACCATTATGTCCAATTCCGGCTTTGTGGCAAGCCTTGAAGAGGCGGGCATGAAGTGTGTACAGACCAAGGTGGGTGACCGTTTTGTCTATGAATGCATGCAGAATAATGACTATGCCATCGGCGGAGAGCAGTCCGGTCATATTATTTTGAAAAAATATGCCACCACCGGCGACGGTATTTTGACGGCGATTATGATTGCGGAGGAGCTTTGCGATTCCAAGTCTTCCCTCGGCAAGCTTACGGAGCCGATTCATTTGTACCCGCAGTTTTTAAAGAATGTAAGAGTAAAGAATAAGGCGGCAGTGCTGACCGATGCCAAGGTGTTAAAGGCAAAGGAAGAGGTAGAAAAGCTAATTAACAAAAAAGGCAGAGTGCTTCTTCGGGAAAGCGGCACAGAGCCGGTGATCCGCGTGATGGTTGAGGCAGAGGCTCAGGAATTGTGCGTTGCCTACGCGGAGATGATTGTAAAAGTAATTGTCGAAGGAGGACATTGTGTTGAATAAACTGGTTAAGACAAAGGATTTGTATGCATCCCAGCCGGAGTATCTCACCGAGCTGTTTGACAGCTGTGAGTATCCGTGGGAGATGCTTCCGAAGCTTAAGGGCTACATTCAGGCTCTCATTGAAAAGGGCATTCCGGGCTATACCCTGTATGCCGAGGGCGTGCTGGTAGGTGAAAACGTAAAGATTTACCCGACGGCCACCATCGAAGGACCGACCATTATCGGTTCCGGTACCGAGGTTCGTCCGGGTGCTTTTATCCGTGGTAGCGTTATCACCGGAGAAGGCTGTGTGATGGGCAATTCCTCCGAGTTTAAGAACTGTGTGCTTTTAGACAAGGTACAGGTGCCGCACTACAACTACATCGGTGATTCCATTATGGGCAACAAGGCTCACACCGGTGCGGGTACCATTTGTTCCAATTTAAAGTCCGACGGCAAGGCGGTTGTAATTCACGGGGATGTGGATTACGAAACAGGTCTTCGCAAAATCGGCGGTATTTTGGCCGACGGTGCGGACGTGGGTTGCGGTTCCGTCATCAATCCGGGTACGGTCATCGGAAAGAATACCTCCGTATACCCGCTGACTGCATTGCGAGGCGTGTATCCGGCCAACTGTATCGTAAAGGATACAAAGACGGTTGTGGAGAGAGTATAAGAAAGCAAAGCAAAATAGAAGGAGACAATCATTATGAATTTTATCAAAGTAAACAACTACGACGAACTCAGCACCAAGGCAGCAGCGCTTATTTGTGCACAGGTAGTAATGAAACCGAACTGCGTATTAGGTCTTGCAACCGGTTCTTCCCCGCTGGGCACCTACGAGAAGATTGCAGAGAAGTGCGCAAAGGGCGAGGTTGATTTTTCCAAGGTTTCTTCCATTAACCTTGACGAGTATGTAGGTCTTGACGGTACCAACGACCAGAGCTATCGTTACTTCATGAACACCAACCTGTTCGAAAAGATTAACATCGACGTAACCAAGACCAACGTGCCGAACGGCTGCGCAGCAGACCTTCAGGCAGAGTGTGACGCTTACGACGCGCTTATCGCACAGTCTGGCGGTATTGACTTACAGCTTCTCGGTATCGGCCTTGACGGTCACATCGGTTTCAACGAGCCGGATACTTACTTCGAGAAGGCTACCCACGTAGTAGACCTTGACCCGTCCACCATCGAGGCAAATGCCCGTTTCTTCGCATCCGAGGCAGATGTGCCGAGAAAGGCGGTTACCATGGGTATGGGCGGCATTATGAGCGCGAAGAAGGTACTCTTAATCGCCAACGGCAAGAACAAGAAGGACATCGTAGAGAAGGCATTCTTCGGTCCGATTACCCCGTCCTGTCCGGCATCCATTTTGCAGTTACATCCGGATTTGACTGTTATCTACAGTGAAAACTAAAAGCCTGGTTCTCGGATGTTGTGTAGAAAGCGTTTGCAGAATCGATAAAAATAAGTAAGAAGAACGAAAAAGAGGTTATCACCTATGGGAAATCCCGTTGGTGATAACCTCTAATTTTTGTTAGCTTTTATTTCGAAATGTAGGTGTCGCTATAGAAACTTACGCTTCCTTCTTTTTTCTATCTACTACAAATACGCTGAATAACAAAGCAACGACATATAAGATAATCGTCAGATACAATACAGCCTGATAACCCTCCGGATTAATCATATTGCCGTGACCGTCATCTACGAAGGAACCTACCTTGTTTACGATAAGGGAAGCTACCTGGTTACCGGTTAAGCCTGCAAACGCCCATGCGGACAATACAAGACCGTGGATGGCACTGATGTTGCCCATACCGTAGTGGTCGGATAAGAGGGTCGGTACATTACTGAAACCGCCGCCGTAACCTGCATTTACGATAAATAAAAGTGCAAGTACGAGAACGACAAGCAGGGTGCTGTTGCCCTGATCGGTAATACCCTTGGTCAGAATAACGATGCCGGTTGCTGCAATGGATAAAAGGAAGATAATCTTGTAAATGGTGTTACGATTCTTCATCTTATCAGCCCAAGCGGAGAAGCCCAAACGTCCTCCTGCATTAAAGATAGCGGTTACGGAAGAAAGAATACCTACCATTCCGCCGAGACCGATACACTTGATAATCATCTTTTCCTGGGAAATCAGTGCAAGACCACAGGTGATGTTCAAGTAGAACATAATCCAAATACCGATGAAAACAAGCGGCTTAGCCTTGATGCAGTCGATGGCACGGGCACCCTTTTCCTTGGTGGTCGGTTCATGCCAGCCTGCCGGCTTTGCAAGCAGAAGATGACCTACGAACATCAAAACAAAGTAAATGGCGGAAAGAATCAGGAACATCTTGTAAATGCCGCCCTCGCCGAGGGATGCTAACATTGCCTGCATAATCGGGCTGGCAATTGCCTTTGCCGCACCGAAGCCTGCAACCGCAAGACCGGTAGCAAGACCTTTACGATCGCTGAACCAAAGCATTAAGGTCTTAACCGGGGATAAGTAACCGGTACCGAGACCGATACCCATAATGAGACCATAGCAAACATAAATACCGATTAAGGCAAGAATGCTGCCCTTGTGAGCACCGCCGTACCAGATAAAGAAACCGGTACCTGCCATACCTGCTGCGAAGCAAATTGCTGCAAGCAGGGAGGACTTATGTATATCCTTCTCAACAATGTTTCCTAAGAATGCCGCAGAGATGCCGAGGAAGAAAATAGCGAAGCTGAATGCCCACTCGGTTGCACTCTTGGAAAAACCGATATAATCGGCGATTTCCTGGCTGAAAATAGACCAGCAGTATACGGTACCGATACTGCAATGTAAAAGGAGTGCAGGGATGGCTGCACGAAGCCATTTGTTCTGGAATTTCATGTATAGTTCCACCTTTCTATTCTGTAAAAATCGGAAGTTTTTCGTGACCTTTCAAAAGTCCTCCAAAAACCCTCCAAGTGAAAAGGATACCACGAACGTCGCAATTTTGCAAGAATAGATTGCAAAAAATTTAACGAAATTTAAAAATATACAAAAACGTTGTAGTTGAAATGGTGAGAGGGGATATGCTACAATAAAATAAAACGGAAAAAGGGGCATGAAACGTTGGAAAAGGATAGAGAAAAAAGCGTAAAAAAAGCATTGTTCGTGGGCTTGTGTACAAAAGATATTTTATATTATACCGATGACCTTCCGAGTCATAACCATAAATCAAAAACCGATGATTTTGATGTCTATATCGGTGGTCCGGCGGCCAATGCGGCCATTACCTATGCGGCGTTGGGAGGAGATGCTACCTTGGCAACCTGCCTTGGCGACGGCACGGAGAGCCGGGCGATGATAGAGGAGCTAAAACGGTACGGTGTGAAGGTGCTGAATTATGCCGAATACGACACCGTGCCGAATACGGCCTGTATTGTGGTGTCAAGTGATGGAAAGCGGACAATTTTAAGCGGTCAGCATAAGTTCGAGGTGAACCGGAGGTTTGAGTTGACTGAGTATGATTTTGTGCTGTTTGATTGCAATCAGCAGGAGATTTCGTTGGATATAGTAGAGGCGTTTGGAAAGGCGGAAGGAAAGAAGGTTGTTCTTGATGCGGGCAGTTGGAAACCAAATATCGAAAAGTTTTTAGAAAAAGCCGATATTGTTATCACTTCCGAAGATTTTAAGGATGCAGCAGGGAATACGATATTTGAAATGGAGTGCAATGCTCCCCACAAGGCTGTCACTCGGGGAGAACGGCCGATTTTGTATCAAGGAACAGACTTTGTGCAGAACGATTGTCCGGCTCTGCCGGAGAAAAAGGAACTTCAGGTAGAGAAGGTGCAGGCAGTGGACACCTTAGGCGCGGGTGATATTTTCCATGGGGCCTTTTGCTACGGATATTTTGAGAAGGAATACTCTTGCGAGGATGCGCTTATATTTGCCGGAAAGGTGGCAAGTGAAAGCGTGAAATACCAGGGCCCGAGAGAGTGGATGGTGCACTTGTAAAAAAAGTGCACTTTCTTTTTTTCTGCGTGTGATATTTCTCTGTTCTCATGCGTTCAATAAGTGAAAAGCTTTTCAGAAGAAGAAAATGAGGTGGTTGGTTTGGACACAAAAGAATATGAGCGGCTGGTGAGTCTGTACTTGAGCAGTATCTACCGTGTGGCATTAAACGGCTGTACATGCAGTGCGGATGCGGAGGATGTGGTACAGAACGCGTTTATCAAGCTGTGGGAGCGAGAGGATGCCTTTCCGGACGATGACTACGCCAGAAAGTGGTTAATCCGGGTAACGGTAAACGAGTGCAAGAGCCTGTGGCGGACGGCGTGGCACCGGAAAACGACTTATCTGGAAGAAACAGAGCAGGAGCCGGTGCTTTCCGCACCGGAGAAGAGCGACCTGTACTATGCGGTACGGGAGCTTCCTGTAAAGTATCGTCAGATCGTGCATTTGTATTATTTTGAAGAGTACAGCGTAAAGGAAATCGCCGGGCTTATGAAACTCTCGGAAACAGCGGTTCAAACGAGACTCCTCAGAGCAAGACAACAACTGAAGGAAAAGCTAAAGGAGGCATGGAAATGAGCGGAGAAGAACAAAACACAAGCTTTTATAAAGAAACCTTTGAAGAAGTTCCGGTGCCGGCAGGACTGGCGGAGAAGGTGGGAAGGATAATCGAGGGAGACGCAAAAAGCAGAAGGAATGGTGTGGGATGCGTGATGCGGAAGGTGGCGATTGCGGCAGCTGTTTTAGCGGCTCTTTTTGTGGGAAGTAACGGAATTGCCTATGCCATGACGGGAAGCACCTGGCTGGAAGCGATGATGGTTCGGATTCCTATCGATGGAAAGGAATATGATGTGAAACTGAGAGAACAACAGCTCAGAAACGGAGAAACTATCTATATCGGTGAGGTAGAGACGAAAAGAGGAGACGAGTATCGTGTTCATGTGTATGAACAAGGAAAGAAACAAGGAACGTATTTTGAGATGGCAGGTGCGGAAATTTGGATGGAAGATGACAGAGTCTATGTTTGGGACGATGATTTAGAAATCGATATTACCGAGGATTACGCAGAGGACGGTTATGCGTCAGGGACCTATGAAGTAAACGGTATTTTGAAAGGGTACAAACTCTGGAAAACAGACGAAGGAGCCGGTTGCTGGATAGAAATTCTTCGTGAAGGAGAGAAAGAATCGTTTTTTATGAGAGACTGGATGGAGTAAAGGAATAGCGGAGTAGGAAAAAACAGAATAAGGGCATCCCTTAGTCGATTTGACTTTGGGATGCCCTTGATTTCTTTTGTTTGAGACAAAGTATGATTTATTGTTTCTTGCGCTTTTTTACAATTCGTAGAAATAGTAAAACACCGATGAGTAAGATTGCTCCGATGCTTCCAAGGATAAGAGCTGTATTTGGTGCTTCGGTGTCTGCAGGAACGGTGGCCGGTGGCTCCGGTTCCGCTATTTCCGGCGGAATCTGTACCACAGCAAATTCCGAGAAATGTCCGGTCTTAAATTCGATGTAATCGTCTCCGACAGTGCAGGCAAAAGACTCTGTTTCCTCGGCGGTTGTACTACCGTTTTCCGGCAGATAAAGGACTTCATAGCTGGCATCTTTCTGCGCAGTAAAAGGAATCCGCAGGGTAGCGGTGCCGCCTGCGAAATCATGTATAGAATCTTCCCCCTGAAAAACAGAGGCGGAAATGATATGTGCTACTTCATGGCTGTTTAGCAGCTGGCGTTGCGATTCGTTTAATTGGTTTTCTGCAAGAGATTTCATTTCAACGGTAACATCTGACGCTTTCGAAAATTGCGCAATGGTACTTTGGGTCTGAGTATCAAAGATCACTTGACCTGCTGTCAGCTCGATTACAACGGTCATATCACGTTTGGAGGCTAAGTCGAATGCAGCAAGATTTAAGGTGACAGCATTGTCCTTTTGTTCCGGACGGACATGAATGGTACTTCCCTCGTTTTCTTGTTCCACCCGTTCCATAAATCCGGCTTCGTCGGTCACGACAGGTCCGGCCAAAGGAGGTTGTTCCTGCACCGGCTCTTGATTGGAATCCAGAAGACTGACCCTGGATAGCACAAGCTGGGCTTCCGTAGTTTTATCGGTAGAACAGATTATTTTATATTTTTTTCCCTGAACGAGAGTATAGACATATTCGGCCTCTGTGTCGGAATCCTCAAAGGTGACATTTTCCGGAGAAATAAGCTCATCTTCGCAAAAAAGCTCCCAAGGCTCCGGGTGCGGTGCTTTGACATTTAAGTAATAAGTACCGGTTTCTTCAATCAGATAGGTGCCGACGTATTTATATTCGCTTGCTTCAAAGGAAATGTGATAAACATGATCCAAATCCAAAGGATTTTCCGGCGGAAGAGTGGGTTGTGGCGGTTCAGGCACCGAGGTAGGGGTGGCAGTTGCTTTCGGTGTATCATCGGACGGGAAGCCGGATACGGCCTCCTTGAGTTCGATTTTTACCTGCAACTGAGCTACGTTTAACCATGCCGGAACGTACACGGTATAGGTGTATTGTTTTCCGGCTCTTAAGACATTTGCGATGCCCTGACAGCCGTTGAAAAAGTGATGCTCGGTATTAATGTCTGCCGGGGTAATACCGATTGGGATTTGTTGGTTGGTATAAATCATATATTTACCGGAGGCGGTAGGGGTAAAGGTTAAATCGTACCCACCTTCCGTAGGATTTGCAATGTAGTAGGTTTGCCCCGGAATGAGGTCCGTCGGAGCTTGCACGGAAAACGTATAACTACAGGAGAGGACTTCGTTTGTAGCAGTGACAGTAACTGTGCCCGGTGCGAGGAATTTAATCTCTGCCGAGGAGAGACTGTCGGACGTTACCGAGGTTACGGACGGATTGCTGCTGCTCCAGGAAAAGGAATCTGCCAAAGCGAAGGGATCTGACAGAACAAGACGTAAGGTTAAGATATTGCCTGTGAACACAGACAAATCAGTCTGCATGAATGTCATACTGCCGGCGGAAACAGGCGTGGTCAGACTGAAGGTACGGGTGACGGAACCGCCTTCCGAGTACCAAAGCTTAATATCGTAGGTTTTACCTGCTTCCAGGGTGTATACGCCGCCTTCGTAACTTTCTTGTAAAAAGCGGTTGCAATAAGGGCCGTGAGCCTCGTCTTCGTAGTATACGCCCCAGGCAAGATTGTACATGGCATCGCCCTGGCCGACCCAAAGGACATAGTCGCCGGTTTGGGTCGGGCAGAACGTATAAATGATGCTTTCGTTTTTTTGAAGAGTAATTGTCTTTGTGTCATGCTAAGAGATAGGGGTACCTGCCGCCGATGCCGTTTTCGTAGACGGACAGAACAGTAATATCGTCAAAATCAGGAACGGTAATAAAAAGGTCTTAAATCGTTTCATGCAAGCACCTCCCGGTAAATTCGCAGACTTACATCTCTTCCATAGTCTTATACTTCTGATATCTCACGCCGGAGTCTTCCTTTGCGGCCTTAAATAAGGTTTCCGCATGTTCCGGGAAGGTACGCTTTAATGCTGCGTAACGGGTCTCGCCTTCAAGGAACTCTTCGTAGTCTAAGCTCGGTTCCTTGGAGTCTACGGTTAACGGCTTTTCTGCGTTCGGATTGTAGCGGTACAAAATCCAGTAACCTGCGTCAACGGCACGCTTCATTTCCTGCTGTACGTTTGCCATACCGGCCTTAATGCCGTGGGCGGCACACGGAGTGTAGGCGATGATAACGGACGGTCCCTTATGCTCCTCCGCTTCCTTTACGGCTTTGATTAACTGGTTCGGGTCTGCACCCATGGCAACCTGTGCCACATATACATTGCCGTAGGTCTGAAAGATGGCACCCAGGTCCTTCTTGCGGCTTCTCTTACCTGCGGAAGCGAACTGTGCCACTGCACCCAGCGGAGTTGCCTTGGAGGACTGGCCGCCGGTGTTGCTGTAAATCTCGGTGTCTACAACGAATACGTTGATGTCTTCGCCGCTGGCAACCACGTGGTCCAAACCGCCGAAGCCGATGTCGTATGCCCAGCCGTCGCCGCCGAACATCCAGAAGCATTTCTTGGAAAGCTGGTCCTTACGCTCCAAAATCTTCGTTGCGGTAGCGGAATCCATCTTCTCAAGCTCTGCAACCAAAGCGTCCGTAGTCTCACGGGATTTATCAAAATCGTCAAAGTTGTCTAACCAGTTCTTTGCGGTCTCACTGCCGGTTTCTGCCACGTAAGCCTCAACGAGGGCCTTCTGTGCCAGACGCTGCTGCTTTACGGAAAGGAACATACCCATAGCAAGCTCGGCGTTGTTTTCAAATAAGCTGTTGGTCCAAGCCGGTCCGAAACCGCGCTTGTTGGTGGTGTACGGAATGCCCGGCATCGGGGAGCCCCAAGCCTGGGAACAACCGGTTGCGTTTGCCCAGTATACACGGTCACCGAAGAGCTGGGTCAAAAGCTTTGCGTACGGAGTCTCGCCACAGCCTGCGCAGGCAGCGGAAAACTCGATAAGCGGCTGACGGAACTGGCTTCCTTTTACGGTATACGGGGAGAATAAATCGCCCTTGTCGGAAATGGAAAGACCATAGTTCCATAAAGTATTCTTTTCTTCATTCAACTCAACCGGCTCCATGGTGATGGCCTTTTCCTTAGCCGGACAGCAAGCAACACAGCTGCCGCATCCGGTACAGTCGTAAGCGGAAACCTGCATGGTAAAATGCAGTCCCTTTGCTGCCGGTCCGTTGGCCGGGGCAGTGATAAAGCCTTCCGGAGCGTTTGCCTTTTCTTCGTCATTCAGTAAGTACGGACGGATAACCGCGTGCGGACATACAAGGGCACACTTGTTACACTGGATACACTTCTGCGCATCCCAAACCGGAACCTGAAGAGCGATACCGCGCTTTTCGTAAGCCGTAAGGCCAAGGTCGATACGGCCGTCCTCATAGCCTTTAAATGCGCTGACCGGAAGGTCGTCGCCCTTCTGCTTGTTAATCGGCTCTAAGATGCCGGTAACAACGGACGGAACGTCCAAAGCAGCGGCTGCTTCGGATACTTCTTCTGCGTCTTTCCAGGAAGCCGGAACCTCTACCTTTACAATCTTTGTGGCACCCGCTTCAATAGCGGCTACGTTGCGTGCTACCACGTCGTCACCCTTTGCGAAGTAGGTCTTCTTGGTAGCTGCCTTAATCATTTCCAGTGCTTCTTCCGTCGGGATAACCTCCATAAGAGCGAAGAAGGAAGCCTGAAGCACCGTATTGGTATGACTGCCGAGGCCTAATTCCTGGGCAATCTTATTTGCGTCAATGACATAGAAGTTGATGTTCTTCTCTGCAATCTGGCGGCGTACCTTTGCCGGAATGTGAGCGGTCAGCTCGTCACCGGTCCAGGAGCAGTTCAGAAGGAAGGTACCGCCTTCTACGATTTCGTCTACGATGTCGTACTGGGTGATGTAGCTCTGGTTGTGACATGCTACGAAGTCTGCACTCTTTACGTAGTAGGAGCTGGTAATCGGCTCGTCGGAAAAACGTAAGTGGGACTTGGTAACACCGAAGGACTTCTTTGCGTCATATTCAAAGTACGCCTGTGCGAACTTGTCGGTATTGTCGTTGATAATACGAACGGTATTGTGGTTTGCACCTACGGTACCGTCACCGCCGAGACCCCAGAACTTACAACGGATCACGCCTTCTTTTGCATCGGAGAACGGCTTCACCGGTAAGGAGAGATGGGTTACATCGTCGTTGATACCGATGGTGAAATTGGTCTTCGGGTTTGCAGATGCAAGGTTCTCGAACACAGCAAGAATCTGTGCCGGGTCCGTATCCTTGGAACTTAAACCGTAACGGCCGCCGATAACCTTAATATTTCTGTCGGAGCTCATCAGTACGCTACATACGTCCTCGAATAAAGGCTCGCCTGCGCTGCCCATTGCCTTACAACGGTCAAGTACGGCGATACGCTTTACGGTCTCCGGAAGAGCCTTTAAGAAGTACTCTGCGGAGAACGGACGGTATAAGTGAACCTGTAAGAAGCCTACTTTCTTGCCTTCTGCGCGAAGGGCATCTACCGCGTCACGGATCACACCGCTTGCGGAACCCATAGCGATTACAACATCTGTTGCTTCCGGATCGCCGTAGTAGTTAAAGACGTGGTACTCACGGCCCGTAATCTTTGAAATTTCGCCGAGATACTTTTCTACGATGTCCGGAAGTGCAGCGTAGAAAGTGTTGTGAGCCTCACGCACCTGGAAGTAAACGTCGCCGTTCTGTACGGTGTTACGAAGGGTAGGATGCTCCGGATTTAAGGAACCGTCGCGGAATTCCTTTAATGCGTCCTGATTGATGAGACCGCCCACTGCGTCCATATCCGGAAGCTCGATTTTATTGATTTCGTGAGAGGTACGGAAACCGTCAAAGAAGTGCATAAACGGAATCCGGCCTTCGATTGCGGATAAATGTGCTACCGGCGCTAAGTCTGCTACTTCCTGTACACTGCCGGAAGAAAGCATGGCAAAGCCGGTCTGACGGCAGGCCATAACATCGGAGTGATCGCCGAAAATACTCATGGCATGGGTACCTACGGTACGGGACGCTACATGAAGTACTGCCGGAAGACGCTCGCCGGCAATACGGTAGAGCACCGGCACCATTAACATCAAACCTTGGGAAGAAGTATATGTAGTAGCCAAAGAACCGGTCTGCAGTGCACCGTGTACGGCGGTAATAGCACCTGCCTCGGACTGCATCTCGGTAAGGGTTACGGTCTGGCCGAAGACGTTTTTACGTCCCTTTGCGGACCAGGCGTCGGTGAGTCCCGCCATCGGCGAGGACGGAGTAATCGGATAAATTGCGGCTATCTCGGTAAAGGGATAGGCCATATGTGCGGCAGCTTCGTTGCCGTCCATGGTAACAAAATTTTTCGCCATGATAAATACCTCTCTTACTTATTGCTCTTTGCGGTGTCAATGCCAGCGGCGCCTACCAAACCGAGACGCTCCGCTGCTTCTTCACGCATCTTATATTTTAACACTTTTCCCGCTGCATTCATAGGGAAAGATGCTACGAATTCGATATATTTCGGAACTTTGTGGCGGGCCATGCTAGCGGTGATGTAGTCATGCATTTCCTCTACGGTCATGGACTTGCCTTCCTTTAAAATGATACAAGCCATGGCTTCCTCGCCGTATTTCTTATCCGGAACACCGATGACCTGCACGTCCTGTACATCCGGATGGGTGTAAATGAACTCCTCGATTTCCTTCGGATAAATGTTTTCACCGCCGCGGATAATCATATCTTTGAGACGTCCGGTAATGCGGTAGTTGCCGTCCGCGTCCTTGCAGGCAAGGTCTCCGGAGTGGAGCCAGCCTTCCGTATCTACGGTGCCGCGGGTTGCTTCCGGCATTTTGTAGTAGCCCTTCATGGTGTTGTAGCCGCGGGAACAGAATTCACCGTTTTCGCCGTCTTTTACTTCCTCGCCGGTTTCCGGATCGATAATCTTACATTCGATGTGCGGGAAGTTGTAACCTACGGTGTCGCAACGAAGGTCTAACGGGTCGGTCCATGCGGACATGGTGCTTCCCGGGGAGGATTCGGTCTGGCCGTATACACTGACAATACCGGTCATATTCATTTCGTTAGGATCTGCCGCACGACGCATCAGCTCCGGCGGACAACCTGCACCTGCCATAATACCGGTACGCATATGGGAGAAGTCGGTTTTTCTATAATCCTCGTGATTGAACATTGCAATAAACATGGTCGGTACACCGTTAAAGCAGGTGATACGCTCCTGATTGATGCAGGCCAGAGAGGACTTCGCGGAGAAGTACGGCATCGGGCAAACGGTAGCACCGTGAGTCAGGGACGCGGTCATGGAAAGGACCATACCAAAGCAGTGGAACATCGGCACCTGAATCATCATACGGTCCGCGGTGGAAAGTCCCATGCGGTCACCGATACATTTGCCGTTGTTGACTACATTATAATGGGTAAGCATTACGCCCTTCGGGAAACCGGTGGTTCCGGAGGTGTACTGCATGTTACAAACATCTTCCGGCTTTACCTTCGCTGCCATGCGGTTTAACTCTTCCTGCGGAACTAAGTTACCCCGCTCCATTGCTTCCTCAAAGTTCAGACAGCCCGGCTGCTTAAAGCCTACGGTAATGACATTGCGCAGGAACGGCAAACGCTTACAGTGTAACGGTTCTCCCGGCTTCGTGGTTGCGATTTCCGGACAAATCTCGTTGATAATTTCTCTATAGTTGGAATCCAGACAGGATTCTACCATAACCAGAGTGTGGGTATCGGACTGGCGGAACAAATAGTCTGCCTCGTGTCTCTTGTATGCGGTATTTACCGTAACGAGAACCGCGCCGATTTTTGTGGTAGCCCAGAAGGTAATGAACCATGCCGGAACGTTGGTAGCCCAGATGGATACCTTGCTGCCGGCCTTTACGCCCATGGAAATGAGGGCCTTTGCAAACTGGTCCACATCCTCCCGGAATTGCTCGTAGGTACGCACATAATCCAAAGTCGTGTACTTAAATGCATACTGGTCCGGGAATTCTTCTACCATGCGGTCCAGCACCTGGGAGAAGGTCAGGTTGATTAACTCATCCTTTTTCCATACGTACTGGCCGGTGCCGTCGTGGTTTGGATAAAGAGCCTTTTTCTTGCCCCGGGTCTTCTCAAAGCGGCTCATATAGTTGACAAAGTGGGTAAAGATAACCTCGTAATCCGGCAAATCCTCCATCCATTCGGTCTTCCATTCCAGAGAGATAAAACCGTCGTAGTCGATGGAAGAGAGGGCACGCATAATGTCTGCTACCGGCATGGTGCCTTCGCCGATTAAGTTGTAGGTATCCTTGTCATCGGAGTCGCGTAAATGTACATGCTTTACGTAAGCTCCGAGATTTTTTATGGTAGCGTCCGCACTTTCTTCACAGTCACGGTACGGATGCTGTACATCCCATAATGCTGCCAGATAGTCGCAGGCAAAATCGTCCATCATAGCACGCAGACGGGCGGTGTCGGCAAAGATACCGCTGGTCTTTACTAAGATGGTAACATCAGCAGCTTCTGCCGACCGTAACAGCTCGGATAAACGGGTGCGAACCAAGTCTTCCTTATCCTGCAGGGCAACGACGGATACATACGGCACCTCGGCCTGCTTTGCAAGCTGAATTAACTGTTGTACCAAAGCAAACGCGCCGTTATCCTCTGCGGACAAATCGCAGGAGGTGTCAAAACACGGGATGGTGAGTTTCTTTTCTCTCATCTGGCGTACAGTAGTTGCAACATTATATTTATGGAACGGACCGCTTTTTTCAGTCAATGCAGAAACAAACGGTAAATTATAGATTTCCACTCCTTCAAAACGCATATCAACGCCGGCCGCAAGCCATTCTTCCCAAGAAAGATGAGACCAGCCTCTGGTAGAAAACGAAAGTTTCATATGTTAAGCCTCCTCGTAAACGATTTTGTTTAATGCGCTGATATAGGCCTGAATACTGGAGCCGATAATATCAGTGGATGTTCCGCGACCGGAATAAATCTTTCCGTTGGAACGAAGCTTGATTACGGTCTCACCCATTGCCTCACGGCCCTCTGTTACGGAACGAATCTGGAAGTCATCCAGTTCGTAGTGACAGCCTAAGATATTTTCCAGGGCAAGGAATGCCGCATCTACCGGACCGTCGCCTAAGGCAACGCCTTCTAAGGTCTGCCCGTTCTTTTCTAACTTCATCTGAGCCATGGAAGAAGCGGTATTGCTGGCGGTAATGTGATAGCTGGTTAATACGTAGGTTGCCGGAACCTGCATGGCTGCGGAAGCAACAATGGTATCCAGCTCCTTGGAAGAAATGGCGTCCTTGCGGGCAGCAATCTTTTGGAATGCTTCCCAGACCTTTGCACCGTCTTCTTCGCTTAAGTCGTAGCCTAATTTTTCTACGGCCTTTAATACGGTTGTCATATTGTCCTGAGCGGTCAGATTCATTTCCTCTACATCGTCCTGAACACCGTTGTCGAACGGAGAATTCTTACTGCGGGTGGTTTCGCAAATCCATGCAATCTGCTTTACAATACGCTTCATTTCTACGGTACGAACCGAGCAGGTAACACCGAAGGACTCTCCTTTGGTTGCCAGTAAGCGGGCAACATTCGCTAAGGAAATCTGATTGGTACAGTAAGCGGATGCCTTAATCTCACGGACGCCGTGCTTGATGGCAGCGATGGCGCAGGCATCGGCCATGGCCAGCTCGTTGGAGCAGGAAAGCCCCAATACTACATCCTGAAGCTCCGGAACATTCTTATTTAATGCATCAAAGAATTCGGCAAACTCTTCCGGGAGCATGGCTCCGGTGGCGTCGCATACGGTAACGGTCTTTGCACCGGCTGCGATAGCGGTCTTGATGGCCTGGTATAAAAATGCCTCATCGCTTCTGGTGGCATCGTCCGCAATAAACTCTACATCAGAGGTCTTTTCGCAACAAGCGGTTACGATTTCCTCGATGGTCTTTAACATGGCATCCGGCTTCTTATGGAATAAGTACTCCATCTGTACCGGGCTGACGGAAGCGAATACCTGTAAGCGCGGGCTCTTGGCTTCTTTTAATGCATTCCAGGTAGCATCAACGCTTTCCTTATTTAAAGCAACCGGCACAGCCACGATGCTGTTCTTTACGGTAGAAGCGATGGACTTGATGCGGAGGGCGTCTACCTTCGGCTGGGAAATGCCTTCTAATTCAATTACGTTCACATTTAATTTATCTAATAGTTTCGGAAGTTCGATTTTCTCTTTAAAGGATAGGGAGAAATCTTTCCCGGTCTGCTTTAACGTCGTGTCACTGATTCTGATTTGGTTCATAAGTTTATCTCCTTTCATATATGTGCGTGTTGGCAAAATGAGCATGCGTATGTTTGTGGAAGCATAGCTTCCGGCAAACAAGAGTCATGCGAATGCGCCCACGACTGAGCGACTGTGTCGCGAAGTGTGTGGGTGGCGCGAAGCGCAAGCCAACACGAAAAAAAGTCCCTGAGACTAAAAGTCTCAAGGACGAATAAACGATTCGCGGTACCACCTTGCTTACAGCCCCCTTACGGGAAACTGTCTCTCTCGGACTCAACCAAGCCCATAGCCGATAACGAGGCTGACCGTACTCCACTACGCAAATAAAAATCCTTCGCAGAGTCGACTCGGGAGTGAGATTGCTGTCTTTCATCCGTACCGGTTCGCACCAACCACCGGCTCTCTGAAACCCTCAAAAAAGAAGCATAATTCCGTCATAGTCGTTTGTTTTCATTCAGAAATTGGACTCATTATATCACGTTAGTGTGAGAAAGTCAACCGTAAAAAATATAATCTTTACAGAAAAAATAAAAAAAGTTACAATAAAAGTGTAGTTTTCCCAAAATAATCCTTAGTATATAAGTGAAGGAGGTGATACAGGTGTTAGATGAAGAGATCATCGAGCTGTTTTTCAATCGTTCCGAAGAAGCGCTTAAGGAACTGAAAGAAAAGTACGGCAAGATATGTCTGCAGACTTCATATAACATTCTGGACAATTACTTCGATGCAGAAGAATGTGTAAATGATAGTTATCTCGGCGTATGGAATGCCATTCCGCCGACGAGACCGAAGCCGTTGCTTACTTATGTATTAAAAATAGTAAGGAACGTGTCGCTGACCCGTTATCAGAAGAATCATGCGCAGAAGCGGAACAGTTCTTATGATGTGGCGATGGAGGAACTGGAAGAGTTTTTGGCAGCACCGGACAGTGTGGAAAGCAAGATGGAGCTTAGGGAATTGGCAGGCAACATCGAAACCTTTTTGGATTCTTTGAGTTCTTTGAACAGAGTTATATTTGTTCGGAGATATTGGTTCTATGATAACTATATGCAGATTGCAAAGAAGGTAGGTCTGTCGGAAAAAAATGTGTCGGTAAGACTCACACGTTTGAGAAAACAGTTGAAGGATTATTTAGAAGAAAGGGGAAACTTCATATGAATAAGAACAAAGTGGCGGAAGCCATTGATATCTTAGATGAAAAATATGTAATGGAAGCGGCAGAATATAAGCCGAAGAAGAAAACGGTCCGTCCGGCTGTTATGGGTTTTATGGCAATGGCGGCATGCCTTGTGCTGGTGCTGGGCATCGGTATTGTCCGTAACAGACAGACAAATCCGGTACAGGAAGCGGAAGCAGCTGCAATTGTAAGTATTGATGTCAATCCGAGCATCGAGCTTACCGTAAATAAGCATGACAAAGTAATGTCTGCCGTGGCGCTGAATGAGGATGCAAAGACCGTACTTAGCGATATGAACCTGAAGAATGTGGATTTGGATATCGCGTTAAATGCAATTATGGGTGCACTTTTAAAGAACGGTTATTTGAATGAAGTGTATAATGCGGTAAATATTTGTGTAGAAGAAGACGATGCCGAGCGAGCAACCGAGTTAGGAGAAAAAGTTTCGGGGGCAATCAGCAGTATTTTTGATGAAAATGATTTGATTGGTGGAGTCAATACCCAGCTGCTTTCCAAAGATGATGAGATTAAGGAACTGGCGGACAGCTATGGCATTTCCGTAGGTAAGCTGAATCTGGCACAGCAGGTGGCAGAAAATGCGGGAGTGGCACTGGAAGTGGCAGTGACTTTTTCCATCGCGGAATTATGGGATCTTTTGAAAGCAGAGGATGTAGTACTTATTACAAGAGAAGAGGCTCTTCGAATTGCCTTGGAGGATGCGGGCGTTTCCATGTCCGAGCTTACGGTTGCCGGACAAAAAATTCAGGAATCCGCAGGTGTTTATACCTACATCGTAAGATTCACCGTGGGTGACAGCAGAAAGTATGAATATAAGATAGATGCAGTAAAAGGAATGGTGATTACCTGTGAGATGGAAATTATCGTAAACGAGGTAACTCCGACCGCAACACCTGTACCGACGGCGACTCCTACTCCGACGGCAACCCCGGCACCGACGGCGACCCCGGTGCCGACGCCGACCGCAGTTCCGGACGTGACAGTGACCGCAACGCCGATACCGACGGCGACTCCGGTGCCGACTGCAACGCCGGTTCCGACCGCAACTCCGATTCCGACTCCGACGCCGGTTCCGGAAATTACAAAGATTCAGGCAATGAATCTGGCATATCAGGATGCGGGGGTAACGACAGACAATGCAAAACTTACAAAATTAACGTATATGTCCGTAGATAGAGAGTATCACATCGAGTTTACGGTGGGCTTGTTTGATTATGTATATGTTCTGAGCTCCGTGGACGGAAGAGTCATCCGCAAGGAAATGATTGATAATACGGTGGTGGAGCAGCCGGAAGACAGTACCGTAACCGAAACAAAGATTACCGCAGATAAGGCACTGGCCCTTGCGCTTGAAAAAGCGGGAGTACAGATGGCGGATTTGACAAAGTGTGATATTAAGTATCATAACAAGAAGGAAGGCGCGGAATTCAACATTCATTTCCATGTGGACAAAGACCACTACGAAACTATCGTAAATGCATTGACGGGAGAGGTGACGGAAAAGGCGAAGCCGAAGGCAAAGGAAGAAAAGCCGGCACCGGGACCGGCAGGAAAAGAGGAACCGTTGAAGCCGCACGAGAAGGCTGAAGCCGAAAAGCCGGCAGGGCCGAAGGAAAAGGCTGAAGCCGAAAAGCCGGTACCGCCGCATGAAAAGGAAGCGGAAGGCTCGAAGGTAACGGTAACCTTGGAGAAGTAAGTTTGCTTAAATAATATGGTGATAGAGAAAGAGTCTCCTTCGGACAAACGTGGGGAGACTCTTTTTGTGAAGGGGGCTATTTACATTCGGGTGTTATGGTGCTATAATCATTCTAGGTATTTATGCCCAGAACACATGAGGAGGCGATTAAATTGGGTAAGTTTAATCGGGATGTAAGTACAAATTTATTACATATGGTGATTGACTGCTGTCTGATGGTAGTGGCCTTTTTGATAGCTGCGTTGATTGCGGGTCTGACGCCGTATGATGCCTTGGAATTATACGGACCGGTCGGTGCTGTGTTTATGGTGATTTTTATGATGGTAAACAAGAATGCGCGCACCTACAATGTGACCACATTCTTTTATGTGGATCGTACGATTTTTACTATAACCAAGTCGTTTATTATATCACTGGTGCCGGTGGCATTGATTGTGATTGATTATGTGACGAAGCACACCTTTGATGTTTGGTTTTATTGTGCCTATGTGGTAACGTCTTATGTGTTGGTTATCGTTGGCGCGTTTTTTGTCCGCTTTTTGGTGACCCATTGGAAATTCAATGCTCCCCGCGTATTGTTGGTGGGCGACATTGATCGTTTCGGTACGTTTCGAAAGCATTTGTATAAGAGCAATACTTCTGTCCGGCTGATTGGTTATGTCAGTATGGAAAAGACTTCGGATGAGCGTTATCTCGGCTGCATTGATGATTTAGAGAAACTTGTACACGAGCATGCAATCGGTCAGGTCTATATCATGAATCGTAAAACGGATATGGTTGATATTCAGAAATATATCGACGTGTGTTTGGATATGGGTGTGTCGGTACGTATTATAGTGAAACTGTTTCAGGCGCACGGAGCACATCGCTACGTCAGCAGTGTCGGTACATATCCGGTGGTTACTTATCACCGTGTTTGTCTGGATGATTCTTCTAAGGCCATGAAACGAATTATTGATATTATCGGTAGTTTAGTGGGAATTATCGTATTCTCTCCGATTATGCTGGTGACTGCGATTGCGATTAAGCTGGATTCGAAAGGACCGGTGATTTTCAAGCAAAAAAGAGCGGGAATTAACGGTAGTATTTTTAAAATGTATAAATTCCGCAGTATGTGCGTGGATGCCGAGGAGTTAAAGGCAAAGCTGCAGGAGCAGAACGAAGTAAAAGACGGCATGATGTTTAAAATCAAGGATGACCCGCGTATTACGAAGGTGGGTAAGTTTATCCGGAAGACCAGTATTGACGAATTGCCACAGTTTTTCAACGTGTTATTCGGCGATATGAGCCTGGTGGGAACCAGACCGCCGACCTTAGATGAGGTGGAAAAGTATGAACGTTCTCACTGGCGCAGAATGAGTATCAAGCCGGGAATTACCGGAATGTGGCAGGTAAGCGGCCGCAGCCAGATTACGGATTTTGATAAGATTGTGGAGCTGGATACGGAGTATATCGATCGTTGGAGTATTTGGCTTGATTTTAAGATTATGATTAAAACAGTTTTTTCGTTGTTGAAGAGAAAAGGTGCATATTAAGGGATGAAAGGGGCTGTCGTGTCTGAATGCGACGGCCCCTTTGTTTTGAAAAGAAAGTTAAAATTATCAGAAAAAAGATGGAAAAACAGGAAAGAGTATGGTATAATAATGAATAGAAAAATAATTGTCAAGTAGAATTGCAACATACGAAGGGGGCATTTTTATGATAAAAGGAAAAGAGAAGGAAGCGAAAAAGGAAAAAATGAAGAAAGTCAAAGAAGTGAAGAAAGTCAAAGAAGTGAAAGAGCGGAAAGAGAAAAAGGCGAAACCGAAGAAAACGGCGAAATCGAAGAAAACGGCGAAATCGAAGAAAACGGCGAAATCGAAGAAAACGGGTAAGTTCCGTTCCATGCAGACAAAAGTGCTGTCGTTAGTAATTTTTGGTGCGGTAATGTCCGTTGCCGTGACGATTCTGATTATGGTTTCCTATGTAAAGGATATGGTAATCGATTCTGCCTACGGTAAGATGCTGAATGTGGCTACTTCCTACGGAAAGCTGATTGATAAGACAGAAGCGGACCTGAACACGGAGGTAAAGCAGAATTTCCTGACAACGGAGCAATATACCGCAATTCTCGGAGAAATGGAGATTGCCGGCCTGGAGGATTCCTATTGCTATATTGTGAATAAGAGCGGTATTATACGGTATCATGAGGATGAGTCTTTCCTTGAAAAGCCGGTGAAGATTAAGGAAATTACGAAAGCTGTGGCAGCAATTGCAAAAGGACAAGAGCCGGAAAACTTGTGTGTAGAGTATGAAGAGGACGGAGAGACGATATATGCCAGCCTTTACGTGACGGAGAACAAGTCGTTGATGATTGTTTGTACCGCCGGCAGCGAAATGATTCGTCCGATTGTGGAAATGTCGATGATGGGTCTGGGCGCGGCATTGGCAGTGCTTGCGGTATTTGCGGTTATTTCCTTTGTCGTGATTCGACGTTTTATTAAACCGTTAACCCAGGTGACGGGTGTAATTAATGACACTGCAAAATTAAAGATTAAGCTTCCGGATAACATTGAGAAGTTGTGTGCAAGAACGGATGAAACCGGTGTAATCAGCCGGGCTGTCCGGGAAATGAGCAGTAATCTGTATGATGTGGTGACCGGAATCGACCGTACCAACCGGAGTGTCAGCGATAATATGGAAAAGCTGGAGCGCTCCAGTAATCAGGTGCATGTTTTCTGTACGGACAATTCCGCTACGACGGAACAGCTTGCAGCCAGCATGGAGCAGGTGAGCGACATGGCACAGGGCATGAGCCGCTACATGGATGAGATGAAAACGCAGGCGGAGGTAATCGAACGGGAGACGGAGTTAAGCAATCAGTTCTCCGAGGAGGTGGCCGGCCGGGCGGAAGCAATGCAGAATTCTACCCAGAATGCGATTGAAAAGACCAGAAATCTGTATGAGCAGATTCGTCAGAAGACAGAGACCGCATTGGAAGGCTTGGGAGCGGTTGCAAAGATTAATGAGTTGACGGATGCGATTATTGATATTTCCGACCAGACCAGTTTGCTTTCCCTTAATGCAAGTATTGAGGCTGCAAGAGCGGGAGATGCGGGTAAGGGCTTTGCGGTGGTTGCCCAGGAAATCAGTAAGCTGGCCCAGCGTTCCCTGGAAACGGTAAAGGATATTAACGGAATCATCGGAGATGTGAACGGTGCAGTAGCGAACATAACGGAAAGTATGGAGCATACGACGGAGTTCCTTGAAGAGACGGTGTTAACGGACTTTGACAGCTTTAATCAAACGGGTGCGCAGTACAGAAAGGATGCAGATACCTTTAAAACACGGATGGATAATATATCCGAGCAGATTGTGGCACTGGGCAGGTCTGTCCAGACGGTATCGGAAGCGGTTGAGAATGTTTCCCGGACGGTAAATGAGACGTCTGCCGGCGTGACGGACATTGCGGAGAAGACCGCGGAGGTGGTAAATGCTACCAGTGATAACTATACATTGACGAGTAACACTGTGGAGAGCATGAATGAATTAAAAGCCATTGTAAACCGGTTTGAGTATGAATAGAATCAGAGAAAATCGGAAGAGGGCATCGCGGAGATGCCCTCTTTTTTGATAAGAATATTCAGCCGGTGGAGGAATTGATTATGAACGGAGCGGAAGTGTTAAAAAATTCAAACAACATAAAAAAATCATAAAAGTTATGGTTGTTTTTAGGCTTATTTTACTATATAATTATATTAATATCAGTAACAAAGGAGTGAACTGTTATGAAGCACGAAAAGAAAGTAAAAGAACCAAAGGTGAAGGCTAAGAAGGCTGTTGCTAAGAAAGAAACAGGAAGAGGACGTATTCAAAATGAGATTCTTGTTCAAATCGGTAAGATTGTAATCAGCTTTTTGGTGGTACTGGCAGTGGTAATCGGTGTTATGCTGACCAGTATCGTAAATGATGCCAATAAGACGGAGATTCAGCTTCGTTCCGAGGTGGCGTCCTGGGAAGTATCGGATTTCTTCCAGCCTTATCTCGGCATGGTAGAGAATATGGCCATGAATCCGCAGGCGCAGCAGGTGCTGACGGATACCGTGGAAGGAAAGAATATAAAGAGACAGAAGGACTATGCAACTACAGAAAAGTATTTATACAATCTTGCAAAGGGAGAGGACAACCCGGTAGATGCCGCATGGTTGGTGGATTTAGATTCGAATTCCCTTATGATGTCCAGCGGTTATACCTCAAGCGGAGAGTTTGATGCAACGCAGTATGAATGGTATGCCTGTGTGGACAAGGGAGATACGGTGTATTCCGAACCGTACATTTCCTTTACTTCGCAAGTCCCGGTTATCAGCCTTGCATGTCCGGTATACAGTGATGATGACGAGCCGGTATTGCTGGGTATTGCCGGTGTTGACGTGAAGCTTGACAAAGTAGCGGAGGTTATGGGGCATCATACCATCGGAAAATCCGGTTTCTCTATTTTGATTTCCGGTACGGGAGCGGTTGCCTATGCTCCGACGCAGGAGATCCTTTTAATGAATATGAAGGATATGGATGTAAATCCGGAAGCTGTTGAAGCTGTTATGTCTCAAACGGCACAGTCCATGAAGGTGAAGTTTGGTTCCAGCAGCGAATACGGACATTTCGCAAAGGTGGGAACCAGCGGTTATATGGTTCTCAGTGTAATGCCGGTCAGCGAGTTTTATCAGTCCACGATTTTGTGTGTGGTGATGTTGTGCATTTTGAATATTGCGGCATGTGTCATCATCTATTTCGGAATCCGAAAGGTTGCGCAGAAGATTACCAAGCCGGTGGAGGAGTTAAAAGATATCGCACAAAAGCTGGCAGACGGCAATCTGGATGTGGAGCTTTCCGTAACGGCTAATAATGAAATCGGTGAGCTGGCATATTACATCGGCAAGACGGTAGACCGTTTGAAGGAATATATCGTATATATTGATGAAGTGGCAGCGGTACTTGAGAATGTGGCAGACGGAGATTTGCGCATTGAGTTAAAGAATGAGTATGTGGGTGAGTTTGCGAAGTTAAAGGATGCGTTATTTGAGATTTCTTCCGGATTAACCAAGGTAATCGGAGGTATTCAGGAGAGTTCTAACCAGGTATTGAACGGTTCCGATGAGCTTGCAAATGTATCTCAGGCTCTGGCAGAAGGAGCTACCATGCAGACCATGGCGGTAGAGACCTTGCTGACTACTACGGAGAAGATTGCGGAAGAAGTAGAGGACAGCCGTGTAAAGGCAGAGGAGTCTGCACAGGAAACGGAACTTGTTACCAGAAAGATGGAAGAAAATCAGGAACTGATGAACCGTATGGCGGAAGCGATGGACAAGATTCAGGTAACTTCCCAGGAGGTTGTAGGTATTATTCAGGCCATCGAACAGATTGCGGACCAGACCAACCTGTTGGCACTCAATGCTTCCATCGAGGCGGCAAGAGCCGGAGAAGCAGGCCGTGGCTTTGCGGTGGTTGCGGATGAAATCGGTAAGCTGGCAGACGAAAGCTCTAAGGCAGCAAATACAACCCGTGATTTGATTCAGGTTTCCCTCAATGAGATTGCAAAGGGTAACGAAGTTGCCGGTGTGGTAAAGGCGTCCTTGCAGGAGGCAGTCGTTGCGGTTGAGAAGGTTAACAAGATGATTGCACAGACTGCGGATATGGCAGTGGAACAGGCAGAGGATATGAAGCAGGTTCGTAAGGGAGTAGAGGAAATCAATCAGGGTATTTCCGAGAACTCCGCGATTGCGGAAGAAGCATCGGCGACCTCTCAGGAGCTGGCAACGCAGGCGGCAAATTTGAACGATTTAGTCGGAAACTTTAAGTATTAATAATGGTGGGGATTGTGTATGATTAATATTTCATTAGACCAAAATTGGATAATGAAGGACAGAAGCTGGGATAATTTTATCCCGGCTTTTGTGCCTGGTGACCTTTATTCGGACCTTTTAAAGAACGGTGAAATCGAGGATCCGTATTACAGAGACAATGAATTGGAAGCGCTCAAACTGGCGGAGCAGGAGTATGAATATCAAACCACATTTTCGGCGGATGAAAAAGTTCTTGCGCGGGATAGGGTATTGTTACGCTTTGAGGGAATCGATACCTTGGCGGACCTTTATCTGAACGGTACTTTGATCGGTTCCGTGCATAACATGCACAGAACCTGGGAGTTTGATGTGAAGACGCTTTTAAAGGCAGGCGATAATGTATTAAGCGCCGTATTTCATTCCCCGACGGAGTACATTCGTGAGAAGTATGCGCAGAAGCGTTTGGACGGTACTTCCGATGCGATGCGCGGTTTCCCGTATTTGCGAAAGGCTCACTGCATGTTCGGTTGGGACTGGGGGCCGAGACTTCCCGGTGCGGGTTTTTGGCGTCCAGTGTCGCTTGTGGCCTATGATGTGGCAAGAATCGACAGCGCATATATTACCCAGCGGCATGAAGACGGCATCGTGGAGTTAAATACCAGGGTAGAGCTACAGTCCGCATCGGCGACGAATTTTGTTTACGGAGATTCCGGCGCGTTGCTTCTTAAGGCGGAGCCGGAGCTTAGAGAGCTTTCTGTTAAGGTACAGATTTTGGACCCGAAGGGAAGGATGGTTGCCCAGGGAGACGGTAAGTCTCCGATTCGGATTGAGAATCCGCAGCTGTGGTGGCCGGCGGGCTTCGGGGAACAGCCGCTTTATACGATGCAGGTGTTCCTGCTCCGGGAGGGAGAAGTGATGGACTCCTGGACGAGAAAAATCGGTCTTCGTACTATGGAAATGTCTACAGAGAAGGATTCCTACGGAGAGAAGTTTGCTCATAAGGTAAACGGCGTGGAGATTTTTGCTATGGGCGGAGACTACATTCCGGAGGATAATCTGATTGCCCGGACGAGTCCGGAACGAACCAGACGTCTTTTGGAGGATGCCAGGGCGGCAAACTTTAACAGTATCCGTGTCTGGGGCGGCGGGTATTATCCGGAGGATTGGTTTTATGATGCCTGTGACGAATTGGGACTTATTGTGTGGCAGGACTTTATGTTTGCCTGTGCGGTATACGATTTGTCGGAGGATTTTGAAGAGAATATTATTGCGGAAATTAAGGATAATGTAAAACGTTTGCGCCATCATGCGTCCCTGGGACTTTGGTGCGGCAACAATGAAATGGAGCTTTTTGTAAAACAGGGAGAATGGGTAAATTCCCCGAAGGAGCAAAGCGACTATGTCAAGATGTATGAATACATCTTCCCGAAGCTGTTAAAGGAGTATGACCCGGCGACCTTTTACTGGCCGGCCAGTCCGTCCAGCGGCGGCTGCTTTGACGAGCCGAACGACGAGAACCGGGGCGATGTGCATTATTGGGATGTCTGGCACGGAAACAAGCCGATTACCGAGTACCGGAAGTTCCATTTCCGTTATTTGTCCGAGTTCGGTTTCCAGGCCTTTCCTTCAGTAAAAACCATTGAGACATTTACACTTCCGGAGGATCGGAATATTTATTCCTATGTGATGGAAAAGCATCAGAGAAATGCGGCGGCCAACGGAAAGATTTCAAGTTACATGGCCCAGACTTATCTTTATCCGACCTCCTTTGACCGGATTGTGTATGCGTCCCAGCTGTTGCAGGCGCAGGCCATCCGGTACGGTGTAGAGCATTTCCGTCGTTGGAGAGGTCGTTGTATGGGCACGGTTATCTGGCAGTTAAACGATTGCTGGCCGGTGGCAAGCTGGTCTTCCGTGGACTATTACGGCCGCTGGAAGGCGCTTCACTATTATGCGAAACGTTTCTTTGCACCGGTGCTTTTGTCCTGTGAGGAGGAAGGAATTCTGACCCAGGACACCAATCCCAACGCGGAGCCGTACGAGGTAATCAAGTCTGTTCGTTTTAATGTCAGTAATGAAACCATGCAGGATAGGGATGTGACGGTGGAGTGGCAGCTCAGAGATGCTGTGGGTGAAGTGAAGGCTTATGTGGAGGAAAAGATACATGTGCCGGCACTTTCGGCAGTATGGTTGGACAAGGTACCGCTTCCGCTGATCGACCTTTATAGTGCCCATGTATCCTATACATTAAAGGAAAACGGTGAAGTGCTCGGTGAGGGCAGTGTTATATTCTGTCAGCCGAAATACTATAAGTTTGCAAATCCGCAGCTTCAGGTCCGGGTAGAAGGAGACGAACTGGTGGTAACGGCAGCGGCTTATGCAAAAGATGTGGAGCTTTTAAACGAAAACGAAGACTGGGTACTTTCGGATAATTATTTTGATATGGAGCCGGGGGTACGCAGAATTAAGATTTTAAGGGGCAAGGTTGAAGGTGTACGTGTCCGCAGTGTCTACGATATTCGCTAGTTGAATCGATGTAAGGAAGATTTTTACGTAATACCTTCACGGAGAAGATAAGTTTACAGAAACGGGGCAGAAAAATGAGTAATCTGAATTTGAAATATCAAATTGATACGGAGGAAAACCGCAGCTTTTTAAAAGAGCTGCGGGAGGAATTGCTTTCCTTCGGACAAAGATTTCCTTCGCCGGGCGGCGGCTCCTATTATTTGGGAGATGACGGTACACCGTGGAAGGAGCGTAGCAGAGAGACCTGGATTACGAGTCGGATGGCCCATGTATACAGCATGGGCGCGATGCTGGGGTATGAAGGCAGTGCGCCGTTGGCTGAGGCGGCGATAAAGGGACTGACAGGTGAGCTTCATGATAAAGAAAACGGCGGCTGGTATGCAGGACTGACCTGTGACGGTGAGCCATTGCCGAATAAGCAATGTTATGCCCACGCTTTCGTGATTTTGGCGGCATCCTCCGCATATCTTGCGGGGGGCAAAACGGCGGCACCGTTGCTTACGGCGGCTCTTTCTTTGTACAACGACAAGTTCTGGAATGAGGATGAGGGACTTTCCTGCGATACCTGGAACACAGAGTTCACGGTACTTGACGATTATCGCGGCTTGAATGCCAACATGCATACGGTGGAGGCGTTTCTTGCGGCAGCGGATGCGCTCGCGGATGAAAAATACCGGGTGCGTGCCGGCAGAATTATCAGCCGGGTGATTGACTGGGCAAAGGCGAACGATTGGCGGATTCCGGAGCATTTTACAAAGGACTGGATGCCGGATTTGGAATGCAATAAAGAAAAACCGGATGATCCTTTTAAGCCTTACGGGGCAACTCCGGGGCACGGCATCGAATGGGCACGGCTCATTACCCAGTGGGCACTGTCAACCTATAAGACGGATGCAACGGCTGCTGTGGAATACATCGAAGCGGCGGAACAATTATACAACCGGGCAATTGAGGATGCCTGGAACAGAGACGGCGCACCGGGGCTTGTGTATACCACGGACTGGGAAGGGAAGCCGGTAGTGCATGACCGGATGCATTGGACTTTGGCAGAGGCAATCAATACCTCGGCGGTACTTTACCGGGTAACGGGGAAGGAAAAGTATGCTTTCGATTATGCAGAGTTTATGCGATATCTGGATGAAACGGTGCATGATAAAGAAAACGGCTCCTGGTTCCATCAGATGAATCGGGAAAACTGCGTCATCGGGACGGTATGGCCGGGAAAATCCGATTTGTATCATGCGTTTCAGGCAACGTTGATTCCTTACGGACCGACGGATGTGTCGGTTGCACCGGCGGTAAAGGAAATGATGGGGAGACGGGTATGATTAAGATTTTTTTGGTGGAAGATGAGTTTGTAGTGCGTGAAGGTATAAAGAAGACCATTGATTGGGAGGCGCACGGTTATGAGTTTTGCGGAGAAGCGGGAGATGGTGAGCTTGCTTATCCGTTGATTCAAAAATTGAAGCCGGATATTGTGATTACGGATATTAGAATGCCGTTTATGGACGGTTTGGCATTGAGCAAACTTATTAAAAAAGAAATGCCGTGGATTGAAATTATGATTTTGTCCGGCTTTGAAGAGTTTGAGTATGCCAAGGAAGGCATTAAACTGGGAATTGCGCAGTATCTCACAAAACCGATTAACGGGGCCGATTTGCTGAGGGAAATTGATGCCGTTGCCGAGAAAATCAGGGAAAAGGAAAGGGAACGTGCCATTCGCGAAAAGTACATAAAGGAAATGAAGGAAGGGTATGCAAAGGAGCGAAAGGACCTGTTCCATTATCTTGTGACCGGATCCAAGAGTATGGCAGAATTGCTGGAACTTGCGGGAAGACTGGAGATAGACCTTTCTGCTATTTGGTATAATATCCTTTTATTTAAAATGCAACCGGCAAAGCAGGGACACGACGAATACTCCAATCGATTGATTGAAATCGAAAAGCAGATAGCGGAGCTGGCAGAGAACAAGAAACTGCTGTTGTTCCAAAGGGAGCTGGAGGGTGTGGCCTTTTTGTTTCGGGCAGATTCGGAAGAAGAATTGAAAGAAAAGCAGAAAAGCTTTATCGATGAGCTGGAACGTTTGTTGGAGGATGACAAGGATATTCGGTATTTCGGCGGAACCGGAGCAGCGGTGAATCGTATGAGTGAATTGCCGCAGTGCTTTGAAACTGCAAGTCATGTATTTGCCCATCGCTATTTTGTGAGAGAAAGTGCGGTTTTGGGGGCTGAAGAGGTAGAAGAGGCACGTTCGATTCCGAGAGATGAGTTCAGTCTGAGTAAGGTGAATCCGAAGGATATGGACCGTAGCAAAATTCGTGATTTCCTGAAAATGGGACAAAAGGAAGAAGTTATTTATTTTGTGGAAGAATTTTTCAAAGCCATGGGAAGCGGAGCGTTAAGTTCCACCATTTTCCGGCAGTATGTTTTAATGGATATTTATTTCTGCGTGACGGAATTTTTGGAAGAGCTTTCGATTCCGAGAGAGAAAATAGATGCTCCCGATGTTTCGACGGAGTCCATGCAGAGTGAGAAAAGCATGGTGGCATATGTGGTCGAAATTATGAAAAATGCACTGGAATTGCGAGAAAATGCGGCCTCGAACCGTTATCGGAACGTGTTGGATGAGGTCATCGGTTATATCGAGAAGCATTATGCGGAGGAGGAACTTTCGTTGAATGTACTGGCTTCTCATGTGAACTTTTCACCGAACCATCTGAGCATGATTTTCAGTCAACAGACAGGGAAAAGCTTTATTAAATATCTGACGGAGTACCGGATGCAGAAGGCGAAAGAGTTACTTCGTTGTACCGGAAAAAGAAGCAGTGAAATCAGTGTCGAGGTGGGCTATAAGGATGCACACTATTTCTCTTATTTGTTTAAAAAGACACAAGGGATGACGCCGACACAGTATCGTGGCGGGAAAAATGCGGAAGGAGACGAATAGGTGAGAAAAAGACTGAAACAGATTTATGACAATTCTACGTTTGCAACCAAAATCAGGTATTCTTACCTGTTGCTTTTGGTTCCGCTTGTGTTGTTTCTGTTTTTCTGTTTTTATCATTTGTGGGATATTAATCATAATTATGAGAGCATGCTGAACTCTACGGTTGTTGCCGGAGAGTTCAGTTTGGATTTTAAGAAAGATTTTGACTATGAAACCTATCTGGTAATTGTGGAAAACAAAACGCCGGAGGAATCGAAACTGGAATCCATGTTACGGGAAGCAAACAGGATTGTGGAGGGGTTGGAAAGCTTTACAACCTCGGAAGATAACAAGAACCGCCTGAAGAGTGTAAAACGTTACTTAGATAATCTGGAGATTTATAAGCAGCGAATTGAGGAAAATCTGGCGGAAGGAAACCGTTATGAGGACAATTTGCGAATTTGGGAGAATGATGTGCAGATTGTGACGGCTCTGATACAGGAGAGTGTGTCCCAATACAGTCATTATGAGGTAAAGGAACTGCAGAAATCCCATGCGGAACAGCAGCTCTTCTTTGAAGAGGTAGTAAAATATTTACTCATAGCTTTTGGAGCGATTTTCATTCTTTTGCTGTTTCTTTCTTATTTTATTCCGTTGAGTATTACCCGGCCGATTTTGCGTCTCGAAAAAGTAACAAAACAGGTGGCGGAGGGGGATTTGTCGGTACGGTCGGATGTGGAAAACGGTGTGGAAGTACGGGCGCTCAGCGATTCGTTGAATACGATGATTGATAAAATTAATGATTTGCTGGAACAGGTGACAACAGAGCAGGTTCGGTTGCGTAAGGCAGAGTTTGAATTACTGCAGGCGCAAATCAATCCTCATTTTTTATATAACACACTGGATACGATTATCTGGCTGGCGGAAGCCGGGGAACAGAAGAAAGTGGTTGCAATGGTCGGAAGTCTTTCTGATTTCTTCCGCAGTACTTTGAGCAGAGGAAAGGATATTGTGACTTTAAAGGATGAGCTGCAGCACGTCAGAAGTTATTTGGAAATACAACAGGTGCGTTATCAGGATATTTTGCGGTATGAAATTGAAGTGCCGGAGGAAATGTATGCCTGCCGGCTTCCTAAGATTACGATTCAGCCGTTGGTGGAGAATGCGTTGTACCACGGAATCAAAAACAAGCGCGGTGTAGGCCGGATTCGTATTACCTGTTCCAAAGAAGAAAACGGTTGCAGATTGCGTATTGAGGATAACGGAATCGGCATTACCAAGGAACGTTTGGCACAGGTGCAGGACGGTATTTTGAACAAGGTTCTTACGGGAAAGGATATTTACGGTTTGTACAACGTAAACGAGCGTATTCGCTTGAATTTCGGGGGAGATTACGGGATTTTCATCGAAAGCGAATACGGAGAAGGTACGGTTGTTAGTGTTTTAGTGCCTTATGTGGAAAGAGAAGAGGAAAACAAACCGGAATCATAAAAAAATAAAACCGCACAGTTGAAGAATAAAAAAATCAACTTTTCTCCGAGGGATTTTTATGGTATTTATTGTCGTCGGATAGTATGATGATAACACATCAAGGGTCGGAGTGATTCTTGAAAAATCCAGAGGAGGATACGAATAATGAAGAAGAAAATTTTAGCAGTATTGATGGCAACCGCTATGGTATTTTCCATGGTTGCATGCGGCGGCAAGACCGAGGACAACGGATTAATTAAGGTTGGTATTATCAACAACGATCCGAACGAGTCCGGTTACCGTACCGCAAACGACGCAGACTTAAAGGCAATGTTTACCGAAGCAAACGGATATGATGCATCCTTTGCTTACAGCTTGAAGAACGATGAGCAGATTGCTTCCGCTCAGCAGTTCATTCAGGACGGTGTAGACTATCTCCTTCTTTCCGCAGCAGATACCGCAGGTTGGGATTCTGTATTAAAGGATGCTCAGAAGGAAGGCGTACAGGTTATTCTTTTCGACCGTACCATTGACGCAGACGACAGTCTCTATGTGGCTTCCATCGTTTCCGATATGGCTAAGGAAGGTCAGACCGCAGTTGATTGGTTAAAGGGTCAGAATCTTGCTGAGTACAACGTAATCCACATCCAGGGTGTTATGGGTTCCGCAGCTCAGAAGGGTCGTACCGGTGCTCTTGATGCAGAGGTAGCAGCAAACGACAACTGGAATCTTGTTACCCAGCAGACCGCTGAGTGGAACGCAGAGAAGGCACAGCAGATTGTACAGTCTGTTATCGATTCCGGCAAGTCCTTCAACGTAATCTACGCTGAGAACGACGATATGGCTAAGGGTGCTGTGGCAGCTCTTGATAAGGCAAACATCTCCCACGGTGTCGGCAAGGATGTAATCGTTATGGGCTTTGACTGCAATAAGTGGGCTCTTGAAGAACTCTTAAAGCAGAACTGGAACTACGACGGTCAGTGTAACCCGTTCCAGGCTTCTTATATCGATGAAATCATCAAGAAGTTAGAGGCTGGCGAGACCATTACCGAGAAGGTTATCATCATGGATGAGAAGGGCTTCGATGCAAGCACCATTACCCAGGAAGATGTAGATAAGTACGGTATCTAATTTGCCAAAACTATAATTTTCATAAATGCCAAGAAGCGCGGTAAAGTGTAAAGAAGTTCTACGCTGGTCCGCGCTTCTTTTAAAAATTGTAAGGAGTGAAAGCACCGGTGAAAGATAATATTGTATTGGAAATGAAAAATATTCATAAGAGCTTCCCGGGCGTGCGTGCTTTGCAGGGCGTGGATTTCAAACTTTGTAGGGGTGAGGTTCATGCGCTGATGGGCGAAAACGGTGCCGGAAAGTCCACGTTAATCAAGGTATTGACGGGTGTATATGAAAAGGACGACGGCGAGATTTATCTGGAAGGACACGAAAAGGCGGTAGTGATTCGTTCTCCGCAGGATGCGCAGAATCTGGGAATCAGTACCGTGTATCAGGAGATTACTCTTTGCCCGAACCTTTCGGTGGCTGAAAATATGTACATCGGCCGTACGTCGTCAATGCTTCGGGACTGGAAGAAGATGAATGCGGATGCGGAGAAGATTTTAAAATCTTTGGACATTCCGGCAACCGCAACCCAGGAACTGTCCAGCTGTTCCATTGCGGTACAGCAGATGGTGGCTATCGCACGGGCGGTAGACATGGATTGTAAGGTATTGATTTTAGATGAGCCTACGTCCTCTTTGGATGAGCAGGAGGTAGAGAAGCTGTTTAAATTAATGCGCGACTTAAAGAAGAGAGGCGTCGGCATTATTTTCGTAACCCATTTCTTAGACCAGGTATACGAGATTTGTGACAAAATCACGGTGTTGCGTGACGGTAAGCTGGTGGGAGAGTTTGAAATCAAGGACCTTCCGCGGATACAGCTGGTTGCAAAGATGTTAGGCAAGGAAATGGATGATATGTCGGATATTCGCGGAGAGCATGCGGTATATGCGGGCGAAGATGCCGGACTGTCGGTATTTGCGGCAGAAGGACTTGTCAGCGATGCGGGAATCAAACCGTTTGATTTTCTTATAAAGAAGGGTGAGGTAAACGGCTTTACGGGCCTTCTGGGTTCCGGACGAAGCGAATGTGTCCGGGCAATTTTCGGTGCGGACAGAGTGCTGGGCGGAATTACAAAGAAGAACGGAAAGACCGTAAAGATTGCAAAGCCTTTGGATGCGATGAAGCAGGGCATCGGATATCTTCCGGAGGACCGTAAGAGAGACGGTATCGTAGGAGATTTGTCGGTGCGCGAGAATATTATTCTGGCACTTCAGGTTTTAAAGGGATTTTTCCGTCCGTTCTCCAAGGCGGAAGCGAATAAGTTTGCGGAGGAATATATAAAGTTACTGGATATTAAGACCGCATCTGCGGATACCCCGATTAAGTCCTTGTCCGGCGGTAATCAGCAGAAGGTAATTCTTGCACGCTGGCTCCTGACCCATCCGGAGTATTTGATTCTGGATGAGCCGACCAGAGGTATTGATGTGGGTACGAAGGTAGATATTCAGAAGCTGGTATTAAAGCTGGCCTCCGAAGGTGTGTCCGTAACCTTTATTTCTTCCGAAACCGACGAAATGCTCAGAACCTGTTCCCGTCTGGTTGTAATGCGTGACCGTAAGGTGGTAGGCGAGCTTTCGGGAGATGAACTGACCCAGAGCATGATTATGAGTACGATTGCCGGAGGTGAGAAAGAATAATGAATGCAAAAGTATCAAAAAAATTCAATCTGGCGGAGTTGGCAATGAAGCTGGTACGACATCAGTTGTTTATTCCGATTGCGGCATTACTGCTTCTTGCTGTCTTTAATTTGATTAATGATCCGACCTTTTATAAGGTGACCTTAGGCTACAGCAGTACCGGTGATCCGGTGCTTTCCGGCTATCCGATTACGATTTTGGACTTCGGTTCCGAACTTGCGATTTTAGCAATCGGTATGACTTTGGTTACGGCGGCTTCCGGCGGACAGGATATCAGTGTGGGTGCCACCATTGCCATCAGCGGTAGTGTGGTACTTCGTATGTTATGCGGACCGGACGGTCGCGCGGAGACTATGCAGATGCCGATTATTGTTGCCTTTTTGATCAGCTGTGTTGTAGCTATGTTGTGCGGAGCCTTTAACGGTATGCTAGTTGCATATTTTAAGATACAACCGATGGTTGCAACATTGATTTTGTATACCGCGGGACGTTCCATTGCGGCATGGATCAACAATAACAGACTGCCGATTGTAAAGGAGGAGTCCTTTAAGATTTTCGGCGGATTTATTCCGGGAATTCCGATTCCGACGCCGTTCTTTATTGCACTTGGCTGTATTATTATTATGACGCTGGTGTTACGTTTTACGAATCTCAAGCTGTACACACAGGCGGTGGGTATTAACGAGAGCTCCGCAAGACTGAACGGTTTGAATCCGGCAATGATTAAATTCATTACCTTTGTGATTCTCGGTCTTTGCGTTGCGGTTGCAGGTCTTATTAAGGTGAGCCGTTTGTCTACGATTAACTATTCGGTTGTAGCAAAGGATATTGAGATGGATGCCATCTTAGCCGTGGCTTTGGGCGGTAACGCATTGAGTGGCGGTAAGTTCAGTATGGGAGCTTCCATTCTGGGTGCGTACGTTATTCAGTTTTTGACTACCACGCTTTATAAGCTGGAGGTGCCGTCCGATGCCCTTTCCGCTTATAAGGCAATCGTTGTAATCCTTTTGGTGGTAATGAGTGCTCCGACGGTAAGAAAGTGGTTTTCCGACCTTGGCAAAAAGTTAAAGGCAAAAGCAAGTGTAAAGGAGGTCGGTTAAGATGTTGAAAGGGAAAACGAAGAAGAAACTGACCGATACGAATTTATTGCTGTTGATTACAATTGTAGTATTTTTTGTAATGTATATCGGTGCAATGATTTTTCTGGGAGAAGGATTTTTAAAGCCGCAGACGTTTTTTAACATTTTAAATTCCAATGCGGCGTTGCTTATTGTTTCCTGCGGAATGAGCCTTGTAATGATTACCGGAGGCATCGATATTTCCGTAGGTGGCGTGGCTGCATTGGTCAGCATGTGTTGTGCGGTTTATCTGGACCATAAGGGAGGAAATATTTTTGTTTCTATTCTGATTGCGGTGGCTATCGGTCTTGCGTTCGGTCTGGTACAGGGATTTTTGATTGCATATCTGGATGTGCAGCCGTTTATCGTAACGCTGGCGGGTATGTTCTTTGCAAGAGGTATGACAACGATTGTAAATACCAACCCGTTCAACGTGGCAAACGAGAAGTTTGTGGCATTAAAGGATACCCGTATCGTAGTGCCGTTTATGGGATCTACGAACCGTCTCGGGAAATATGTGGATGCGTACATACAAATCGGTGTGGTTGTTGCGATTTTAGTTGTCATTTTGATGTACTTTATGTTAAAATGGACAAAACAGGGTCGTAACTTCTATGCGGTCGGCGGCAACAGCCAAAGTGCACTTATGCTCGGGATTAACGTTAAGAAGACGAAGTTTATCTCTTATGTGATATCCGGTCTTTTGGCAGGAATCGGCGGATACGTATATTTCCTGTACGTAGGCTCCGGCTCCGCATCTCATGCATCCGGTATGGAGATGAATGCGATTGCATCCTCTATTATCGGCGGTACGATGTTAACCGGAGGTGTGGGCAATATTATCGGTACGTTGTTCGGCGTACTGTCCTTAAGTACCATCAAAAATATTGTATCCTCTGCAGGCCTCGGAGATGCGTGGTGGACCAATATTACAATTGCACTTATGCTGTGCCTGTTTTTAGTGATACAAAGTGTTGTAATGGCCCGCAAAAAACGCGGTTTAAAGAAAAACTAAAACAGGGAGTTTGGGAGAAGGAGATGTCCTGTGTGACACCTCTTTTTCCTGCATTATCGGCACTTTGAGGCTACAAATGGATATCGGAGTGGAGAAATTATGAAAAACCGTAGGTTCAAAAAATTAAAATCGGTTGTGGTTTGTTTGATGTGTATGTTGTTGTGGAACGGATGCAGTTCAAATCCGGGAGGAGACCATGTCAATGTACCGGTTGACGATCCGAAAATTGTTGTAGGCTTTTCTCAGGTAGGGGCAGAGTCCGACTGGAGAAATGCCAATACGGAATCCATGAAGTCCGCATTAAGCAGTGCCAACGGTTACGAACTCATTTATGAGGACGGACAGCAAAAGCAGGCAAATCAGATTCGCGCGATTCGTACTTTCATTCAGCAGGAAGTGGATTATATTGTGCTTGCACCGGTAACGGAGAACGGGTGGGATACGGTACTGCAGGAGGCAAAGGATGCAGGGATTCCGGTGATTATTGTGGATCGTATGGTGAATGTGTCCGATGATGCCTTGTTTACCTGCCGGGTAGGGTCCGACTTTGAACTGGAAGCGAAGAAGGTGGCGGAATGGTTGAATTGTTACATGAAGCTACAGGAGATTTCTTCGCAGGATGTTCACATTGTAAATATTCAGGGAACGCTTGGGGCAACTTCCCAAATCGGGCGGACCAAGGGACTTGCGGATGCGGCAAAGGCCTATGACTGGGATTTACTGGCAGAGGTTCCGGGAGACTATACCCAGGCAAAGAGCAGAGAAGTGATGGAAGGTCTTCTGAAGCAGTTCGATAACATTAATGTAGTATATTGTGAGAATGATAACGAGGCCTTTGGGGCGATAGAAGCCATTGAAGCTGCCGGTAAGACCGTAGGCTCCGATATAAAAAACGGAGAGATTATGGTGGTTTCTTTTGACGGTGTAAATGAGAAGGCGGTGCAGTATGTAACGGAAGGAAAGATTACTTGTATTGCGGAGTGTAATCCGTTGCACGGCCCTCGGGTACAGGCGTTGATCGAGGCTCTGGAAGCAGGGGAAACGCCGGAGAAGTTTTCGTATGTAGATGAGCAGTTTTTCAGTGCATATCAGGAAATTTCGGAATTGAAGGTGGACGGAATCGTATATCCGATTACCTTTCCTCTTGCGGAAGAAGTGCCTGAAGACAGTCAAAATACTGTCCCGGATGAAACTGAATAAGATAAGAGGCAGAAGTGGTGTTTGTAAAGACGAATACCGCTTCTTTTCTTTGGCTGTACCGAATACTTTATAATTATGTGGCAAAAATAGAAAATAAGTCTCGTAAAAGCAAACAAAATGTGTTATAATCAAAAATAAGATGGGGGAGTAGTAGCTTTTGATTCGAAGGAGATAGGGAGGTTTCCATGTTAAATAATCGAAAAGTCCGGTTAATGACCCGTCTTGCCATGTATGAGCAGACGGAAGGTAAGGAGGATGTCCGGATCAGTAAATATTTCCGTACGGACTATGTGCGGTTAAATGTATTAAAATCTATGGTTGCGGTTACCGTAGGGTATTTGTTGATTTTACTGTTGTTGGTGGTATATCACTCCGAGTATTTGATCAGAGAAGCGGTAACGTTGGATTATCGCGGCATGATTACCCGTTACGCGGGAATTTATATTATTATACTTACGGTATATGGGGCCATCGGTATGATCGGCTATATGATAAAGTATCGTGCGTCCAGAAAGAAGCTTGCGAAGTATTTTCGTATGTTGCGGCTTTTACGCAGTCTCTATAGGGAAGAGGACGGAGAACTGACGGATGCAGAGGAGGGAATGAATCAAGATGATAGTGACAATACTTGAGTTGCGTGCGCATATTCTGCGCTTTTTACAGAAGTTTCAGCTGGTTGTGGAACCGGTAATTAAATTTATCGTTGCGTTTGCGGTATTTCGCAGCATTAACAATGCCATCGGTCATCAGGAACTCTTGATGAGCCTGCCGGCGGAACTGTTGCTTTCGTTGCTGGGGACCTTTACACCATCGGTGTTATTGGTATTGTTGGCGGCGGTGGTATCGTTGGCGCACGTTTATGTGGCGTCTCCGTTGTTGGCGATTTTAGTGGCAGTACTTATGGCGATTTTATATTGTTTTATTGCCAGATTTTCGGGAAAGTACGGTTATGTGGTATTGGCGATTCCGATTTTGTTTCTGCTGAAGATTCCGTATGTGGTTCCGTTGATTTTAGGCCTGGTTGCCACTCCGATGGCTGTGATTCCGGCTGCCTGCGGTGTTATTGTATATCGCATGTTTGTCGTAATCAGTGACTTTGCATTGGTAGATGAAACAATGGGAATTGAAGACATATTGGAGATGTATATTGATGTCATCGATCGTATGGTGGCGGATAAACAGATGATTATTACCATAGCAGTGTTCTTTGTGATGATTATGGTGATGTATCTGATGCGGAAGCTTGCGATTGAGTATGTATTTGAGATTTCCATTGCGGTGGGTGCCATTGTTTGTATCCTGGGATTTCTGGTTGCGGACATGGTATTGCAGACGGAGTTAAACATTATTTCCATGGTATTCGGTACGGTTGGTGCAATGCTGATTGCGTTGGTATTCCAGTTTTTCCGCTTGGCGTTGGATTACACGGCCGTGGAACGGGTGCAATTTGAGGACGATGATTATTACTATTACGTAAAGGCGGTGCCGAAGATGAATTTGGCAGTACCGAAGCGTAGCGTAAAGCAAATTAGTAAAAAAGATGAGCCGGAATACGGAGAAGGTGAGGCAGAGTCGGTGCCGGAAGAGATGATTTCGGAGGAAGAACGATAAAATAAGATACAAGGGGCGGATAGGTATGGATAGCCTAAAAGAATTTTTTTCAAAGGCGACAAAATGGATGCGGATTCCGGGAATTGATTTGATTGATGTACTGGAGATTATTATTATCGCATTCATTGTTTACAATGTGGTGAAATGGGTCAGAACGACACGAGCATGGATGCCGGTAAAGGGTCTTATGATTTTGCTGGTGTTTTGGCTGATTGCGTCTCTTTTGAAGATGGACGTTATTCTGTGGATTTTCTATAATACCATCGGTGTCGGAATTACTGCCATTATTATCGTGTTCCAGCCGGAAATCCGTCGTGCGTTGGAACAGCTTGGACAGCAAAGCTTTGCGACTTCCTTACGTTTGTTTTCTGAGAACAAGGAGAAGGAAGAGCGCTTTTCCGAGAAAACAATTGAGGAGCTGGTAAAGGGTACTTTCCTGTTGGCAAGACATAAAACAGGAGCTCTTATTGTAATGGAGCAGGAGGTTTCCTTGGAGGAGTATGTGGAGACCGGTATTGCTATTGACGGCATTGTTACAAACCAGTTACTCGTTAATATTTTTGAACATAATACGCCGTTGCATGACGGTGCGGTTATTGTGCGGGGCAACCGGGTTGTGGCTGCGACTTGTTATTTGCCGGTGTCCAAGAACATGAAGCTGAGCAAGGAGCTTGGTACCAGACATCGTGCCGGAGTAGGTATCAGCGAGGTGACGGACAGCTTTACGATTATCGTGTCCGAAGAGACCGGAAAGGTTTCTTTGGCAAGAAACGGCAATCTGATCAGTAATATTGATGCGGACTATCTTCGAATGAAGCTGCAGGAGATTCAGAAGGATAAGGCGAAAGCGTCTGTGACAAAGAAGAAGCCTCTGTGGAAGAAGGGAGGAGAGCAGAAATGAAAAAACGTTTGATGAACAATTTCTCCCTGAAGCTCCTTTCCTTAGGAATAGCAATCGTATTTTGGTTTGTAATCGTCAATTCCCAGGATCCCATGGGAAAGAAGACCTTTAAGGATATTCCGGTAAAGATTTTAAACGAAGAGAAGGTACTGGAGCGGGAAAAGGTACTGGAGGTGCTTTCCGGAGATACGGTGGATGTAGTCGTGGAAGGACGTCGTTCGGTTCTGGAGCAATTAACGGAGAGTGATATTGAGGCGACAGCCGATTTGTCCGAGGTGTCCTTTATGGATACGGTTTTGGTAAAGGCAACGGTACCGGGATATGCGGATGTTACGGTATTAAACAACGGTGAGAATGTAATGAAGCTTTTGTTTGATGATTATGTAACAAGAAAATTCAGCTTTAAGGTAAATACAGTAGGAGAGCCTACGGAGGGATATTACGTGGGAGATGCTCTTCCGAGTCCGAATATTATTCAGATTTCGGGAGCGAAGTCCGTTCTGGATAAGGTAAAAGAGGTTGCTTTGCAGGTGGATGTCAACGGACGAAGCGTTGATTTTGTGACCACGGCGGTTCCTGTGGTTTATGATATGAACGGTGACGAAATATCTCCGGCGAAGCTTTCTGTACAGTCGGAAACGGAAACGGTAACGGTGAATGTGCCGATTTTGGCATCAAAGGAAATGCGGATTCGGGTGACCACCGTAGGTGAGACTCCGGAGGGCTTTGAGGTATTGCCGGCGAACGTTGCGTTCCAGCCGGAAACGGTGCGTGTAGCGGGTACCAAGGAGGATTTGGAGAAACTGGGCTATTTCCTTGAAGTGGAAGTCGATGTAACCGGACAAATCGGTACAGTCGAGAAAAATATACAGCTGAGTTCGGTGCTGGACGATACCTTGACCAGTCTTAGAGTCGTAGATACACAGATGGTGGCGGTAATTGTTCAGGTGACTCCGTATGTGGAGCAAAAGCTTGAAATTTCGGCATCTGACATTGAGTTCCGGAATTTAGAAGAAGGCTTTTATGTAGAGTTGGTACAGCCGGAGAAGGTATCTGTGTCCCTTCGATGTAAGGCGGCCAGAGCACCGTTGATTACCGTGGATTATTTAAAACCTTATGTGGATCTTGGCGGATACGCAGAGGGTACATATATACTTCCGATGGGAATGGAGCTTCCTTCCAAGGTTATCTGGGGGGAGCGGAAAGAACTGGAAATCGTTGTGAAAAGACAAGAGTCTTAATAAGCAACGACGAATACGGTTTTGAGATGGATGACAGATAGGAGATAGGATAGGAATGTCGGTTGTGAAAACGTTTGGCAAATATCGATATTTGCTGGCTGAACTGATTAAAAAGGATATTAAGTTGAAATATCGCAATTCCTATTTGGGTGTTGTGTGGACGATGTTAGAGCCGTTGCTTACAATGGTGGTGCTTACCTTGGTTTTCTCCAGTTTTTTGGGCAAAGGAACAAAGGATTTTCCGGTGTATATATTAACCGGACGGCTGTTGTATTCGTTTTTTTCAAATGCTACCAAGGCGGCGTTAAAGTCTGTCCGCTCCAATGCAAGTATGATTAAAAAGGTATACGTACCGAAGTATATGTATCCTTTTTCTTCGGTATTGTCAGGGTACGTTATATTTTTGATATCTTTGATTGTGTTGGCTGTTGTAGCGATTGTCAGAGGTGTATATCCGACAATGCAGTTGTTCTGGATCATTGTTCCGCTTTTGCAAATCCTTTTGCTTACAGCGGGTATTGGACTGATTTTGGCTACCATGGCGGTCTTTTTCAGGGATGTAGAGTATTTGTGGGGCGTTGCGCTGATGCTGCTTATGTACGCCAGTGGTATTTTCTACCGTGTGGAAGATGTGCTGAGTGCAAAGAACGTCTGGATATTTAAACTGAATCCGTTATATGCGGTTATTGTAAACTTTCGGAATGCCGTATTCGGACAGCCGATGGATTTTCAGGCCATGTGGTATGCCTTCGGTGTGGGTGTGCTGTCCCTGGCAATCGGTGTTTTTGTATTTTACAAAAAACAGGATAAATTTATTTTGTATTTGTAAGTGCGGAGTGATGAAGTATGGAAGATAAGACAATGGTTTCGGTGGAACAGGTCGGTGTGAAGTTTCACCTGAGCGAGCAAAAGATCGATAATTTAAAGGAATATATTATCCGGATTCTGAAGAGACAAATGCGTTACAAGGAATTTTGGGCATTGAAGGATGTTTCTTTTAATATAAAAAGAGGAGAACGGGTAGCGATTCTGGGATTGAACGGAGCCGGAAAGAGTACTCTGTTAAAGGTAATTGCCGGGGTGTTGAAGGCGACGGAGGGTTCGGTTTCCCGTAGCGGAGTCCTGGTGCCGCTCTTGGAACTGGGAGCAGGTTTCGATCCGCAGTATACCGGAGCGGAAAATATTTTTCTGTACGGGGCAATGTTAGGGTATCCGAAGTCCTTTTTGAAAGAAAAGTATGATGAGATCGTGGAGTTTTCCGAGTTGGGCGATTTCATCCATGTTCCGGTGAAGAACTATTCTTCCGGTATGCGGGCAAGATTGGGCTTTTCCATTGCAACGCTGGTGGAACCGGATATTTTGATTTTAGATGAGGTGCTTTCGGTAGGCGACGTAAAGTTTCGGAAGAAGAGTGAGGCCCGTATCAAGCAGATGTTTGACAAAGGGATTACGGTATTGTTTGTATCCCATAATCTGAAGCAGGTGCGTTCTCTGTGCACCAGAGCCATTTGGTTGGAGAACGGTCATGTGGTGGAAGACGGACCGGTGGAAACGGTTTCCGGGCATTTTGAAAAAAAGAATACAAAGTAAAATTAAGATGCCGCAGGGTACACAATCAATGTGAGCCTGCGGCATCCTGCGTGTAGGCAAAGTGAGCATAGAAGCTTTGCGCAAGTATACTTGTGCAAAAGCTGAGATGCGAACGCGCCCACGACTGAGCGGCGAAGCCGCGATGTGCGTGGGAATGCGCGAAGCGTAAGCCTACTAACGATTTGTATTCTTCAATAAATCCGGGTGTTGCTGTAACGTAACGGAATAGGTAAACTCTTTAAAGGTTCCTTCGATGATACGCTGCAACGTGATTTCAATTACGGTACCGTGTCGATGAGCAGTAACTGCATTGATTAACTGATTCGTCGTGGTAACCGCTTCGCCGTTTACGTGGGTAATAATATCTCCCTGATAGATGCCGGCGGCTTCGGCAGCGCTGCCTTCCGTAACGGCAGAAACATATACACCGTCCGGCCAGTTATAGGTTTGGAAAATTGCGGAGTCCAATTCTGTTACGGATACACCCAAATAGCCCTTTTCTTCTTCGGAAAGGATTTCCTTGGTCATTAATTCGTCCAAAATCGGAGTGGCTTCGGAAATCGGGATTGCAAAGCAGATGCCTTCGATTTCTGTGCTGGTAAGTTTTGCATTGTTGATACCGATAACTTCACCCTTGGTGTTGAGCAGTGCGCCGCCGCTGTTTCCGGAGTTGATGGCTGCATTGGTCTGAAGTAAAATCATGTCATTTCCCTGGATGTTGACTTCTCTGTCTTTTGCACTTAAATAGCCGACAGTAACCGTCGGACCGTATCCGAGGGCATTCCCGATTGCAATTACCATTTGACCGATTTTGGAACTGTCGGAGTCTCCCAATACCGCAATGTCGATACCGTCCAGTGTTTCCTGAGAAAGGTCTGCAAGGGGAAGAGCAAGAATAGCAAGATCTGCATCTGCGTCGGACCCTTTTACCGTAACGGAATGCGAGGAACCGTCCGCAAGAATCGCTTGTACGGAGGAGGTCCCCTCGATTACGTGATAGTTGGTGGCAATTAACAAATCATTTTCGTTGGAGCCCACAATAATCCCGGAGCCGCCGCCTTCCTGCTGGTTGTAAATCGGCTGTCCCCAAAAGTAAGAGGTAGTTTGTGTAATCGTTTGAATCGACACCATGGCCGGCATGGTCTGCTCCACGACGGTGGCTACGATTTCTGTGGCATCCGTATCACCTACTTCATTTACTTCGGTGGAGGAAATGGTAATATTCGGTTTTTGGGAAAAGAGGTCGTCGGTATCCGGTAGGTTTTCTACCTGCGCGTTCTTTTCCGGAAAGAAGTGAGAAAAGGCCAGCTTGACTCCGAAGAAGGTTCCTCCGGCTACAAGACCGAAGCAGGCAGCCAGACCGATACAGCCGAACAGTTTTTTTGCAAAGCCGCGGTTCTTTTTCGGAGCGTTTACAGGCGTGGCAGGGACGGGAGAATCCGTCTCGGCATAAATTGCTTCGGAAACAACGGATTCCTGTAAGGTCTCGTTTTCCGGTAATGTATCATTATTTAAATTTAAAATGTTATCTTGATTTGAATCCATAATAAAACCTCCCGATGTTGTTTCTTTCTGTCCGTAGTATACCACGGGTTTGTGTAAGCTTTGTGACGAAACGGTTAAGAAATGCTGTATTTCAAAAATTTTTGTTGAGGTTTTGGCGAGAATCATGTAAGATATCATGTATGAGGGAGTTTGGTTAGGAGAATAAAATGATTAAAGACAATCAAAAGGCATTTAATCAATTGCATATTGTTACGGACGGTTTGTTTGTGCTGCTGGCGTATTTTACGGCATATCTTCTCCGTTTCGTATGGCTTGATATGGAAAAGGCCGGAGACTATACCATAGAGTCTTACGCGCGTTTTCTTGTTGTTGTGTTGCCGGTGTATCTGGTGATTTACTGGACCAGCGGGTTGTATGCGCCGAAGCGGGGACGGGGAATGCAGTGGGAGCTGTGGCTGGTACTGAAGGCAAATATTATCAGCGGTGCGGCGTTTATCGTATTATTATTCTTATTTAAAATGGATATTTCCAGAACGTTTTTGGCGATTTTTTATTGTACAAATGTGATTCTGGAAAGTATGTTCCGTTTCTTTTTGCGAAAGTTTTTGGAGCATCTGAGACGAAAGGGAAAGAACTTAAAGCATATTTTGATTGTGGGATACAGTCGAGCGGCAGAGGCTTATGTGGATCGTATTCTGGCGAATCCTCAGTGGGGGTACTTTGTTCACGGAATTTTGGATGATAAGATGGCGGTAGGTACCCGGTATAAGAAGGTATCTGTTGTGGGAAGCCTATCAGACTTGTCTTCTTGTTTAAAGGAACGGGATTATGACGAGATAGCCATTGCGCTTGCAATCGAGGAGTACGAAAAGCTGGAAAAGCTGGTTACGGCTTGTGAGTATTCGGGTGTGCATACGAAGTTTATTCCGGACTATAATCATATTGTGCCGACGGTTCCGTATATCGAAGATTTGGAGGGACTGCCTGTCATTAATATCCGGAAGGTACCGTTAAGCAATGTAGTGAATCGTGCAATGAAGCGGACCATAGACATTGTGGGGGCGTTGTTTGCGTTGCTTCTGTTTTCGATTCCGATGCTTGTAGTGGCGATTTTAATTAAGTGCACCTCCAAAGGACCGATTATTTTTTCGCAGGTGCGGGTAGGACTGCATAACAAAGAATTTAAAATGTATAAGTTTCGTTCTATGGTGGTGCAGGAGGCCTCCAAGGAAGCAAATGCCTGGACGACGAAAAACGATGCAAGAGTAACCGGTATCGGGAAGCTTATCCGAAAAACCAGCATTGACGAGCTTCCGCAGCTGATCAATGTCTTAAAAGGTGATATGAGTCTTGTGGGACCGCGGCCGGAACGACCGAAGTTTGTGGAGAAGTTTAAGGAAGAGATTCCGCGTTATATGATTAAACACCAGGTGCGTCCGGGAATTACAGGCTGGGCACAGGTCAACGGATACCGCGGAGATACCTCTATTCGGAAACGAATCGAGCACGATGTCCATTATATTGAAAACTGGACGTTGGGACTTGATATTAAGATTTTGTTTTTGACAATTTTTAAAGGTTTTATTAATAAGAATGCATATTAAGGAATGAGAACGGGAAGGTGAGGAAATGGAAGACGAGAAGAATTTGCCGGAAGAAAATACAGAAGAAACAAAGGACGCGGAGACGAAGGAGAAAGATTCCGGTTATGAACAGTATTGTCAGATGTGTCGCAGACCGGAGAGCGTTGCGGGCAAGCTGATTCAGCTGCCGGGAAACTATTGTGTATGTAACGATTGTCTACAGAAGACCTTCGATTCCATAAACGGCAATCCGTTACCGTTTATGGATATTATGACATTGGATCCGTCCATGTTCCGAATGGGCGGCGAGTTTATGAAGATGCCGAAGGTGAAGAAGAAGGCAAAGCCGGCGGAAAAGGAGAACAAAGGCGAGGAAGCTGTACCGGAGCTTGATATTAAGAATCTGAAGCCGCCGCATAAAATTAAGGCGGAGCTGGATGAATATGTCATCGGACAGGACCATGCGAAGAAGGTGATTTCCGTTGCGGTTTATAACCACTATAAACGAGTGGCGGATAAGAGTAATACCATTGAACTGGAAAAGTCCAACATGCTGATGTTGGGGCCGACCGGAAGCGGTAAGACTTATCTGGTAAAGACATTGGCGCGTTTGTTAAACGTACCCCTTGCCATTACGGATGCCACTACCCTTACGGAAGCCGGTTATATCGGTGACGATGTGGAAAGTGTACTGTCGAAGCTTTTGGCAGCGGCGGATAACGATGTGGAGAGGGCCGAGCACGGTATCATTTTTATCGACGAAATCGATAAGATTGCAAAAAAGCGGAATACCAACAGTCGTGACGTCAGCGGAGAGTCGGTACAGCAGGGATTGCTGAAACTGCTGGAGGGCAGCGAGGTGGAGGTTCCGGTTGGCGCTACCAATAAAAATGCCATGGTGCCGATGACCACCATTAATACGAAGGATATCCTTTTCATTTGCGGCGGAGCGTTTCCGGATTTGGATAAGGTTGTTAAAAAGCGTCTGAATCAGACGGCCATGATTGGTTTCGGGTCGGAGCTGAAGGATAAATATGACGAAGACAAGATGCTGCTTTCCAAGGTGACGGTGGAGGACTTGCGGGAATACGGAATGATTCCGGAGTTTCTCGGACGTCTGCCGGTGATTTTTGCTTTACAGGGTTTGGAGAAGGAGCAGCTGATTCAGGTGTTAAAGGAGCCGAAGAATGCGATTTTGAAGCAGTACGAGCATTTGCTTTCCCTGGATGAGGTACAGCTGGTATTTGATGAGGATGCTCTTCATGCCATTGCGGAGCGTGCCATGGAAAAGGACACGGGAGCCAGAGCACTGCGGGCGATTCTGGAAGAGATTATGCTTGATATTATGTATGAGATTCCGAAGGACGATTCCATCGGTAAGGTAACGATTACCGGAGATTATGTCCGAGGCTGCGGCGGACCGGTCATTGAAATGCGGGGAGCCGACAAATAATACGGAATGAACTGAAAAAAAGTGGAAATACTCCTCACAAAGAGGCTTTATATGGGCAACTTTGGAGAGGAGTATTTTTTATGCGAAAATTAATGGAAATGAATCGAAGACAAAGAACTGTTTTGGGAGGAATTGCTGTTGTACTGATGCTGGCGGTGGCCTTTCGGGTTATTACGGAGCGGGCGTTTTTGGCACAGGCCAGCATCGAGGGTGCGTTTTCACTGTTGCACCCGAAAGAGAGTATGGGTACCGTAACTATGACCGGAAGATATTTGCCTCCGCCTTACGGTTTTTCGGAAGAGAAATTGTTAAAACACTTCGGGGAACAGATCGGACTTGCGGTAGACGGTGAAATGAGAACTGCGGATTTTGAAGGACGAAGGGAATTGATTTATGAAAAGACGGCAGCAGAGGCATTCTCTGTATTAAAACTGGTATATCTGACGGAAGAGGAGGCGTACTATCTTTGCGCGGAAATCACTTTATCGGGGCAAAATGCGGTACAGGCATCCTATTTGCGTAAGGAGTTGCTGCAGGCGGCAGAAGATATGGGATTAACAGAGGTATCCGCAACGTTAGAACTCTGCGGTATTTTTGACGGGGAAATTCCTTTGGCGGAGAAGGATGCTCTGACGGACAGCCTCCTTTCGGAGCTTTACGCGCAGCCGGTATATGAAAACCGTCAAAACAGCTATTACACGGTTTATGCATACACCGGAGCGGTAGAGGATTATATTACGGTGGAACGGAATAAAATCAATGTGCAGGTGTTGATTGATTATGACCGGAACATGGACCGTACGGAGGTAGTATTGGCCTCTCCCCTTGGATTACGGTAAGTTTGCCGGAGACGTAAAAGCAGCTCCGACAATACGGTGTCCGTCAGCAGGTTCAACCAGGCAATAGGACAGCCTGCCTGTAAAAACTCTTCGGTAAGGGCAGTGTTTTCTCGTAAGAGGCGGTCACGCATCAGTCGCAGGGATACATCGTCCGGATATGCATCGTAAATAAATTCATGACGGGAATAAGTATTTAAAAGTGCATCGGCGGCTTCATAAAGGCGCTGTAAGGAAATAGGGTGACGATGAGCAAAGTAGGCGGCATCGTCCTCTTTTTTGTATGGGAGGAGACGGATGTCAGATGTGCTTTTCGGTGTTATCGGGGCCGGTCGCATGCCTTGCGGCGGGTAAAATCGACTCTTCGGCTCCATTGGATAATCGGTTTCGGAATGATAGGACGGCATAGATGAACCTGCCTTAAAAGTTCTGTTGTTATAATATATGCCTCAAGGGGAAAAAGGTGCGTCTCAGGCTTGAATTTCATTGAAAATATGCTATACTGAAAAGTGGATAAGTGTGCAAGGAAGGTGCAAAATGGAACAGACGGTAAAGGAAGCAATTGCAATGAGCATAGAGGAAGGGCTGCAACGCCTGATTCTCAGTAATGTACCGAAAACAGCGGAGCTTTCTAAGGTGAAGGTACATCCGGTGGTCATCGGTGGCAGACAACAGTATCAAATCGAAGAATACCGGGGGACCCAGGTGTTTCATACCAACTGCACGGAAGACGAAGTCGCGGAACGTGTGGGTACATGGTTGGATGCCGGATGCTTTAAGCAGGCGGAACTTTTGTCTGTATTTCATCAGAGAACAATTTTAATCGGGAAAAAGGGGACGGCTACCGTAAAGTGCAAGAAACGGCAGGATACTGCTTCTGTGGTAATGCCGAGAGAACACAATCGGAAAAAGCAGTATCTTTTGGAGGAAGGAATTCCGGTACCGTTTTTGGTTGATTTGGGCGTTATGACGAAGGAAGGTACGGTGGTGAAGGCGAAGTACGATAAGTTTCGTCAGATTAACCGTTTTCTTGAATTTGTGGAAGATATTTTGCCGGCGTTGCCGAAGAATCGTGAGATTACCATTTTGGATTTCGGCTGCGGCAAGTCTTACCTTACCTTTGCACTGTACCACTATCTTTATACCGTAAAAGGATACGAAGTGCGGATTGTGGGTCTGGACTTAAAGAAGGATGTCATTGCCCGCTGTAACCGCCTGGCCAAGGATTACGGGTATGAAAAGCTGGAATTTTTATGCGGAGACATTGCGGATTATACCGGAATGGATGCCGTAGATATGGTAGTTACGCTGCATGCCTGCGATACAGCCACGGATTATGCGTTGTACAAGGCTCTTTGCTGGGGGGCATCGGTGGTGCTTTCCGTGCCGTGCTGTCAGCATGAATGGAACCGGCAGACGGAGTGTGAGCCGTTACAGCCGTTTCTGAAATACGGAATTATCAAGGAACGTATGTCGGCGTTGATGACGGATGCCTTCCGTGCCAATGTGATGGAAGCCTGCGGATACAAAACCCAGCTCCTGGAGTTTATTGATATGGAGCATACGCCGAAAAATATTTTGTTGCGTGCGGTAAAGAAAGAGAAGATAGCAAAAGAACGGATGGGAGAATGTGTGGAGCGCGGCGTAAAGGAAATCCTTTCCTATTGCGGTACCGAACCGACGCTTTACCGGTTGTTGACGGAGAAAGAATAGGATGAAAAGAGTTTATCAAATTATATATTTAGTGTTGGTTTTTCTCGGCGCGGTGCTGTTTTTCGGCAGTCGTGTGGGAGAAACCGTATTTGACAGAGATAAGGAAACCGTACCGGGAAGTACGGCAGCCTTCCCTACGGTTTCTATACTGACTTGTGGGGAGGAGATTAATTGTATCTCCGGCTACAGTTCTAATCTCAGTACGATTTTAAACAGAGAGGATTTAATTCCCATCGGACCGGACGGGGTTTTTGAACTGAAAATCAAGGAATATGAGACGGATGTCCGTCGTTTGAAATATGAAATATTGGATGTATCCAGTGAGGCGGAAGTGGATTCCGGGACGATTAATGCCTTTGAAAAACAGGATGGATATAAGATTGTCCGGATTAAGCTGAAGGCGGAACTGAAGGAAGGTACGGAATATGCGGTGAAGGCTACGTTAATCAGCAACACCGGAAAACGTATGTATTACTATTTCCGTATAAAGCAGTATCAGACGCCGAAACTTGCTGAAAAGCTTGCTTTTATCCGGACGTTCAGCGCCAATACCCTGAGTGCGGTTGCGGCGGAGAACGAGGCAATCATTCCGTATTTGGAGACAAAGCCGGGAGCATCTGCGGACAGTTATCACTACGTGGATATTTACGACAGTTATAAAACGGTGTGCTGGGGGGATTTACTGCCGACCTTGATTACGGAACCGGTGGTTTCCGTGACGGAGTTTTATGAAGAGATTATGACGGCAACGGTTCGGTACGGGGTGTCGATTGATGCGGGATACGGACCGGAACATTATCTGGTAGAGGAATATTATCGTATTCGCTATTTGGGAGATGTGGTGCACCTTTTAAATTACGAGCGCCATACGGAGTCTCTGTTTGATGGGGAGCATGCCAGTCTGTCTCAAAGTGATCTGAAAATCGGTGTAACCGAGGCGGAAAAGATGGAACTGTACTCGAATTCCGATTCCACGGTAACCGCTTTTGTAAGGAACGGTTCCTTGTATTGCTATAATATGGCGGAGAATACCCTTGCAACGGTGTTTTCATCGTCACACGGTTCCATGGAGAGAATGTGTGCGCAGAAACAGATGTATGACATCCGGGTTCTGAAAATGGAAGTGGACGGAAATATCACGTTCCTTGTTAGCGGTTATATGAATCACGGTGTTTATGAGGGAAGAGTCGGTTTGTTTGTTTATCGTTATTTTGAGGATGAACAGCGTTTGGAAGAATTGATTTATGTTCCGGTGAATACGACCTATCAGATTTTAAAGGAAGAGCTGGGAAGCTTTGCATATTTTAATGAATACGACGTGTTCTACTTTATGGTAAACAGAGGTGTATATGCCTACAATCTTGTAACGGAGGAGCTGGCCGTGCTGGCATCGGACGTGCGGAAGGACGATTATGTTTATTCCGTAAACAAGCGTTTTGTGGCATATCAGGAGCACGGACAGACGGATAAGGTGACGCTTTTGTATCCGGAGACCGGAAAAAGTGTTACGGTTGAGCCGGAGGAAGGGGAATACGTCAAGCTTTTAGGGTGCTCCGAAGATAATCTGATTTACGGTTACGGAAGAGTATCGGATTTGTATGTGAATGAGGACGGGCGCATTACCTATGCTATGTATAAGCTGGAAATAGAGAATTCCCTCGGTCAGACCCGGAAGGTTTATGAAAAAGAAGGGTATTTCGTGGAGTCTGCCAAAACCTCGGGAAATGTAATACGGTTGGCACGTCTGATAAAGGAGACGGACGGCAGCTATGAACCGACGGACAGCGATTATATTTTGAACAAGGATAGAGATGAAGAAGGTAAGGTTACTTTGGCGGAACGTGTCACGGAACGAATGCTTACCGAATACTACATTTCTTTCCCGTACGCCTTCGTAATGGAGGGGCTTCCGAAGGAAACAGAAGCACTCTATACGGTGGTACAGAAGGATACGACTCTTCGTGTAGGGGAAATGGAGAAAGAGGAGGAAGCCTATTATACCTACTATTACGGTATGATTGACGGTATTTACGAAGCTGCGGGAGAGGCAATTTTAACGGCGGATGCCAATGCCGGAACGGTAATTAACGAAAAGGGCAAGATTGTGTGGGAGCGCGGTGTAAAGTCCAATGCGGCATCGGTGCCACATATAACGGGCGTAAAGGCAACAAACGAAACCGGAAGCATTCCGGCAGCATTACGGATGATGCTCTCCACCAAGGGCGTCACTGCAGAAATTTCCGAGGCTGAAACACAACAACCGTTGCAGCAAGTGATGGAGAAATATACCAATGCGGATGTTGTGGTGTTAACCGGAGCCACACTGGATGAAATTCTTTATTTTATCTGGAAGGGGCAACCGGTGCTTGCTATGACAGACGCCGGGACGGCGGTGGTACTGACTTCCTACACATCAGGGAGCGTTACCTATTATGATCCGGTAAAGGGACGTAGTGTGACGGCGGATAAGGAAAAGGCAGAGGCTTTATTTGAGGCAGGCGGAAAGATTTATATTAGTTTTATGTATTAAACGATAGGGGCGCAACGTGCGCAGAAAGAGGTTTTTATGAAGGTGATTTCGGCGGTAATACCATGTTACAATTCGGAAGCTTATATGGAAAAGGCGATTCATACGCTGCTTTCCGGTGGTGAGGATATGGAAATTATTGTGGTGGATGACGGTTCTTCCGACAACACCCTTGCCATTGCAAAGCGGTACGAGGCAGAGTATCCGGGAATTGTGCGTGCGGTGCACAAGGAGAACGGAGGTCACGGAGATGCTGTAATGACAGGACTTGCCCATGCGGAAGGCTTATACTTTAAAGTGGTGGACAGTGACGACTGGGTAAAGGAAAGCGCATTGGCTGAGATTTTGCAAAAGCTTCGTGAATTGTTAAAGCAGGGATCGGCACCGGATATGCTGGTGGCAAACTATGTGTATGAAAAGGTGGGCGAGGAGAAGAAAAAGGTAATCCAGTACCGTAGCGCACTGCCGCAGAATGAGCTGTTTACCTGGGCGGACACGGGACATTTCCGTCAGGGGCAGTATATACTTATGCATTCGGTGATTTATCGTACGGCGCTCTTGCGGGAATGCGGTCTCAGTCTGCCGAAGCATACCTTTTATGTGGATAATATTTTTGTATACCAGCCGTTGCCGTCGGTAAAGACGATGTATTATATGGATTTGAATTTATATCGTTACTTTATCGGAAGAGATGACCAGTCCGTAACGGAAGCAAATATGATTAAGCGTATCGACCAGCAGGTCAGAGTAACCAAGCTTATGATTGAGGCTCATGATATCTGGAAGGTAAAGGATAAGAAGCTGCGCAACTACATGATTAAGTATTTGTGCATTATGATGACCATTTCTTCGATTTATTTGCTAAAGAGCGGAACAGAGGAGAATCTTGCAAAGAAGCAGGAGCTTTGGGAGTACCTGAAGGCATACGATAAGAAGCTTTACCGCAAGATCAGCATGACGATTCTCGGAAAGTCCTCCAAGGCCGACAGCAAGGCAGGGCAAAGCTTCTTTAAGGTTGGCTACGAGTTGGCTCGCAAAGTATTTAAGTTTAACTAAAGATTATTCGGAAATCGTTTGTGCGCGATGGCCCTTTTTAAAAAGGCGTCGCGCATAAAATACCGGAACGGTAACTGCCATCAGTACAAATGCCCAAAACACATCGACAACGGAATGCTGTTTTAAAAAGACGGTGGACATACAAATCAAAATCGTAAGAATCAGAACGCCGGTCTTTATCACGTATTTTCCCTTCAAGTGGGGCGATGCGAAAAATGCAACGCATACGGCCAGAGAGTTATATACGTGAATGCTTGGGCATACATTGGTGGAAGTATCTGCCTGATGCAGGGATGCCACCAAATCCAGGAAAACGTTGTCACGGCCCAAATCCGCAAGAACCGGGCGCAGGGCCACGCCGTTCGGAAATACGGTAGACACGAGCAAAAACACGGTCATGCCGGTAATCAGTACACCGCAAAGACGGTAGTATTCGGTTTTGTCCCGGAAAATGAAGTAAAGAATGGATACCGCAATAAACGGAAACCACAATAAGTACGGAATAATAAAAACTTCATTAAAAGGAATATAAGCATCCAGAGGCGACTGGATGATGAAATAATTCTTGGTAACATGCTGCTCCAGCAGAACGAACCACAGAAGATAAATCGGTAAGTATGATAAAATCAGCCATGCGTGGCGATATTTTTTTATAAAGGCTTTCATAAAAGGACTCCTTTTCGGTTTTGTCATTGATGAAAATATTGGGAACATATTGTTATGTATTCTAACATATTTCATCTGGTGAAACAAGATGACGGAAATAATTTTCGAAAAAGTTAATAATTGGGAAGCGGTTGCCGGAACAGGAAAAATGTGAGAAAGACAGGACGGAGGTAATTATGGGACGACGGGTATTTTTGGTTGTATTGGACAGTGTGGGAATCGGCGCGTTGCCGGATGCGGAGCAGTACGGAGATGCGGGCAGCAATACGCTTTCCGCGGCGGCGAACAGCAGCGGTTTTGCTATGCCGAATATGGAAGCACTGGGATTGTTTGATATTGAGGGCGTAAGACATTTGAAAAAAGGAATCGGGGCACCGATGGGAGCATTTGGGCGGTTGATGGAGGCTTCCAGAGGAAAGGATACCACCATCGGTCATTGGGAGATTGCGGGTGTGATTTCCGAGAACCCTCTTCCGACCTTCCCGGAGGGTTTTCCGCAGGAGCTTTTGGAGGCGTTTTCGGAACGTACCGGACGGAAAGTGCTTTGCAACAAGCCGTATTCCGGAACGGATGTCATAAGAGATTACGGAAGAGAACATATGGAAACCGGGGCTTTGATTGTGTATACCTCCGCGGACAGTGTGTTTCAGATTGCTGCGCATGAGGCGGTGGTGCCGGTGGAGGAGTTATACCGGTATTGTGAGATTGCAAGAGAGCTTTGTCAGGGAGAATACGGCGTAGGACGTGTGATTGCGCGTCCGTTTGAAGGAGAGTGGCCGTTTGTACGGACTTCGAGACGCCATGATTATTCTCTTGTGCCGCCGAAAGCGACGGTGTTAAATATTTTGAAAGATAACGGATTTGATGTCATCGGTGTGGGGAAGATTAACGATATCTTTGCCGGCAGCGGTATTACGGAATTTGTCAGAAGCTCCGGAAACGAAGAAGGTATCGAGCAGATGATTGCGTACGGTGACAAAGATTTTCACGGATTGTGTTTTGTGAATCTGGTGGATTTTGATTCCAAGTACGGTCACCGAAACGATGCAGAGGGCTACGGAAGGGCACTGTCCTATTTTGATTCGCAGCTTCCACGTTTGCTTGAAAAGTTGCGGGAAGAGGATTTGCTGATTATTACGGCAGACCACGGATGTGACCCGTCTACGCCGTCCACGGACCATTCCAGAGAGTATGTTCCGGCAGTAATTGCGGGACCGTCGGTGCAGAAGGGCATGTGCATCGGAACGAGAGAGAGCTTTGCGGATACGGGAGCCACGGTGCTTGAATGGCTCGGAGTCTCTGAAAATATTGCCGGAAGTTCTTATCTCGCGTTGATATTCAACGGAGAAAAGGAGAGATAAGGTTACTGGAAACATTTTCTCTTGTCATGGGCCGGGGAATACGATACAATAGAGAAAAAGTCGGAAAGGAGAGACCGGAATGTGCGGAAGAAGCTTTCGTTTCATAGGGAAAAAGGGAGCGGTATGTGCCGGTCTCTTTCTCAGCATGTGGCTGGGATTTTCCGGTTGTGTGAAGCCGGCGATAGGACCGGAGGCGACGAATACGCCCATTCCTTCGGCGACGGAGGGTGTGAAGCCCACACCTGAGCCGGAGCAGGCAACGAGCATGCCTGTGCCCACGGTGACAGAACCGGCAATAAAGCCGACGGTGGCTCCGACTGCCGTGCCTACGGATACGCCTGAGTTGACGCCGCCCGTTTTTGTAACGCCTACGGAAGTTCCGGAAGCTACGCCGGTGATTGCACCGGAAAGTACGACAACGCCGCGTCCGCAGGAGGGGGATATCACGGAAGCCCCGACCCTTACGCCGGAAGTGTCACCGGAGCCGACGGCGACTCCGATTCCTTTGCCGACGGCGATTCCGGAGTATGATACATTATTGCAGAACGGTTGGCAACGGACGGAAGATTTTTTCGGATGTCGTGAGATTTTCTTTTCCGGCAAATTCGATGACGCGGAGCCGGTCATCGGAGAGGGAAGCTACGAATTCAGTTATCGTGCCGTTTCTGATGTGTCGGTATTGTTGCGTATTATCGGTGAAGAGGGAATGAGCCTGCAGCCGTTTTTGGACGAACTAAGGCTGAATCGGCCGGAATGCCTGATAGAGCAGGAAGGACCGGAGGATTACAGCTATGCCTATGTGGAAGGGAAAACGCAGGTGAACGGAAGAGTTTATGCCTGTGGGGACGAAGAAACGAAACACCGGATGCGTGTAGAGTTTTACAGCCCGGCCGGTTCGGATGTGCAGACGGAAGGATACGGTTTTTATTTGAGATAGAATATGCGGAAAGATAAAGGAGGAGCGGAGTTATGCAGGAAAAGTTAGAACAGATTTTACGTCAGATTTATTTGATGTTATCCAATTGCGAGGAAAGTGCGTATTCCTCGGAGGATTTGATTGTACCGAAAAAACGGATATTCCAGTTGCTGGAGGAATTGAATTATACCGTGTATGATATGATGGAGCAGTATGAGGGGACCATGGCTTCCAGAGAGAGAGGATTGGCAGAACACGAGCGCAAGATGGCGCAGATAAAGGAAGAAGCAAAGGTCCGGGCAGAGGATACTTATGCGGCGTCGTTGTTGTATGCAAAGGATATGTTTATGGAAATGCGGAAAACTACGGAACAGCTTTGCCAAAATCTCCGTAAGGAATATAGCGATACCCTGCGTAGCTACGAGGAGACTCTTCGTTATTTACAAGAGAACGAAGACAGTATGGTGGAGCAGATGAATCTTATGATGGATTCTAAAAAGTACCTTCGTTTGATTGAACAGCAGAATAGAGAAAAGGATAAAAAGCAGGAGCTGACGGAAGAAGAGAAGAAACGTTTGGCGGAGCGTGAGGCGGAGAAGGCTGAGATTGCGGCAGCGGAAGCGGCGTCCGAACTGAATCAGAAGTTGTCGGCGCCGATTGTGGTACAGGTAAACGAACAACCGAAGGTTCCGGAGGGCTTCGGAAAGAAGCAGAGCAAAAAGAAGAAGTATGCTCCGAGTCAGGCTTTGGAGGAAACTACCGTGGAGGGCGAGGGCGTTGTAGAGCCGGTACTGCCGAGCAGCGAGGAGTTGGACGGAGAGTATTTCGACTGGAAGGACGAACAGGCGGGCAACGAGAAACAGGCCAAAAAGGGCGGGAAAAAGTTCTTTGGAAAACGTTAGAAACAGGTTTTTTTATAAAAAATAAAAAAAATTAAAATTGTTGTTGACAATTCGAAAAAAAGGTGTTAGTATAATAGGGCAGTTCGCAGTTGTGGCGGAATTGGCATACGCGCATGATTCAGGTTCATGTCCACGTACGTGGGTAGGGGTTCAAGTCCCCTCAACTGCATCGTACCGTATGCAAGCGATTGTGAGGTGCGCGTTATATGCGGAAATGCTGGAATTGGCAGACAGGCATGACTAAGGATCATGTGGTCCCCGACCGTGAGGGTTCAAGTCCCTTTTTCCGCATTGCTTACAAGCCTGAGGTTCTTTGAAAGAATCTCAGGCTTTTTTGTTTTAAAGAAAAGTGATTTCTTTAAAACAAAAAACGCGCCGCGGGATGCGCACTCGCGCGATTGGAAGATGTCGCAAGCGACCGCGCTCGGCGCGAGAGCTTCGCAGGCGAAACTCTATGTTACGTGTAGTGCGAAGCACTGGTCTACACGCCCAACTACGGCAGATTTTCTCTCAAAAACCGCAATGCATTTTTGTAAAACAGTTTCTCAATTTGAAGGTCGGTGAGTCCGGCTTTTTTTAATATGTCTTCCAAACGGGGAAGTTCCGAAACGTTTGGGATAACCTGGTTTCCGGGTGTGCCGTCAAAATCCGTACCGAGGGCGAAAATATCGGAGCCGGCCACCGACAGGATATGCTTTACATGCCGGACCAGCGCTTCGGAAATGTCATCGGCGGAGCAAGGGGAGGGAGTCAGAAATGGTTCGTGCAGACAAAGCCCTGTCAGGCCTCCGCGCTCCGCCAGAATACGCAGCATGTCATCGGTAAGATTGCGGGGAACGTTACAGACGGAACGGGCATCGGAATGACTGGCGAGGAAGGGCTTTTTGCTGTGTGCCGCTATATCGTAGAAGCCCCGGTCCGACAGATGAGAAACGTCGATTATGATGCCGAGGTGTTCTGCTTCCGCAAGGAAGTCGAATCCTTGAGATGTCAGTCCCGTGTTTGTACCGGCGGACTTCAGAAGAGACGCGACATAGGGTGAACTGCAACCTTCCGGAGAAGGAGCCTCCTTGACTGCGGAACCGGCAAGGGCGGTGGAATAATCCCAAGTGAGTGTGGTAATGCGTATGCCGAGAGAATACAATGCGGGAAGCGATGCGACAGGATCTTTGCATAGGCAGCTTTCCTCCAAGGTCAGAAGTGCACCGATTTTGTTTTGACGGAGGCAGGAGGAGAGGTCGGAGCGGGTTTTGATTTGTAGCATACTTTCGTTTGTTTTTGACAGAATGTGTCGGAAGCAGGCATATTGTTCTTGGACCTGGGAGAGGGGAGGACGGTCAGGGGCTTCACATAAATCGGTAAACATCGCAAAGCATTGCAAAAGACAACCGCTCTTGCGAAGGCCGGAATGAAAAACATGGGTAGAAGCATCGGTTTCGGAGGCAAAGAAGCGTTCCGGGGAGGAGGCGGTGCGATAAAGGGTGTCGCAGTGAAGGTCAACAAAAGGAAACATGAGACGGTCCTTAGTTATGTGATTATAAAATAGTATGCGGGAGGCATGGACAAATCGCAAAAAAGGGAGTATACTTTAATTAGAATAGAGAAGAGGTGTGTCGTCATGTCGGAGTTGTATCGTAAAATGCAGATGTTTTTGGGAGATGAACAGAAATTAATGGAACGGATGGCGGGACGTTTGGATTTATGGGAAGAGTGTGTCAGTCTTTTTCCGAAAGAAGAGATTTTGGATGAAATGGATGCCGCATTGCAGAGGGGAGATACGAAGGCATTTTACGGTGGAGTACATCGCCTGAAGGGGAATCTTGCAAATTTCGGATTTGATTCTGCGGCAGAGCTGGCAATGGAGGTTCTGGCGGCATTAAAAGAGGATAATTTAACAAAGGCAAAAGAAAGCTATTCACAGTTGAGAAATGTATACGGGCAGATTGCGGAAAGGTTGGGTGATGAGGAATGAAACGAAAGAAAATTGGTGTTCTGATCGGAAGTGTAACGAATAATTTTTCCAGCAGAATATGTCGGACCATCAGTGAGAAGGCGGAAGAGTACGGCTATGACGTATATTTCTTTGTTACGTTCAATTCCCATGGTGACAATTTACTGTACGGGGAAGGCGAGCAGAGAATTTTCACGCTGCCGGATTATTCGCAGCTTTCCGGTGTCATTGTTGCGTTGGATACATTAAATATTCCGGACGGGGAAGATGCTTTGATTAAGCGTCTGCAGGAAGCGTCCTGTCCGGTGGTGGCTCTTCGCGTACCGATACCGGGAGCATACAATGTGTTGGTAGACGAGACGGTATCCATGGAGCGTATGATTCGTCATTTTGTAGATGTGCATCATTTCCGGGATATTTGTTTTATGACGGGGCGAATGGAGCTGGAGGATGCCAGACTTCGTTACGACTGTTATAAACGGGTGATGGATGAATGTGGTATCGCGGTTACCGACGACATGGTATTTTTCGGAGATTATTGGAAGGCAAAGGCAAAAGAGGCGGTAGATCACTTTATTACCGGCAGAATTTCCAAATATCCGCAGGCAATTATATGTGCCAATGACTATATGGCAATTTCGGTTTGCAGAGAGCTGGGCGAACGGGGGATTCGGGTTCCGGAGGACATCTGTGTGTCCGGGTTTGATGACTTGGTGGAGGCACAGCATTGCGAACCGCCGTTGTCTACCGTTGCGGTTAAGTTTGAGGATATGGCGACCCGGGCGGTGGAGTTGATTGATGACATTGATCAGGGGCTGGAGCCGGAGAAGCTGCAGTATATTACTACCCAGGAAAAATACCGCGGCAGCTGCGGTTGTAAGCGTCACAAGGTAGTAAATAAATGGTACAGCCTTACCAAAGAACTGGAAGAACGTAAGGAAATCACTTATCAGACCGTGTTTATGAATGCGGATTTGGAAGGTATTACGGACGACAGAGAGTTATTAAATGTGGTACATAAATACGGCTTACGTAATACTGCGAAAATGATGTGGGTATGTTTGTGTGATGAGTCCGAGGAACTGACGGAGGAAGAGCGTAACTTGGGTGATATGCGTACGGAGTACACCAATACGATGGTGCTGCGGGCTGTGAAGTCTTCCAATAACGCTTTGCATCTGATGAATAAGCGTTTTGACCGGAGTGAATTGATACCGGAGGAGGAGCGCAGCGAAATCGAAAACGGAAGTTTCTATTTTGTACCGTTGCATTATAAGAATCATAATCTCGGATATGTGGTCACTCATTTTGAGAATTTTGGTCATTTCAATGATTTCATGCAGCCGTGGGCAATGAATTTTGCAGTGGCATTGGAAAACTATTTTCTGCATGAGCGTTTGGATGCAATGAAGGATATTAAGCGGTTGTATAAAGAGGACGCATTGACCGGTATTTTGAATCGGCGAGGGTTTGAGGAAAAGGCGCGTAAGGTATATGGCGATGCCGCCTATTTAAGAAAACGGGTAGCGGTGATCAGCATTGACATGGATAATCTGAAGAAGGTCAATGATGCCTACGGACATGCGGCGGGGGATGATGCCCTGAGAAGAATCGGTAAGGCTTTGACGGCTATGGCGGAGACAAGAAAACATATTGCCTATGCACGAACCGGCGGAGACGAGTTTGTGGTAGTGGGGCGTTTGGAGCAGCCAAACGAGGGAGTGGAAATAGTAACTCGGATTCGAGAAGAGCTGCAAAGAATTAACGAGACACTGGGACAGCCGTACAGCGCAGAAATCAGTTGCGGCTTGTATGAGGTAAAGGATGCTTCTAAGGTGGCATTGGCGAAGGCGCTGGAGATGAGTGATGAGCGGATGTACGAGGATAAGCGTCAGAGAAAAGCAAAACAGCAATAAGGCATAAAAGGAGAGTGGGGCTGCGCATGGTGAGTGCGCAGCCCCACTCTTATAGTGTTTACAGGAAGCCTCCGTCGAACCGGATAATCTGTCCGGTCAGATAGGCAGGCATTTGAGCCAAAAGAAGAAGGGTATCTGCTACCTCTTCCGGGGTGGCAAAGCGGCCTGCCGGGATTTCATCCGCCAGAGCAGCCCGCTCTTCTTCGGAAAAGCAACGATTCATGTCGGTGTCGATAACGCCGCAGGCAAGGGCGTTGACGGAAATATTGCTGGGAGCCAGTTCCTTTGCCAGAGCTTCGGTCAATCCGTTTAAGCCGGCTTTGGACGCGGAATAGGCGGCTTCACAGGAGGCGCCGGAGCATCCCCAGACAGAGGATACGTTTAAAATGACACCACACGGCTTGTGCGGCGGAATGTCGCTCCTGTCACGGTTTTTCAGCAAATAAGGAATCGCTGCCCGGGAACAATAAAAGGCAGAGGATAAGTTGGATGAAAGGACATGCTCCCACTGGGAATCATCCGTGTCGGTTAACATTCGTATCATGGAAACGCCGGCATTGTTAATTAAAACGTCCAGGCGGCCGAATTTTTTTACTGTTTGTTCTACCAAAGAACTCGGGAATGCGGAATTTTGCAATTCTCCCTGCAGCAGAAGATGCGGGGTGCCGAGAGCGGCGAGCTCCTTTGATAAAGGATCCAAAAGGTCCGAACGGGTGTGACAACAGCCGGCAACGGCATAGCCGGCCTTGGCAAAGGCAAGGGCACAAGCACGTCCGATTCCCCGGGAAATGCCGGTAATTAATACAGTTTTCTGGGACATAAGCTCCTCCGTAATATCCCGACGAAATCATCGGGGTTTTCGAATAGTTCTTTCTTTTATTACTAATAATACCATTATACATGAGTGACGGGCAAGTGGCAAGAAAAACACAAAGCAGACCGCATTGCGTCTGAAGGAGATTTCTGTTATACTGATATATGGAAACGGAAGGAGGAAGAAGAATTGAAAAAAGGCAGCAATTTGTTACAACTTTTTTTATATGCTTCTTTGGTAAGTTTGGTATGGCTGGGGGGCTATGTGCTTTTATCGGAGGTCTTTACGATAAAGGATGACGTTGAGAAAGAACCGTCGGCCATTGCGACACCTGCGGTACAGCTTCCGGTGACTACGGGAACCATGTGGTCGGTGCTTGCGGTAAGGGATGAAGAAAACGAAGTAACGGAGTTTTTCTTACGGTATGCGGATTTTCTTTCTGACAAGCTTGTGTTTGTGGAGGTTCCGGTCAATACGAAGGTGGAGCTGGAAACCGGGGGCTACGAGGTCCTGCAGGTGCATAATCCGGAGTTGCCGGAGCTTTTTATGATTTCCGATTTGTGTCGCATTTTTTCGGAGGAAACCTGGTGCATGGCTGCGGAAGAGGTGGGCGTGTCGCTGCTTGGAGGACGGCCGAAGGAGTGCTATGTGGTTGATAAGTCGTTTTATGAAAGCATCACGGAAAATATAAACGGCAGGGTTGAGTTTAAAAAGCCGGAATCCGTAAAAGAGACGGTTGTTGCGGCAGTAGAACATGCGGTTACCAACGACACATCGGAAGATGAATTGTTGTACTGGGAAAGTTACCGGGATATTGAGGATGTGTATTATAAACTTCTTCCGGGAAAAGCTTCGCCGGAGGAGTATTTGCCGGATATTGCGGCTTTGCGGCAGATGGCAGAGGAGTTACGGATGGGGATTTTTGAGGAACAGTAAGTTTACGGATAAGGAGAAGCGGTATGAAACATACGAAAAAGATAGGACTGATGTTGGGCGTGGCATTACTGGTTGCGGGAGCCTTTTTTACGGGCCGTTATGCGGGGGCGGCATCCAAGACACCGGGGAGCTCCGGAGATCCGCTGATTACCTTGGGATATTTAGAGGGAAGATTGGCGGGAATCGGAGGGAGTATGCAGAAGGTACAACTTGGCAGGGGAGATGTACTTACGGGGGAAACCGGAACCGGGATTGTTGTATTAGGCGGCTCTCTGACTGCAGCGGGACCGGGGCTGGTGGATTTGACAGAGGGAAAGCTGACGGAAGAAGACACCTCTTTATTCCTATATCATAACTACGTTGTGGCGGAAGGAACTTCCGGATGTGAGGCGCTGACCTCCTGTACATTGCTGGTGTCCGGCGAATTTCGGGTGAAATAAAGAAAAAGCAGACAACTCGGTTTTTTGGATAGAAGTGTACGAAAGAAAAGTGCAGTATTTTGGAAGAAACTGTCAAGTAGCTTTTGTATGCGAAAGCAAAGAGAAAATGTACTGTACAAATTCAACAAAAACGGGGTGTTGAATTTGGTTAATTGAGATATGGTAATTTATTTTTAAATAGTGTATTATATTAGTGTGCTTTTTTTGTGGAAGAGAAAAGTGTATTACATCATATTTTAGGAGGAAATAAAAATGGCAAGTTTATCGTTGAAGAATATCAACAAGACTTATCCGAACGGCTTTGTTGCTGTTAAGGATTTCAATCTTGAGATTGAGGATAAGGAATTCATCATTTTCGTAGGTCCGTCCGGTTGTGGTAAGTCCACTACCCTTCGTATGATCGCAGGTCTTGAGGAAATCACCGGTGGTGAGCTTTACATCGGCAACAAGCTTATGAACGACGTAGAGCCGAAGGACAGAGATATCGCGATGGTATTCCAGAACTACGCATTGTATCCGCATATGTCCGTATTTGATAATATGGCATTCGGTTTGAAGTTAAGAAAGACCCCGAAGGAAGAGATTAAGAGACTTGTTAGCGAAGCTGCAAGAATTCTTGATATCGAGCACCTGTTAGACCGTAAGCCGAAGGCTCTCTCCGGTGGTCAGAGACAGCGAGTAGCAATGGGTCGTGCAATCGTACGTAATCCGAAGGTATTCCTCATGGATGAGCCGCTTTCCAACTTGGATGCTAAGCTCCGTGTACAGATGCGTATTGAGATCTCCAAGCTTCATCAGAAGTTACAGACCACCGTTATCTACGTTACCCATGACCAGACCGAGGCAATGACCCTTGGTACCAGAATCGTAGTTATGAAGGACGGTGTTATCCAGCAGGTAGATACTCCGCAGAATCTCTACGACAGACCGCAGAACCTCTTCGTTGCAGGTTTCATGGGATCTCCGCAGATGAACTTCATCGACTGTCAGGCAGTAGAAGAAGGCGGCGCTGTATCTCTTAAGTTCGGTAACCACTCCATTAAGCTCACCGAGAAGAGAGCTCAGAAGCTCATCGACGGTGGCTACACCAACGAGGAGTTCCCGAAGAAGGTTGTTCTCGGTATCAGACCGGAGGATATTAAGGATGAGGAGAGCTTCATCGCTATGTCCAAGGACAGCAGCTTAGAGGCTACCGTTCGTGTATACGAGCTTCTCGGTGCAGAAGTATTCTTATACTTCGATATCGATGAGACCATCCCGGTAACCGCACGTGTTAACCCGCGTACCACCGCTAGACCGGGCGATACCATCACCATCGCTTTCGACTTAACGAAGATACATATCTTCGACAAGGAGACCGAGCAGATTATTTCCCACTAATAAGAAATATGATTTATCAGGGCCGTCGTTTTACGACGGCCCTTTTTGCGTGCAGGCAATGTCCGTGCAGGCAAAGTGAGCATTGAGCTGCTGTTGCAAGCGTGCTTGCAGAAAGCGGCGAAATGCGAACGCGCCCACGACTGAGCGACGTAAGTCG
>CAZJEN010000005.1:30835-39893 GCA_964545045.1 uncultured Lachnospiraceae bacterium | reverse complement strand
CGAAGTGAGGGCTTGGTGCGAAGCACCGCCTGCACGGAATAGTTGCGCAGTCATGCGAACGCGCCCACGACTGAGCGACGTAAGTCGCGAAGTGAGGGCTTGGTGCGAAGCACCGCCTGCACGGAATAGTTGCGCAGTCATGTGAACGCGCCCACGACCGAGTGACGAAGTCGCGAGGTGGGGGTGGCACATGGTGCTACCTGCACGATTCACAACTTTTCCACAATTATTTTTCTTCTCTTCGGTTGACTTTTACCACCGTGAATGATAAACTGACAATAGTGGAGAAGTATTTTTTGTTGTAAAAGGAGGACATATGATTTCGAATCAGGTGTTACAGAATACAATTGACGGATTAAAGGCAATTACAAGAGTCGAGCTTTGCGTATTGGGTACGGACGGCGAGATTTTGGCGACTACATCGGAGCCGGGACAGGAGAGTATTGAGGCTGCGGTTGCTTTTGTGGATTCTCCGGCGGAGAGCCAGTCTTTGGCAGGCTATCAGTTTTTTAAAGTATATGACGACAGTCATCTGGAGTTTGTGGTTTTGGCAAAGGGCGACACGGATGATGTATATATGATCGGTAAGATGACAGTGTTCCAGATTCAGAACCTGATTGTGGCGTACAAGGAACGTTACGATAAGGATAACTTTATCAAGAACCTGTTGTTGGACAACCTGCTCCTGGTGGATATTTACAATTTGGCGAAGAAGCTTCATATTGAGGCAGACGCACGCCGTATCGTATTCCTTATCGAGACGAAGCAGGAGAAGGATACCAATGCGCTTGAGACTGTGCGTAGTTTGTTTGCCGGTAAGAGCAGAGACTTCATTACCGCAGTGGATGAGCGGAATATTATTCTCGTAAAGGAATTGAAGCAGAACGAGGATTACGAACACATGATGAAGACGGCGAAGGTTCTTTTGGACACCTTAAATACCGAGGCCATGACCAGAGTGAATATCGCCATCGGTACCATTGTCAATGAGATTAAGGACGTTTCCCGTTCCTATAAGGAAGCAAAGATGGCACTGGAGGTAGGTAAGATTTTCTACAGTGACCGCAATGTGGTGGCGTATTCCAATCTTGGTATTGGCCGTCTGGTATATCAGCTTCCGCTTCCGATGTGTAAGGTGTTCATTCGTGAGATTTTCGACGGTAAGTCCCTGGAGGATTTCGACGAGGAGACCATCGTTACCATCAATAAGTTCTTTGAGAACAACCTGAATGTGTCCGAGACGTCCAGACAGCTTTATATCCACCGAAATACGTTGGTATATCGTCTGGATAAGTTGCAGAAGATGACGCATTTAGATCTTCGAACCTTTGAGGATGCCATTACCTTTAAGATGGCGCTCATGGTTGTAAAGTACATGAAGTATGTAGAAAATATGGAGTTTTAGGTAGGAGAGCCGCACCGAAAGATGCGGCTTTCGGAATATAAAGGAGGAGGGAGCGTTCCATGGCATTGTACGATTTACACAGGGATTTGCAAAATATTCAGGCCCCGGTCATCCATTTTGACCACGTTTCCAAGGAATACCAAAAGGGAATTCATGCCATTGAAGATATCAGTATCAGTATTCATAAAGGTGAGTTTGTTTTTATTGTAGGCAGCAGCGGTTCCGGAAAATCAACTTTGATTCGGTTGATGCTCCGGGAAATTTTACCGACCAAGGGGAAGGTGTTTGTGGCAGGCAGAGAGCTTTCGCGTCTGCGTCGCCATCAAATCAGTAAATATCGTCGAAGTATCGGTGTGGTATTTCAGGATTTCCGCTTGTTAAAAGACCGGAATGCCTATGAAAATGTGGCTTTTGCGCAGCGTGTGACGGAGGTTCCGCCGGCGGAAATTAAGCGCAATGTGCCGCGCATGCTTTCCATGGTGGGCTTGAGTGAAAAGTACAAAGCATTTCCTGCAGAGCTTTCCGGCGGTGAGCAGCAGAGGGTGGCCCTGGCAAGGGCACTTGTAAATAACCCGGTGATTTTGCTGGCAGACGAGCCTACGGGTAACCTGGACCCGAAGAACTCCTGGGAAATTATGCATTTATTGGAGGAAGTAAATCGCCGAGGTACGACGGTAGTAGTAGTAACCCATAACCATGAAGTGGTAGATATGATGCAAAAGCGCGTGATTACCCTTCGGAACGGCAAAATAATCAGTGATGAACAAAAGGGTGGGTATGTCTATGCAAAGTATTAGAACATTTTTTTACTGCTTGAAGCAGGGTTTTCGAAGCATCTTTCATAACGGAATGTTTTCACTGGCGTCCATCGGCACTATAGCCGCAAGCTTGTTTCTTTTGGGCTTGTTCTATTTCGTGACCTCAAATGTAAGCTATGTGGTGAAGGAAGCGGAGCAAAATGTAGGTGTAACGGTATTGTTTGTGGAGGATTGTCCGCAGGAAACCATAGAGTATATCGGAGAGGAAATTGAAAAGCGTGTCGAGGTGGCAAGAGTGGAATTTGTTTCCGCGGAGGAAGCATGGGAAAAGTTTCGGACGGAAAGTTTAAATGAAGAGCTGGCGGCTACCTTCGGCGAGGATAATCCTTTGGAGGATTCCGCATCTTATGAGGTGTTTTTAAACGATGTTTCCATGCAGGATGTTTTGATTCGGTTTATCGAAGGACTGGAAGGCGTACGTCGCGTCAATGCCTTGGACGGCGTGGCCGAGAGTATGGAAGGAATCAGCCGGATGATAACCATTATATCGGTGGCGATTATTGTGATTTTAGTGGCGGTTGCAATCTTTTTGATTCGTATGACGGTATCCATCGGAATATCTGTCCGAAAGGAAGAGATTTCTATTATGAATCTGATTGGCGCCACAGACTTTTTTGTGCGTTTTCCGTTTGTGGTAGAGGGCGTAACCTTGGGAATTTTCGGAGCACTTTTACCTCTCGGCATTTTGCATTTGATTTACGGAAAGGTAATTGAATATCTTACGGAGGAATTTGAAAGTGTGTTCCGGAAGATGACATTTTTGAGTGAACACGATGTTTTTCTGAGGTTGACACCGTTACTGCTCGGTATCGGCGTGTTAATCGGATGGTTCGGCAGTACGTCCTCCACAAGAAAACAGTTAAAGAAAATCAGTTTGCGATAATAATAAATCAGGGAGTACGATGGGAGAAAAAGAAAGGAGACGCCGGATGAAGCAGAGTTTGAAAAAAGGATTATGTTATATCGGGGTGGTTGCGGTTCTGGTTTCCATGGTTCCGAAGGGACACGGAAGCGAGGTACAGGCGGCGCAATCCTATCAGTCGGCAATCGACAAGGCAAAAAAAGAAAAAGAAGAGCTGGAAAAGCTGAAAAAGGAAACTGCCGATCGAATTGCAGCTTTGGAAGCGGATAAAAAGAGCACGGAAGAATATATTAAAAAGGTAGATGAGGAATTGAATCTTGCCTATTCCGAAATGGAAGAACTAAAGCAGGAAATTGTGGAATGTGAGGCGAATTTGGCGGCGGCAATCCTTGAGCGGGATGAGGCAATCCGTACTAGGGATAATCAGTATGCCACCATGAAAGCCCGGATAAAATATATGTATGAGCATGGGGAAACCAGCTTTTGGGAGATTTTGACCGGGGCTGAGGATTTGGAGGATCTGTTAAATCAGGTGGAGTATCGTGCCCAAATCGCGAAATACGACGACAATCTCTTAAAGCGTTACGAGGAATCCTGTGAAGAGGTGAAAAAGAAGGAGGAATCTTACGAGCTGGCATTGGTGGATTTGAATGCACGAAAGGATGCACAGCAGGTTCAGATTGATAATTTGGCGCTTTTAGTGGCGAACAAAGCGGCGTATATGGATCAACTGACCAGTACGCTGGGAATTACGGAAGAGCAATACTTTGAGTTTTATGAAGAAATTGAAAGTAAGGAACTTCAAATTGCGGATTTGGAGGAGAAGGAACGTAAGCGAATCGAAGAGGAAGAACGAAAAAGGCGTGAAGAAGAAGAACGTTTAAGACGTGAGGAAGAGGAGCGGAAAAGAAGAGAAGAGGAGTTAAAGAAGCTGGGACTGACGGATGAGACTTCTGTGGATAATATGATCTGGCCGTTCCCGGGAGACCCGAATATTTACTCTTATTTCGGCTATCGTACCAGCCCGATTACGGGAAAGAAGGAATATCACAGCGGTATTGATATCGGTGGTGCTTACGGAGCGGATATTGTGGCATCCCTTGCCGGTGTGGTGACAAAGGCTACCTGGAGCTCCATGAACGGAAACCATGTGGTAATCGACCACGGAAACGGAGTGACGACTCATTATCTGCATGCGTCAAAGCTGTTGGTAAAGGCCGGTGATAAAGTAAAGCAGGGGCAGGTAATTATGAAGTGCGGCTCTACAGGCTGGTCCACAGGCCCGCATTTGCACTTTACCATACGAATTAACGGAGCAGCGGTGGATCCGTGCAAATATGTGAGTCCGAAAAAATAACGGAAGGAATTTTTTGATGATATGAGAGACAGAAAAAGAGAAGTGGTTAAAAAGATCGTAGCATTCGGTTTGGTTTTTATCCTATGCTTAGGCTGTAGCCTTACTACGGCAGGCTGTGCCGTTCGTGTGCAGGAAGACGAGCAGACGGAGGAAGAGGGGGGACAACAGCAATCCGGCAGTAGTTTGTGGGAGTTGCTCCTCGGTTCCGGAAGCGGCAGTTCGAAGGACGGCGAGGAGGCGCACCTTCAAAAACTGGATGACTTAAGACAATTGATAGATCTGTATTATTTGGAGGATGCCGAAGAAGAGACTTTATACGACGGAATGTATCACGGAATGCTTTGGTCTTTGGGAGATCCGTATTCCTGCTATTATTCCGCGGAAGAGTATGCGGCGCTGATGGAAGAAATTGAAGGAACCTACTGCGGCATCGGAGCCTTGGTGAGCCAGAATGCTTCTACGAAGGTGATTACCATTGTGCGCCCGTTTGTGGACGGACCGGCTTATAAGTCGGGAATGCTTCCGGGTGATATTTTGACAAAGATTGACGGAGAAGACGTATCTGCCTGGGATATTGATTTGGCGGTAAAGCATATGAAGGGAGAAAAGGACACCGTTGTAGAGGTAGAGGTGTGGCGTTCTTCCATCGGGGAATATGTAGATTTGACCATTACCCGTGATTTGGTTGAGGTGGAGACGGTAACCTATGAGATGTTGGACGATTCCATCGGATATATTTATGTGATGCAGTTTGATGAAATTACTACCCAGCAGTTCGAAACGGCGCTGAATGCATTAAAGGCCCAGGGGATGAAGGGCCTTGTGGTAGACATTCGTGATAACGGCGGCGGTCTTCTGACTACGGTATGCGATATGCTGGATTTGTTCTTGGAAAAGGATGACTTGATTGTATATACGCTGGATAAGTACGACGCGAAGGAAGAGATTTTTGCACATAAGGGCAGCATCGGTGAATTGCCGATGGCGGTTTTGGTGAACGGTTACAGTGCCAGTGCTTCCGAGATTTTTTCCGGTGCCCTGCAGGATTACGGTTTGGCTACCATTGTAGGTACCCAGAGCTTCGGAAAGGGTATTGTGCAGAGCGTTATTCCGCTGACGGACGGAAGTGCGGTAAAACTGACGGTTTCTACCTATTATACGCCGAAGGGAAGAAATATTCACGGTACGGGAATTACGCCGGATGTGGTGGTGGAACTGGCGGAGGAATTAAAGCAAAAGCCGGTGGTAGAGCTTTCCGAGGATAATCAGGTACAGCGTGCGATAGAAGAAGTAAAGAAGTTAATGAAGTAAGGATTTGTTGGAAGAGGCCGACACTGGAATAGTGGACGGCTTCTTTTGCGTATTCACGCGATTGGGAAATGATGCAGGCGAAACTCTATTTTATTTTTAAAAAGGGGTTGCATTCTCCGAGGGAGTGTGGTATTATATCTCCTTGATACGGACAATTGTTTTTATGGCGCGAACACGAAAGGGGGCTATCGTTTGGCAGAAGAAAAATTTTATATCGTAAAAAAGAAAGCGGTACCCGAGGTGTTGTTACAGGTGGTAGAAGCAAAACGTCTTCTGGATTCCGAAAGAGTGCTTACGGTACAGGAGGCAACGGAAGCGGTTGGTATCAGCCGGAGCTCCTTCTATAAGTATAAGGATGATATTTTTCCGTTTCACGAGAATAATCGTGGACGGACCATTACTTTTATGCTTCAGATGGATGACCAGCCGGGCTTACTGTCTGTGGTACTGAGTGAGATTGCAAAGAGTCATGCAAACATATTGACCATCCATCAGGCGATTCCGATTGGAGGAATCGCATCCCTTACCATTTCCGTGGAAATGCGACCGGAAACAGAGGAAGCGACGGTTTTGGTAGAACGTATGGAAGCGATTTCGGGAGTGCATTATATTAAGATTTTAGGAAGAGAATAATAACGGAGGATAGCAATATGAAAATTGCAGTATTAGGATACGGCACCGTAGGTTCCGGTGTGGTAGAGGTATTAAATCAGAATAAGGACAGCATCGCAAAGCGTGCGGGTAAGGAAATCGAAGTAAAGCACGTATTGGATTTGCGTGATTTCCCGGGAGACCCGGTACAGAATATTTTGACCCATGATTTCCAGGATATTTTAAACGATCCGGAAGTAGAAATTGTGGCGGAAGTAATGGGCGGTGTAAAGCCGGCATATGATTTTGTTAAGGCATGTCTGGAGAACGGAAAGAGTGTATGTACCTCCAACAAGGAGCTTGTAGCAAAGCATGGTGCAGAGCTTCTTGAGATTGCGAAACAGAATAAGTTAAATTTCTTATTCGAGGCAAGCGTCGGTGGCGGTATTCCGATTATCCGTCCGTTAAACCAGTCCTTAACCGCAGATGAGATTATGGAAATTACGGGTATCTTAAACGGTACCACCAACTATATTTTGACCCAGATGCGTGACTTCGGTTCCGATTTCGAGACCGTTCTTAAGGAAGCACAGAGGCTTGGCTATGCGGAGCGTAATCCGGAAGCCGACGTAGAGGGCTATGATGCATGTCGTAAGCTTGCGATTCTGACCTCTCTTGCTTATGGTAAGCAGGTAGATTTTGAGGATATTTACACCGAGGGTATTACGAAGATTACTGCTGAGGACATGAAGTATGCACAGAGTTTGGAATGCACCATTAAGCTTCTCGGCATGGGCAATCGCCAGGGTGACAAGTTCTTTGCCATGGTGGCTCCACGTATGATTAATAAGCATCATCCGTTGTACAGTGTAGATGACGTATTCAACGGTATCCTGGTAAAGGGCAATATGTTAGGTGACGTAATGTTCTACGGTCGCGGTGCAGGTAAACTTCCGACCGCAAGTGCAGTAGTTGCGGATATCGTAGATGCGGCTAAGCATGTCGGAACAAATATTATGACCCATTGGAGCAGCAAGAAGCTGGCCCTTTCTTCCTGTGATGAGGCTGAGAACGTATTCTTTGTACGTGTTCCGGCAGAGGAGAAGGATGCGGCTGTGGCAGCCTTCGGTAGTGTGAAGGAAGTAACGGCAGAGGGCGTAACCGGAGAGTTTGCATTCCTGACCGAAAAGATGACCGAGGCGGCTTTTGCGGAGCAGAGTAAGAAGGTTACCGTAAAGAATCGTATTCGTGTAGAAGCATAAAGAAAGAAGGATATCGATATGAAGTATATTGTAGTTTTAGGTGACGGTATGGCGGATGAGCCGATTGCGGAAATCGGTGGTAAGACTCCGCTTGCACATGCAAATACCCCGATGATGGATGAACTGGCAGGAAAGTCTGTCGTGGGCTTGTCTGCAACCATTCCGGAGGGTATGAGCCCGGGAAGCGATACCGCAAACTTAGCGGTTCTTGGTTACAACCCGAAGAAGTATTACACCGGACGTTCTCCGTTGGAGGCACTTTCCATCGGTGTGCCGATGAAGGATACGGACATTGCGCTCCGTTGTAATATCGTTACGGTATCCGAGGAGGATGTACCGTATGCCGAGAGAACCATTATCGACCACAGTTCCAGTGAGATTTCCACAGAGGATGCGGCAGTGCTCTTAGAGGCAGTAAAGAAGGAATTACAGGATGATATCTACAGCTACTATGTAGGAACCAGCTATCGCCATCTCCTGATCTGGGATAAGGGTCAGGTGGTACCGCTTACCCCGCCGCACGATATTTTAGGTAAGGTCATCGGTGACTATCTTCCGAAGGAGGATAAGCTCCGTGAGATGATGGAGAAGAGCTATGATATTTTAAATAACCATCCGTTAAATGTGGAGCGTGCCGCAAAGGGCTTACATAAGGCAAACTCCATCTGGTTCTGGGGCGCAGGTACCAGACCGGCACTTGACAGCTTTGAAGAAAAGACCGGCAAAAAGGGCGTTATGATTTCTGCGGTAGACTTACTGAAGGGTATCGCAATCGGCGCAGGCATGAAGGTCATCGAAGTGCCGGGCGCAGACGGTACGTTACATACGAATTATGTAGGGAAGGCACAGGCTGCGGTAGATGCGTTGACCAAGGACGGTTACGATTTTGCATACGTTCATGTAGAGGCTCCGGATGAAATGGGTCATCAGGGAAGTTTGCCGAATAAGTTAGAGGCAATCGAGTCTCTGGATTCCAAGGTAATCCGTACGGTGGTAGAAGGTATGAAGGCAGCGGGAGAAGAGTTCCGTCTCCTTATTATGCCGGATCATCCGACGCCGATTCGTTGCCGTACCCACACCTCCGATCCGGTACCGTTCTTACTCTATGACAGTACTATGGAACGCAGACGTATCGGCTTCTACAACGAGGAGGAAGCAAAGGCATCCGGCATCTTATATCCGGAAGGCTACAAGTTAATTGATACCTTGTTTGAAAAGTAAATACACCGTGAAAACGGAAGTTTTACCCCCGGAGAATCCGAAATGGATTCTTTGGGGGTTTTTCGTGCAGGCAACGCGCTACGCGCTTGTCTACACTCCGTTTCGGTCCGTGCATAACCAAGGTCCACCGGACCTTGTGCACCCCCAACTTCGCGACTGAGTCGCTCAGTCGTGGGAGAGTTCGCATAATTGCAGATTTCCGTGCAGGCAGTGCTACGCACAAACCCACAC
>CAZJEN010000005.1:0-30735 GCA_964545045.1 uncultured Lachnospiraceae bacterium | reverse complement strand
CGCACAAACCCACACCTCGCGACTGCGTCGCTCAGTCGTGGGCGCGCTCGCATAACCAGAGATTTTCGGAAGCTTGCTTCCAAAATCTCTTCTATGCTCGCTTTGCCTGCACGAAAGTTAACAAAATAGACAAAATATATTCAAGATTTATTGTGGAATATGATGGTTTTTTATGATAAAATGTAATGCGGGTGCGTTTTGGGAGGAAGATTCAGGAACATCAATTAGGAGGTTACAATGGGAAGGAAAAGGTTTTATGCGGGAGCGTTATTGGTCTCCTGTATGCTTGCACTGTGCGGGTGTAATTTGAAGCAGGAAGACGATAAGGCATCGATTCTTGTGACGAATGATGCGACTAGTTCATATGAGATGACGCAGGCACAGAAGGGGAAGATTCAAAAGACAAAGGTGCTTGTGGCAAATTACCAGCAGGTAAGGTCTGAGAATTTATCGTTTAATGTAAACGGTCGCCGTTTGGAAGGTGTATATGTATCTATGGGAGATACGGTAGAGAAGGGCGATTTATTGGCAGAAGTATACTGTGACGATGAGAAAGAGGAACTTGCAAATCTGGAATATCGGATTAAGACGCAGGAAATGAAGATAGAGCATTTGCGGGAGCAGAAGGAACTGGAGCTTACCCAGTTGTCCCGTAAACAAGGCTCCATGTCGGCTACGGAATATGAGGCAAGCGTAGTAGCAGTGGAGGATAAATATCGTATCCAGACAGAGGATTTGGAAGATGCCATTTATGTGGAGCGTATGCAGTATGATGAACTGTATTGGTTTGTAGAGGGCTGTAAGATTTATGCAACCATGGACGGCACGATTACCTATTTGCGGGATACCGGCAGCAGCTTTGTTTCATGGGGCGGAAATAAGGTATTAACCATTAGTGACAGCGCAGAGTGTGCATTTTTGTGTGATGATGTGGAATATGCGTCTTATTTTACTGTGGGCGATACTTACGTGTTTGCGACCAGCAACGGTGTTGAGTACGAGACTGTACTGACGGAAGTAGACGAAGATGAGAAAATTATGCGGTTTGAGCTTGCGGTACCGCAATACAATATGACATTGGGACAGAGAGTGTTGTATTCTCTTGTATTGGAGGAGAAGGAGGATGCACTCAGTATTCCGAAGAACGCAGTATACTATGCCGGAGATAAGGCATATGTTTACTACTTTGACGAGGAAGGGAACCGGCAGATTAAGAGTATCACGGTAGGTCTGCAGGCGGATTCCCGTGTGGAAGTGCTGGAGGGACTGACAGAAGGCGAAGAAGTAATTTTGCGTTAACAGGAGGACAATATGAGAAAGAAAAGAAACGGATTGTATCCGGTGGCAGCGGCACTTGTAATTCTTGGGATTGCCGGCTGCGGGACGCAGGATGCAATGCAGAATGAAATAGAATTATTGACACCGGTGGAAGCGGTTGTGGATATCGAGACCGTAATGTACCGGGATTTGTATACAATGACTACAAGGGATGCGGAGCTGGCTCCGTATACCGAGGAACTTTCCTTTGAGGCAAGCGGAAAAATTTCAAAGCTTTATGTAGAATTGGGCAGTGAAGTAAAAGCGGGAGATTTGCTGGCAGAGCAGGAAGAGGAAGGTGTGGTGAATGCCGCAAACGAGGCTTTGAATAAGTATTTGTCCGAAAAGAAGGTCTATATGGATACGGTAAAGGCGGCAAAGAAGAAGCTGGCGGCAAAGCCGGGCAAGGACGAAAAGGAATGGCAGGAGCTTTTGATTGCACAGGCCGGGGAATTGTGGGCGATGCAGGAACCGCAGCTTTGGGCTGCGTGGGAGGACGCCAGATCCAAGTTGGGCAAGAGCCAGATTTTTGCATCGTGTGACGGTGTGGTTACGGCCTGCTTAAGCGAAGGAACCACGGTCTCTGCGGGACAGCCGATTATGGCATTGGCTGATACGAGCCGGTTGTATGTTACCGTAGGAAGTTATTTGTCTCCAGCGGATTACAGTAATTATGAAGAGATTTATGCGATTGTAAACGGAAAAGAAACGGAAGTTACCTACATAGAAGAGTTAATGGAAGAGGAAGGCTTGAATACTTATTATTCCGCAGAGGATTACAGCGGAGCAAAGCTGGGAGATTATGTTCTTGTTTGTATGAAGAGCAATTATCATGACCATGTACTTTCCATTCCGAGTAAGGCAATTTATCGTGACAGCAGCGGCAGCTACGTATATTTGCTGGACGGGGATATCCGGGTGCGTCGCGATGTTGTAACCGGATATAGCAGTGATGTGTATGTGGAAATTGTAGAAGGCTTGCAGGAAGGAGACAGGGTGTATGTTAAGAATTAAGAGTGGAATGAAAACGGTACTTGCCCTGACACTTTGTGTTGTGATGGGAACCTGTGCGGCAGCACCTGCAATCGGTTCGGAAGAAAGTGGTGTGTCTGCAGAGAATGCCGGTTTGACGATACAGACGGAAAAAAGTTCGGAGACTTTGTATACGGGAGCGTTGGGAACTACCGCCTCCGACACCCAGAAGTTTACGACGGTCCGTCGCGGTGATTTTGTAATGGAGGCAACAGTGGCCGGAGAGGTGGTTTATCCGGAAAGAAAGACGGTTCGCTATTATTTCCCGTACGGAGAAACGTACTATATGGAAGCTGTGGGACTGGAAAACCCGAATAAGAAAGAGGGCGAGGCAATTGCCAGAATTTATGTGGCAATTGATGAAATACAGTTGATGTCTACGGAACGTCAGTTGCAGCGTATGGAGGAACGCGGAGAGGGCGGTTCTGCTTACGAAGAGACTTTAAATGCCTATATAGAAATGCAGGAAGCTTTAAATACAACGGAAATTGTAATGGAAGAGGACGGTATCCTGTTGGAACAGGAATTTCCTCGTTTCGGATCGAAGATTTCTTCTTATACGATTGTGGTGGCTAACCCGAAGGAGCGTTTAATTCAGGTGCCGAACGAGAACAAGCAGTTCCGTTACGGACAGAGCGTAAAGGTATCCGCAAAAATTGACGGAAAGACTCATACTGGAACGGGAACCGTAATTACGGCATCTCCGGGAACGGTATCCGAGGATTTGTCGGGAACGAGCGCTTTGATCCGTTTGGATGAAGAAAGCGAATATTTGTATGACGGTTCCGGACTCTCTGTGACCGTAGAGACCGTTCACATGAAGGATGTATTGCTGTTGGATGCCAATGCGGTGTTTATGTCAAACGGAACACAGATGGTTAAGATAAAGGATGAGTATGGGCTACACGCAGTCGGCTTTACCTTCGGACGTAAGAATAATTCGGTTTACTGGGTAGTTGACGGTTTGGAAGAGGGCGCACAAATATTAGTTCAATAATAGGAGGATTCCATGTTTCGGTTTATGTTACAAAAACTCAGACACAAAAAATGGCTTGCCATGTGTCTGTTAATCGGTAATATTCTGCTTGTAGCGGTTGCTGCGGGATATCCGATGTATAAGGATGCTTCTTTGCAACGCATGTTGGCGGATGAGTTCGATACGTTTGCAGAGAAAAACGGGGTTCACGCAGGTTTGATTACGATGTCTTCCACGGCACGAAAGGGTGAGTTCCGGGAGGATTTTCTGGCCTTGGAAGAGTATTCCGGGCGTGTATGCGGCGAGTTGGGTGTAGAGCAGCTGCAGCACGTGGCGAATGTCAGTCTTTCCTTTGCTAACGGTGAGTCTTCACTGACTCGTACGGAAGGAAAAAAGAGAGATTTAAAAATTTCTACGTTGTCTGATTTGCCGGCTCACAGTGAGGTGATTTCCGGTGCTATGTACGGAGACGCAATTACTGCGGACGGATACATGGAGGCGGTGGTAACGGAAGCGGCATTGTTGCAGCAGAAGTTTATCATAGGAGAGGAATTGACGTTTTCTTCTGTAAAGGATATTGACGGTGAACCGTTAAAGGTTCGTGTTGTGGGTATCATTAAGAGCAATGGCGAAGATGACGCTTATTGGGCGGCATCTCCGGAAACCTATGATACCAGCATCTTCGTATCGGAAACCCTGTTTGATCAGATGTTCCGGGGCGACCGTATGAATCTCTACAACCTGAATGCTACCTGGTATGTGGTCAGTGACTGCAATACCTTGCGTCAGGAGGATGCCGTAGAGGCAAAGGAACGCATCGACAGTTTGCTCGAGCTTCAGAGTGCCAGCAAGATGATCTCCTGTGACGGCTATGAAGAGGTTTTGGATGAGTTTGTAGGCAAGGAAAAGAAAATCAATGCGACCTTGTTGATTTTACAAGTGCCGGTTTTGGCACTTTTGGCGGCATTCTTATTTATGATTTCCGGACAGATGCTTTCCATGGAGCAGAGTGAGATTTCCCTTTTAAAGAGCCGTGGTGCCGGAAAGGGACAGATTATCCGTCTGTATTTTATGCAGAATTTGGTGTTGGCAGGTATTTCCTTTGTGGTGGGATTGCCGTTGGGAATTTATCTTTGTAAGGTTATCGGTTCTTCTACGGCATTTTTGGAGTTCGGTGCCAGAAGAGATTTGCCGGTACAGTTGACCGGTGAGGCATTCGTCTATGCGGGAATCGCTATTGCGGCTTCGGTACTGCTTACCTTAATTCCGGTATTTAAGTACAGCGGCGTGTCCATCGTACATGTAAAACGTAAGAAGGCACGTTCCGAGAAGAAGTTCTGGCAGAAGCTGTATCTGGATGTGATTGCCGTAGGCGTGGCATTGTACGGATTTTACAATTTCTCCGGCAGACTGGATGAATTGACGGAGAGCGTTATGGCAGGCGAGCCGTTGGATCCGTTGTTGTATTTTAGTGCTTCCTTGTTTATTCTCGGCGTAGGTATGCTGTTTTTACGTATCCAGCCGTTACTGATTAAAGTATTGTTCCTGATTCGGAAGAAGAATCTGAGCCCGGCAGGGTATGCATCTTTTCTGCAGACGATCCGAACCGGTGCAAAGCAGCAGTTCGTAATGTTGTTCCTCATTCTTACGGTGGCTCTGGGGATCTTTAATGCAACGGTGGCTCGTACCATCATTGCCAATGCGGAACAAAATACTACTTATTTGACCGGTGCCAATCTTGTGGTACAGGAGAAGTGGAAGAATAACGAAGCCTATGCAAAGACCCATCCGGGCACGGAAGTGTTCTACACGGAGCCGGATTTCTCGAAATACGGTGAGATTCCGGGTGTGGAGAGCGCGGCGAGAGTGTTCCGTCAGGATGTGCAGATTAAGCAGGGAAAAGAAGTGCTTGGTCTCGGTGAGGTATTTGCCGTGAATACCAAGGAATACGGTGAGACTGTAGTCGGAAACGAGCAGTTAAACGAGTATCATTTGAGAGAGTACTTAAATGTACTTTCCACCGATGCGGAGGCTGTATTGGTATCTGATAACTTCCGCGTAAAGCTGGGCAAGAGAATCGGCGACAAGGTGACCTATGAGAATGCGGAAGGAAACAGCATTCAGGGTACGATTTACGGCTTTGTGAAATATTGGTCCGGTTATGCACCGACGGAGCAGGTGGTTTCCGAAGGTGAAATCGTGACGAAGGACAATTACCTTGTGGTGGCAAATCTTTCCCAAGTACAGGAAGGCTTTGATATTCGTCCGTATGAGGTATGGTTAAGAACGAATGAGGCGGATGCGGAGTTCTTCTATGAGTGGGCAAAGGAAAACGACTATAAGTACACTTCCGTGGAGAGTTTACAGAGTAATCTGGCGGATATCCGTACGGATACGCTGTTCCAGGGAACCAACGGTATTCTGACCCTGAGCTTTATTATCATTCTGTTATTGTGTGGTGTCGGTTACCTGATTTACTGGATTCTTTCCATTCGCGAGCGAGAGCTTTTGTTCGGTGTATTCCGCGCAATGGGTATGCGTAAGAATGAGATTTTACATATGCTCATTAACGAGCAGATTTTCTCCGGTATTTTATCGATTGTTTTCGGTGCGGGAGTAGGTCTTGTGGCTTCCCGTATGTATGTGCCGATGATTCAGATTGCCTATGCGGCAGAAAAGCAGGTGCTTCCGCAGACCTTGATTACGGACAGTGCCGATATGGTGAAGCTGTTTGTAGTAATTGCGGTAATGCTTTGCATCTGTATTGCGGTATTGATTCGTAACATTGCGGCAATGAAGATTACCAATGCGTTGAAGCTTGGTGAAGACTAAAGGTTGAAAGGAGAATACAATGGAATACATGATTGAAACGAAAAATCTGAATCGTATTTTCCCGGTGACCGGCGGTGAATTTCATGCTTTAAAGGATATTACGATTCAAATCCCGAAGAAGTCTCTGACCATTTTAAAGGGACGTTCCGGTTCGGGTAAAACCACATTAATGAACATTCTGGGCGCACTGGACCGTCAGACAAACGGTACGCTGTTGTTTGAAGGTCAGGACATCGGTGAGCTCAGTGATAAGAAGAGGGAGCTGATTCGCAGAAAGGACATCGGCTTTGTATTTCAGTCCGTGTCCCTGATTCCGATGATGAGTGCCTATGAAAATGTTGAGTTTTCGCTCCGGCTTGCGGGAATTAAGGAAGGTCGGAAGGAACGAGTAGAAGAATGCTTAAAGCTGGTGGGCCTGGGCGGTCGTATGGAGCATATGCCGCAGGAAATGTCCGGAGGTGAGCAGCAGCGTGTGGCAATCGCAAGAGCACTGGCCCATCGTCCGAAGATTATTTTTGCGGATGAGCCGACGGCAGAGTTGGATACGGCAACGGCAGCGGCTGTGATGAAGCTGTTCCGTGACCTGATTGAGAAGGAAGATGTTACCATTGTCATGACTACTCACGATGTGGGGCTTATGTCTGCGGGTACCCTTTCCTATGAGTTGGAAGACGGCGCGGTAAAGACCGACGCTGCGCAGGAATAAGGGAGGGCGACTATGGCAGAAGAAATTATGATTCAGGCGGATAACCTGGTAAAGATTTATAAAACAAAGGATTTGGAAGTGCTGGCGCTGCAGGGCTTGGACCTGACGGTAGAAAAGGGCGAGCTGGTTGCTATCATCGGTAACAGCGGTAGCGGTAAGTCCACCTTCTTAAACATGATCGGCGGTCTGGATAAGCCGAGTGCCGGTAAGCTTTTCGTAGACGGCAAGAACCTGTTTACCATGAACGAGAGACAGTTGGTGGAGTACAAAAGAGATACGGTAGGCTTCGTATGGCAGAACAACGCAAGAAACCTGCTTCCGTACCTGACGGCGTTAGAGAATGTTATGACGCCGATGCAGCTGACCAATCGTAAGAACAAGAAGGAATGGGCGCTGGAACTGCTTGATTTGGTGGGTATGTCCCATCGTAAGAACAACCGCTTACAGCAGCTTTCCGGTGGTGAGCAGCAGCGTATCGCTATCGCCATTGCCTTGGCAAACGAGCCGAAGCTTCTCCTGGCGGATGAGCCGACGGGTTCCGTTGACCGTAAGACAGCGGATTACATTTATGATTTGTTTGTACGCTTAAATCAGGAAAAGGGTCAGACCATCGTTATCGTTACCCACGATACCACCCTTGCGAAGAAGGTAAAGCGTGTGGTTGCCATCCGTGACGGTAAGATTAGTAGTGAGCGTATTTTGAAGGAAGAGTTCAGTGATATGTCTAACACATCTGCCGTAAACTGGCAGGAAATCGGAGAAACCCAGGAGGAATATGCCATCGTAGACCGTGCAGGCCGTGTGCAGATTCCGAGAGATTTGCTGGATAAGCTGGAGCTCCCGGGCAATAAGGTGAAGGTCTCCATGCAGGAGGAGAAAATCCAGTTGGAGAGACCGTAACTGTGTGGTTTGAGGGTGTCGCAGAAAATGCGGCACCCTTTTTTGTACTAATTTGTTGCTAATGTGTGTAAATCGTGCTATACTATCTTTTGACAGAAAGAAATTCTTGTATGCAATGGAGCATGTATGGGTTGAGTCTGAACTGTCATCTTTGTTTCGGTGGTTTCACACCGTTGATTCCGTTAAAGTAGAGGGGAAATATTTTTTGTTTTGTAATCTTGACTACACGTGCTACACGTGTTATTATGAAAGGGGTGAAGTATGAGGGATAAGGATTTACTAAAGCTTCTGAAGAAGAACGGATGGAGATTGATTCGAATTAACGGAAGTCATCATGTTCTCCAAAAAGGAGAGCAGACGATAACAGTGCCGATTCACGGAAAGGATGTTCCGGTTGGACTGTTAAGCAAGATCTTGAAAGAGACAGGATTAAAATAGTAATGAATTGAGAAGGAGGCAGAGGTGTATGTTATTTGTTTATCCGGCGGTATTTCATAAGGAAGAGGATTCGTATTGGGTAGAGTTTCCGGATTTACCGGGCTGCCACAGCTATGGTTCCTCTGTGGCAGAGACTATGGCATGTGCACAGGAGGCTTTGGCGGGTTATATTCTGACGCTGTTGGAACAGGAACGGCCGATTGCGGTGCCGTCCGATATCGGGACTCTTTTGGCGGAGGATGGATTTACTTCTTTGGTGTCCTGCAATATCGACCAGTATAAAGAGACGAAAGCGGTGAAGAAGACCTTGACCATTCCGGCCTGGCTGAATGAGCGAGCGATGGCAAGAGGTGTGAATTTTTCACAGGTGTTGCAGGAGGCACTGTTGTCGAAAGTGCAGGGGTAGGCTAGAATTAATTAGATTTTAGGGAGCGGTTCAAATGGAACAGATTGAATTGGTAGAAGTTTAAAAGAAATATGTGGATGAGATATGGAGCTTTCGCCAAGAGATTTTAGAATGTGACGCGGAGAATGAGGACCAATTTGCCGGATGTTTGTCTCTTGATGAATGTAAGTCTGCCAAAGAGTGGATAGCGTTATGTGAACTCAGAAAAAGTGAAGATACCTGTGGTGAGGCGGGAACAGCAGTTCCGTCGCATACCTATTTAGCGGTACGGAAAAGTGATGAAAGAGTAGTGGGTGTTATAGATTTACGCCATCATATAAATCATCCTATACTGGGGACCTGGGGTGGACATTGCGGATATTCGGTGCGCCCTTCGGAGCGCGGAAAGGTTATGCAAAGGAAATGCTTCGTTTGAATATACAGAATGCAAAAATGATGGGAATCGAGAAACTTCTTGTTACGTGTGATGTCAGAAATGAAGCCAGTGAGAAAACAATACTTGCCAACGGTGGAGTTTTTGAGAAGACGATAGAGGTTGACGGGTGTGAGATGAAACGGTATTGGATTACGGTTTAAGGATAAGATAAGCTGACGGAGGTCGTAATGGTAAGAATAGCAACTGTAAATGATGCAGAGCAATTAAATATCTTAAATAACGAATTTAACGGTGAGGGCGAAACAAGTATAGGTAATATTAGAAATTCTCTTATGAATAATAAGCAGGAGGTTGTTATCGTTGCTGATGAAGGAGATATGTTAGTGGGGTTTGTTTGTGTACAGTTGAAAAAGTCATTTTGTTATGATGATTATATGCCTGAAATTACGGAAGTGTATGTTAAGCCAACATATAGAAAAAGAGGGATTGCCAGTGAAATGATTACTTTTGCGGAAGCTTACTGCAGTAAGAATTATCCGCTTCATAAGTACGAGCTTTTAACAGGACAAGAAAATCTTGTTGCACAATCTGTATACAGTAAACTTGGATATTTAGATGATAAGGAACTTCATTTATCAAAACGAATAATGAAATAAGTGAATTTCAATTACGGAGGTTAGGAGTATGAGTTTAAAGTGTCCGAATTGCGGAGGACAGGTTGCCTATGATCCGCAACTGAAAAAGGTGGTTTGTGATTTCTGCCGGTGGGAAACGGCGGAAGGGGATTTTTCCGAGCTGGAAGGACGGCAGGCCTATGATGAGGAAAAGGAGAAGGAAGATGCGCTTCCGATTCTTATGCGTAAACGGCCAACGCAGCCGGTGCCGGAGCTTGTGCAGGATGCTGATGCGTCGGAAGAGGTTATGGAAACGAGTTTGTATCACTGCAAAACCTGTGGAGCCAAGCTGATGCTCTCCGGAACGGAGGCGTCTACTTTTTGCGGATTCTGCGGGGCGTCCACCATTGTGTTTGACCGTGTGTCGAAGGAAGCCCGCCCGAAGTGGATTATTCCGTTCAAGTTGACCGAAGAGCAGGCATTGAGCTCTATTAAAACCCATTTTTCGAAGGGTGACTATATTCCGGACAAAATCAGGGAGCTGACGGTGGATAAGGTTCACGGAATTTATATGCCATATTGGCTGTTTGATACCTATATACGCAGAAGTATGATAGTGGAGGCGACTACTCATGATGACGGTACATATCGGTATGTGAGAGATGCATCCTGTCACTTTAAGAAGATGACGCTGGATGCCTCTGCGCGGTTGAATAATAAGATGTCCCGAAGGTTGGAACCCTTTGATACGGATGAGTTGGTTGAATTTGATGTGGCATATCTTTCCGGCTATTACGCGGATCGGTATGACGTTCCTATGGAGGCTCTTAAGACGGCGAATGTGAAGCGGTGTCGGGAGTACCTGGATGATGCCATTCTTGACAGCTGTCCCCGTGTCAATAAAGTGACCATCGGAGCTTTGTCCAATTACACAAAGAAGGATGTACGTGAGGATTACCGGGTGGAAAATGTGGATTATGCATTGCTTCCGGCTTATTTTGTAAATCTGAAATATGACACGGGCAGAGAATTGGTCATGGTAAACGGACAGACCGGAAAAGTGGTTGCGAACCTCCCGGTTGAGAAAAAGCGGATCGTAAAGAAGTTTCTTAAGAATTCACTGATTGCATGCCCGATTTTTATGGCTTTGGTGTACGGTATTTTGAGCGTGAATATGTATCCGGCTTTTTTGATTCTGGCGGCAATTACCGGTTTTATGGTGGCAGGCGGTGTTTCCGGTCACAAGAAATATAAAATGGGAAGGTATCGTATGTCTACATCAAGTATGACTTCGTATACAAATGACAGGGAGGATATGACATGATTAAGATAGTGTTGGCAATTATCATCGGCCTGATATTGGGCCTTATTAACGCGGCGGGAGGAACTGCCTACGGCTTGAGCAAATCCAATATCGTTGGCGGGGAGGAAGGTTCTGCAGAGGATTTTGTGAAGGACAGGCGGGGGATTGTATTTCATGAAAAGAGAGATAGTAAAAAAGGCGTGTAGTCAGGGGAGGTATGGATCTTTTTACCCATTAAACTCGTCTAATTAATAGAGGACATTTTAAGGGGGAATCGGTATGAAAAAGATAGTGGCAATTATTTTTGTATTGGTGTTTACGGTTTCTTTTGCTGGATGTAATAAGCAACAAGAGAACGGCTATGACATATTGCTGAATCCGACGGAGTCGGCAGAAGGCGTTGGCGCGCTTGAGGACAAAGACAAATTGATGCAGTATGAGGTCCCGGTAGATTGGCTGGATTTTATTAAGCTTGACGGTGTTAGTTATATCGGAGATTGGCGTGTGACGGAGGTGTCTGCTGACCTAATCGGAGAAAAGATTGGTGAGGTAACCTGCGGAGTGCCGACAGTGTACACCGACGGCGCCGGGAATACGACTTCCATGGAACCGGAGGATGGCGCGGCATTTATATGTGGAATAGGAACGGAGATTTTTTCTGTAACAAACAACGAGAATGTGATTGTTGCACTTGTTGACGGGAGCTATTACCTGTATGTGTCAAGAAATAGTTCTGTCGGATTAATAGGGAACAATCTCTATAGCGTCGTCAACGGTTGTTTGACGGTTTATGAAAGATACGAGGCGGGAACCGGTGACCTTACGAAGAACTCAGTTTTAGGCAGCTTTGAGACGGAAACGGAAATCGAAGGAATTATATGGTATGTTTATTCAGCGGAGGAATATCCGGATTTGTCCTATGTTCTGGTGATTTCCGGGACGAATGCGGAATGGACGTATAGAAAGGTTGAAAAAAGTTAAAATATGTATTGCAAAATCGGATGATTGGGAGTATACTGTAAGTGAGAACAGATAGTTCTTCTTCATCAAAAATGAGTCCTGTGACGGTTCTGACAGGACGGTAAAATAAAAACTGACCGAGTGATGAAGGGTTTAACGAGAGGCTGTTGCCTCTCGTTTTTTGTAGGGATGGTGTATGTTGCGTATAATAGAAAGGGGAAAAATGAAGTTACCGGAAAATGATTTTCAGATACTTAAATTAACGGATGAATTTTACAATGATTATCCGAATCCGCCGTATAAAGAGATACTTGAGAAACGACGGCGGGCCTATAGTTGTATTATATTTCAAACACATTACAACTTTTTTATTGCAGTTCCATACAGAACCGAGATTTCTCATACATATTCTTATCGATTAAAAACTTCCGCTCGTTCGAGAAAGCATAAATCCGGATTAGATTATTTGCGTCGTTATAGTTACTCACCGCTAAAGTATTTCCACAAAGAGATGGATCTATAGTGTAAAGTACTTGAGTTAGCGTGATAAAGTGTGGTATACTCTTGGTGTCATATTTTGCAGATTACATAACGGAGGAATGTTATGCGGATTTTTATATCATACGCATCGGCCAGGCAGGAGGCAGCGGAACGGGTCTGCGCCTTTTTGGAGGCCGGCGGAAAGTCTTGCTGGATTGCGCCGCGGGATATTCCGGCAGGGAGCAATTACGGAGAAGAGATTATCAAGGGCATCGAAGGGAGCGACGCCTTTGTTTTGATGTTTGACGCGGCGGCCAATGAATCCCAGCATGTGCTTCGGGAAGTGGAACGGGCGGTCAGCAAGAAGCTGCCGATTTTGGTATATCGTTTGGATGATACGGTGCCGTCGAAGGCTATGGAGTATTTTTTACTGTCCATTCAGTGGTTGGATGCAAAGGGACTGTCGGAACAGTCTCTGGGAGAACTGGAGGGTGCGCTGGAACGGCAGCTGGGTGTAAATGGGGATGAGGAGAGTTCGGAGAAATCGGAGGCAATGAACGGAGAAGAAGGCGCGATGGGTGAGACATCTCCGGAAGTCCATATGCCGGAAGGAATCAATCCTCATGTAAAGATTTCCCTGAAGAAACGTCTTGGAATTTTGCTGGCAGTGATGGCAATTTTGGCGGTGATGATTGTTCTCGGTACGGTGCAAAGAAAACGGGATGAAGAACGGGCAAAGACACCAGAGGTCGCGGGAAAGCAGGTTGGGACGGAGCAGGGACAGCCGGGTGATTCCGTAGATGCGAATGCGTCCTTTGTTGTGGGAGATTACGTTTCTTTCGGAAGCTATACACCGGAAGGTGTGACTGCGAAGGACGGAGAAGGTGCTATTGAGTGGCAGGTGGTGGATGTAAACGAGGGAGGTACACTTTTGGTATCTACCCGGATTCTTTCCATACGATCCTTTGATTGTGCGGAAAGCGGAAGCTTCGGTTGGGACAACGAAGGAAACTTTTATGACAGAGCGAAGGCGGATTCCTATACGGAAGCACAGATGCGGGAATTTCGGGGAAGCAACGATTGGGATTCCTCGGATTTACGCGCGTGGTTAAACGCTAACGGGATTGTCTCTTATCCGGGAAAAACGCCGCAGAACAGGGGGACGGATGAGAACGGAAACGCGTATGGTACGGAGACCGGTTTCCTGACGGACTTTACAAAGGCGGAAACGGCGCTTGTGGAACAGTCGGGAAACGGTGTGTTTTTACTCACAAAGGAGCAGGTGAGAGAATATGCGCTGGCGGGAGCGTTGAACCCATACACCACTCCGACAGAAGCAGCCATAGCGGCGGATGAGACGACCTGGTACCGGGGATACAAGGATTCCGGTGCAACGGATTATATCTGGGCCACGGCATCGGCGGCAGAAGACAGAGTTTGCGATATCTATTATGTGAATATTTCACTGGCGGAAGAGACGTTTGCTACGAAATATGCGGCGGCGTCCGGCTTCGGTGTTCGTCCGGCAATCTGCATTTTCCCGGAAGAGGGAAATTGGGAAGGGGACGGAAGCAGACAGAATCCGTACCGGTTTGTACCGTAGGGGAGGAAAAAGATGAGATTAAGAGAGTTACTGGAATATTCGTCGATTGTGATTCAATGTCATGACTTTCCGGATGCGGATGCAATTTCCTCGGGCTTTGGCGTGTATACATACTTAAAGAGGCACGGAAAAGAAGTCCGGCTGGTCTATGGCGGAAAAAATAAAATCACAAAACCGAATTTGATTATTATGACAGAGCAGTTGGAGATTCCGCTGGAGTATGTGACGGAACTTTCTGAGGCAGAGCTTTTGCTGACGGTGGACTGCGTATACGGTGAGGGAAATGTCACAAAGTTTCGGGCGAAGAAGGTGGCGGTGATCGACCATCATTTGTGCAATCGGGCGGTATCGGATTTGATGGAAGTGCGCAGCGCGTACGGAAGCTGTGCAACGGTTGTGGCAGAGCTGTTACGGACAGAGAATGTGGACATAAATGAAGATACGGCGCTGGCAACGGCGTTGTATTACGGATTGTATTCGGATACCAATGCTTTCGGTGAGCTGAATCATCCGGCAGATAAGGATTTGCGGGATTTTGCAAGATATGATGTCAGTGTGTTTACCTTGTTAAAAAACTCCAATCTTTCTTTGGAGGAGATGCAGATTGCGGGAGATGCCCTGAAGCATTATCGTTACCGGAAGGAGTACCGCTTCGCGGTGGTGCAGGCTAAGCCTTGCGATCCGAATATCCTCGGGTTTATCAGCGATTTGCTGTTGCAGGCAGACGGCGTGGATACTTGTGTGGTATTCTGTAAAATGCCGTCGGGATTGAAGTTGTCGGTGCGTAGTTGCGTGACCTCCGTGCGGGCGGTGGAGCTTTTGGAATATGTGATTGACGGCATCGGTTCCGGCGGCGGCCATATGCAGAAGGCCGGAGGCTATATTCCGAATGACAGTATTGCGGAGGTGGAAGAGGCCGGTTTGTGTGACTTTATGGAAAGCCGGATGGAAGGGTATTATAACAGCTTTGATGTGTTGTATGCCAAGGATGCTCCGATTGCTACAACGGAGCTTCCTCTTTATCAGAAGCGTCCGCTGGTGGTGGGGTATCTTCCGTCTCTTGCACTATATCCGGAGGGAACGGAGCTTTGTGTCCGGACCCTGGAAGCGGATTTGCAGGTGACGGCAGCGGCGGATTTGTATTTGATGTTCGGAATTTTCGGGGAGGTGTATCCGATACGCAAGGAAAATTTCGATGCTTCCTATGAGCTTACGGAGAAACTGCCGGAGATTTATGCAGAGTATGAACCGACGGTGATTGTGCGGGATGAGCCGGTAGAGCAGAGCTTGTTGTCGATGTCGAAGGGATGTATCCCGAAGAAAGGAACGCCGATTTTTGCAAAACGGTTGACAAAAGCTCTGAAGCTTTATACTACCTGGGACGAAGAGAACTATATGTACGGCAGACCGGGGGATTATGTGGCGGTTCGTCTGGATAATCCGACGGATGTGTATATTATTATGGGCAAGGTATTTGAGAAAACGTATGAGCGTATGTAGAGCAACAAAAGTTGAATAAAAGATGAATAAAAGGTTTGAGGCTGCGCGGTTGTGAATGCGCAGCCTCGTTTCTGCTACAGAGGTTTGTGGGGGTTCTTATAAAATAATACTTTACGGGATAAAAATCCCCTCTTCTTTCAGCAGTTTTGCAAAGCTTGCGAGTTCCATACTTCCCAAGTCACCCTCGTCTCTCTTGCGGACTGCGACACAGCCGCTTTCGGCTTCCTTTTCGCCCACCACAAGGATGTACGGGACACGGTCTTCTCGGGCTTCCCGGATTTTGTAACCGATTTTTTCGGCACGCTCGTCAATTTCGCAACGCAGACCGTCCTGTTTTAAGGAAGCTTCTACTTGTTTTGCGTAGTCAATGTATTTGTCGGAAATCGGCAGGATTTTTACCTGTACCGGGGACAGCCATAATGGGAATTTTCCGGCGAAGTGCTCAATCAGGACACCCATAAAGCGTTCCAGGGAACCGAAGACTACCCGGTGAATCATAATCGGACGATGCTTCTCGCCGTCGGCACCGATGTATTCCGCCTCAAAGCGCTGCGGAAGCTGGAAGTCCAGCTGAATCGTACCGCATTGCCACGTTCTGCCGATGGAGTCCTCTAAGTGGAAGTCAATCTTCGGGCCGTAAAAGGCACCGTCGCCTTCGTTGATGACGTACGGAAGCTTCAAGTCATCCAAGGCATTTTTCAGGCCGTTCGTTGCCAGTTCCCAATCCGCGTCACTGCCGATGGAGTTTTCCGGTCGCGTGGACAGCTCCACATGATAGGAGAAACCGAACTGCGTATAGAATTCGTCGATGAGACGGGCAACGCCTTTGATTTCATCGGAAATCTGATCCGGCGTCATGAAAATGTGAGCATCGTCCTGGGTTGCACAGCGTACCCGCATCAGGCCGTGGAGCGTACCGGATTTTTCGTTGCGGTGAATGATACCCAGCTCACCCATACGCATCGGAAGGTCGCGATAAGAGCGAGGCTCCATTTTATAGACAAGCATACCGCCCGGACAGTTCATCGGTTTGATGGCGAAGTCTTTGTCATCTACCACCGTGGTATACATGTTTTCCCGGTAATGTTCCCAGTGTCCGGACGTTTCCCAAAGAGAACGGTGCAGCATAATCGGCGTAGAAATTTCCAGATAGTTCTCTCTTCTGTGAATCTTTCTCCAGTAGTCAATGAGGAGATTCTTTAAAATCATGCCCTTCGGCAGGAAAAACGGAAGTCCCGGACCTTCTTCCATAAGGGCAAACAGGCCCAGTTCTTTGCCGAGTTTTCTGTGATCACGCTTGCGGGCTTCTTCCATGCGAAGCAGATACGCATCTAAAAGCTCTTTACTTGGAAATGCCGTGCCGTAAATACGCGTCAGCATTTTGTTTTTCTCGTCGCCTCTCCAATAAGCACCGGCAACGGATAGGAGCTTCACCGCCTTTACGGCGCTGGTATAGCAGACATGCGGGCCGGCGCAAAGCTCCACATAGTCGCCCTGCTGGTAAAATTGCAGTATCGCATCCTCCGGCAGGTCGTTGATGAGTTCGATTTTGTAAGGCTCGTTTTTCTCAGCCATAAGCTTTAATGCTTCCTCACGGCTTAAAACAAAATGTCGTAACTGCAGGTTTTCTTTTGCGATTTTCTTCATTTCGGCCTCGATTTCCTCAAAGTGTTGGTCGGAAAATTCAAAGTCGAATTCGAAATCGTAATAGAATCCGTCGGCAATGGCCGGACCGATGGCACATTTGGCCTCCGGATACAGGCGCTTTACCGCCTGGGCTAAGATGTGGGCTGCCGTGTGGCGCAGAGCCTGAGCCCCAAGCTCACTGTCAAAGTTTGCTTCTTGGATGTTACCGTTCTTGTCGTAGATTTTCATATGCATCTTCCTTTCTGAAATGGGTTAATAGGTCGATTAACATAAGAAAAGCACCTTTAGGGACACAGTTTATGCGTCTCTAAGGGTGCTCTATGCACGGTTCCACCTTAATTTTTCACTTCGGATTCTATCAAATCCTAACCTTTAACGCAGGTGTACGGCAACACTTACTCTCCTTTCGGCGTTGCAGCTCTAGAATGGTTTTCGCGCGGGGTCTACATAAGCATCTTCCACCAAATGATGCTCTCTCTGGATGCGGTGTCCGCGTTACTCTTTTCCGTTAACGCTTTTCCTATGTTAATTGCGGTTATTATAGCACGGCGATTTTGGTGTGTCAAGCTATAATTTTAAAGTCGAAAGCAATGGTGTATGCCTCCTTAGTAATTTGTTAAATCTTGCAATACTTCCGTATTTGTTCCGTAGAAAATGTCTTCTCTGCCGGAGATGTATTTGAAAAATTTTTCGATTATATCCCAGTTGTTGTCAACGTCGAATTCGTAGCTGTGGCCCCAAACGTAGAAAAGCTGTGGCGTGTCGGTCGTTAACTCTACGAATTGTTTTGCCAAATCCATGAGGTTTTCTGCACGGTGATGACAAGTGGCAGGGAGCTGTAATAAATCCTCCGGCAAATCAAAGGCATTGGTGGAGTGGACGGTGCGGGCATAGTGGAGCCCGGCCGCCTTTACAAGAGCGCGGACTTCCTCGTTGTGGGTGCCGTAGGGATAGGCCATACCGGTGACTTTTGTGCCGAAGAAGGCTTCCAGATTTGCCTTGTCTACCGTTAGTTCATTAGTAACAGTTTCCGCGTCAAGCTTGGTCAGATCCGGATGAGTCAGGGTATGTACCGCAATTTCATGGCCGGCGTAAAGATCCCGAAGACCGGCCATATTCATACGGGTAATACGCACGTCGTTTTGACCGGTCCAGGTGCTGGCACCGGTCTGAATCCCGCTGTTTAAGTTAAAGGTGCATTTCAGTCCGTAACGGTTTAATAGTTCCACAAAACGGATATCTTGGGAGATTCCGTCGTCGTAGCTTAAAGTAAATGCTTTCATTTTATTGTTCCACATAAGTATTACCTCCTCTGTTGTTTGCCGGCGGGCGGAAAGAAAAATTCCCGACCGGGCATCTATTTCCAAGGTAGCGCAACAGAGGAAAAAAGTCAATGTCTGTCGGTGAATTTTCCGTACCACTTGGCTGCTTCTTCCTTGTATTGCAGGGCAATTTGCATCAGCTCCTCGTACTGGATCTTGGCTCGTTCCAAAAGATTGGCGGTATGTGTCCGGGCTTGCAGGGCTTCCCGGCGAGCTGTTTCGCACTCCGTCAGTTGTTTTTGGACACGATACAGGGTCTCTTCGGATTGTTGGAGCCGGGATTTCGTGTCGGAGAGTTCGGTGGTCTTTTCTGAAAGAAGTGCTTTGGTTGCCCGAAGGTCGGTATCTTTCTCGACAAGAAGTGCTTCGGCTGCCTGCAAGCCGGTAGCTTTCTCGGTAAGAAGTATTTCCTGTGCGCGCAGCTTTGCCTCTTTTTCTGCGAGAATGGCTTGTTGCGCTTCTGACTGCTGTACAATCTGTCTGAGTTGTTTTTCAAGTTCTGTTTTCTCTGTCTCCCACGGAATACGGAATCGTGTCAGCAGCTCTTCTTCGGAGCCGAGGACTTCCGGCTCAAAGGTGGAAGAGTAGCGAAACAAAAAGGAAGATGCGCAGGCAGACAGAAGCAAATAGAGGTGATTTTCGGATGTTAAAATGCGAAGGTCCGGAAGCTCGGAAAAGGGAGCAGGGAGTGCGGGGGGTGCGGAAATCGGAGGGAGGGCTGCAAAAGGAGCCCGTAGTTTCAGGCGATACATGCCGTCTGCACATTCAAAATAGATCAGCAGAAGAACCCCCCCGAATACCACAAGCTTGGGGGTATGGTAGGAAATAGCTTTTGTGCCGTCCAGACGGAATTGGAGAGAGGATTCTCCCACACAGCGAAGAAGCAGTGTGAGCTCTTTGTTGATGTAGGCGTAATAGAGAGCATCGTTATAGAGCGTGCAAGCTAATCCGCATTTGTAATTGGAACACAACAGAGACGAACGAAGGAACTGTTCGTTGTGGAAATGGTGAGCAAACAGACGGGAGTGGTCGGCGGTGAGGAGGATTTTTTTTGTGGTATCCGGCGAATAGAATTGTTCCATGAGAATTACCGCTTTTTTATTATTGCTATGGTCACAAACCGGGAATTAGAACGTATGATATAGAAAAAAGAAAAGGATGTGCAGTATGGCAAAATGTAAATGTTCGAACCGTTCGAGAATTGTCAGCAACGCGGTACAGAAGTTATACTCCGGCTGTACGGATATTTGTGCGAATCCGGTATGCGGTGATCCGTCGGTATTAAGTATTATGGCTCCTTTGATTTATGATGAAATCGGTATTAACCTTTGTACCACCTTTGATTTGGGAGTGGATATTGCGACAACGTATCCGACGGTGACAAGCGCATCGATAAAGGTAATCGATGCCACCTACACCTACGGACCGGAGGGAGTACAGATTGAGTCCCTGGCGGGCAGACCGAATTGCTACGTGGTAACCTTGTCCGGGATTACGGTGCAGTTTGCGTTAGAGTTATATGATGCGGCGGGCCGGCTGGTGGCAACGATTTTCCCGACGGCGGTATATTTACCGGCGTCTACCACGGCACCGACCTATGATGAGGATACCAACCCGGTTTCCGTGGAATTGGAAATCTTTGCACCGTACGGATTTTCCTATGATACGACGGCGGCTGCGCCGACACCGGTCATCAATTTTATCGGGTTTGGCCAGGACAGCAATTTTATCCGGCAAGGCTTGAATCTGTACGGATTGGCGAAGCTGTTGGATTTTGACATTGAGGACAGCACGGCGACCGTGGGCCTTACGCTGGTATTGCAAAGCTTGTATTTTGCGGGCTATCGCGTGGAAAGCGCCGGAAAAATCGATGTGCCGAAGGGCAGCATCTTGGCGGCGGATAATACCGATTGCATGCGCTTTGTGGCAGGAGACTTGTTGAATCTGGCCATTAAGCCGCTTGATTTGGGAGAACTGCAGGGGGCGGACGGAAGCTGTGATACTTGTGAGTGTAACTGTAACGGATACGGTCCGGTGTCAAACAATGACTGCAGCAGAATTGTAAGTGACGATACCTCGGTATTCCCGACGGTAGTTCCGGAAGTCTAAATTCAGCATTTTTGGGGGTGACGAATTGCGTCAGCCCCTTTTTGTTGTGGCCTCTTCTTTCTGTCTTTTTTTGTGAAATAATGAAATCTTTGTAAAGTACATTGATTTTGAAAAGTGAGTGTGATAAACTAAGTACTTGGTTTGCATACAATGCAAATGTGAGTAGAAGGAGGCATAAAAATGATACGTATGCTGAGGAAATTGATGGGGTGTGTCAGAGAATATAAAAAGGTCTCGATTTTAACCCCGGTTCTTATGATCGGCGAAGTGGTGATGGAATGCTTGATTCCGTTTGTTGTCGCGGAGCTGGTTAATCAGATAAAGGCCGGATGTGAGTTTTCGGTGATTGTGAAGCACGGATTGGTGCTGTTTGCCATGGCCTGCGTGTCGCTGTTTTTCGGCGGACTGGCAGGAATTACCGGTTCCAAGGCATCCTGCGGTTTTGCGAAAAATCTGCGTCATGATTTGTATTATCGGATTCAGGAGTATTCCTTCGAGAATATCGATAAGTTTTCCGCATCTTCTTTGGTAACCCGTCTCACCACGGATGTTGCCAATGTGCAGATGTCTTTTATGATGTTAATTCGTATAGCGATTCGAAGTCCGCTGATGTTTATTTTTGCTATTGTGATGGCCTTTATCATGGGTGGAAAGATGGCGCTCATGTTTGTGGTGGTTGTACCGATTTTGGCCTTTGGTCTTATTATGGTGGCAAAGAAGGCAATGCCGCTGTTCCGCAGCGTATTCCGGAAATACGACCGTCTGAACGAGTCCGTACAGGAAAACGTAAAGGGCATGCGTGTGGTAAAGTCCTTTGTTCGTGAGGAGTATGAAAAGGAAAAGTTTAACTTTGCGGCTGAGGATGTTTGTAAGGACTTTACAAAGGCAGAGCGTATCGTGGTATTGAACAGCCCGCTGATGCAGTTCTGTCTGTATGTGAATATGATATTTGTCCTGTCTTTCGGCTCTTATCTGGTTGTTTCCACCAAGGGAAGCGCTATGGATGTAGGACAGATATCGTCCATGGTTACCTACGGCTTTATGGTACTCAGTTCTTTGATGATGCTTTCCATGATTTTTGTCATGCTGACCATTTCCGCGGAGTCTGCGGAGCGTATTGTGGAAGTGCTGGAGGAAAAGCCTTCTCTTACGAATCCGGAGAACCCGGTATACGAGGTGAAGGACGGTTCCGTTGTATTTAAGGATGTGAATTTTAAATATTCCAAAACGGCGGACCGTTATGCGTTGGCGGATATTGATTTAAAGATTAAGTCAGGAGAAACGGTGGGCATTTTAGGCGGTACCGGTTCTTCCAAGACCTCTCTTATACAGTTGATTTCCCGTTTGTACGATGTAACGGACGGTTCTGTTACGGTAGGTGGCGTGGATGTAAGAGACTATGATTTGGAAACTCTTCGTAATCAGGTGGCGGTGGTGCTGCAGAAGAATGTACTGTTTTCCGGTACCATTAAGGAAAATCTCCGCTGGGGTAATGAGAAGGCCACGGATGAGGAGATTATGGAGGCGTGTCGTCTGGCTCAGGCATCGGAGTTTATTGAAAGCTTTCCGGACAAATACGATACTTACATAGAGCAGGGCGGGGCAAATGTGTCCGGCGGTCAGAAGCAGCGTTTGTGTATTGCAAGAGCACTTTTAAAGAAGCCGAAGATTTTAATTCTGGACGATTCCACCAGTGCGGTGGATACCCGTACGGATGCATTGATTCGTAAGGCCTTCCGGGAGTTTATTCCGGAAACCACGAAGATTATTATCGCCCAAAGAGTTTCTTCCGTACAGGATGCAGACAAGATTGTGATTATGGACGGCGGACGTATTGCTGCGGTAGGTACCCATGACGAGTTGCTGGCCACCAATGAGATTTATCAAGAGGTATACACCTCGCAGAACAAGGGAGGTGACGACGATGCCGAATAAGAAGGACGAAATGTTAAAGAAGGCAGATGCAAAGGGAATGCCGGCAGACGGGAAGATGCCGGGCGGTAAGCCGAAGATGAATAAGGGGATGTTAAAGCGCCTTATTGTGATGCTGTTCCAATTCTATCCGGTATTGGTACCGGTCATCCTGTTCTGTATTGTGTTTTCGGCAATTGTCAGTTCTGTGCCTGCGGTATTCATGCAGAAAGTAATTGCGGTAATTGAAGAATATTCCGGAATCGGAGATTGGACGAGTGCTAAGAGCGAGATTTTGAAATGGGTATTGTTGTTGGCATTTTTCTATGTGTTGTCTATTGCGGCAGAGTTTCTGTCCGCACAGCTGGGAGCGATTTTGACCCAGGGATATTTGAAGAAGATGCGCGGAGAGATGTTTGACCGTATGCAAAATTTACCGATTAAGTACTTCGATCAAAATGGCCACGGCGATATTATGAGTCACTATACCAATGACGTAGATACGCTGCGCCAACTGGTGTCCCAGTCGCTACCGAGCTTGATTCGTGCAGTGGTTTCCATCTCTACCGCACTTTTCCTTATGGTGTATTACAGTGTTTGGATGGCGCTGATTATCCTGGCCGGTGTTGCGGTTATGTCGGTGGTTACAAAGGCAATCGGCGGTCGTTCCGCATTGTACTTTATTCGTCAGCAGAAGGCGGTGGGACGTACCGAAGGCTTTATCGAAGAAATGATGAACGGTCAGAAGGTAGTGAAAGTATTCTGTCACGAAAAGCAGAGCGGTGCGGATTTTGATGCAATTAACGAGGCTCTTTACGAGGATGCGAAGAGAGCGAATCAGTATGCCAATATGCTGATGCCGATTTTAAATAATATCGGTAATGTATTGTATGTTATTGTGGCTTTGGCGGGGGGCGCATTCTTGCTTTCCGATGTAACCAACGTGAGTCTGTCCGGAGAAGTTTTTTCCATCAGCTTGATTGTGCCGTTCTTAAATATGACCCGACAGTTTACCGGAAATATCAGCCAGGTGTCCCAACAGGTGAATTCCATTGTCATGGGTCTTGCGGGCGCAGAGCGTATTTTTACGTTGATTGATGAGGCTCCGGAAGTGGACGACGGTTATGTTACCCTGGTAAATGCGGTGGTGGCACCGGACGGAACCATTACGGAAAGCGAAAAGCGTACCGGTACTTGGGCATGGAAGCATCCGCATCAGGCAGACGGAAGCGTGACTTATACACTGCTTCGGGGGGATGTGCGGTTAAACGAAGTTGACTTCGGCTATGAAGAGGATAAGATGGTGCTGCACAATGTTTCCGTGTTTGCGGAGCCGGGGCAGAAGGTGGCCTTTGTAGGTGCTACCGGTGCGGGAAAGACCACCATCACCAATTTGATTAACCGTTTTTATGATATTGCGGACGGAAAGATTCGTTATGACGGTATCAATATCAATAAGATTAAGAAAGCTGACCTGCGCCGCTCTCTCGGCATTGTATTGCAGGAGACGAATCTGTTTACCGGTACGGTTATGGAAAATATTCGTTACGGCAAGTTGGATGCAACGGATGAAGAGTGTATTGCGGCAGCAAAGCTTGCGGGTGCGGACGATTTTATTACCCGTCTGCCGAAGGGGTATGAGACGGAACTTTCCGGAAACGGAGCCAATCTGTCCCAGGGACAGCGTCAGCTGCTTGCCATTGCAAGAGCAGCGGTGGCAGATCCGCCGGTAATGATTCTGGATGAGGCAACCTCCTCCATCGATACCCGTACCGAGGCAATTGTACAAAAGGGTATGGATTCTTTGATGGAAGGACGTACCGTGTTTGTTATTGCACACCGGTTGTCCACGGTTAAGAATTCCGATGTGATTATGGTGCTTGACCACGGTCATATTATCGAGAAGGGTAATCACGAGAAGCTGATTGCGGAAAAGGGCACTTATTACCGCTTGTATACGGGTGCCTTTGAGTTGGAATAAAAGAAAGACGGAATCTTTTTCGAAAGAAGGAGATTCCGTTTTTTTTTTATAGAGAAATGCGAATATGTTTTTAAAATATTAATAATACAACATCGTGTATATTGTGCAACTTTATACCACAATAAATATGATGGACGGACAATGGAGAGAAAGAACAGAAAATAATACATATAGTTGTATAGTTTACGTACACTTAGACAAAAAGCTGGCTTGAAGAGTTGTGCAAAATAGACAAAAAAGTATGTTAAAAAATAGATTATACTTTACAAGTTGCACAAAAGATGATATTCTGAGCTTGCAAGAAAGGAGGTATTTTTGCAATGAGCAAAAAACTAAAGGGTTTACTGTTGGCATTGGTATTGTGCCTTCAGGTGGTTGTTCCGGCTGCAAAGGCAGATGCGGCAACCGTATTGTACAACAACGCAACCGGTAGAGAAGGAAACTACAATTACGAGTTGTGGAAAGACTATGGTAGCACCAGCATGACTTTGAAGGGAAATGGGCTCTTCGAGTGTTGGTGGGAAAACATCGGAAACGCATTATTCCGTAAGGGTGTAAAGTGGGATTGTACGAAGACGTATTCCCAGCTTGGTAACATTACCGTAAACTACGGCGTAAATTATCAGCCGAACGGTAATTCTTACCTTTGTGTATACGGATGGTGCAGAAATCCGCTTGTAGAGTATTACATCGTAGACAGCTGGGGAACCTGGCGTCCGCCGGGAGCAAACTCCAAGGGAACCATCTATGTAGACGGTGGTGCTTATGATGTTTATGAAACCACTCGTTACAATCAGCCGTCCATCGACGGTAACACCACGTTTAAGCAGTACTGGAGCGTTCGTCAGCAGAAGCGTACCAGCGGTACCATTTCCGTAACCGAGCATTTTAAGGCTTGGGAGAACATGGGTATGAGAATGGGTCTCATGTATGAGGCAGCACTTACTGTTGAGGGTTATCAGAGCAGCGGTTGGGCGGATGTTTACAAGTTTGACATTGCTGTCGGCGGCAGCACTTCTTCCGGAAGCAGCTCCAGCGGAAGCAGCAGTAGCGGAAGTAGCTCCAGCGGAAGCAGTTCTAGCGGACTGACCAACAGCAACTCCAAGCAGTGTGAGGCTATGACTAAGAGCGGTCAGTATACCGGAAATATCAGCAATCCGTTTAACGGTGTTGCATTATATGCAAATAATGACAAGGTTTCTTTCAATCAGTATTTTGCATACGGTACTCACGACTTTACCTTAAGAGGTTGCTCTAACAATGACAAAATGGCCAGAGTTGATTTGTATATCGGCGGTCAGTACAAGGGTACTTTCTACTATGGTGGTTCGTATCCGGCAGAGTACACCATTAAGAATGTATCTCACGGAACCGGCAATCAGACGATTGAATTAAGATGTACGGCAGATGACGGCACTTGGGATGCTTACATCGACTACTTGAGATGGTAGTAATGTATCGAACTTAATAAGAATATTGCAGAGGCGTCAATCCGAATGGGTTGACGCCTTTCTTGCGTGCAGGCAATGTCCGTGCAGGCAAAGTGAGCATTGAGCCGATGTTGCAAGCTTGTTTGCATAAGACGGCGAAATGCGAACGCGCCCACGACCGAGCGACTGTGTCGCGAAGTGCGAGGGCGGTGCGAAGCGCGGCCTGCACGGAAAAAAACGATGATGCGAACGCGCCCACGACCGAGCGACGGAGTCGCTCGGTCGTGGGTAAGCGCGAAGCGCGCCGCCTGCACGAATTTAACAAGAAATGTGCGACAAAATCAAGAAAACTGTACATTTTCCTCAATGGAATCGTGACGATATGTGCGGTTTCGACAGGTATGTCGTAAAAAATCAACAAAATATCGTAAAATTATTAAAAAATACTTTACAAATTGTACAAAAAATGGTAATCTATTTCTTGCGAGAAAGGAGGTATTTTTGCTATGAGCAAAAAACTAAAGGGTTTACTGCTTGCATTAGTATTATGCTTGCAGGTTGTTGTACCGGCAAATAAGGCAGATGCTGCCAACGTATTGTACAACAACGCAACAGGTACCGAAGGTGCCTACAATTATGAGCTGTGGAAAGACTACGGCGATACCAGCATGACTTTGAAGGGAAATGGGCTCTTCGAGTGCTGGTGGGAGAACATCGGCAACGCACTTTTCCGTAAGGGTATTAAGTGGGATTGTACGAAGACTTACTCCCAACTTGGTAACATTACGGTAAATTATGGTGTAGACTACCAGCCGAACGGTAATTCTTACCTCTGTGTATACGGATGGTGCAGAAATCCGCTCGTAGAGTACTACATCGTAGACAGCTGGGGAACCTGGCGTCCGCCGGGAGCAACCTCCAAGGGAACCATTACCGTAGACGGCGGTACCTATGACGTATACGAGACCACTCGTGTAAATCAGCCGTCCATCGACGGTAACACCACCTTCCAGCAGTACTGGAGCGTACGTACATCCAAGCGTACCAGCGGTACCATTTCCGTAAGCGAGCACTTTAAGGCTTGGGAACGTATGGGTATGAAGATGGGTCTCATGTATGAGGCAGCACTTACTGTAGAAGGTTATCAGAGCAGCGGTTGGGCAGATGTTTACAAGTTTGATATCACTGTTGGCGGTAGCAGCAGTAGCGGAAGTTCTTCTTCCGGCAGTAGCTCTTCCGGCGACAGCTCAAGCAGTGCACCGGGCACCAATCAGGGTACTGTAATCGAGTGTGAGAGCATGACCAAGTCCGGTCAGTACACCGGTACCATCAGCAATCCGTTCAACGGTGTTGCGCTTTACGGAAACGACGATGCCGTTTCTACGACTGTGAATTTTACTTCCGGCACCCATGATTTCTCCTTAAGAGGAGCATCCAACGGTGACGAGTTGGCAGAAGTTGATTTATATATCGGCGGCGAAAAGAAGGGTACCTTCTATTATGGTGATGCAAATACCGCAGAATACACCATTAAGGGCGTAACCCACGGAACCGGTAACCAGAAGGTTGAGTTGAGAATGACTGCAGATACAGGTAGCTGGGATTTATATGCAGACTGCCTTATTATCGGCGGTAGCGGAGTATCTGCAGGAGGAAGTTCTTCCGGCGGTAATACTTCCAGTGGCAACACTTCCGGCGGTAATACCTCTGGCGGAAACACCTCTGGTGGAAACATCTCCGGTGGCACCACCAATACCGGTGCAACTATGGAATGTGAGAATATGACCAAGTCCGGTCAGTATACCGGAAACATCAGCTCTCCGTTCAATGGCGTAGCTTTATATGCAAACGACGATGCAGTATCTTATACGCAGAACTTCACCAGCGGAACCAACACCTTCACCTTAACCGGTGCATCCAACGGTGACAACATGGCACAGGTTGACCTGTACATCGGTAACGAGAAGAAGGGTACCTTCTATTACGGTGATGCAAATGTTGCAGATTTCGTGATTGAGAATGTATCTACCGGAACCGGTAACCAGACCGTTAAGCTTGTGGTATCTGCAGATGACGGTCAGTGGGATGCTTATCTTGATAAGTTAACTATTAACGGTGGTTCTTCCTCCAGTGGTAACACCAGCAGCGGAACAACCTCTGGCGGCAATACCAGCAGTGGTAATACTTCTTCCGGAAATACCAGCAGCGGAACTACTTCCGGCGGAACCGCTTCTACCTCAAACTCCAAGGAGTGTGAGGATATGACCAAGTCCGGTCAGTACACCGGCAATGTAAGCTCTCCGTTCAACGGCGTAGCTTTATATGCAAATAATGATGCAGTATCTTATACTCAGTATTTTTCTGAGGGTAGCCATGACTTCACCTTAAGAGGTGCATCCAATGGCGACAATATGGCAAAGGTTGATCTTGTAATCGGCGGCAGCACGGTTGGTACGTTCTACTACGGTGACGCAAATGTTGCTGAGTATACCATTTCCAATGTGTCTCATGGTACCGGAAACCAGACTGTAAAGCTTGTTGTAACCGCAGATGACGGTCAGTGGGACGCTTATATTGATAAGTTAACCATCAGTGCTGCAGGTTCTGTAAGCACTGACAACGGTAGCAGTTCTTCCGGAAGCTCCAACAGCGGAAGCAGCTCTATCAATCCGAACGGCAAGATGATTGCTTTAACCTTTGATGACGGTCCGTCTTCCACGACGAGTCAGGTTTTAGACATTTTGGATAAGTATGATGTTAAGGCTACGTTCTTCTTGATCGGTCAGAACATTAACAACAATACGAAGTCCATTTTACAGAGACAGAACAGCTCCGGTCATGAGCTTGCAAATCATTCTTACACCCACAGTGATATGACCACCATGTCCTGGAGTGCAATTCAGAATGAGATTAATCAGACCAATAATCTGATTAAGCAGTACACCGGCCAGACGCCGAAGTTCTTCCGTCCGCCGTACATCTCTGTAAATAGCACCATGTACAGTGCAATTGATATGGCATTTGTTCAGGGTACCATGCACAATGACTGGGATGGCACCAGCTCCTCTAGTCAGATTGCAAACTCTGTAGTTAGTGGTGTAGCAGACGGTCAGATTATTTTGCTCCATGATTTCCAGGGCAATACCAATACCGTGAATGCGCTTCCGACCATTATTGAGAACTTGAAGAATCAGGGTTATCAGTTTGTAACCATGAGCCAGTTGTTCGAGTACAAGGGAAAGAATGCTAACGTAGAGAATAAGATTTGGTCTAACGTATACAACTAGATCCGAATTAGAGTAAGAAATTAGATGCGGCTTGCACCATCCCCGGTGCAGGCCGCTTTTTTGTGTGATAGGAAATTGCGCAATTTCCTATCACACAAAAAGAGCTCCGCGGGATGCGCACTCGCGCGATTGGAAGATGTCGCAAGCGACCGCGCTCGGCGCGAGAGTTTCGCAGGCAAAACTCTTTGTTCCGAGCTTTTCCTTTATATAAGAAATCCCGAAGGGGTAAAACCTTCGGGATTTTGTAAATGATTTATTTATAGGGGCTATAGTTTTGTTGGAAAAGAACTTAGCTCAGCTTATGAATGAACAGTCCGCTGCGAAGCTTCGGCTCAAACCAGGTGGACTTCGGAGGCATGAGACGTCCGGCGTCGGAAACGGCAAACAGTTCACCGATGGAGGTCGGATACATGGAGAATGCCACGGTCATATCTTCGGCTACACGGCGTTCCAGTTCGCCAAGGCCTCTGATACCGCCGATGAAGTCAATACGCTTATCGGTACGCGGGTCGCCAATGCCGAGAACTGGAGCAAGTAAGTAATCCTGTAATAAGGAAACATCCAAAGACTCTACGGGGTCGGTAATCTGCTGCAGGGTATCGTTTGCAGTAAGACAATACCAGTTGCCGTCAAGGAACATACCGAAGGTACCCTTCTTTACCGGCTGGAATGCTTCTGTACCTAACTTTTCTACGATAAACTCCTGTGCAATGCGGTCAAGGAACGCTTCCTTTGTCAGACCGTTTAAATCTTTAACGACACGGTTGTACGGTAAAATCTTCAATTCATCTTCCGGGAAAAGAACCGATAAGAAGAAATTAAACTCCTCGGTACCGTCAAAGCCCGGGTTTTCTAAGCGACGCTTTAAGCCTACCTTGACAGCGGAAGCGGCACGGTGATGGCCGTCGGCGATATAAATACTGTCTATAGAAGAAAAGGCATCGGAAACAGCCGTTACATCAGCAGCATCGGAAATTACGAAAACTCTGTGGGTAATGCCGTCTTCGGAGGTGAAATCATAGAGCGGTGTGTTCTTCTTTGTCTTTGCAACAACAGAGTAAATGGTTTCGTTTCTGCGGTATGCAAGGAAAATCGGACCGGTCTGCGCGTTACAGGTATCAACGTGACGGATGCGGTCTTCTTCTTTGTCGGCACGGGTATTCTCGTGCTTTTTAATAACATTGTTCATGTAGTCATCGATAGAGGCGCAGGCGACGATACCGGTCTGGGTACGGCCATCCATGGTAAGCTCGTAAATATAGTAATTGGTGGTGGTGTCGGTAACAAAGGTGCCGTCGGCAATGCGGGCATTTAAAAGCTCGGCTGCCTTTGCGTAAACACAATCCGCATAGGTGTCCACGTCATCCGGGAACTGAGTCTCCGCACGGTCGATATTTAAAAAAGAGAGAGAGTCCTTTGCAACAACAGCTTTCGCCTCGCTGCGATTATATACATCATAAGGTAATGCGGCAACGCGATGTGCCAACTCCGCGGTAGGGCGGATACAATAAAAAGGTTTGATTGTAGCCATAAATAGAGTCCTTTCCGGTAAAATACCAATGTTTCTAAGAGGAGTATACCTTTTTTTGGAGGAAAGTGCAAGAC
>CAZJEN010000004.1:0-119828 GCA_964545045.1 uncultured Lachnospiraceae bacterium | reverse complement strand
CCTTCTCATATGCATATGGTATCACAAACGAGTATCACATTTCCACCGCATTCCACTTCTTCCGGAATAACGCCGTACTTTAATCGGTCTACGTATTCCGGATACTTCTCCATGAGTCTTTCCATTTTTTTCACACCTCCTTTCAAAAAAGTTTTACGCTTTTATATCTTTGAAAGTAGATTATCACGTCATCATGCTTCTTAGAGAAGACGTATTCCATTCTTGTCAAATACTTAATTATACTTTCTATTTGTGGCAATGTTACAATTCTGTCTTATCTATTAGTTCACTCCTTTTAGTCTAGCATTCTACTGTAAATCACCTTGTTATAGAAAAAGCCCATTCGCACGTAATTATGCGAATAGGCTCTCACATTGACTATTCATCTTAGAATCAACTTCTCCTCTAAATCAGAAATAGTTTAATCACATCAACTTGTACTTATGTTTTTTTGCAGTATCATTGTACCCTTAGCACAGCACCACTTTTTCTAAACCATGCTCTGTTAAATACTCTTCACCCTTTTCCACCATTTCAAGAATCTCATTCCAGCTTTTATCGTTTATCAAATTTGCAAATATACTTTCATCAATATCCTTTGTATATACTTCCTCATACTCAAACAAATTAATAACCTTTAAAATAAGTCCATTCAACGAAATATCTATTTTCATTAATTGCTTTATTTGTTCCATATATGTCTCTAATATTTTTTCAATATAGTCCTCATCACATTTTTCATCTATAATACTATATGAATGTGTTTCCGAAACTACTATTTCTTTAGAAAAGCAATTTACTGACTTCGATGCAGGATGTGTTACTTCACACAATTCAGAATATAATTGCTTGATTCCTATTTCCTCTAAATCAAAATTTTTAATGTAATCTGTATTTGTGAGCGCTTGCTTGTTTTTCGGTTGTTTCTTATCTTTTAGTGCATATTGAAAGTGTATCAACTTACTTTCTATTTCATCTGAAACAAACAGTTGATTTAATTCTCCATCCAATGCAGCTTTTATATTCTTATAATTAAGCGAAAATGCTGTTGGAATGGATTGTAATGAGTAATAAGTATCCACAACCGATTCAAGATATCCTCGAAGCGACGAAGAAAATATCATCAAGTTGTTTGCTTCCATACCAATTATTACACCATATATCCATTTCTTTGACCTAATTAAACTCGCAACTACCGTAAAATGAGTTCTCAATAATAATTCTTTCCAATATACTTTTTGCGATTCACTAATATCTCCATTCATATACTGTTCCATGTATTGTGCAAAGTAACAATCATTTTCCATATACTCATATTTTACTTGTCCTATCCTTTTTATAATATCCTCATAAATAGAATAATAGCCTACAAAAAGTTCTCTATCCATAACCTACTCCTTTTACAAATGTTTTCTTATCATCTTAAATGATTATACCATATTATTAATCATATATATATACTTTCTTATAACTCCCCCGAAATAACCTGCACCAAACTAAAAGATATCATTTCACAATTTTACTAACTTGTTTTCACGTGACAATTTATATGGAAATGTGGCAAAAAAACGACTCTGCCTTTGGCAAAGCCGCTTTTCATTACATATTATAAATCATTAGCACATCACACATTTTCTTCTAGTAAAAGCTTCAATTTCCAACAAGAAAACTTTGTATCATACTCTATAAGAGATACCTTAAACTGGTCACCATCATGTACAATATCAGCTAAACGTTTAATATATCCATAACCCATATTCCCAAATTCAGCTATATGTATACTCCCTTTATAAAGAACTCCATAAAGACTAAACTCACACAATGCAAAACTTCTTAAAACATCATTTATAGTAACCATCGCCACATCTCCTATTTGGGCCTCTCTATCACGATTAAATCCTCTATCAAATCTGGTTCCTAATGACAATGCATTGTATAACGCAAAATGAACACAAAGTCTCCATTCATCTGACAAAATCAAAAAAGAATCTCCTCTATGTTGCCAGTGATACGCCTTAGATGCAGGCAAAAAGTTTCCCAAAAATCCCAAGCGATACAAATCATCTAAAACTTGCCTCATCTTAGTATCCAAAATGGTTCCTTTATAGTACTTTTCAATTCGCTTCTGCAAGTCTGTTACAGAGAACGATGTCCTATATCCGCTAAAACAGTTAATAATACAATCAATTTCTTCCGACGTATACAACGCTCCTAATTCCTCTTTTATCTCTTGTAAACTATCTTCTGAATATGTTTTCGCAATAGAATCGAATACTACCTGCGAAAAAGTTGATGTATTATTATGTACACTTTTTTGTGCCGCAGTTATTAATCTTACCATATCTCTTGGCTTGCACCAGCTGTTATTCAGAATGTAACTTGCAGCTTCTATATCATGTATCTTTTCCGGAAACCATTTTCTATAAATATTCAAACTTGACTCGTCTTCCGCATCCGAACAAACAGATATTCTTTTTAAAAGAATTTGCATAATCGGATGCGCATAAGAATTGTTATTCATATAACTCCAGTTCAACGGAACCGAAAATCCCGATAATGCCTTATTGATTTCTTTTGTTACTATAAATCTTGAAATTGCAGTAATAATCTCACTTCTAACAGAGCAAATAATTTTAGTTTTCTTCATCTCCGCTCTTGCAAAATTCGTATTGAAGCGTTTAACCGTAAAAATCAAATCACGTATCATATAAAGGTCTCGCACAAATGTTTTTATATCTCCATAGTATGCCTCAAGCTCATCTACGAAAATATAATACGGCATATCTGTTCTTGTAAGATAAGAAAATGCTTCCTCAGCCTCATCCACAAGTGTAACGAAATCTTGATATTGTTCACTAGATGGTCTTTGTAAATTAACCTCAACCTCAGGTGTTACCTCTGTCATTGTAGAATAATCTCTATATGACAAAGCATATTTTATTATTCCCGGAATAAGCATTTTTCTTTTATTTCGAGGTGCTTTTATACGTGCCACAATTTTTTCAAACTTTTTCCAATTCTCATCATCAACAAATATATTTCTTGCATACGTCTCATTATCATTTACAATCTGCTTAAATATGATCCAGCGCCAAATATACTCAAACTCTGTAGCTTCAAGTAAAGCACCATGTTCCACGGTCACAGAGGAGAGTACACGTTTTGAAAATCCTTGCAATTCACTTCTTCTTGTTTCTGTATAATCTTCCTTAAAAAAGATAAATGAAGAACACGTATTTGCATCCTCTGTTTTGAATCTATCATCCAAATAAAATAGAAGTGCTGTTTTTCCTGTCCCTTTAAATCCAGTTATAAAACAATGATTTCCTTCTGTAAGAAGGTCCAATTTAAAATGATCAGCTATAACAAATGTTTTAATAAAATTGTCTACCCCCTCAAAATTTATTTCGTCCTTTGCATCCGGTTTTCCCGCATACAAGTCCTTTATTTTTATTTCTTTCATACTTATCCTCCCAAGCATCGATTCTCTGTCTCTTACAATGTATCCAAAAACCTAATTACCATCCGCTTACCTTGTTTTACACATTTCTTACAAGTTCAGGAATTCTCCGTAACAATACCATATATCTTTCAAATCTTCTGTATAAAATCTTTCTTTTCTTACTAGTCTTCCATATCATTTTCTGCTTGACGCATTTTCTCTCTCGTCTCTTCCATTTGTTTTTTTGCAACATCTATTCTCTCAGCAGTAATCTTCTTATTATAACCATATACCCTTTTTATTAGGTCATACAATTCATATACCGCATAAACAAAATAGAAAATTCCACATATCAAATAACCAACGCCAACAACATATAACACATTATCCACTAATAATAAAACTTCTTCATTCGCAATTAGTGAGTCATCTAATCCCAGTACAAAAAATAGTGAAACCACAACTGATAAAATAAAAAACACAATGCTACTAATTATACGCCCAACTTTATCCATAATTATATCAGTATTTTTAATTTTTTCGATCAATTGCTCAGAGGATAATCCTAATAACAATCCTAGCGCAGTAAAAGAAAAGCCAGCAAATACAGTGCTAATTGTTATATAATCTATCTGTTGATTGACTATCTCATCAGATTTTGGTATTTGTATAAATTTCCACTTAAGATTAACAATTCCAATAACAAGTAACAGAATAGAATAAACTACAAAAGATATTATTCTTTTCTTATTCTTCATAATCTCACCTTACCTATTCCTGTCTGATATTGTTCTTAATAGCATAATATTTTGGTAATATGCCGCCTGCAATCTTTCACGATAGATTGATACCAAATCATTCGAAGAAAAATAGTACTTTTCCCCTTTAACCGTTGTAAATGCCGGTATATCAATTGGATAACTAAAATTTTCATCAAAGAAACTATAATCCTGCATTTTAATTCCAGGTGCTTTAGCTCTTACTTTGGCTTTATTATATCCTTCAATCTTCGACCTAATGCAATCAATGAGTCCTCTTGTCTCTTCTTCGTTATCCGTAATAACGCTTCTCTCTATTCCCGACAACTTCATTGTCGCTTTCAATCCGCATCCCTGTACATCAAGAATCTCTCTAGCATTCCATCCAAACATCCGCTCCAATGCTTCTGCACTAGGCACTGGTACTTCTATCTCCACCTGTGATATTCTAGGCTCTTTTGCCTCGTATATCCTTGAAATACCATCAGGATTTGGAATCGGTTTAAACTCCATATAATAATGTGTATTATACTTTGAAAAAAAGAAATTAATAATTTTATAGTTTGGTGCACTCTGTTGATTAACTATAGAAAAAATCCCTGTTTCATAGTCCAACAGTGCATATGTATATACCTCTATACCTTCTTTATCTTCACTTACTCCTTCTAAAACTCCAACTGGTTCATTTGTTGTGTAGTCACGGTGTAAATAGCCTCCAGACGGCTTTTGATTGCTGACCCTCATAAATAAACAACTCTCTTTATACATAAATATATCTGCAACATAATGTAAATCATTCGTATTTGTCAAATCAAGCACCCAAAAATCATTTATCTTATTCGCATGTTGGTCAATGATTTCAATCATCAAGTTCTTAAGTTCCCTATAATCTCTATGCGTATTATTCATAGATTCAAATAAATCAACAGTGAAAAAATTTACCTTCTTCTTCATCAATAACTCTCCTTTCAGCCGCTAGTGCCCCACAATAAATTTCTTCATACGAATCAACTCTAACATTTTTAATCTATTTACAGTATACTCCTTTTACGACATATTATCAATGCCTTTTACAAAAAAAGCAAAAACCCCGTAACAGCCTACGCCATTACGGGGTCAATTCTTTAAAATGTTGTGTCAACCTTGTGTCAAATCCACACAGTCAACCTCTGAAACCCTTGATTTACTAAGGTTTAGTCAAGAGTGTACGGCATGAGTGCAACGTGACGAGCGCGCTTTACAGCAACGGTCAATGCTCTCTGATGCTTTGCACAGTTTCCGGTAATTCTTCTCGGAAGAATCTTACCTCTCTCGGAAACGTATCTCTTTAACTTATTTACATCCTTATAATCGATGCCTGCGTTAGTCTTGTCTGCACAGAAAGCACAAACCTTCTTTCTTCTGCGAACTACGCGTCTCTTAGCACCAAGATCTGCCTTATCCGGTCTTTCCATTTGGTTCTACCTCCTTATTCAAATCGTGCGGCTTCGCCGCTTCTTATCTTTTACTTCCTAGTTAAACGGAAGCTCTTCGTCGATACCGTCAGGGATATTCATGAATCCGTCACCTGCTGCAGACGGCTCCGGTCTTGCGCTCGGACGATACTCCGAACTCTCACCTGCCGCATTCTTGCTCTCGGCGAACTCTAATTCATCTACCATAATACGTGTTCTGTATACCTTCTGACCATCCTTGTTTGTATAGTTGTCGTTCTGCAATCTGCCCACAACAACCATCTTCGTTCCCTTCTTCAGGTAACGTTCTACAAACTCTGCCTGCTTTCCGAAAGCAGTACAGTCAAAAAAGTCTGCATCCGGCTCACCGTCACGCTTAAAACGTCTGTCCACAGCGATACTGAAAGAACCTACTGCGGTAGAGCTTGCGCCCTGCGAATATCTGATTTCCGGGTCTCTGGTTAATCTACCGATTAAAATGACTTTGTTCATTAAGGAATTCCTCCTTTACTCCTCGTCCCGTCTAATGCATAAGAATCTGAGCACATTGTCCATAATACGAAGTCTGGATTCGATCTCCGCCGGAACAGTTGCCTCAGCATCGAACTGAATGAAGAAATAGTAACCTTCCTTCATCTTCTGGATTTCGTAAGCGAGTCTCTTCTTGCCTGCGTCTTCAACGTTGGTAACGTTACCGCCGAATCTTGCAATGAGATCCTTTGCAGCCTCAACAACCGCATTCTTTACGTCATCCTCGACTTTTGCATTTACAACTAAGGCTAATTCATACTGATTCATAGTTGCGTGCACCTCCTTCTGGTCTCCGGCCCTTCCCGTCACGAAAGAGCAAGGAATAATTTTGTGTTTGCATATCACAGTTTTTTATTATAACATAGGTTGTCAGGGAATGCAAGCACTTTTTTCCATTCTCAGCACCCCATAGTTCCTCACCTTATGCGCCTTCCCTTAAACGGTACTCCGTATCCTCGTCCATAATGGTCAAAAATACATCCGCAATCCGCGGGTCAAACTGGGAACCGCGCCCCCTCTTAATTTCATCCCGCACCTTTGCCTGCGGCATGGAATCACGATAACTTCGCTTACTGGTCATGGCATCATAGGCATCCGCCACACAGATAATCCGGGCATATTCCGGAATTTCCTCTCCTTTAAGACCGTCCGGATATCCCGTTCCGTCATAACGCTCGTGATGCCAACGGGCACCCTTTTCAATATCGGAAATCTCCGACATATCCCTCAGTATATCATATCCGATGGTTGAATGGCGTCTGATGGACTTGAACTCCTCATCCGTCAGGCTGCCCGGTTTATTAATAATGTCATCCCTAATTCCGATTTTTCCGATATCATGCAACAGTCCCATAAAATAAATGGAATTCTGGGTCTTCTCATCCATTCCCATACGCCTTGCTATCTCTCTTGCATATTTTGCCACCCTGGTGGAATGACCGCTGGTGTAGTTATCCTTGGCATCAATGGTATGAGCCAATGTCTCCATGGCCTGGTAAGAAAGTTTCTCAACCTTCAAATTCTTTTCATCCACCTCTAAGCTCAGTCTCTCCTTTTCCTTGCCCAACTTAAACCACTTAATAATCCAGTCTACGATTGCCGCCAACAGCGTAAACAACACGCCTCCGGAAACTACGCCGCCCACATAACTGACATTTTGGAAGAAATAAGTCACTGCCTGAATTGCACCCGATATAATTAGGAAAACAAATCCGATCAATACAATCTTGTAGTCCTTTACATAGCCTAACTTCCAGTCCTTCCACAGCGCATGTGCCAAAATCAGACATCCGATTCCCAACAAAATAAAAATGAACGGAACCACCACCGAACTGTCTGTCACACCGGACAATACCAACCCATTGGAAACCAGACAATTGGCCAGTACCAAAACTTCAAATCCAAGGCACTCTTTTTCGTATCGTTTTCCCATCAATACATTAAAGTACATGGCAAGGGGCATCAAAAACAAGGTGGAACATGCCATCGCTACATCTCCTACCACGGAAATATTCTTAAATAACAGCTGCCGTATATCCGACTGTGCAATCAGCCAGTTGGATAATAAAAACATGGACCACGCGAAGTAGATAATACTGATTTCCTTTTTGGTACGCGCACGTACGATCGTACATGCAATAATAACAACCAAAGACAAAATCAATACAAAAGACGTAATTCCCAGAGACAAAATATTTCCATCAAGCAATGACCTCCAGATAGCTGCCTTATCTCCGTAGTAAATCGATTTTATGGTTCCCGCATGAGCAGAATCGCTGACAAATTCTACTCGAAGATTTTTTCCCGAGTCTAGCTCACAGATATCCACAAACACGTAGGAACGCGGGCTGCAGTTTCCGAATATACGGGTATCCTTTGTGGAATATTCCGTTCTGAGTTCCCCGTCCAGATACACCTTCATATCCTGCTTTAAAGAATAAAAGGACAGCGCCGAGCCCGGTTCGATTTCTCCCAATGTAGTTTCTATCACAAAGGGCTCTCCCGGTGAAGCCTTGCATTCTCCCGGAATCTCTACCGATTCTCTTGTGCCATCCTCAAATACCTGCTCCCACCGTGTGTCAAAAATTTCACAACGTTGGTAAGACGAATCCATCTCTATCGGCAACAACAACTGGCCGAAAACAAAATAGGTCAGTACAGCAAATACAACTACAACAAAAATCCCCTCTAAAACCTTCCCTATCGTGCTTCTTTTCTTTTCGGTTTTTTTCATACAGGTACTTTTTTCCTCTTCCTTTTCTCTCATTTCTTTCTCGCATATCCGGCGCACCTTGTCAAACTCCATTTTCCAAGGTTAGAATACTAACTCGTACGTCATCTTATTAATTATATCATAGATCCCCTCTTTTTTCCACTGTTTTGTTATGTTTTTTCTAATTTTCTTATAAATCAGACCTTTACAAATACGGTCGCCACGCCGCAGTCAGATAATCCAGATAGGTTCCCTCTCCCTTCGGCAAAAATTTGCTGATAATGCTTTTCCGCACAATATATTCCGTACCTTCCATGGTATAGGTATCGCAATTGTGAAAAATCCACGGTGCGCCGTCTTTTTCCCCCGCATAGAGCATCACATGTCCCGGCATATGCAATACCGTCCCTATCCCCAGCGTTTTTATCACTTCCGTTTTCTCTGCCGGCGTTTTGTCCTCAAGTTCCTCATAGGATGCCTGATTCATGGCACAAAGCACCTCTCCGCAACTTCGCTGTTCCTCAGAATTTCTCGGCAGCGTCAACCCAAAGCAGGCATAAAAGGCCCGCACCGTAGAAGAGCAATCCATCCCGTCCAATCGCTCATCTCCCCAACTGTAGGGAATATCCAGCATTCGTTCCATCTGCAAACGTATCTGCCGCTCCGTAAACGGGAGATAATTCCGCAGAAAGGTAGGGGCTTTTCCCGTACAGATATAGTTTCTCTCCTTTTCAAATACCGGAAGTACCGTTCCTACCCGAAAATATTGTCCGTCCGTATACCGGCCGGACTTGATTACCACCTGATAATCCTGTGCCACGGTTTCCAAATATTTCTCATAATGCCGTCTTGTACAGACAAAGATACCTTCTTCTCTCACATAGCCTTCCGTCGAGTCGGAAATCACATAAAGCCAGCCCCCGTCCCGGCGTTTTAACTGTAACGGTTCTCCGATATTCAGCCTGCTTTCCTGTCGTCTGTCCCACACATCTCCCTTATACTTTCTGAGAGGCTCCAAGTTCGGTTCTGTTCTTACACAAACATTTCGAATCGCAATTCCGTACTGCATTCCCATAGACAAAAAACGATACCAAACCGGACAAAATTCTGCCCGAATCGGTATCGCTCCTTCCGTTTTCTATTAAGTTATGTACGAACTGTTCCGGATATACCTATCTCTTCCGAAACAGCCCTCATCCTTTACTCCTCTGTTACGGCAACACCATATTTCGTAAACAACGCTTTCACTTCATCCCAAGCCTTCGCTGCCGCATAGTTGTTCACCAATACGAAGGAAGTGTTTGCAGCATCCTCTGCGGTAAGCAGTGCTTCAATATCCTCCAGGCTCTTTTCTGCGCCGTCAATGAGATACTGTCCTTCTTTTACTTCGATGGATACCTTCCCCGCATCCTTTTCCTCTTGTGTTTCATCCTTCTTTTCTTCTACCGGCTCCTTCTCCTCGTCCGTCTGATTCTGCGCATCGGAATTCACCTTCGTATCGTTTCCGACACCAAGCCCAAGACCGCCGCCCCCGAGACCCAGTCCCTTTCCGCCGAACAACGCCAATGCCGCAATCACTGCCGCGATACCTACGCCGCCAGCAACCTTACCTTTTTTCCCTTTTTTCTTATTCTTTGCCATCGTACTGCCTCCTTAGTATATTTTTATCTTCTCCATAAAACAGGTTTTGGAAAAACTTCGCTCCAAATTCCTGATTGCTTCATCAATAATCTCCAAATCCGACTGGGAAAAATTCTCATCGTCGTAGGCGTACTGTACGGAACACCAGATCACTTCCTCCGAGTGCTCACGCAGTGCACCGGACAACGCCTTTGTCAGTTCTGTCACCTGACGTGCCGCCAGCTCCTCCCGTTCTTGTCTTGTCAAAGAGAAATCATGGACAAATACCACCGAAGTGACGTAAGACTTTTCCTCCTGCTTTCCGGAAGTCCGATAAATCCCTACCGTCACTTCCGTATTTCCCGTCTCCGGATTTTGTCCGGTATCGCACAGCAACAGCACCTTCGTCATCCGTTCAATCACCTGCCCGTAGGCTGAGGTATCGCTTGCATCAAAATCCGTAATAATCTTCAGATAATCGTACTCCTCCAAAAGTGCCGCATGGTTTTCCAAAAGCACCTTAAGCTCCAACTCCGTATCGGCGTTTGCCTGCTGCAGTTCCTCTGCTCTTTGTTCCAATTCCGCAAGCATTGCTTCCAGCTCTTTGATTCTATCCGCTGCCGCTTTCGATTCCGCCTGCTCCTCCGCCAGTGCACTCTGTACCGCTTCTGTCTCTGCCCTTGCTTCCGCATTGGCATTTACGGATGCCAGATTCATATTACTGATAATGATAAACAGAAGAATCATAATGACATCCAGCAAAGAAGTGAAATCAAGAATCAGTTCTCTTTTTTTCATGTATTATCGCTCTCCTGTTTTTCCCGTTTCCCCGGGTTTAACAAATACTCCATGTGCTTTTCGTTATCTTCTATTTTATAAGATAAAAAAGAATCCAGAAACTTAAATACCAGTGCTGCCACAATTCCCCAAAAGGTAGAGGTCAGCGCCGCAAAAAACGCTCCCGTAGTTTCGGTTCCGATCAAATTTACCATCGGAATCAAAGAGATAACGGTACCTAACATCCCGAGAAGAGGAAACATGGTCGTAAAGTTACAATAAAACGCATAGCTGCGATTCATCTGCTCACGGTACTCCAACAGTTCGTTTACCGTCAGTTTTTTCCGTTCTGCCTTTGCAGTTCCCTTTATGGCCTTCTGTACATCCTCCGAAAGGTTCACCAACTTGTCCTGGGCATTGAAATGATAGTAAACCCGGTTGGTCTTATTCCGCGTATTCAAAAAAGCAAATACGTTACATAAGGCCGCCAGTAGAATCAAACCGTCAAAGCCCAATATATTGTCGAGAAAAATACCCACAACTTCGCCCATCCGAATCGCCCCCTGTCTCATTGGTAAATTGACTCACCGACCCATAAAATAATTATACCATATCAAAGGGAAATAAAGCAAATAAAAACGAAAAAAGGGGGACTCGCATCCCCCTCTGTTTTAGTCTTTAAAATACTCTGCATACCACAGTCCGAAACAGTACAGACACCAAATCTTTCTGGAATAATCCTTCTTGCCGGCATAATGGGTATCCAAAAGCGCCAGCATCTCCTTTTCTTTAAAAAGCTTGGTCATATACGGGCGAAGGAGTACTTCCTTCACACGGTTATAATACTGCTCCTCACGAAGCCATACACGAATCGGCACCGGGAAGCCCAGCTTCTTACGCTCAGTGGAGGCCTTTGGTGTATTCTTAAGCGCTGCCAGACGCAGAGCCTTCTTCGTGGTATTCTTATCTACCTTTAAGGACAGCGGAATGGTGCCCGCCACTTTCATTACTTCATAATCAAGGAACGGCACACGAAGCTCTAAAGAATGGGCCATACTCATACGGTCCGCCTTACGGAGAATATCTCCTCTGAGCCAGAACTTCATATCGATATACTGCATCTTCTGTACATCGTCCAAATCCTTGGCACGCTCATAATACGGTGCCGTAAGCTCCGCCGTGGTCATCTTGCCGGTCGGCTTTACAAGCAAACGGTCAATTTCCTTTTCTCTGAAAATATACGCATTTCCGATATAACGCTGGGATAACGGCGTACCGGTACGAATCAGATACTCCTTGCCTTTAAAGCGGAACGGAATACACTTCATTACCTTCGCCAGAGCTGCGCGAAGCGGCTTCGGCATCCAATCCATGGCCCGATTCGCAATCACGGTCTGATATACGTTATAACCGCCGAACAGCTCGTCCGCACCCTCACCGGAGCATACTACCTTTACATATTTGCTTGCCAACTGGCTCACGAAAAACAATGCAACCGCCGACGGGTCCGCCACCGGCTCATCCATATGATACTGCACCTTCGGAATGGCATCCCAATACTCCTCCGGGGTAATAACCTTGCTATGGTTCTCCACTCCGAGAATCTCCGCCAGCTCCTTTGCATAGGCAATCTCACTGTAACCACCGTCGGAAAAGCCTACGGTAAAGGTCTTCGGACACTTTGCGGTACTTACCACATAGCTGGAATCGATACCGCCGGAAAGGAAGCTGCCCACCTCCGTATCGGCCGTCAGATGCACCTTTACAGAATCATCAAATACGTCCTCAATCTTCTTTACCGCTTCCTCTAAGGTAAGACTCTCGTCCGTATCGAACTTCGGATCCCAGTATTCTTTCACGCAAACGCCTTCTTCCTTGGAATAGGTAAGAAAATGTCCCGGAGGCAATTCAAAGATTCCTTTAAAGAAGCTCTCGCTCCGTGCGGAAAATTGGAAGGAAAGATAGCTGTAAATCGCCTCTTCGTTCAACTCCTTCTTTACGGAAGAATGCTGCAAAATAGACTTAATCTCCGAACCGAAAACCAGCTCGTCCCCGTTGGGCTCCGTATAATAGAACGGTTTAATTCCGAAACCGTCTCTTGCCGCAAACATACATTTCTTTTTAACATCCCATACCACAAAGCAATACATACCGCGGAGCTTCTTCAGAATATCCTGCCCATACTCCTCAAAACCATGCAAAATGACCTCAGAATCACTGTCCGTGGTAAAAATATGCCCCTTTGTACGCAACTCCTCCCGAATGCCCGCATAATTATAAATCTCACCGTTAAAGGTCAGAACCATACTGCTGTCTTCGTTTAAAATCGGCTGCCGGCCGTTTTCGATACCGATAATACTAAGTCTGCGGAAGCCTAAACCCACCGCATCATCTTCATAATAGCCCTCGGAGTCCGGACCGCGGTGAATAATGACCTCCGTCATCTTCCGCAGCTCTTCCCTATGAGCCTCTGCTCTTTTATAATCAACATATCCGGCGAATCCACACATTGTGTTGCCCTCCCTTTGTTACAATATCATCATTATACTGATAATACCCATTTTTTTCAAGGCTTAGCCGAATTTTCCCAAAAAATACTTTACAAGTTTTCTCATGCGGGTGTATAATATATATGGGGAATTGTCGTTTTTTGTAAATAACACTTTCCCGACACCCTTGGCAGGATGCCCGGTGTATCCTAGTTTTTTATTGATTTCTATGCTCTTTTGAGACTAAGTGAGAAAGGAGGCTTGCTTATGTTGAATGTGTATAATTATTATGTGCAGGATTACGTTTCCCGTAGTCCCCGTTATTCTACCCACAAACGGCGTGAGCTTCGCGATATCTACAAAAATATCGTGAAAATGTCGGCCTCCGAACCCCTTTACAAAATAGACCTTTCCGAAAGCAAGCAACAATGTGCACTTTCCATCAAAGAAAGTGCCCTGGCTTTAAAGGACGTGAATCGTACCCTGCAGGATACCCCGCTGTTGCACAATGCCGGTATTCATTCCGAACATCCGGATTCGGTGCAGGCTTCCTTGTTGCATCGTATGGAACTGTCGGAGTTTCCGGAAAATGCCCATTATGATGTGGAGGTTTCATCTCTGGCTTCCGGTCAGCGCAACACCGGTTTCCTTCTCCCTGCGGAGAAAGCGCCGTTATCGCCGGGAGGCTACAGTTTTACCGTTGCCTTCGATACGGAACAGTATTCCTTCCGTTTCAACGTTGCCCCGGATTCCTCCTCCTTTGATTTACAAAGCAAGCTGGCGGACTTTATCAACAAAACAGGCATCGGCCTTGAAGCGCAGGTTGCCTTACACAAGGAGCTTGGCATCAGCCGCTTGGAGATTTCCGCCAAGCAGACCGGTATTTACGGAAAGAGTTCCTTCTCTATCACAGATACCGAAAAGCCGGAAGGCGCAGAGGCAGGCTTGGCAGAAGTGTTCGGTCTGAATCACCTGGCTTCTCCTGCACAAAATGCCCGCTATACCGTAGATGGTGTTTCCTATGAAGCTCCGGAAAATACGGTTTCCTATAACAATACCCTGTTGCTCAACTTCCGCTCCGTAACCGATTCCCCGGTTACCGTACGTCCGATTCCGGACCGTACTGCGGTTTACGATGCACTGGAAGAGTTTACCGTCACCTACAATCGTTTGGTGCAGGCCGGCAAATCCACCGTACAGGAAAACAAAAGCTCCGCCTTTTTATTGCGAGGACTTTCCCACCTGGTTGCCTCTCACTATTCTTCCTTAAGCTCCATCGGCATTACCGCCGACGAGGACGGATACCTTACCCTGGACCCGGAGAAGGTAAATCAGGCCGCCGCTTCCGGCGATGCAGAGGCCGTATTACGAAAGGATTCCTCCTTTTTAAAGGCACTGGACAACCGCCTGGAGTCCATTATCTTAAATCCGATGCGTTATGTAGACAAAAAGCTGGTAGCTTACCCGGACCCGCGTACCCCATTAAGCGAGCGTACCAGTCCGTATACCACCTCCATCTACAGCGGTATGCTTTTTAACAATTACTGCTAATCCTTTTAAGCATTCTGTAACCTTTTTGCCACATAACTGCCACTTTCTCACGATAATCTAAAACCTGCAACCGTAGGATATTTAGAAAGAGGCTGGTTATGGGTAGGTTTCTCAAACTACATTTACATAAACTGATACCGGCACTGTTTCTTTCGCTGTCGTTTTTGTTTCTTTCGGGAACGACGCCAAGAGACAGTGTTTTTTCTGCTGACTGCGAACTGATTATCTTATGGGAAGATGCCCTTTCGGAAGAAGAGGCCGCCCTCCGTCTGTCTGCTTTATGTCCGGACCTGGTTCCGTTGGAACACACGGACAATTTCACCCTGTGTCAAAGCCGCTCACCGAAGCAGCTTTCTTCTCAACTGGAACTGTTAAATGCCGATTCGAATGTGCGGATTGCCGAGCCGAATTACGACACAGTGTTATGCGCTTCCCCGGATGATGCGGAATTTTTTAACACACAATGGGCACTTCACAACACAGGTAACTACATTTATTATATTCAGGACATTCCGATTCATCGTACCGCCGAACCGGACATTGACATCAATCTGCCGGAAGCCTATGAACTTTTAGCCGACCGACAGCCTGCCCGTCCCGTAACAGTGGCCATCATCGATACCGGCGTGGATGTTTCCCACCCGGCCTTAGCCGACCGCATCTGGACCAACGAAAACGAAGTCCCGGACAACGGAATCGATGACGACGGTAACGGTTACATCGATGATATTTTCGGATGGGATTTTTATCATAACGACAATACGGTCTGCCATTACGAGCTGTCCACCCTCGGACATCTCAGTGCGGACCCGATGGATAACGACAACCACGGCACACACTGCGCCGGCATTATTGCTGCCTCTCAAGACATTTACGGAGTCGCAGCAGGGATTGATATCCGTGTTCTCCCGCTTAAAATTCACGGTGGTGAAAAAAATTCCGGCTCCGTAGCCGATGCCGTAAAGGCTATCAAATACGCCGAAGCCGCCGGTGCCGATATTTGTAACATGAGTTGGGGAACTCCTGTTTACAGCGAAGCCCTGGAAACCGTAATGCGGGAGTCTCATATGCTGTTTGTTGTGGCAGCCGGCAACTCCGGCAACAACAACAATTCCGCTCCCCTTTATCCGTCCTCTTATATGTTGGACAACATGATTTCCGTGGCTTATGTCACTCAGTCCGGCGTACTGGCTTCAGACTCCAACTACGGTGTTTCCACCGTTGACATCGCCGCTCCGGGACAGGATATCTACAGCACTATTGTAGGAGGGAGCTACCGCTACATGTCCGGCACCTCCATGGCCGCACCGGTAGTTTCCGGTATTTGTGCCCTGTTGTATGCCCACGGAGAAGCCCCGTACCCGCAAAACATCAAAGAGATTGTACTTCAAACCTTAAAACCGCTTAGTTCCCTTACCGGTTATGTCCGTTACGCCGGCATCCCGGATGCAGCACAGGTAGTTGCAGCGTTGGATTCCCTTGTCAACGACACTACCGCCCCGACACTCCGGGCAGAAACACAATATAACGAAACCGAGCTTTTGGTCGCTCTGAAAACCGAAGACTTAGGCGGCAGCGGTATCCGTACCCTGCGTTATGCTGCTGGAGACTTGGATGCATCCTATTTTGCAAAGGGCACCGTCGGCCAAAGCATCACCGATTCAACCGTAGCCTTTCACAAGTCAGGCACCTACACCTTTTACATCAGCGACTACGCAGGTAACGAAAATACCCTCGTTTATTCCGTATTAGACGATAATACGCCTCCTGTCCTGTCCACTTCCTATAAGGAAAATCCGGACGGCACCTACACCGTATTCGTCTTTGCCGAGGATCCTGCCAGCGGTATAAAACGTCTCCGTTATGCGGAAGGTACTCCGCCAATTGGATTCTTCCTGGCCGGAGGACAGAACCTGCCTCTGACCGATGACTGCAGCTTTATTGCGGAAGCCGACAGCACCCATACGCTATATGCTGCCGATTATCGCGGAAACACAACCCTCTCGGTAATTGAGGTAAAACAACAGTCTGCCGAGCGTTTGTTTTTAAACACCTTGGAACGCTCCCTTCAGACAGGAGAGCAGTTCCGTCTGGTTCCGCTTTTGCTCCCGTTTGCTTCTACCGACTTCATTTCCTATGAAGTCAGCGACGAAACATTGCTCTATGCAGCCCCGGACGGCACCCTAACCGCCCTGGCACCGGGCACCGTCACCGTAACGGTACGCACCTCCGGCGGCCTATCCAAAGAATGTACCATCCATATCGAAGAAAAAAGCGAGGCCGCAACGCCTCGCTTATAGTTCATCCGGTGAAATCGGCGGTTTATTCCTGCTGATTTCAAGCTCAGACTCAATAATCGTAATACTTAGTTCTTTCATCAAATCCACTTCAAACGGTGTAATATCCCGCCCTTGCGGGTCCTGTATCACACGTATAAACGGCCGAAGCGGCATACTGCGGTTTTGCTCGGAAACAATACCCAAAAACTGATTGGACAAACGCACCAACGAACCGTTCGGGTATACCGCCAGCTGTTGGGTAAACAACCCCACCAATTCCGGATCAAATTCCTTTCCGCTCCGCTCCACCAAAAAATCCATCGCCTTATTGGCAGGCCACTTTTTCCGGTAACACCGGTCCGTGGTCAGCGCATCGTAAACATCGGCAATAGAGACAATACGTACATACTCATTCAATTCCTCGCCGTGCAGTCCTTGCGGGTATCCGCTGCCGTCCAACCGCTCATGGTGCATATACGCTATCTGGCGCACCTGCTCCGGCACGGCAGTGATACGGCGCATCGCCTGATAACCGTATAAGGAATGCATCTTTACATATTCGTATTCCTTTTGTGTCAATTGACCTTCTTTGAACATAACTTCACGATCTATCAACATCTTCCCGATATCATGAAGCAGTGTCCCCATTCCCAACATCGTCATCTTCTGCTCGCTGTAATTCAGCTTTCTGGCAATCATCAGGGAATACACCATCGTGCTGACGGAATGGGTATAGGTATACTCGTCCGTAGACGCAATATCATTCAAACTCACCTGCACATCAGGCGTTTTCAGAATTTCCGAAATAACGGAGCTCACGCAATTCTCCAGTTCCTTGGTCTCCAGCTTATCCGTGATGGAAAACTGTTGCATAGCACTTTGCAAAAGCTGCTTACAACTGGTTCTGGTACGCTCCGCAATGGCATCCGGAATCTCAATTCCGGCACTTTTACTATCCTCTACATAAACGTATTCGATACCCATATTGCGAAGATTCGCAATATATCTCGATACATTACTTCGACCGGCAGGAAGAATCAAAGCGCCCTGATTATAAACGGCCCTTGCAATCTTCATCTCCGGTGTTAACATGTCAATGGAAACAAGACGCATAACTCTTCCTCCTTTCTGTACTTGCTAAAAATATACCATATTTTCGCAAAATAAGCAAGTTCGGAAAGGAAGTTGCCGTATATTATCCTTCTGTTTTCATTGCCTCGATGGCACGAATCTTCGTAGCGCGTCTTGCCGGGAAATATCCGGACAAAAGTCCCACCAACATACCGAAGGCTGCTGCCGCAAACGGAAGCCAGAACGGAATCACCGACAATTTACCTTCTGTTCCGGTACCAACAATGGCTCCCATAATCCCGGCACCGTATTTATTTATCAAATACGAAAGAACATAACTGATTAATATACCCACAACACCGCCTGCCAGACCAATCAAACCCGCCTCCAGCAGAAACTGCCGTTTAATATCCTTTACAACACACCCCAACACCTTCATGACACCGATTTCCTTGGTACGCTCATAAATGGACATCACCATGGTATTTGCAATATTAATAGCCGAAACCATCATGGCAATACTTCCGATGGCACCCAAAACCATCTGTAGCATATTGGACGTTTCCTTTAACGGCTCCAGATATTGCATCTCGCTGTACGCCGCAAAGCCCAGTGCCTCGATTTCCTCCTGCACCAACGCTACATTATCGATATTATCTACATTTATCTGAATCTCTTCATAGCTCTCTATGGATGCCACCGCTCTTTTTCTGTCCTCTAATGTCAGGGTATTGGCATACCTTTGCCAGATTTCCCTGAAATAATCGATGTCCATGTAAATATTATAGCTGTACTCGTAGTTGTCTGTTTGCTCCATCATGGCAACGTTTGTAAAGTCCAGCTCAAATTCCTTTTTTCTCGGATGAGTCTGATACTCCTGAAACTTCATGGTGACCTTTTCCGTCAATGGGTCGATACTTTTTTCCTGATAACTGTTGCCGCTGAAACTATAAAAATACTCCATACTTTCCGGACTCAGCACAATGGTAGACGGATTCTCTTTCGTCGGATACTCTCCGTACTGTAACACCGGGAACTCAAAGGCTTCAAACACATCACAATCCATAGCGTAAAGGCTGACACCGCTTTCATATTTTCCGCTGGTCAGCCGAACGTATTTATTGATAACCGGAGACACCGCCTTTACATGCTCAATTCCCTTAATCAGCTCCACTACGGAATCGTCCAGTACCTGTTCCTTGGAATCTACATAATTTCCTTCTTCATCAAAAATCGCTCCGTACTTTTGCACCCGCACCATAGTCATACTGCCGCTTTGCATAATCATCTCATCAAAGCTCCGGTTCACGCCGATACCGATAGACACCATCACCACAATGGAAATGGTACCGATTACTACACCGATAATCGTAAGAGCTGTCCGCGCCTTCCGACGCATGAGATTTCGAAATGCCAGTTTCAGTAAGTCACTAATCCTCATACAAATCAATTCCTTTTTTTATCTTGCGCTTTGCCGACAAAAGGCCCAGCAAAACTCCGATTGCCAGTACAGCCGCTGCCACACCGCCAATAAACACCCGGGAGCCCATCAGTTTATCGCCCAAAGGCACCTCCTGCGTCCCTTCCGTCATATCATCCATTCCGACCATATAATCCATGTCACCGGCAAATTCCATATTTCCAATCATATAATCCATATCTCCGGTCACAATTTCATCTACCACTACTGTCTCCATACGTTCACCTTTCCCGTGCCGTCATTGCCCGTTCTCTAAGTTTTCGGTCCTCCGCCGTCAGCCTATTCTTCCTTGCGAAGTTTCTTCTTATAGCATGCGATACGAATGCCTCTTGCCGTAAAGAAAGAAACAAGGAATACAGCAATCAATGCCACGATAAAAACCGGAAGAGAAACAAGCGGTTTCTGCGGTTCTTCCACCGGCGGAACATCTACCGGAAAATCAAATCCCGGATTCTCCAAACCGATATCACCGCCGCTTTCTTCCATAACATAGCCTGTAATCTCGGTTTCATAAGTCACTTCGTCGCCGTTACTGTCTTCCATGTGAACAATCAACTTACCGGTCACATCACCCGCCGCCAACGGCGTAATATCCATTTCCACATAATCCGGATAGCCCGCCTGCAATGTACCGTAATAATAGGAACTGCCGTTTGCTACCTCGAAATCGCCCTCTACCGTAAAGTACACATTATTTAACTGAGACTTCCCCATGTTGTATACAGAAAATGCCAACTGGGTCGGCTGATCCACATACGGCGTATTCCATCCGCCTACCGTTACATTTTCTACGGAAACACGCAAGTTTTCTTTAATCAGTAGCATCTTCGTCTCCGTTACTTCCACGCCGCCTGCGTTTGCTTCCGTCACCGGCATTCCGTCATACTCGTACTCCATACGGATATCCACCGGATAACTGCCCGTCATTGCCGCCGCACTGGCCTTTAAATTAATGGTAATCTGCTCACTCTCACCCGGAGCAATCACCGGCATAAAGAAGCTGTTGCTGCCTTTGGTTACGGAAAACATTTCACTGGTTACTGTAACCTTAATGTTCTTTGCCGCAGTTTCACTATGTGTGTTATATACAGAAAAGGTAAAGTCAAATTCCTCTCCGGACTTCACCACATCACTGCTTGCGGAAAACTCGGAAACCATCAGCTTCGGTTTACTGAGACCGGCATTTTCCTCCTTCTGCACATTCAGGACATACAAAGTAACGCTGTCGGAGGTCGCCGCCTTATGACCATCCTTATATTCGTAATCTACGGTAAGAGTATTCATTCCCTCTGCAATGTCTTTTCCGGCAATCACATTCACGGTAACGGACTTTTTCTGACCTGCCTTAATGGTACCCACATACTGATACGGCTCGGCACTGACCGGTTCGAAACCGGTACCGGACACATAATTCACATACAGCTTTGTATCCGTATAATCCCTCTCACCGGTATTCTCCATATTAAAGGTCAAAGAAACTCTGTCTCCTGCCTTCGGTTTGGACGGACTCTGTTTTACTCCGTTCACCAACAAGGTACCGTTCTCAAAGGTAGTTTCCTCTTCCTTCGGAATATCAACCTCAAGATACAGAATATTATTGGAGGATGCGGTATACGACGCACCTTCACTGTCCTTATATGTAATCACAAGCGGAAGCTGTACCATTCCCTGGGTTACATTTTCCAACACCTTTACCTTTAAAGAAACCTCTGCAGAATCCTTTGTCTTTAAATCTCCCAGCTTTCTTGTATAGGTCGTATACTGCGGAATCAACTGCCCTGCGGAATAATCCCCGGAAAGGCAGACATTTTTTGCCTCCAGCTCACCGGAATTGGTCACCTTAAAAGAAACCGTGGCAATCCCGCCCGGCTTTAAATCACCGGTAACCTTCATATCACTGACCGCAAACTCCGCCGGAATCTTTTCCTCTCTTACGATACCGGTAAAAGTGATACTCTGAAGGTATTCCTTATCTCCCTCCGTAATTACTCCCTCGGAGTAACCCCAATCCTCATACCGTATCTTAAAATCATAATTGCCGATTTTCGCGGTTTCCTTTGTAATTACGGAAAAGCTCAGCATCGCATTTCCGCTGGCACCGATATAACTGTAATCCGACACATTCCATCCGTTATCCTGAAACACCTTAAAACCGGTTACCTCAAAGGGAGCCCCCTCCGGCAAAACTACTTCAAACTTCGGTTCAAAAATCACGTCCTTCACAGACTTTACCGGAACAATCACATTAGTGGTGGCACCCGGTGTAAGCATCAATCTGGTATCAGCCCCCTCTGCCACCGCAAGATTGGAATATTTTACCGCCGCCTGTGCCGAGTACATATCTCCGGTACTCCCCACCGCCGTAAACAAAACACTTGCCATTAAAAAAATCGTCAGTAATTTCTTCTTCATTTCTTATTTCCTTTCCAGTTCTCCGAATCAATCATTCTCACACTCGCCGGTCTGACCACCGCATCCTTCGGCACCTGAACCTCTATGGTGTCTTTCGTTTCTTCGGCTGTCAGCACCGGAGCCGAAGCCACGCCCGCATCTCCGCCACGATCCATCAGAATCTTGCGTGAGATTGCCTTTAGCTGCTCCTGCATATCCCCTCCCGTATTCCGGCCGGTCACTTCGATGCTCTGTATCTTTCCGTCCAAAATATGTATTACCTTATCCGCATATGCCGCCAAACTCCGGTCGTGGGTAACCATGACAATGGTCTGGTTGTTATCCCGCGCCATCTGCTTTATCAGTTCCATCACTTCGATGGTTGTCTTCGTATCCAAATTACCCGTAGGCTCATCGGCGAATACAATCTCCGGCATTGCCACAAAGGCTCTTGCAATACCGACACGTTGCTGCTGTCCGCCGGACATTTCCTTCGGTTTATGAGCCAGTCTACTGCTCAATCCCACCTTAACCAGCATCTCCTTCGCCAGCTTTTTCCTCCTCTTTCCCGGTACCCGTTTAAACACGAGAGGAAATTCTACATTTTCCAAAGCTGTCATGGAATTAATCAAATTATACGCCTGAAAAACAAAGCCCAGATACCGTTGCCGGAATCTGGCCAGACTGTTTTCGTTCATTTTCGGAATGTTTTTCCCTTTAATTATAATCTTCCCGGAAGTCGCCTTTTCGATACCCGCCATCAAATTCAACAACGTTGACTTACCGGAGCCTGAGGTGCCCAGGAGGCAACAAAACTCACCTTTTTTAATATCGAAGCTGACATTATCCACCGCATAAATCTTTTCGTTCCCCATACGGTAAATCTTGCTCACGTTTACCAGCTCGATAATCTTTTCAGGTTCATTACCCATGAGTAGTGTTGTCCTCCTTTACACCGCATTTATCCGTACTCTCTCTATTCCCACCTATCATATACAAACGGATATCCACAAAACATATTCTATCACGTAAATGTAAAAAAATCAGTATATAAATTCTTAATAATTTATTACGATTGTTAAGTTCTTATGCATTCGACCATGTCCTTCTCTTGATTTTTCTCCGGAAATTGTGTATAATATTATTGTAAAATCAAGCTGTTTTATGTACATCTTGTAGCATCCGAAAGGGGGGCTTTTTATGAATAAAGTCATTACAATCAGCAGACAATACGGCAGCGGCGGCAGAGAAATCGGCAAAAAGCTTGCAGAGAAGCTTGGGATTCCGTTCTACGACAACGAACTGATTACCAGGGCCGCGCAGGAAAGCGGTTTTGCGGAGGCTGTTTTTGAAAACGCCGAGAAAAAAGCTACCAACAGCCTGCTCTACTCCATTGCCATGGGTATGAGTTCTTACGGCAGTCAGGATTTAGGTTTTTCCAATCTTTCTTTGGATGACCGCATTTACCTTGCCCAGTCCAATGTCATCCGCAAGGTAGCGGAAGAGGGACCTTGTATCGTTATCGGTCGTTGTTCCCATTATGTTCTGAAGGATTTGGAAAATGCCGTTCATCTTTTCATCCATGCCGACATGCCGTTCCGTATCGAACGTGCCATCCGCGTAGAAGGTGTGGACCCTGACCGCGCCGAAGAAGTTGTTTTAAAGAACGATAAGCGCCGTGCAAACTACTACAACTATCACTCCGGTGAAAAGTGGGGCATCGCTTCCAACTATCATCTTTCCGTAGACAGCAGTCTGATGGGCATTGACCATACTGTGGACTGTATCTATAACTTCGTAAAAGGTTTATAAGCACAACGACGGGGCTGACGCATGAAAATGCGCAGCCCCATTCTTGCGATAAGAAAACCTTACAAAAAATAGTTCGAGATATAACATTCACTAAAACCCGTACAGTTCAAGCTCATCCATCCACTCCTGATACAGCACCAGAACATCTTCGCTCCACTTATAGCTGCCGATGTTCTCCTGTACTTCCTCTGCCCAAGTCAGAATCGCCATCAAATACAGCATCGCGTCTTTTTCTTCCAGTTCTGCAAAGGTCTCCTCAAACTCCATAAAGAACGTTTCACTGAATAATGCAAAATCCTCCGGCGTCTCTATCAAATCCAATTGTGCGTTCAGCTCTTGAATCTCCGTCTTAAACATGGCACCGTCACCGAATAACAATGCCGCATCGGCATAATCGCCACGTTCATACAACAACTCCAGAACAAGGAGCCATTCCTCCGCATCAAGGGCAATGTCTTTATCATCCCATCCGCCGATCCAGGACTCCAGTTCCTTTGTATATACCTCTAAGGTCCGTTCATCCATATCGTAAGTGCGCTCATCGATTTCTTCCTCGAGATAGTCAAGAAAATCGATAAAGTCATAGGCATCCCGTACCTTGCTCAGTTCATCACTGAATACCGCGATATCTGCATCAAATTTTCCTTTTTTCTTTACGACGTTTACACGGAGCTTGCACTTTTTGCCGCTGCCGTCCTGCGCTTCCACCGTAATGATTGCTGTTCCGGTTTTTAAAGCCTTTAGGGTACCGTATTCGGAAACCGATACTATCTGCGGTCTGGAAGAGGTATATGTCACCTTTTTATTGGTAGCCGCGTGCGGTAAAATTTCCGGATCCAGGGAATAACTTCGGTCAAGGCGTAAGGTCAGTTCCGACTCCTCCAAAGCCAATGTCTCCACATAGATAAGCGGCGTACAATCCGCAATGATATAGGTCCCCGGCTGGAACATCTTGAATTCATAATAACCATCCTTTAAAAACTCACCGTTCATCTGAGCCATGATAGTCTTCCGGTTGGTTGTATAAAATACCGCGAACTGCTTCCGATCGAATCCCGCAGGTACAGACACCTTCATGGTCATCGGAAGATATACATCTTGCTCCGGATCATCAAACACCACTTCAAAGGCCAAATATTCATCCGTCTGTACCAGTCGATGCATCGCCTTTTCTACCAGCTTCTTATCTACCTTTTCGATGGAAATCGCACTTTCATCCGCCTTTGCGCCGATGGCAAGCTTGATACGGCTGGAAACCTTGCTCTCCCGGATTACTTCTTCAATACCCGTGGAATAATCGATAATTTCCGCCTCCACACCGCGCACCTTAATATATGCGGATTTTCCGTTACAAAATACCATAATCAGGTTATCACCGATTTTATATACCACAGAACTGGAAAGCGTGAAATTCGTAACTGTATCCTTTGTTCCGTCATTAAAGGTCGCTGTTACCTTAATATCCTCCGCCGAGACGGTCTTACCGATTACCACCGGCAAGCCCGTATATTCCGCCTGAATTCCGATCACCGCCTTGGCAAGACCGGTTATTTTTACCTCCGTAGACAATTCTCCGTAAGATACCAATACCGTATTGCTGCCTTCCTTCTGAATCACGGACGGTGTCAATTCAAAGGTAGTTATCTGCTCCGTCGTATTGTCGTTATAAAATACGCTGACATAAAAATCATCCCGTTTCGGCGCATTTCCGACAATCACTGCCGGCCCGCCGTATCTGGCATAAATGTTGCGCGGCCTTCTCTCTTCCTTTCCGTTCACCGCAAACTTCGTTGTCACGCCTTCATAAATTACGGTAAACTCGTTTAATCCGAGCTTTCCCACCACCGTATTGGACAACACATAGTCCTCCGTCGTCCCGTTGGTACCGTCACTGTAATAAACATATACGGCAAGCTTCTTCCGATCCAGGCTCTCCCCGATCACCATATTACTCTGGGAATAAGTCGCGGTGATACGCAGAACCTCTTTGCCTTTTACCACAAAGTTTCCTGTCACGCCCTCACTCATAACCGTAATGAAATTATTGCCCTTTTCTCCTACCACGTAAGTAGATAAAGCATAATCCTTTAGCTTCACGTAACTTCCGTCCGTATACAAGCCCATGACCGTCAGCTTATCCAAATCGACGGAATGCCCCACCAGAACCGTCCCCCCCGTATAAACCGCCGTAATGGACGCCAACTGCTTTGGGGCCGCCTCCGCCTTCTTTCCGTTTCCCATGGCAAAAAACACTGCCGCTATCAATAAAAGCATTAAAATGCCGAATTTAACTGTTTTCCCTCTTTTCATGCCGCACCTCCTATAGGACATACTATCCCATATGATATATCGGCTGAAGCATCGACAAACTTAACTTTTCTCAAAAAATAAACAAAAATGGACAGTCGCGAGCACCGAATACGCAGCGGTATCGGGCGTGGCGGACTCTTGCGTAGTCCTTGTAGTTGCACAAAAAGTCGGTCTCTTTTTTACATCACGTTGAATAAAGTCGATGTCCTTCGCATTATCCTTTTGAACTTTACGCAGGATAGTAGACTTTCTTATTACTTCGCCGGCTGTCAGCAACGTCCGGACAGGAAGTCCGGACGAGCCCGCCATAAGGCATGGATGCCGCATCAGGGCGGTTGCGTTACCTTTGGACCACCGCTCCCGAAGTAATTAGAAAGACTCTATCCGAAGTACGAGAAAAAGGATACTGCGAAGGACGTCGACTGTTTCATAACCGTTACGAAAAAAGGGGCCGACTTATAGTAATACACCGATAAGCAAAAGTGGGGCTGCGCATTCGTTGCCTGCGACAGCCCCACCGATCTATGCTCAAGCAGTCGGCAAACCTTGTACCTTACCATGCTCGCGCAACATATTTCCAGTAAAACATACCGACTGCATATTTTCCCTTTGAAATATGTACCGCGGTCCGGAACCGGTCCGTCTTCCCGCCTGCGGGAGCGGCCCCATTGCCGCTCCCCGTATATCTCAATCTATGATACCTGACTTGGATTTGTTACTAATTCTAAAAAAAACTCACTTACTACTGCAAGAACAGCATCGGGTTCACAGCCTCACCCTTCTCCAGTACCTGAATATACACTCCGGCTCCGTCCTCTGCGTAATACCGGCTCGGAGCCGCAACCGTTGCAAATACCGTGCCGGCATCCACAAAGTCCCCTTCCTTTACCGTCACATCGGAAAGCATACCGTACACAATCTCATGGTCCTCGGACACTCGCATGGTGACGGTAATTCCGGTCTTAAGCTCCTCTGCCACGCTCGTAACGACACCATCCGCTGCCGCTGCCACATGGGTTCCCTGGGCACTTTCCAAATAAACCGCATCACTGGTGCGGTAAGAATCCAGCGTCTTATGATAAATCGCATGGTCCGGGCTAAAGGAAAGAAGCGCCTCTCCTGTCACCGGCCAAAGCATTCCCGTTTCCGCAGAAAAATTCAATCCCTTAATCACACCGTCAGGACTTAAAACCGCTGTATCCTCCGGCACTTCATTGTCCGCAACCTGTGTCGCATCTGCGGTTTGCACCGGTGGCTTTTGCGGTTCCTGTTGCGTCTGCGGCTCCGTAGTATCCTGCTTCGGTGCCGTCGTCGGAACCGGTGTCACCTGCTTTGCCACATCCTGCTTCTCCGTCTCAACCTGCTTTTGTACGCCCGGTGTCGGGGTGGCATTTAAATCAATGTTCTTCGGTGTCTTTCCTTCCTTCGGATTGATCAGTCCCACCGCCAATGCGCCCAGGGCAATCAGCGTCACTGCTCCGAATGCAGCCACCAGCCGCATTCCCTTCTTATTTGTCTGGTCTTCCGTCTTTTTTGTCATCTCTTCCACGCCTCTCTTTCAAACTATCAGCAAGGAAGCCTTCGCCACCCCGCAATTTCTTTCTTCGCAAGTATAGTTTCACCCGAATTCAAAGAAATATACAGAGACAAAAAAGAAAAAGCGGAAAACTCATTTCCGCCTTGCCTGCTCTTCTTTTGAAAAAACGCAACCGCAATAATCCTGCCGGTACAAGCCGTACTGCGCCGACAACTCCGTAGACCGTTTATAACCGTTTTTCTTTTTAAAATCGGAATACAAATATGCCACACCGTACTCCTCTGCCAAGCGCCCTCCGATGGAATTTAACCGTTCCGCATCCTTTAAGGGACTAATGGAAAGGGTCGTGGTAAAATAATCGAATCCGCCTTGTTTTGCCGCTTCCGCAGCCTCCCGCAAACGCATCTCGTAGCATACGGTGCAACGTTCGCCGCCCTCCGGACAGTCTTCCAAGCCCTTTACCGCCCCATAAAACTCCTCCGGGTGATACTCTCCCGCCAAAAAGGACACCGGATATTTTGTAGGAAATTCAGAAATCAAACGCTCCTGCTCCGCCACCCGGGCTTCGTACTCCTTTGCAGGAGAAATATTCGGATTGTAGTATAACACCGTAATTTTAAAATATTCCGAAAGATACTCCAGCACATAACTGCTGCAAGGAGCGCAACAGCTGTGAAGTAAAAGGGTCGGCACCCGGCCTTCCTTCTGCTCCCTTGCAATTGTTTCTTCCAGCTTCTTTTGATAATTCTGTTTTTGTACCTGCATCCGACGCACCGCCTTCCGTACCGAATCAAGCTCGTACTTTTCGCTTCTTTCCGGTCATACCGGACATCTTCATCGTACCCTTACTTTCCCAAGTACTCTTTCAGCACTTCAATCAAGCGATCCATCTGGGCATCCGTACCGATGGTAATTCGCAAATAATTATCGATACGCGGTGTCTTGAAATAACGTACAAAAATGTGCTTATCCCTTAACATCGTAAACAACTCCACTGCCGGAACACTCTCATGGGTTGCAAAAAGGAAGTTGGTTTTGGAATCCGGGAAAGAAAAGCCCAGTTCCGCAAGTTCCTTTTTCATCCGCTCTCTCGTTGCGATTACTTTTGCCGTACATTCCTTAAAATATGCGACATCCTTTAAAGCTTCCGCACCGCACATAATAGACGGATAGTTCATAGTATAGGAGTTGTAGGAGTTACGCACCGCATAGATGGCAGAAATCACGCGCTCGCTGCCGAAGGCATATCCGATACGCATGCCCGCCATGGAACGGGACTTGGAAAAAGTCTGTACCACCAGCAAATTCTCATACTTCTCAAGCAACGGAAATGCCGACTCTCCGCCAAAATCAATATAAGCCTCATCCACCACCACGATGGAATCCCGGTTGTTCTTTACAACGTCTTCGATAACATCCAAACCGACCGCAATGGAAGTCGGCGCATTCGGATTGGCAATGACAATACCGCCGTTCTCGCCCAGATAGTCTTCCTTCTTAATACAGAAATTATCATCAAGCGGCATTCTCTTGTACGGTATACGGAACAGATCCGCCCACACATCGTAGAAGGAATAGGTAATGTCCGGGAACAAAATCGGCTTGTCCGAACAAAAACAGGTCATAAAAATCATACCCAGAACATCATCGGAACCTACACCTACAAAAATACGCTCCGGTGCAATACTGTACTGCTTGGACAGCTCATCCACCAAAAGCTTTGCACTCGGATTCGGATACAAAGTCAGCTTATTCGCATCCATTTCCTTTAATAACTTTGCCACCCCCGGCGCCGGCGGATACGGGTTTTCGTTAGTATTTAATTTAATCATATCCGGAAAATCCGGCTGCTCGCCCGGTACATACGGGGTAATCTCTCTCAAGTTCTTTTCCCAGCTCTTCATCCTCATTCTCCTCGCTTATTCTTTATTTTTCAGCGCAGCACCGCATTTATCGCAATAATCCAGTCCCGCAAGAGTTGTTTCGTAACAAGTGGAACACCGTATTCTGGTCGGCGGGATTTCCCTGACAAGCACCGGATGTTCACAATCCGCGGTCTGCTTGGCCGCCACGTAGATCTGCTCTGTTGTCTCAAAATACTCTTCCGGTATTCCTTCCAGCTCATGGCTGGTCCTACCGATTTGAATCTGCTTTTTCGGCAACAGCTTCCAAAGGGTTTTCTTCAGTGACACAGAATCCCTCCTTCCTTAATATGGCTTCTATTGTAGCCCCCTTTTCCCTAAAAAGCAAGTGGGAATTCGCAGAAACACTACGTTACCACTCTATCAAAGCAAAATTTTTACATAAAATGGTATTGACATTTTTCTGTTTTCTCTTTATTCTTAATACTGGAACAATTTAGCAAGCTTAAATCCCCTTTTGGAGAACATATGAACATTATTTTAGTTGACGATGATTTCGCTTCTTTACGGCTGATTACCAGATTTTGCACCATGATTCCGGACATTACGGTGGCCGGGAGCTTTTCTGATGCCGAAGAAGCTTTTCTTTTTGCAAAAAAGACCCCGGTAGATGCCGCCATATTGGATATTATCATGCCGGTACAGGACGGCATTACCTTGGCAGACCGGTTGTACGAAACCAATCCGGACATGCTGATTTTCTTTGCCACCGCCAGTGAACAATTTGCCCTGTCCGCTTTTCGCAGACGAGCCGTGTCTTATATCACCAAACCTTACAGCTTCTCCGACATTTATGAAGCGGTAGAGCGGGCCAAACTGCTCTGTTCCGAAAAAAAGATACAAATCAAGGTACGTACCTTCGGCCATTTCGATATTTTTGTCAACAATACATTGCTGAAATTTCCACGTCAAAAGTGCAAGGAGCTACTGGCCTTTTTTGTGGACCGCCGAGGCGGTGCCGTAACCGCAGAGCAGATTATCGATTCCCTTTGGGAAGAACGCTATGACGAGTCCGTAAAAGCCTATTTCCATGTAGTTTTACGGGATTTAAAGAAAACTCTGAAGCAGGCGGGGATTGAGTCTTTGCTTGTTTGTAACCGAAACCAGAATGCCATCAATCCGGCAATGCTGGATTGTGATTATTACCGTTTCTTAGAGGGTGATGTTTCCGCCATACAGGAGTTCAACGACGAATATATGGTGGATTACAGCTGGGCCGAACCTACGGTTGCCACCTTAATGCATAAAAAAAATAAATTTGTCCAATAATTGTTAGAACTCTGTCATATAATAGCAGCATAAACCACTTACAGGAGGATGCTGCCATGTCTTTAGCATACGCATTGGATGCCGTAACTTATGAATATCGTTCTTTTACCCATATCTTAAATACCGAGGACAATCTGTCTTACCTCGCCTACGGCATCGAGGTGTATCGCCATGATTACAGCGGTTTCGAAAAGGTGGATTGCATTCACGGCATTACCACCCGCATCGAAAAAATGAATCGCCTTTTGGAACGTTTAAATCACGCTCAGGTATCCCCTTGTCATTTTCGTGATGTAGTAGAGGATTTTCTTTCTTAACATATTCCCCCTCATAGTTCTGTCAAAGGAAGGGTGCTTGCCTTTCCTTTATGACAGGACGCGTCCCGGCGCACGGGTAACCGCGCCATACACATCCAGTTTCCCGTAGCCCCATTCCCGGTTCGGATAATCTCGTCCGTCCCGTTCGGCGGAGGCGGTAAACAATCGTTTTATGACAAGCGTATCTAAAATCACATAGTTTTCCTGTCTCGCGGCCGCCTCGAACAACAGTGCCGCGCATCCGGCTCCGAACGCCGTGGCCATGCCGGTTCCCTCGTAAAGGAGTTCTCCTTTCGGTGCCGCCAGGTCCGGCTTTATTCTGTTGTCTGCCGTATATCCGTAAGATGCCCCCTGATACAAACTCCCGCTAATCACATCATAGGCCGTAAAGGTCAGCACCTCTCTTGCCGCTCCCGGGTCACAAATCTGTACATACGGATCCGGACGCAAAAAGGCGGTCTCCTCCCGCAAAAACGTGCGCACCGGAAGCCACATATGAAAGGTCTTGGAAAACTCTCCTTCCGCATACACGCGGATTCTCCACACACCCGCTGCCGGTTCGGCGAAGCGAATCCATATTCCTTGGGTTCCCACGGACTGATCGTACAGGTTCGACTGAATCCAAACGGTTCCCCCTTCGAAATACAACCGGTACTGCCGGTTAAAGGTAGGTCGTCCCTGAATCCGGGGAATCACCTCTCCCGCAGGAGAAATAATTTCCACCGTAAACAAATCCGGGTCCACCGCCCAAAGCTCCGTACTGAATCCTTCTTCTCCCTCCGCCACGTTAATCTCTACTTCTTCATACCCGTCACCCTGTACTCTTCCGAAAAAGTGATGTCCGGTGCCGCCTTCGTTCCCCGCCGCGACACAGACACAAACACCGGGATATCTTGCCACATCGTCCAGATACCGGGAAAGCACCGTCTGCCCAGTGTGATTCCCTTGATTACTGCCGAGAGCAATACAAAGCACCAAAGGCATATTCTCTCGCTCCGCTACCGATAGCAGCCATTCCACTCCGTAAATAATATCCTCCTCCGCCGCGCAAAAAGCATTGTCCGGGATTTGCCAGAAATCCCGGAGATAAAGCTTTGCCTGTTTTAGTTTGACCACAGCGATGGAGGCAAGAGGAGCCACACCGCCGTAGGGCTCGTCTGTAGTTTTCTCCTGCGCCGGAACTCCGGCATCGCGAAAAGGAAAACTTCCGCCCCGCGCTTCACTCGCTGCTGCCGCCCGCACCAAAGCACTGCCGTGACCGTTCTCATCCCGGGAAGGAATCACTTCATAAGGATTCTCCGACTGCAGGGCAAGGTTGATTTCTTCTTCGGTAAATTCTCTGCCGTAAAAGGCAAAGTCGGCAGTAGTCCGGTCGGTCATACCATAGATTTGCCCTGCTCCGTTCTGACAATCCTCTGTCGGCTCCGGCACCGTCGCCTCGTCCCGGTCACCCTCCAGCGTCTGGTCCCACAATCCCACCAGCCTCGTACTTCCGTCCGCATTCCGAAACACTTCCTCCGCAAAATCAATTCCTGTGTCCACAAATCCAAGGAGCACCCCTCTTCCACGAAAATTGGTCAACGGTCCTTCCCTTAGCTGCAATACCCCGGACGCCGCCAGCTCCTCCTCTGACAACAGCCCATAGCACTTTTGCATAATCCCAAAGGGAAACTCTCTTCCTCCCAATTCCGGTTCCGGATCATAAAAATAGGCAAAGACCAAATTGTCCGATACCCTTCGCACACAATCCGCCCGAAGAAGCCCGGCTACTTCTTCGTCACTTCCGCGATTCGGAAGCCCGAATCCTTTGTAATCATCGGAAATTACCGCTTCCCTGCAAACTGCCATGTTGCACCTCACATATCAGGCTCTATTGGTAGAGTATGCAAAAAAAGAGGAGACGTGACTTCCTATGAATCACGCCTCCTCGTATCTTATCTGTTTCGTTGTTCTTTATTTTCCTCTTTTCTCCTGCTCCACTTCACACCGCACTTCGATTCGCAACTCCTCCGCACGTTCCATGTACGTTCGTCCTAACGGTCTTGCGGTAACCAGTACCTTCTTTGCATACTTTCCGCCGAAACGTCTCGTGACGGTTTCCAGCTCATACAATGCATGCAACGTCTGATGAGACCCCAGCTTTCCACCCTTACAGGAGATAAAGGTCGGCACATTGCCGGAAATGGTCAATACATCGATTTCATTCAGTACATCCATTCCCTTGGACTGTACCACGCCGTCCCAATCCAAATGCACTCCCACGCGGCAATCGGTACTGCGTTCCTTCTCCTTCTTATAAGTGTACAGCTCCAAAATACTGCCGCCGTCCATCAGACAGCTCTTTACCGTCTCATTTTTAAAGGTAAAACGGTAACGATCTCCTTTATGATCCACATCTTTCAAAATACCTACTTGTTTAAAGTCATCCACAATCCGATTCAGTTCCGACATCTTTCGAAGACCGGAATACGGCGCATTCAACGCCTTATGCACCTCGCTCATAGGCACATCCACCTGCAGGCTGTAATCCTCCACCATGTTCTTTCCAAGGAAATTCGAAAACTGATTCCAGTTGTCCCAATGACGCTTCGCTACCTGCCAGATTTTATCCACATCCATGGAAAAGTCCTTATTCTTGATTGCCTTTACGTCCTTATGAAGAGAGTGATTTACCACACCGCCCTTAAGCTCAATAAAGCTATCCAGGGTAAAAACGATGTTCTGTTCCGGTACATCCCGACTGATTCTTCTCTTCGAACCCTCGTCCAGTTCAATCACCTTATTTTCTCTCACATTGAACTGATGCATCGGCGTATCGTACTCTCCTGCCAACATTCCGAACGCCACTAAAATCAAATTTTCACCGCCGGTAATATCAAAATACATTTCGTTTCCGCGGGCTTTTTCCGTTTCAATGGCCTGCCGCATGATATGAAGCATCTCCTGCAGACCGCCGCGCGGCAAAGAGTGAAATACCACTTCTTTCACCTTACAGCGTTTCCGCAGGAACTTCTCGGTTCTTGCTTTCTTCGCATTCACCATTTCCGGGTAACCGAAATACACTACCTTATCCACCTTATAGTGCATACAGGTAATCACGTTTTCCACCGATTCCATTCCGAGAAATTCAAAATTAACAACCATGGATATCCTCCTATCTTTTGTTCTTTTAACGTCTTACAATCTGCAATTCTTTCTTCAATGCCGCCTGCAAAACAGCAGAAAAATTTATACCTGCCCGCTCCGCCTCAAAGCTGAGCCATGACGGAATTGTACAATTCTTCTTTACGGTTCGTAAGTCGTTCTTTCTTCGATATTCCGTAAAATCAACATCCACCAATGAGACAATGGCACCTTCCGAAGCATCTTTCTGAACCTCGGCAAATACAGATGCTTCCGGCAATTCTTCTCCCTCATCTTCCATATCAATTCCTATAAGACCGATTGCATCTCTTGCCATCTCAATCGCATCAGGAATATCCTTCCCCTGCGTATTAATATTGAAATCCGGAACATAAACAATCATATGCTCTTTCCCTTGTGTCATAATAATCGGATAAGCTTTTCTCATGCCGTTTCCTCCTCGCCTTGCCATAATATTCAGATATAGTCATACTATTTCAATCCATGCCTTTTGATAATTGACCTAGCCGATTCCTCGTCCGTTTCTTTATGCCTCACAACGCTTTCCCTCTCCGTACCTTTCACATATATATCATGATTGGCACCATGACGTTTAAACATCCACCCATTTCTCTCCAAAAGCTTAATGAGGTCTTTTGTTTTCATTTATTGTCCTCCCCTACAATTGTATTATACGCATAAGATACGCATTCGTCAACATTTTTATTAAAGAGTTCTACAGACTCTAAATCTTTCTTTTTAAGATTAACACGTCCACTTCCAAAAATCAATTTGGCATATGCACCGAAAAACAAAAAGAAATTTTGTAGAAAACTCACAAACAAAAAAGTTCCTCATAACGCCTAAACCACTGTAAAATCAAGGCATACATTGACATAACGTCCTTGTGTTTCATTCAAAACAATATGCCCCGATCTGGCATCGCTACACAAACCGGGGAACCTCTTTCTCATATTCATTTTCAGCCTCTAAAAAAACTCCAACCTTCCAAACAGCTCCTCAAAACTTTTCTCTTTCCCGTGATACTCTTTAATTTCACGGTCATACCGCTCCAAAAGCTTTTCATACATCTCTTTCCCATCGCTGTATGTCTTCGTAATATACTCCTCTATAGACCCATATGGGAACGCAATTCTATGTTCCTTCACTAAGTCAAAGAAGAACTCCATTCCACGAAACAACGTCACCACCGATACCTCTTCCTTCTCATCCGCCACCGCCTTCTCTAAGCCTTCGCAAAAGAAATCCGAAAAGAAAAACCGAAGCAGTGTATAAAACTTTTCCTCTTTTAACTGTACCATACAATCCTCCCCCAACAGGAAAAGGAGTTACCACTTATACTTTCGCAAGGCAACTCCTTTTATTATCAAATCACTATTTTTTATGTCTCTTCACAAAGCTCTCCATACGATTTAACGCTTCCTTCAACTGCTCGATGGAATATGCGTAGGAAATACGCAAGAAGCCCTCGCCGCAATCACCGAAGGCGGTACCCGGTACCACTGCCAATTTCTCTTCTTCAAGAAGCTTTGTGGCAAATTCATCGGAAGTCATGCCTAAGCCTTTGATGCACGGGAACACATAGAATGCACCATACGGTTCAAAGCACTCCAAACCGATTTCACGGAGTCTTGTTACCAAATACTTTCTACGCTTATCGTACGCATCACGCATCATTTCTACATCCGGATCACCGTTTTTCAATGCCTCTACAGCCGCATACTGGCTGGTGGTCGGTGCACACATAATGGCAAACTGATGAATCTTCGTCATCTGGCTGATAATCACTTCCGGTCCTACCGCATAACCAAGACGCCAGCCGGTCATTGCATAAGACTTGGAGAAACCGTTAATGACGATGGTACGTTCCTTCATTCCCGGCATGGAAGCGATGGAAACATGGTTTCTTCCGTAGGTTAACTCGGAATAAATCTCGTCAGAGATGACAAATAAATCCTTTTCCACCACAACTTCTGCGATTTCCCGTAAATCCTTCTCCTCCATAATGGCACCCGTCGGATTGTTCGGGAACGGCATAATTAAAATCTTCGTCTTATCGGTAATGGCATCCAAAAGTTCCTGCTTCGTCAAACGGAACTCGTTTTCAGCCTTAAGTTCAATGGTTACCGGCACACCGCCTGCCAGTGCCACACACGGCACGTAGGAAACGTAGCACGGCTCCGGAATCAACACCTCGTCGCCCGGGTCTACCATGGCACGGAGTGCAGCATCGATTGCTTCACTACCACCAATGGTTACCAGCACGTCCTTGTCCGGATAGTCCAAGCCGTAACGACGCTTCAAATAGTTACAAACCTCCACCTTAAGCTCCTTAAGACCTGCATTGGAGGTATACACGGTTCTGCCCTTCTCTAAGGAGTAAATTGCCTCCTCTCTGATGTGCCACGGAGTCTCGAAGTCCGGCTCACCCACACCCAGGGAAATCGCATCCTTCATCTCACTAACAATATCAAAAAACTTACGAATGCCCGAAGGCTTCATTACCTGTACTTTCTCATTTAACGGGTTTCTCATGGGGTCACCAACATCCTTTCATCACCGTCGCCTTCGGATACAAGCGGAAGGCCGTGCTCTTTATATTTTTTCAAAACAAAATGGGTTCCGGTGCTAAGTACCGCTTCCATCGGCGCAAGCTTCTGGGAAACAAAGTTCGCCACCTCGCGCATGCTCTTGCCCTCGATAATCACGGTCAAATCAAAACCGCCGGACATCAAATACACCGATTCTACCTCGTCGTAACGATAAATGCGCTCCGCAATCTTGTCAAAGCCCTGTCCCCGCTGCGGGGTAACCTTTACCTCGATTAACGCCGTTACGCGCTCCTCGGTGGTAGCATCCCAGTTAATCAGGGTCGGGTAGCCGCAAATCACATGCTCCGCCTCTAACTTCTTAATCTCCGCATGTACCTCTTCTTCGGTCATGCCTAACATCTTGGCCAAATCGCTTTCCGCGACCTTGCTGTTTTTATCCAATGTTTTTAAAATTTCTTCACGCATGGTATTGTCCTCCTTTTTCTCTTCTATTTATTTTCTTTGCTGTTACTCTGCTATTCGCTCCGTCGTCCTTACTTTCCGGCTCGTTTTCCTGCCACCACTCTCTCGTACTCTTCCACACGATTCGGTTCCAAATACCGGACCTCTTCGCCGTTTCGTACCGCCCGATCAAGGCCCGGTACGGTCTTTCCGATGACTGCCGCCGATACGCCCTTTCCTTCCAGTACTTCGCAAAGCCGTCCGCCATGCTCCGAAAGAATCAGGAACACGCCTTCCGTCCGAAGCTGATACGGATTCACATCAAAGTATTCACAGATTTCTACCGTCTCCTGCAAAATCGGGATGGCCGGAAGGTCAATTTCCAGTCCGCATTCAGCGTATTCCGCCAGTTCCCAAAGAGCTCCGAAAACGCCGCCTTCCGCTGCCGCATGGACATAAGCTGCACCGTCTGCCACCGCAAGATATCCTTCTTCGTTCTTTTCCGTTTCGGTAAGGAACTCTGCCGCCCGTTCGATAAACCGTCGCGGATATCTGGCAGCCAGTTCATCGGTAAAATGCCCCGCTAAAAGGGCCGTTCCGCCGAGGCCGCAGGTTTTTGTCATGACGATGTCGAGACCTAGGAACTCTTCCGGGTTCCGTTCCCTTTCACTCCGGCTTTTCTGTACATTGGTCGCTGTTGCTTCCTCTATGGCCGTCCCTTCGATTGCTCCTCCGTTTTTCCGACTTCCGCTCTCCGTCGCTCGCGTTCCCATCATCTGCGCCGAAACCACTGGCTTCGTCACCACCGCACTTACCGCCGTGTGACCGCCCACTATCTTTATGTTATGCTTCTGCAAATACTCACAGTAGCGTTCATGCATCCTTCGCAAATCCCGCTCATCCATAGACTCCGGTACAGTAATGGCGATAGATGCCGCCTGAGGTATCGCTCCCTTGGCCGCCAGACTGTTTGCTGCCCGTACCGCCGCCAGGTACGCTGTGAGAAGGCCTTCTCCCGTTACGGTCTGCATAGCGCTGTACACCGCCGCCGGCATTTCGTCGTCGGATACCTGCCCGGCTCGTGAAAGCCCCCCGGACACATGGCAATTCGGAACCACGCCGGCTCCTCCTCCCACCATCGGCGAAAGGGTTCCCTGATTCACTTTTTGTACTTCTTTTAAAATGGACCGCCGAAGTGCGGTATCCGAAACCTTTCCGCTTTTCATGGGAAACCTCCTTGCAACAAAAGAAAAGCCCTAACTCGATAGTATTATCTATCGAGTTAGGGCGAACAATCTGTCCGTGTTACCACCTAACTTCAGGGAAAACCCTGCACTCTGCCGATACAAGCCTGCGCCAATACCGTTTCCCTGTAACGGGGGAACTCCGTTGAAGCCTACTAAGCCGCGCTGTTCGGTTCAAAGCTCCGGAACTGCTTCACTATCCTTCCCGCAAAGACTTGCACCACCGTCTTCTCTCTGTACCGTTTCGGATACCTACTCTTTTCCTTCACTGCATTTTACTGATCAGTGTTATCTTATCATAGGTTTTATAGGAAGTCAAGAAAAAACAAGGTTACTTTTTTCACAAGCCTCGATTGATTTCCGCCACTTTCCTTCTCTATTTCCTTCCTTGACATCGTAACATTGTTATGCTATCCTAATTTTATGAAAATGTATAAGGAGGGTTTACACCATGTATCAGTTTCCGAAGGATTTGTATTGTGACGTACGAATCGAAGAAAACTATGCTTCCCGCTACGCCGTGCAAAACGACGATGTGCTTTCCGATTCCGCATCCACCGTTACCGGTGCCATGATTCGCGTTTTTGACGGCACTATGTGGTATACGGCCAGCACCAATAACATCGACGGAATTCAGGAAGAAATCAATAATTTAGCAACCCTTGCCACGCCGAATCCGGATATTTTAAATCATCCGGTGGTAGCCGCATACGAGACCAATGTGGACACCGTGTTACAATACCACGGCGATAACGATATCCGGAAGGTTTCCCGTGAGGAGCGCATTGCACTGGTGAATCACTATATTTCCTCCTGCGTGGACAAGTCCATTCCGGAGCAAAATGCCTACGGTACCAATCTTGCCATCACCCATCGCACTAAGCAATTCTATTCCAGTAAAGGGGCTGCAATTTCCCAAGACCAGCAGTTTGTGGTTTTCAGTATGTTTTTCCTATTTACGGTAGACGGTATCCCGAATTACGGCTATTCCGCTTTTTGTAAAAGTGATTTCCAAGACTTACACGGATTGGAAGAAACGATTCTCACCGCTCGCGACAGAGACTTAGACTATGCCCGCCATGCGGTTCCGGTGACACCGGGAGATTATACCTGCGTTCTTTCTCCGCATGTGACCTCATTCTTTACCCATGAAAGCTTCGGTCACAAAAGCGAGGCCGATTATATGTTAAACGACAAAACCCTGCAGGAAGAATGGGTATTGGGCAAGAAGGTCGGAAACGAAAAGGTTTCCATTTCCGATGCGGGAAATATTATCGGACACGGCTACGTTCCCTATGACGACGAAGGTACCAAAGCAGCCGAAACCTTCCTTATCAAAGACGGTATTCTCACCGGCAGACTTCACGATACCAAGTCCGCCGTAACCTTACAAGAGACCCCTACCGGTAATTCCCGGGCTCAGAACTATTTCCGGACACCGATTGTCCGCATGACAAATACCTATATGCTGGGCGGTCCGGACGACCCGGAGGAGATGATCAAAGGAGTAAAGGACGGCATCTACGTTGCCCGTGCCGAAAGCGGCAGCGGCATGTCCACCTTTACACTGAATCCGGATCTTTGCTATCGCATCCGGGACGGCAAAATCTGCGAGCCGGTTCGTGTCAGCGTCATCACCGGCAATGTCTTCCGCACGTTATTCGACATCGATGCCGTAGGCAATGATTTTACCGTAAACGACTGTCTGGATTGCGGAAAGAACGGGCAATCCGCCTGGGTTTCCGCCGGCGGTCCCACCATTCGTGTAAAATCGTTAAGCGTAAATTAAGGAGGGGAATCATGAGAGAAAAGTATACATACACCGAATGTTGTTCCACCGTATATTTTGAAGAAAATAAAATCGTTTCCTTTCAAAAAAACGACGTGACCGAATATTCTTTCCGTGTTTTAAAGGACGGAAAAATCGGAATCCATTTTCAGGTAGGCGAAATGGACGACGCTACGGGCTATGCCCTGGCTGAGGAAAACCTCATAAGAAACCGCCCGTATCCTTACGAGTTGGAAACCGGCTGCCGCAAGCGTGATAAAACCGAACGCACCTATTCCGACAAAGAGCTTTTATCCATCGCTGAGGAAGCACTGGCTCATATTACAGAGAAGTATCCGCAGTTCACACTGAACGGTTCCTTCTCCCTGCAAAACGAATACACCCGGCAAACCAACAGCAAGGGCATGGATTACGAAAACAAGGACAGTCACATCCAAGTCTCCGTAAACTATAAACACAAGGACAGCACAGACCTCCAAAACGGTTTCTTCACCATCGGTCAGCGTGACTTTTCCTTTGAAAAGCTTTATGAAATGGCAGACAACTACTTAGGCAGTTTTGAGAAGCAGGCCGAATTTCCGGAAGAGGCTGTTTTACAGTCCCAATATTACAACTTTGTTGGCAATCTCACGGGCCAGCTGGATGCGGAACGCCTGGCTCTGGGCGCCTCCCTTTTATCCGGAAAACTGGGCGAAAAGGTATTCTCGGAGGACTTCACCCTCATTGATGACGACTCCGACGAAACCTGCTGGCATGCTCCGTTCTGGGACGGCGAAGGCTGTGTCAAGGAGAATGATATGCGCGTCTTTATCGAAAAGGGCGTACCGCTCTTTGGCTATTCCGACAAGCGCGTGGCCGAGAAGTATAACGTACCTCATACCGGGAATGCGTTTCGGAATTATGAAGACATCCCGGGAAACGGCCGCACCAATATGATAATCAAGCGCAGTGACAAAACCGCGAAAGAGTTACTTGCCGGCAGATACTCCATCGTAATCGACCATGCCGGGGGCGGCGGATTCAACGAAACCGGAGATTATGTACTCCCGGTATTCCACGCCTTCCTTTGCGACGGCGAGAAGTTCCTGGGCTCCCTGCCGCCCTTTACCCTTACCTCAAACCTGTTCGATATGTTCGGAAAGGATTTTATCGGTGTAGGCTCCGATCAACCGGTGTTTAACGATAAGAGTATATTGATAAAAGTGACCGTATCACCAAACAAATAACTCCCGGCCCGGTACACATCCACTATATGGTGTACCGGGCTTTTCATTGAACGCAATATCGTCTGTATACATTTATTTTCTTATATTCTTTTTCAGATTTTTTCCATAAATTCCCATGCAAATTCTTGATATTCTTCCTTCTTCATGATATAATTAAATCACATTACCACGCTAAAGAGGCTTTCGCATGTTTTCGGGTTAGGACGGTGTTCGTTATGATAAAAGGCAAGAAAGTTATCGGAGTATGTATCACGAAAATTCAGGAGAACGACCGGATGGTCTATCTGGACCGCTTACATCGTTATGCAAACCGGCAGGGACACAAGCTGATGATTTTCAACAGCTTTGTCGACTACAATACCGGAAATTCCTTTCACGATGATGAATGTACCATCTATGAGCTTATGGATTTTCATGTCATCGACCTTCTGGCTGTTCATTCCAAAAGCTTTCCGGAAGGCAAGCTGCCGGATGCCCTCCTCTGCAAAGCAGAGGCTTGCAACATTCCGCTTCTTTCGGAGACGGAATTCCTCGAAGACACGGATGAAACGGTTCTTACTTCCGAACTTGGCGTCAACACCCGGGATTCCGTTTATGAACTGCATCACACCATCAAGGATTCTATGTTTCAGGAGGATTTTATGTATGCCTGGCTTGCGCAGGTGGTTTCCACGCAAGATATCAACCGGTTATACTCCCTGCTTACCGAAGTTATTCTCTACGGCTCCCATATATGCCTTAACAATACCTTCCTTGATTTATTGATTCATAACCCGCCGGCTCCGGCAAAGGGGTTCTCTGACGAACTGATTCTGCTTTCCTCGCAACCGGCGCAGGAAAACGACAACAACCAAAGCCACCTTATGCGCAGCCGGATTATTCCGAATCACGAAGAGTGGGCCGATGACACCACCGCGTATATTCTTAACACAATCCACGCAGAGAAAAAGATTTATGGATATTATGCGTTCCGTACCGACAATCCCTCGGATATGGCCGTCCCTCTGAAGAGGGTGGTTTCCGCTCTGAATCTGGCCTTTTGTATCGTTTCAAAACAATTCAGTCAAAACGACTCACACTTTAGTATCAAACAGGCCGTGATGGCTCAAACCGACGTCCATCTGCCGCTGAATCTGTTAATCGAGCGTAATTTATTCTTTTATCATTTTCAGCCGATTGTAAATGCACATGACGGCTCGATTTTCGCTTACGAGGCGCTGATGCGCACCGATCCCGTCATTTACATGTCCCCGTTGGAGGTCATTGACGCAGCCTCCGCTTACGGACGTTTGTATGACATTGAAAAGGCAACCATGTATAATACACTGGCTTACATCAACGAACACCAAGAGCTGTTCTCCGACTGCAAGCTGTTTGTCAATTCCATTCCTGCCTATATGCTAAATACGGAAGACTGGAATGTCCTTGTTGAAAAATATGGTCATCTGATGGAGAAGCTGGTTATTGAAATGACGGAACAAACCGAGATGGATAACGACCGCATTTCCGTCATTCGAAACCGGTTGAAGACCCACAATATTTCTCTCGCCATTGACGATTACGGCACCGGTTTTTCCAACATTTCCAACCTGATACGTTACAATCCGAACTACGTAAAAATCGACCGTTCTCTCGTAGAACATATTCAGGATAAACCGCGCATTCAAAAGCTGGTTGCCGGTATCATCGAGTTCGTTCACGAAAACGGCTACTTCGCCCTTGCAGAAGGAGTAGAGACTCATGAAGAGCTGAAAACCATGACTACTCTCGGTTCCGATTTAATTCAAGGCTACTACCTTGCAAAACCGACACCTTACGTTTTGCGGGAGCTTCCGAATGACCTGCAAAATGAAATTATAGACCTGAACCGGATGCGTTCCGAGTATGCGGTAAGAGTTTACCGTCCGAAGGAAGGCGAAACCGTAGATTTGGCACAAATTACCGCCGAACACTACAACGCACTTCTTATAGAAACCGAGAACGTCACCATACAAGGAGTCCTGGATACCGCCATTCAGTGTTCCGTTGCGATACGTGACGGTTTACATACCCGGATTACGCTGAAGGATGTCCACATCATAACAGAAAAAGAGGTTCCGCTTATCGACCTTGGCAATTTCACCAATGCCACCATCGTTTTGAAAGGTGACAACAAACTCATCAATCGCGGTATCAGAGTGCCGCAAAATTCTGATTTACGTTTGACCGGTGAGGGTTCTCTCCATATTCACTGTGAGATGTTGAATTCCTACGGCATCGGAAACGACCGTGACAACAGCTACGGCAACATTCATATCGACTTTGTCGGCATACTGCATATCGACATTAACGGTGAAAACTCCATCGCTATCGGCGGCGGCAAAAACGATGCAAGCTCCATCATATCCATCCGACAGACCAAAATTCACTTAGAAGGCTCCGGAAACAACTGTGTCGGCATCGGAAACTTTGACGGCAACTGTATCATCGATATCAAAAACAGTAAACAAACCATAGAAATCTCAAGTGCAACAGCGGTAGGCATCGGTTGCGTCACCGGCAATGCAAATATCTTAATCGAGCACTACAAAACTATCATAACCGAATCCGGCATCGGTCTCTGCGGTATCGGCGTTCTTCACGGCGGAAAAGGACGTCTGATTGTAGCTCACGGCGCCATCATCTGTGACATCCGTGGCCGCAACATCGTATGCTTTGGCACCGACGGAGGCTCCTTAGATTGCAGTACATTGCTGACCTCCACCGATTTTTATTGCGAGGGCAACTCTGTGACCGGTATCGGCGACATCAACGGAAGCGGTAACATCAATCTCCGAGATTCCAATCTTGCCATGCGGATTCTTGCCAGAGACAATCTGGATATCGGTAGCAAATTCGGAAAGCTGGAAACCGTCAATATCCAGAAGCAGATTAAGGTAAATGAATAAAACTCTTTCATAACGCAAAACAGGGCATGTGCAAATCGCACACGCCCTGTTTCTTTACTCCTGCATAATCTCAACTTTAACTTCCGGCATTCCGTTCTCTTTCTTAGAAATCGTCACCATCATATAAAAAGCCTCGTCAGACAATGTGATTTCGTCATCTCCCACAATCTCTCGAATCGTCTTCTTTATCACGGAATAGGTATCATCCAACTCCTCCAAATCATGGGTATAACGGAATCGAATCGGTTCCTCCGGCAGCTTTGTCCCATCGCTTATGTATTCAAGACATGCCACCTCAATCGCCGTTTCCAATACAGCCGCATGATTCTCATCCGCTGCCGTCCGCGACCGCTCAACATAACGAATGATGTCGACACCTAAACCTCCCAGGTCTAAGATGCTCTCCGTTCCTCCGGACCCTTCCTTTTCCCCGTTTTCCTCAGTCCCGGCTCCTTCCCTCTCCTGCACCTCCGGCGCCAGCGTCGGAAGGGGCTGCTCTACAGGTCTTGCCACACAGCCGGCTAAGCCAAACAATAACAATATCCCCAAAATCAAACCTTTTCTTCTCATCTTTTTCCTCTCCCCTTTCATAAGCAAGTTCTTACCGATTGGAATTGTGGCAAAAGGCAGCTATCCATTCGGCAAGAACGACCCTACTTCACGTAATCGATTGCCTTACCGATATCGTTTCTCTTGTACTTATTGGCAAAGGAAATCCACTCCGTTGCCGCATAGGCATTGGCACGGGCACCCTTTAAGTCATCGCCTACCGCAACCACGCCGAGTACACGGCCTCCGTTGGTGACTACCTTGCCGTTATCGAACTTGGTGCCGGCATGGAATACATAGTAGCCGTCCCTGGTCTTGAAGGTATCCAGTCCTTCAATCGGGAAGCCCTTCTCATAATGCTCCGGATATCCGTCGGATGCAAGTACCACACAAACCGCTGCATTGTCTGCGAACTTTAAGTCGATGGCATCAAGCTTACCGTCGATACAAGCCTCAAATACATCCACAATATCATTTTCCATACGCGGAAGCACCACCTGGGTCTCCGGGTCGCCGAAACGTGCGTTGTACTCCAGTACTCTCGGGCCGTTCGGAGTCAGCATAAGACCCACGAAAAGCACGCCTACAAACGGTCTGCCCTCAGCCTTCATGGCATCCATGGTCGGCTGATAAATGTACTTCTTACAGAATTCATCCACCTCTGCAGTATAGAACGGAGTCGGAGAGAAGGTACCCATACCGCCGGTATTTAAGCCCTGGTCGCCGTCCTTAGCACGCTTGTGATCCTGGGCACTGGTCATGGTCTTAATGATGTTACCGTCGCAGAATGCCAAAACAGAAACCTCCGGACCGGTCATAAACTCTTCGATAACCAGCTTGTCGCCTGCTGAACCGAACTGCTTGTCCTCCATAATTGCTTTTACGCCGGCAACCGCCTCGTCGTAATTATTGCAAATCAAAACACCCTTACCGAGAGCCAAACCGTCTGCCTTCAATACAGTCGGGTACGGACTGGTCTTTAAATACTCGATAGCCGCTGCCGCATCGGTAAACACCTCATAAGCCGCAGTCGGGATGTTATACTTCTTCATCAAATCCTTAGAAAAAGCCTTGGAGCCTTCGATGATAGCCGCATTCTTCCGCGGTCCGAATACGCGAAGTCCCTTTGCTTCGAAAGCATCTACCACTCCCGCACCGAGAGAATCGTCCGGTCCGATAATGGTGAGATCAATCTTTTCCTGTGCCGCAAACTCGGCCAGCTTCTCGGTCTCCATAACACCGATATTTACACACTCAGCAAGCTCTGCAATACCTGCATTACCCGGTGCACAATACATCTTGTCTACCTTCTTACTCTGCGCTACCTTCCACGCAATGGCGTGCTCTCTTCCGCCGCCGCCTACGATTAAAACCTTCATGTTTATTCCTCCGTTATTTAGTCTAATACAAACGCCTTACCGTCCTGCCAGGTCACCTTGCCGTTGGCAATGGCATTGATGGCTGCCGGGAGAATCTCCCATTCAGCCTCTTCCATAACGCGACGCTGTAAAATCTCCGGGGTATCCCCAAGCTTCACCGCTACCGCCTTCTGCATGAGAATCGGGCCGGTATCCGTACCCTCGTCCACAAAATGCACCGTAGCACCGGTTACCTTATTACCTCTGGCAAGCACCGCCTCATGGACATGCAGTCCGTAAAATCCGTCGCCGCAAAAGGACGGAATCAAAGACGGGTGAATATTTAAAATCTTCTGCGGATATGCCTGAATGAGACACGCCGGCAAAATCACAAGATAGCCTGCCAGTACAATCAAATCCGGCTCATACTTCGCAACGCCCGCCAAAAGTGCTTCGTTAAACTCGGCACGGGATGCAAAGCTCTTCGGAGAAATGCACTCCGCCGCAATGCCCTTATTCTTTGCACGCTCTAATGCATAGGCATCTGCCTTGTTACTGATTACGGCTACGATTTCCGCATTGGTGATGGCACCGCTGTCCATCTTATCCATAATCGCCTGTAAATTCGTTCCGCCACCGGATACCAAAACTACGATTTTTGTCATAGGGACCTCCTTAAAAAGTTTTGTTGCGTGTAGGCAGTGCTTCGCACCTCCCCCGCCTCGCGACTTTGTCGCTCGGTCGTGGGCGCGTTCGCATGACTACGCAACTGCCTGTGAGCCAGCTCACGCAGTTTGCTCGCATGCTCACTTTGCCAACACGCAAATAAAGCGCGTGCCGCGCCGAGCTTTTGCAAAGCCGGACACCGCACACGCCATAATTTATGTATTACAGAATATCAATTCCCTTTTCGCCGTTTACAGCCTCACCGAGGATATATGCCTCTTCGCCTGCTGCCTTTAAGGTAGCAACTGCCTTGTCAGCGTCAGCCTTATCCACTGCGATTACCATACCGATACCCATGTTGTAGGTATTGTACATCATCTGCTCCTCGATGTTACCGTCCTTTGCAAGCATCTGGAAGATTGCCGGTACTTCGTAAGCATTCTTCTTCACCTGTGCACGGATACCATCCGGAAGCATTCTCGGAATGTTCTCGTAGAAACCGCCACCGGTTACGTGGCTGCAAGCCTTTACAACAATACCGTTGGTCTTTAAGGAAGAAAGAGCCTTCACATAAATCTTGGTCGGAGTCAAAAGCTTCTCACCGAGGGTCATGCCTAAGGACTCATAGTAAACATCTAACGGCTTACGCTCCATCGGGAATACCTTACGAACTAAGGAATAACCGTTACTGTGAATACCGGAGGAAGCGATACCGATAAGCACGTCGCCGTCCTTCATATTCTCGCCGGTAATCATCTCTGCACGGTCTACGATACCAACCGCAAAACCCGCAAGGTCGTACTCGTCTTCCGGATAGAAGCCCGGCATCTCTGCGGTCTCACCACCGATGAGCGCAGCACCTGCCTGCTTACATCCCTCGGCCACACCGCTGACGATGGTAGCAATCTTCTCCGGAATATTCTTACCGCATGCAACGTAGTCAAGGAAGAACAACGGCTCACCGCCCGCACAAGCTACGTCATTTACACACATTGCAACACAGTCGATACCGATGGTATCATGCTTGTCCAAAATAAAAGCAAGCTTCAGCTTCGTACCTACACCGTCCGTACCGGAAAGTAAGGTCGGCTGCTTCATCGTCATAAAACGATCCAATGCAAACGCACCGGAAAAACCTCCGAGACCGTTCAACACTTCCGGACGCATCGTACCCTTTACATGCTCCTTCATCAGTTCCACTGCCTTGTAACCAGCCTCAATATCCACTCCGGCTTTCTTGTAATCCATCGTCATATCCTCCTGTCTGCTTTGTGCCCCTCACACCTACCGAGGGGAAGTTATCTTTATCATAGCATACTTTCGCGTCTTTTCCTAGTAGGTATGTCACGAAAAATATTCATATAATTTATTAGTTCTACTTATGGAGTTATAAGCAAACATCATTTTTCCGTCCGCTATCCTCCGATGTATCTGTTTTCCGATTACTTTACCGCTTCCATCATAGCCTCAATATACTCCGGCTCATACCATTCGCAAGTCTTACGATTCAACAAACCGAACAATTCTCCGGAACCGGTATGTAAATTGTTATCCCACTGTACGCAAGGTACACCGTATTCCTTTGCCTTGGTCAGATAATAAGTAACCCATTCACATCTTGCCGCAAGATTATCCTCACCGCCTGCCATTTTGCTCTTATTTTCCGCACCGAACTCCGTCATAATTACCGGAATCCCTTTTTTCAGGAAAATATCGTTAATGTCACGGAACAGCGTGTCAATATCACCTTTTTTGCTTCCGTCCCAAATCATTGTATTATACTCATTCTTCGTATTAAAGGTGAAGTTATACGGTGTATAGGCATGAATGGATACGCCGACATACGGATCATTCGGCACCTTCACACCGTACATCGCAATACGGGAACTGTTTGCACCGTAGCTGGTAATCAAAAGAACACGGGTCGCGTTATTTCCACCGGTAGCACGCACCGTTTCCACAAATGCATTATTGAGGCGGGTAATAATCTGACGTCCTTCCGTGGTACCGCCACTCCACTCTGCCGCACTGCCTACTTCACGGGGTTCATTCATCCCTTCAAAGATCAGATGCTCATCATAATCCTTGAAAAATTCCGCAATCTGCTGCCACAAATACACAAACTTCTCTTCTACTCCGTCAACCTTAGCTAACGTCGGCACATTCCAGCTGGTCTCATGGTGGGTATTCAAAATAACATACATATCGTTGTTATAGCAATAATCCACCACTTCCTTTACCCGGGCCAGCCATGACTCCTTCACGGTGAAATCCCCGTCCGTACGGCAATACCAGGTCACAGGTAAACGAACGGTATTAAAACCTGCCGCAGCCACAGCATCAATCATCTCCTGGGTCGTCATAGGATTTCCCCATGCGGTTTCCACAGACCCCAGACTGTCTAACGTATTACCGAGATTCCAGCCGATGGTCATATTTGCGATAATCTTTGCCGCTTCGCTTCCGCCCACCCACGGCTCCGGCGTCGCAGTCGGTTCCGGAGTTGCTGTCGGATCCGGCACTTTCGTCGGCGTTGCCGCCGGTTCCTCCGTCGGTGTTATATCCGGATTTTCCGTCACATCTGCCACCGGCGTCAGTGTCGTTTGGTTTTCATCTGCACCTGACGGTGTTCCGCAAGCCCCGATTAACAATATCATTGCCAGCAATGCTGCCATGCCTCGTAACTTTCTTTTCATAAAAACCTCCTCATGTAAATGCCCGGGGCACAAAACATTCTCCCCAATCTTTGTTCCCGGTCGAGTTGTTATGCACAGTATACCATTTTTTCCTTGTTTCGTGAAGTCCCAAAAGGTACAAATCACACCGACAACTCCGCAATTATTTCATACAGATTCTTGTCTACATTCTCCTTAAAAACAATTTTGTCTCTGTTTTCCGTAAACCAGGCAAAGGCCTTCTTAAGTCCCTCTGTAAACTCCGTCTCTCTACAGATTATCCCGTTGACTTTCGAAACCTCCAGCACATTATCATAGTCAAAAAAAGGATAAAAATCTCTCACGTTCCTGCCAATCTCTGCATAATCCAGTTCCAGAATCTCCGGCACTTTTCCGGCAACCATTGCACAAGCTTCCACCCATTCTTTCGAAGTCACCGCCTTCTTGTTTCCCACATTAAATATACTTTCTTTCCCTGTTTCGGTCTTTAACAAACAATCTACGATTGCCGCCAGGTCCTCCGTATAAATAAACTGCAGTTTCGGATTCGACGCCGGAATCACCACCGGCTTATCCTCCGTAAGTTGCCTAAAAATCAGACTTTCCCTCTGGGCATAATTATATTCTCCGTAAATATACGGCGGACGCAGTATCACCAACTCTGTCTTTTTCGTTTTCAAGAACTCTGAGTAATAGCCTTCCGCATCAATCTTTCCCTTTCCGTAAAAAGTCCAGTACTTATTCTCCGCCAAAGCATCCGTCTCCGCAAACGGAATCTGCAAATGCTCCACATCATACACCGCGCTGGAACTGATAAACACCAACTTCTTCACCGCATCAAGAGAAAGCGCTACACAAAGCTTCTCCACCCAAGACACATCCTGCCAGCTCACATCAATGACATAGTCAAACGATTTCCCGACAAGCGCTGCCTTCATCCCCTCACCGTCGTTCCGGTCACAGCAAATTTGCTGTACGCCCTCTACGGAAAGAGGCCTCGTCCCACGGTTTAGTACCGTCACCTCATACCCGTGTCCGGCCAGATACTCCACAAGCTTTCTTCCCACAAAATAACTACCGCCTAAGATTAAAACTTTGTCTGCCATAGCTAGTCCTCCTGTTCTTCCTCGCCCTGCAGATTTACCGTATAATCCCCATGAAAACTATATTCAAAATCACGGTCTCTTGCAGAAAGAGAGAAACTGATTTCAGTAATTTTATCTCCTTCCGTTTCATCCTTCCAGTAATCAAAATATTCAATCGTTCCGTAAGTTCCTGTCCCCGGATACAAATCACACTCCCATTCATAAAACGGCTGACATAAAAAGCCATTCAACGCCAACTCTTCAATCTCATACCAAACCCTTTTGTTCGTATGGTTCTCAAGAAACAACTTAATCTCATATCCACCGTCCTCATTATAGACATCACCGATTATCAACAAAGTAAGCTCCTCATTATCTACAACCACAACATCATCCGGCTGACGTTCATATGTAAACGGCACATACTGTGCTTCCCCTTGTGGATAATAATAGATTGTCTGTTGAAAAATCGGTTCCGGCCAATAGCCCTCCCACGATACCTCAAATATATCCAACCAAGCTTCTCTTTCATCGTATATCTCAAGGGGCAGGTACAACTCCGTAATATCCGAAAGCTCCGTCACACCCGCATATTTCTCTACACCGTAAAGTGTAAGCTCTTCCTCACTTATCTCCCCCGCGGGAACTTCACAATCCCAATCCGTGCAATCTTGACGATTTACATATACATCTCCCGCATAAAATTTAAGCTCTTTCTCGGTCCGATTTTCCACCGATAAATGAAGTACATAATAATACTCTCCCTTTTCTAACGAAACAGCCTGTATCCTGCACAGCTCGTTATCTATAAACACTCCGTCCATACCGACCTTCACCGGTTCTAACTTCAATATTCCAGTCGGTATCGGCATGGCTACCGGTTCCTGTGTCGGGCTTAGGCTCGGTTCTGCCGGAGCAACCGTTACCACAGGCTCCTGTGTTGCCGTCGGGATCTCAGTCGGATTCTCATTAAAAAGCTCCTCTCTCCCCGGTACCGTTGTCGGTGCAACCGTCATCGTCGACTCTGTCGTCGGCGTAACCGTTGCTACCGGATATTCCGTCGGAGGTTCCGTAATCCCCGGCAGTTCTGTCTGTTCCGACGTCTGCACGCACGCTCCAAGAAGAAGCACCGTACCTAATACCATTGCAATCCTTCTCATTCTTCTGTACATCTCATAACCTCCCCTTTTGTGAAACCACTTTTATTCTATCATAACATACTTTGAATCACAAGAAGAAGCACTTTATAACATCCCTCTCTTCTCTCAGCTCATCACTTGATTTTTGAAGGAACTTTTCATAAGCGTGCCCCTTCGTTTCTTTTATTTGCGCAGCAACCCGCCGTTGTCATGAGTTCTCTTCTTATACTTTTTCGAAAAATAATATAAGATTAGGAGTGAGCGAATCATTGTGCAGGATATTAGACTTTCTTATTACTCCGTAAGTCTGTCAGCAACGTTTTAACACGATGTTAAAACGAGACGACACGCGACACGGATGTCGCGTTGGAGTCGGTTGCGTCCCTCTTCTAATAACCTTTCCCGGAGTAATTAGAAAGACTTATATCCGTAACAGTGAGAACGCTCCTAATCTTATACTCTATTTTTCGGTAATTCATCAGAATAGAGAACTCAAGACAACGGCAAGACCGTCACACAAAAACAACGAAGGAGCCGCCCTTCGGACGACCCCTTCAAAAATCAAATCAGATTAAATTACTTTACAGTAGCGTACATGAAGTACTTGAATCCAAGCGGGCTTGCAAAGAAGCCATCGATCTTGTCACTGCACATGAAGATATCGGTGTAGTAGTAGATCGGGCAGATAGCACCGGACTCCATAAGGATATCCTCTGCATCATGCATAAGCTCGAAACGCTTGTTAGCATCGCTGGAGGTCTTAACCTCTGCAATGATTGCGTCATAGCTCTCAGCCCAGGTCTTGCCTTCGTAACCGTTGTAGGAAGCGTGCTCACCCTTACCGAACTGACAGTCGTTGTTACCGGAACCGGAAACCCACATGTCAAGGAAGGAAATCGGGTCATTGTAGTCACCTAACCAACCGTTACGAGCGATGGAGTAGTTGCCTTCCTTACGGGTGTTGAGGAAGGTAGCCCATTCCTGAACCTCTACCTTAATGGTGAAGCCGTAGTTACTCCATACCTGCTGAAGGTATGCAGCAATCGCCTCATGACCGGAACCGTCGTTGGTAATGTAGGTAAGAGTCGGGAAACCAACTACTGCATTACCGTCCATGGTGAACTTCTTGGAAGAATCAGCAACTTCCTTTAAGAGAGCAACTGCCTTATCGCAGTTTGCCTGATAATCAGCATCAGCAACACTGTAGTAACCTGCACCGTCACGATTCGGACCGTTCTTCTCGATGAACTCCTTGCCGTCCGGCTCGGTAAGACCCATTGCTACGAAACCAGCAGCCGGTACCTGACCAGCCTGACCGATTTCTTCAACAATGTAGTTACGGTCAATCATAAGACTAAGTGCAGTACGAATCTTTGCCTTTTCAGCTTCGGTAAATCCGTCTAAAGCGCTGTCATTTACATTGAAAGATACATAGTAGGTACCAAGCTGACCTTCTACATAGAACTGATCCTTGTACTCACCCTCCTGAAGAGCCTTAATCTCATCGTTCGGAACGGAATCGATGAAAAGGTAAGAACCGTTCTGGAAGTTGGTCAACAGGGATGCATCATCAGAGTTGAACGCAAATACAAGCTTTTCGGTTACAACCTTATCAGCATTGTAGAAGTGCTCGTTCTTCTCAAGAACCATCTGGGTCTGGGTGAACTCGGTTACCTTGTATGCACCGTTACCGATGAAGGTCTCCGGCTTGGTTGCCCAAGCATCACCGTTTGCTTCGATGATATCCTGACGAACCGGCATGTAAGCCGGGAATGCACAAAGCTCATGGAAATACGGAACATCAACCGGAAGTACTACGGTAAGTTCCTTTCCGTCAGCGGAAGCGGTAACGTTTAACTTGGTTCCGGTACCTTCCATCATTTCTGCATAACCGTCGATTACTTCGAACATATAACCATAGTCTGCTGCGGTAGCCGGATCTGCTGCTCTGTTCCAAGCATAAACGAAATCGTTTGCATCAAGATCGGTACCGTCGCTCCACTTTAAGCCATCGCGAAGCTTAAAGGTGTAAGAAGTCTTACCGTCATCCATCTTAACCGGTGCCGGAAGCTCAGTAGCGCACTCCGGGGTAAGAACTAACTTACCGGTCTCATCCTGCTGGAAACCAACAAGACCTGCGAAAGTGTGAACAATATAGGTTGCACCGTCAACTGCAGAGTTGAGAGCCGGGTCAACCGTATCCGGGTAAGCACCAACGTTTAACGTCATCGTGCCTGCTTCGGACTTGGAACCGCCGCATCCGGCAAATGCCATGCAGCCGAGTACCATTGCAAGAGCAAGTGATACACTCAGAAGCTTTTTCATCTTCATAATTATTTCCTCCTTAAAAATAGCATCTATTACAACCGCGGAATGCGGTCATAACCATACATGAAGCCCCAATTACTCCCTGTACCGCTACCTTCTCTTCGGTGTTACAATTTATACGTTATGACATGCCACCTTGTGTCCCGGTGCCATTTCCTTAAGCTCCGGCATTACCTCCGCACACTTTTCGGTTGCACGCGGACAACGGGTACGGAACGGACAACCGCTCGGCATATGAAGCGGACTCGGCACATCGCCGGAAAGGTGGATACGCTCGCTGGCACGTGCAATCTTCGGATCCGGAATCGGAACCGCAGAAAGCAGAGACTGCGTATACGGATGAATCGGGTGATGATACAACTCATTGGAAGGTCCGATTTCGATCATCTTTCCGAGATACATTACCGCGATTCTGGTAGAAATGTGCTTTACTACCAATAAGTCATGTGCAATGAACAAGTAGGTCAGGCCCAACTGCTCCTGCAAATCCTCAAACATATTGACTACCTGCGCCTGAATGGAAACGTCAAGGGCGGATACCGGCTCATCACAAACAATGAACTTCGGATCTACCGCAAGAGCTCTCGCGATACCGATTCTCTGACGCTGACCGCCGGAAAACTCATGGGCATAACGGGTAGCGTGTTCGCTGGAAAGACCAACCAGACCCATCAGGTGACGAATCTTTTCTTCTCTTTCCTTCTTGCTGCCGTATAACTTATGAACGTCTAACGGCTCTCCGATAATATCGCTGACCGTCATACGCGGGTCCAGAGAAGAGTACGGATCCTGGAATACCATCTGCGCCTGCTTACGGAACTCCTGAATAGACTTCTTACTCTGAATGAGATTGCCGTCAAACCAAACCTCACCGGCCGTCGGCTTATACAGCTGCAAAATGGTACGACCTACCGTGGTCTTACCGCAACCGGACTCACCTACAAGACCAAGAGTCTCTCCCTCTTTAATTTCAAACGTAACATCATCCACGGCCTTTAACTTCAAAGACTTCATAAAGCCGTTCGGAATATCAAAGTGTTGCTTGAGGTTCTTTACCTCGAGAAGATTTTTGGATTCACTCATCTGTACATCTCCTCCACTTCTTTTTCAGTCATTCTGCCCTCAGCAATGGCATCTTTAAAATTATACCAACAGCTTGCGGCATGATTCTCATTAATACCGATTTCCTTTGCCTTATGGGAAAGACAAACCTTCATTGCTCTGTCACAACGCGGAGCAAACGGGCAACCGTCCGGCATATTAAGCAAATCTACCGGAGTACCGCCGATCGGCTCCAAGCGGCGGCCTTCGTCGCTTACCGTCGGAATAGAACGCATCAGTCCCTTGGTATACTCGTGCTTCGGGTTGTAGAAAATCTCATCTGCGGTACCGCGCTCACACACTTCTCCCGCATACATAACAATCACTTCGTCACACATCTCCGCCACAACACCCAGGTCGTGGGTAATAAGAATTACGGACATACCAAGCTGCTTCTGCAAATCCTTAATCAGGTCAAGAATCTGAGCCTGAATCGTCACGTCAAGCGCCGTAGTCGGCTCGTCCGCGATCAGGATATCCGGCTCACAAGCCAGTGCCATTGCAATCATAACTCGCTGACGCATACCGCCGGAAAACTCGTGAGGATACTGCTTAATACGCTTCTCCGGCTCATTTACGCCTACCAGACGAAGCATCTCGATGGCACGCTCTCTTGCCTGCTCCTTGTTACGGTCGGTATGAAGCATAATTGCTTCCATCAGCTGATTTCCGATGGTAAACACCGGATTAAGGCTGGTCATCGGGTCCTGGAAAATGATGCTGATTTTATTACCGCGAATCTTTCCCATGGTCTCCTTGGAAGCGCCTACCAACTCCTCGCCTCTATACTTAATGCTGCCGGACACAATCTTACCGGAGCTTGCCAGAATCTGCAAAACGGAATAAGCCGTTACACTCTTACCGGAACCGGACTCACCTACGATACCCAGTACCTTTCCCTCATCAAGGGAAAAGGAAAGTCCGTTTACCGCCTTTACCTCACCGGCCGGAGTGAAAAAGGAGGTGTGTAAATCGGTTACTTGTAACAGTTTCATAATAGCCTCCTCCTTACTTCTTTAACTTCGGGTCAAACGCATCACGAAGACCGTCACCCAACAAATTCAACGAAAGAACAATCAAACAAATCATTACCGCCGGAATAATCAAACGGTAAGAATAGGAATACACACCGCTCAATGCTTCGGATGCAAGGGAACCCAAGCTCGGCATCGGCATGGATACACCGAGACCTAAGAAAGACAAATAACTCTCGGTAAAAATAGCCGACGGAATCTGAAGCGCGGTGGAAATAATGATTACGCTGATACAGTTCGGTAACATATGGCGGCGAATGATATGACTGCCCTTTGCACCGATAGAACGTGCATTCAATACGTAATCCTGCTGCTTAATGGTAAGAATCTGACCACGGATTAAGCGTGCCATACCTACCCAGTAAAGCAATGCGAAAACAATAAAGATACTGATCATACCGGTACCCAGCTTTTCCAGCACGGTACCTTCCAAGGCAGGCGCCAGAGTCTGCTTCAATACCGTCGCAAACAAAATAATCATTAAAAGATCCGGCAATGAGTAGATAATATCTACGATACGCATCATTACCAGGTCAACCTTTCCGCCGTAATAACCGGAAATAGAACCGTAAATCGCACCGATAATCAATACGATGATACTTGCAAAGAAACCTACCACCAAAGAAATACGGGTACCGTAAATTACACGGATTGCGTAGTCACGGCCGTGTGCGTCCGTACCGAAAATATGCGGGAAAACAAATTCTCCGGCCTCGATACGAGCCTGCTCCGTCTCACCGTACTCAAACGGCTTTAAGTTGTTATAGGAAGCATCCGTCTTCTGTCCCGCAACGACACCCAACTGGTCCTCGTAACTGTACGGATAAAACAACGGTACAAATGCTGCAATAAACACAATCAAAAGAACAATAACAAGACAGGTCATGGCAATCTTGTTCTTCTTAAGACGTCTCATACCGTCCTTAAAAAAGGTGGTACTCTCACGCATACGCTGCTGTCTGAACTTCTCCTCCTCCGTTGCAAGCTCGAAGCTCTGAAGGTTCAGCTGCATGCTTAAGGGATTTTTCTTCGGCATTTCGTTTACACTCTTTTTCACTGTCAAGCCCTCCCTTAAGACAAATCGACACGCGGGTCGAAGATTTTATAGCAAATATCGGAAATCAACGTCATAATAACCATGATGGTCGCAAGGAAAATGGTAGTACCCATTACCATCGGATAGTCACGGTTAATAATACTGGAGAAGAAGAACTTACCGATACCCGGTACTACGAAAATCTGCTCCACTACCAAACTACCGGTCAAAATGTAAGCAATCATCGGACCCACATAGGTAATAACCGGAGTCACCGCATTCTTTAAGGAATGCTTGAAAATAACCTTTACCGGAGACACGCCCTTTGCTCTTGCGGTACGGATATAATCCTGTCCGAGCACGTCCAGCATACTGGAACGAGTCAAACGGGTAATATACGCCATCGGGTACAAGCTCAATGCAATGACCGGTAATACCAGACCTGCGGCCGTAGAACCATTGGACGGGAATATCGGAATCTTTACGCAAAATACCAAAAGCAATATCGTAGCAATAACAAAGGACGGCATTGCCACACTACCGGTGGACAGCACCATAATCACCTTATCCAAAACCTTATCATGGAATACGGCAGCAAGCGCACCCAGTGTCAGACCGAATGCGATAGCAACACCTGCCGCAATAATACCCAGCTTACCGCTGGTCTTAAAACCTTCTAAAATCAAATCGGTAACATTACGTCCGCGGTTCTTAATGGACGGACCGAAATCAAAATGAAGAACATCCTTCAGGTACGTGGTATACTGTTCAAAAAGAGGCTTGTCCAAGCCGTACTTTGCCTCCAATTGTGCCATAACCTCCGGGCTCGGGGATTTCTCACTGAGGAAAGGGCCTCCCGGAATTGCCTTCATAACAAAAAACGTAATTGTGATGACAAGAAATACCGTAAAAATCGCAAGCAGTACACGCTTTACGATATAGAATGCCAATTTTGAATCCAAACTGCTCAACTCCTTCTCTTTTTTCTACACATTCTTTTAAACTATACCATCTTTTCAACTGTTTTACAAGTCTTTTCGACAAAATGAACATATTTCCTCCAAACTTACCTTGTTACTTTGTTAGTGTTTTATTACTGCGTCGTGGTGCTGTGTTGAGCATAAAAAAAGGAATTCCGCCACCCCAGAAGCAACGAAATCCCCTTTCATATTCTATCATTATATTATTCTTCGCAATACTCCAACTTACTCACGGACACTTCATAAGCAATACGCTTTTCAAATTCGGTTTCCGACAATTTTTTCTGATACTCACGACTTTGAATTCTGCCCCAGAGCTGTACATGACCTCCCACCGTAAAGCCATCCGCAAATCTCGCATTTCTCCCCCAGCAGATACACGGAATATAGTCGGACTTCCCGTAAGGACGATTTACCGCCAAAAGCACATCCGCAATTTCTCTGCCCAGTGGCGTCTTACGGTAAATCGGCGGTTTACAAACATAGCCGTCCAAAAAAATGTAATTCGGTTTTACGCTCTCATCCGGCTCGGCCTCCAGTCGGATTTCTCTTGCAAACACGGACAATACCAAACGATTTCTGGTTTCCTCATGACGGTTGTAAGAGCGAAATTGTCCTTGAATATGCGCAAACTGTCCCACATAGCTCTGCGTCACATCCAACAACCGTTCCGATACCATCACCGGGATAATATCGTTGGAATCGCTGAGACGATTCACGGAAAGCTCTACCATATAAAAGCTTTCGCCGAATACTTCATGGCTGTACACAAATTCACTGATTACTTCGCCCACAATACTCACCTGGTTGTTTTCAAATACCTTATCTGTCATTTCCTATGACTCCCTTCTTTTTCTCACGTTTTCCTTGCAGACCATACTGCTCTTATTTTTTAATTTATGACTCCCTTTCCCGTTTTAGAAGCATTTGCAACTTTTATTTTTGGGATTTTTTTACAATTTTGAATCACAGTCGAAAGTTTACCATATTTTCCCAAATCATGCAATAGTATTTGTATTTTCTTTATACTTTCTTTATGCCATTTTTCGACCGAATTCTCCGCCGGTGCCTACTACACTTCTTATTAATATGCATGTTTTTCGATTTCCCCTGCATTTTTTTCTTGCCAAACGGAAAAATTATGCTATACTTAGGAAAGTGATGCCATGAAACCATGGTAAATGTAGGATTTTCTAAGCCGAAACAAAAGTTTCATTTAACAGGAAGGAATTCGGTATGATTACTAAGACTGAAAACATACGTAACATTGCAATTATCGCACACGTTGACCACGGAAAAACCACTCTGGTTGACGAATTATTAAAGCAAAGCGGTGTATTCCGCCAGAATCAGGCGGTGCAGGACCGCGTTATGGACTCCGGCGACATCGAGCGCGAGCGCGGTATTACCATTTTGTCCAAAAATACCGCAGTTTATTACAAAGATACGAAGATTAACATTATCGACACTCCGGGCCATGCGGACTTCGGTGGCGAGGTAGAACGTGTTCTTAAGATGGTAAACGGCGTTATTCTCGTGGTAGATGCTTTCGAGGGTGCCATGCCGCAGACCAAGTTCGTATTAAAGAAAGCATTGGAGCTGGATCTTCCGGTTATTGTTTGTATCAACAAGATTGACCGTCCGGAAGCACGTCCGAAGGAAGTTATTGATGAGGTGTTGGAATTATTTATTGACCTGGATGCCTCCGACGAGCAGCTTGACTGTCCGTTCGTCTTCGCTTCCGCAAAGACCGGCGTTGCAATCTTAGAGCTTGACGAAAAGCCGGAAAGCATGCAGCCGCTGTTTGAGACGATTTTAGAGTATATTCCGGCGCCGCAGGGTGATCCGGATGCCGGCACCCAGCTTTTAATCAGCACCATCGACTACAACGAATATGTAGGCCGTATCGGTGTAGGCAAGGTAGAAAACGGTACCGTTCGTGTGAATCAGGATGTGGTTGTGGTAAATGCCCATGATCCTGAGAAGTGTAAAAAAGTAAAAATCAGCAAGCTGTACGAGTTTGACGGCTTAAAGAAGGTAGAAGTAAACGAAGCGGGCGTAGGCTCCATCGTAGCAATTTCCGGCATTACCGACATTCACATCGGCGATACTCTTTGCTCCCCGGAGAATCCGCAGCCGATTCCGTTCCAAAAGATTTCCGAGCCGACCCTTGCCATGCACTTTATCGTAAACGATTCTCCGTTTGCGGGTCAGGAAGGAAAGTACGTGACCTCCCGTCACCTGCGTGACAGACTGTTCCGCGAGTTAAATACGGATGTCAGCCTTCGCGTGGAAGAGACCGACACCACCGAGAGCTTTAAGGTGTCCGGCCGAGGCGAGCTTCATCTTTCCGTATTAATCGAAAACATGCGCCGTGAAGGCTATGAGTTTGCGGTAAGTAAGCCGGAGGTTCTTTATAAGGAAGAAGACGGCAGAAAGACCGAGCCGATGGAGCGTGCCATCATCGATGTACCGGAGGAATTCTCCGGCACCGTAATCGAAAAATTAAGCTCCCGTAAGGGCGAGCTTCTGGGTATGTCCACCGCCAGCGGCGGCTACACCCGACTGGAGTTTTCCATTCCGTCCAGAGGTCTCATCGGCTACCGTGGCGAGTTTATGACCGACACCAAGGGTAACGGTATTTTAAATACGTTGTTCGACGGCTACGCACCGTACAAGGGCGATATCCAGTATCGTAAGCAGGGTAGCCTCATTGCCTTCGAAACCGGAGAAGCCATCACCTACGGTCTGTATAATGCCCAGGAGCGCGGCGTTCTGTTCCTCGGTGCAGGTGAAAAGGTATACGCCGGCATGGTCATCGGCCAGACCGGTAAGGCAGAGGACATCGAAGTGAATGTTTGCAAGAAAAAACAGCTCACCAACACCCGTTCCTCCTCCGCAGACGACGCACTGCGTCTGTCTCCGCCACGTATTTTAAGTCTGGAGCAGTCCATTGAATTTATCGATACGGATGAGCTTTTGGAGATTACTCCGAAGACGCTGAGAATTCGTAAGAAGATACTGGACCCGACGTTAAGAAAAAGGGCCGCTATGCGCAAGAACTAACTGCATGCAAAAAGCAAGGCCGATGTGTCCAAATCATTCAGACACATCGGCCTTATTTCTATCCTCTTAATAAAGACACATTCACCCATGTCATTATTCCAAACACAATTGCCACTACAATCCATAAAACACACCATATTTCTTTACGATATTTCCTTATCTTCGGATTCTTTTTGGCAAGAAAACAAACCGGTATCTTGAGTATACTAAATATAATTACGGCTATCAAAATGCCCAACACAGTTCTCTGTAGCACGAATTTACGAGAAAGCGAAAGCGGCAAACATCTCACTATTCCCCATGCAAATAAAATACCAAAGATAAAACCTCCGCATCCAAACATCATACTCCATTTATCTCTCGGCTTCCCGTCAAAATCTACAAGTCCAAAGATTTCCAGCACTATTCCCTTCTCAAACCTCGCCACATCCTTCGCAATGTCTAGGAACCTATTTCCCTTCTTTTCTTCCTCTTCTACCGCATTCCAATATTTTTCGGCATCGAAGGTTTCGATTTGCTCCCCGTTTTCCTGCATTTTTCGGCATAATGCCATTGCACCTTGTAATTCCTGCATCTGACGTATCAGGTTTTCTATGTTATTTTCCAGTGCTTCCGACATGGGCTTTGCCCCGTCCAGTACATCTTCAATATCCGATACCGCAAAGCCCAGCTTACGAAAGATGATGATTTTCTTTAAACGTACTACATCCTCTTCGCTGTATTCCCGGTAGCCGTTCTCGCTCCGGGTGGGACTGAGAAGTCCTTCTTTTTCGTAAAACCGGACCGTTGCTCTCGGCACCTCTAAGCGCTGTTCCACTTCTTTGATTGTCATATAAAATCCCTCCTGTTTCCCTGTGATGCCCCCACTATAAGGTATCAACAAGGTTTACAGTCAAGTACTTTTTGAAATTTTCCGCGTGCGTCCCGTTCGTTCCGCAAAGTAAAGATTAAATTCTTCCGGACAAGTAATTTTGTAGCCCTGGACTACTTTTTTAAAAAAACCTCCCAATGCCGCATTTTTAATTTTCTTGCCTCCGCCTTCCATACGACTGATGCGGAGGTACTTCCGCTCCGCAGAAAATACATGCTCCAACTCTGCCGGTCCGTACCACAAAAGCATCCGGTAGGCTGCGTCCAGAAACGCTTCCTCTTCCTCCGTAAACAACCCTTCGGCAGAAAATCCCTGCTTTACGCCGTCACGCTTCAACTGTTCATAATAACGTGTATAAGGTACTCCTGCTGTGGACAAATCACATTCTTCCGTAAACAAAGCCTTGTCCGTCAGTCCCAAAGAAAATGCCTGGGCATAGTACAGAGTCATCACCACGCGCATCGGCGAAATGTCTCCCTTTGCCCGCTCGATGATATATTGCACACCACACCACAGCTTGGACGATGTCAAATAGAAAAGCACCGCATTTTTGCTCTTTTTATAAGCCACCGGCGTTAACCGGTCCTTGTTTGTCTCCAACACTTCCAAATAAAACAAAGGCTCCTCGTACAGCCGCTTCAAATGCGCACTGTACTCTCCCGCAGGGCACACTCCCGACCCATAACGAAGCACCGTAGTGGCTCCCCAGCCCAAGAGCGCCGCCAGAGGCTTTTTCCCAATGGCATACCGGGAAAGCAGTTCATTCAGTTCATCTACGGATATTATATTCTGTCCTGACATTCCCGTCGTCCCCTTTCTATAGCCAAACAGAGCCCGGTTTATTTTCGACACCGGGCCCTCACTTACTAATACTTCCGATACTCGTTGATGCTGTTTACAATAATCTTAAAGCCCCGTATCAGTCGGTCAAAAATACCTACACGATAAAAATTCACCAAAATCATTCCTGCCGGAATACCGATAATCATGCCGAGAATTCCGCCGAACCGGTAACCCACAAACATAAAAAACAGAGTCAGCAGCGGATTCAAACCGATGCTGTCGCCCACCATCTTCGGCTGCAGCATCTGCTTTGTAAACTGGCATACCAGATACAATATGGTCAGTACAATTGCCTCCACATACTTTCCGGTAATGATATCCACCACAACCCACGGGCCGATAATGGTACCCGTTCCGAACACCGGCAGCAGGTCAAGAAATGCCGTAAGCAGTGCCAATAGGAAAGAATAATTTACACCCAATGCTTCAAAGCCAATGAACAAAATCACAATAATAATCAACATAATCTTGAACTGTGCCTTGAAATAGCCGCCGATGGCAGACTTGATGTTATTCATTACCAGACTGTAATACTCCTGAAAAGAATCCGGAACAATCTTCTTAATTCCATCCACCAATTTATCTCTGTCTGCAATGAAAAAGTAAGCTGCCAGAATCGTAATAATAGCAATCAGGATACCTTCAATGAAACCACCGACATAGTCTCCTGCCGCACTGATGGACGGCATTTTATCCTCGTCAATCACCTTATTTAACCAAGTCTCCAAACTGTTTCCCGCACTGCCGAGTCCGGTCTGAATGCTCTCCGGAAGCTTATCATAAATGCCGTACAGTTTATCCGACAGTTCATTCACCAGCTTCTGCGCGTCCTCAAGAAGGTCCGGCAAGTCCTCAATCAAATCCATCACTTCACAGGCAATGATATAACCGATCAAATACAGAACGCCCACCACCGCTGCCAAAACCAGTACAATAATAATCGCCGAGCCGTATTTACGCTTTACCTTTACCCGTTTTTCCAAAAAGCGTACCATCGGATTCGCGATTGCCGCGATAAAGAAGCCGATGACAAAAGGCAGGAAAAAGCGCAAAACATCCCCCAAAAACAATACACACAGAACCACTGCCACAATGGTCACCAGAAAGTTCACCAAAATCCGTTTGTAAATGCTCTTATCCTCCATACTATAACCTCCCATTTGTAAACTATAAAACGCTAAAAGCGACCTTATCTCCCAAAGCTTAAACTACCCTATTACCTACGTCCGGAACAACGGTCTTGCAAAGAAGGTTGCCGCAAAAAACACCGCTGCCACAATAACAATGGTCGGCCCCACCGCCGCATTCAGATAATATGCCAGTACCAGACCGATCAGTCCAGACGCCACGGACAAAATCACGGAAAACAAATGATATTCCCGCATATTGGCCGAAATATTCGATGCCGCCGCCGTCGGCAAAATCAGCAGTGCATTGATAATCAGGATGCCGACCCACTTAATGGACAGCATCACAATCACCGCAATCAGCACCGCAAACAAATCTTCAATCAGCCGCACCGGAATGCCCTTACTCTTTGCCAGACTTTTATTTACGCTGCAGGCGTGGAGCTTATTGAAGCATACCAGCCAGAACACCAACGTCAGCACCAGAACACCCGTGAGACACAAAATCTCCTTTACCGTAATGCTCAGAATATCACCCACCAGCAACGCGGAATACTTAGAAAAATTGCCGCCTCGGGATAATACCACCAGACCTACCGCCGTTCCCAACGAAGAAAACACGGAAATAATCGTATCCGTAGAAGCCGAACTCTTCCGCTTCATGTGATTTAACACCAAAGCAAAGAAAACCGCAAACAGCAGCATTGGGATGTCCGTTCCGGCAATGCCCAAGAGTACACCGATGGCCATACCGGTAAGCGCCGAATGTCCCAGCGCATCGGAGAAAAATGCCATCCGGTTATTCACAATCATGGTTCCCAAAATTCCGAACAACGGCGTAATGATGCAGATTGCAATGAGCGCATTCCGCATAAATCCATAGCTTAAAAACTCCATCCTTGCGCCTCCTATCCGAAAATTTCATGGAACTCTTTGCTCTCCATAACCTCTTCCGGAGTTCCTTCCTTCCGTACCGTCTTGTCCAGCAAAATCACGGAATCTGCATACTCCTTTACCAACGTCAGGTCATGAGATACCAGAATCACGGACAAATCATACTTTTCCTTTAAATTATGAATGGTCCGGTAAAACAATTCCATACCCTTCCGGTCCACACCGGATACCGGCTCGTCCAAAAGTAACAGATTCGGTACCGGAGTACAAGCAATAGAGAGCAACACTCTCTGCAGCTCACCGCCGGACAAATCCCCCAGCCGCTTATCAATCAAATTTTCCGCCTCAAACAGCGCCAGACGATTCAGAATCTCATCATATAACGCCTTTTTACGCCACAAAAACACCGGTACATTACTGATACAGCTGGCAAACAAATCATATACACTAACCGGCGCATCCTTTTTCACGTTCAGGTGCTGCGGTACATATCCTATTTTCAGCTTTTTTACTTTATTTTCCTTCATATCGCGGAACTCGATGCTCCCCTCATGGGTCACTTCTCCGAGAATCGCCTTAATTAACGTAGACTTTCCCGCGCCATTCCGACCGATAATCGCCGTCAGCTTTCCGCAATGGATATGCACGTTCACGTGCTCAATAATGGGCGTCTTACCCGCATATACGCCGATGTCTTCCATCTTGATACAATGCAGACCACAGGCCGCCCGCTCCGAAAGATGTCCGGCACGTTTCCGTAACTCTTTATTCCGTTTTTTCTTCTCCGAATTGCCGAACATACTTCCTCCTTACTACACAGCTCCCGGCCCCACAAAAAAGTCCCCTGTCGTGCCTCTGCTGCTCTTTCCTACCGTACACCGTAGGCTTGTCCGATGCGCGCCAAATTAGTTCTCATAATCTCACAATACAGGAAAACACCTTTCTTCCCGGTGTTCACCGCCGGTTTCCCCGTAATCGGGTCCAACACAATCACCTCGCCGGAAAGTTCCGCTCCGAAGGTATCCGCAAGCGTCTCTGCATAAGCCTCCTCCGCAAAGAGCGTTGTAATTCCGTGAAGTTTGCACTCCTCCATAATCTCCGCCGCTTCTCCCGCCGCAATCTGCGTATCGGAATCCATCGCCAGACAATGCACCGTCTCGATACCCAGCATATGAAGCAAATATACAAATCCCTCGTGGAAAACAACTGTTTCCTGTCCTGCCAAAGCTTCCCTTGCCTGCTCATACTCCGCCTTCAAATTCGCAAGTTCTGCACGACAAGCCTCCGCATTACTCCGGTACAAAGTCTCCTGGTCCGGATCCGCCTTTACAAAAGCCTCCTCCACCCGGGAAAGCTGCAATAAATATCCGTCAATATCCATCCAGATGTGAGCATTTATCGCATGAGAATGGCCGTCGCAAGAATCCTCCTCATGGTCATGCGTCGGGTCCGTACAGGACGCCGCAAGATGCTCGTCCTCCTCCGCTCCGTGCTCATGATTATGCTCTATCCCCTCGAAAAAGGCATACCCTTTTGAGGTGTCCACAATTTCCAACTCCTTATATTCCTCTGCGGCTTTCTGAAGAAACAACTCCATCTCGCCACCGTTTATTAAAAACAACTCTGCCTCGGAAAGCAAACGCATATCCCGGGTCGTCAAGGTATAATCGTGAATACAGCCGGAATGATTCTCCGTCAAATTCCTCACCGTCACACCCTCCGCGCCTTCCGCCACCGACTCCGCCAAAAGCTGGATCGGATAAAAAGAAGTCACGCACAACAGCCCGTCGTTCTTCTCCCTCTTTTCCGCAAACACCGCCACCAACGCCGTCAACCCGAAGGCCACCGTCAGCAGACAAATCATAAAAAGTGCTTTTTTCTTCGCCATCTTACTCTCTTCCCATCACATAGGCCACAACAAAGCCGGCCGCAAAAGTCACAATACTGCCGATGATTGCACCGAGACCAATCACACCGCCCAAAGCATTTAGAAACACCGGAATCGGAGACGCACTAACCAAACCCAAAATGCCGCAGTAGGTCAGTCTTTCATGTTTTGCAAGCAGCCACTCAATCAACTTTGCCACAAAGAAAATACCAAGCAATACACCGATACCGAACGGGAACAAAATCAAAGCCTTGTTCCAGGCCGTCGCAATATCCAAATCAAATACCGCAGAAATAAAATCCGTAATGGCACCGGTCACCGGATTATAAAATCCGAAAGCCAGCAATAACAGAGAACCGCTGACACCCGGAACTACCATGGCCGCAGCCGCCAGAATACCCATTACCAACAAAATCAATGCATTCGCCCAAGACGGGGTAATTACACGATCCGCACCCTCTCCCATAAACTGCATGCCGATAATCAGGGCAAAGAACAGAACAAAAACGAGAATACAAAGAACGAGGTTCGGTTTTTTTGTCACAGCCGGACTTGCTGCCGTCGTCTGCTTTGCTTCTCCTGCCGTTTTTTCTGCCTTGGCATTTTCCGATGCCGTCTCAGTCACACCTTCTGTTGCTCCGCACTCCGTAACCTTTATATTTCCGGCCTGTACCGCCTTCTTTACAAGTACCGGCACACCGCCCACAATCAAACCGATAAAAGCAAACGCCGTCGGAAGCGGGAACTTCGGAAGCAGCACCTTCGTCAGCAAAAATGCAAAGGCACCGATTCCCACCGCCATACCGATAATATACGGAAACAGCGTCTTAATGCTCTTCTTAAAATTCTTAACAATTCCGGTAATAGACCCGATCAGTTTGTCATAAATACCCATGGTCACCATCATGGTGCCGCCGCTGACACCCGGAATAATATTGGCAATGCCGATCACCGCACCGCGGATAATATCTAAAATAAAATTCATCGTATGTACTCCTTGTTTCGAATGCATTTTAAGGAAACAACTTCCCATATATCATTATACACAAATCTGTTCAGAGTTCAAGGGATTCCTATCTCCTAAACACAATAAAAGAGCCCTAAATCGGACTCTTTTATTATAATCTGATTTGTAACTCTTGTCAAAAAATCAATTCTTAAAGATTTGTTAAGACTTGTTCTTATAAGACTCTACGCCCCAAGCAACGTTTTCACTTCTTCATCCTCAGGCAACATTACCGCCAGTTCGGACAGTATCGCCATAGCCTCATCTACCTTTCCGGCAGCAAGATTTGCACGGACCACTGCTTTTAACTGTTTTGCCAAAGCCAACAATTCTCGCTCTTCCAAAAGCGCCCGCACCACCGGAAGCATGGTCGGATGGAATTTCAGTGCCAACTTCACACCGGCGCCGAATACTCCCGCATCCTCTTCACCCAGAACACCGTCCATAGTATGCGCAAAGCCGATTTCTCCCGGTACAGTCGAAAGCTCCGGCTTCCCGTAAAGTTCCGATGCATTCCAAAACTCTGCACCGTATGCCGCATCCGCATAGGTTTTTGCGCAACTGATATATTCCTTCATCGCTCCCGTAATACTTCCAAGCTTCTTCTGCTCGCTGTACAACAACAGCTTCTTTTCCGCTTTTCCGAGCAGTAACAGTGCCACCTCTTCATCATATTTACGGTCGCTTTTCTCGTAATAATCCCGGATATCCTGTTCTCTGGTAAGTCCCTGTCGCTCCGTGTAAAGAAGATGAAAGAACGGAAAATTGCCGGAGCATAGTTTTAAGCTTTCCAAATCTGCCAGTAGCGTATTACTCTTTTCCGCATCCTTCTGATACTTCTCATAAAGAGCATGAATTGCACCATATACCTGGACCTCAAGCTCCGGATCCTGCAACACTACCGGAAGATGCTTTGCCAATAACGAAACTTTCCCTGTCTCTTCATAGCATCGGAACAATGCCGCCAGCATTTCCTTCGGTTTAGCGGTCTTTCCCCAATCCATCCGGTCAAATATCTCCTCGGCATAAGCATATAAATCACCACAAATCATATTGCTTACCGAATACTCTACAGCTCTGTGATAGAACAATTCCGACTGATACTGAGCAAAATCCATCACCGGATGTTCCACCGGATCTCCCACCTTCGGAAGAACGTGAAACTCATCCAAATACTGCTTAAATGCCTTTATCAAATCCTCTTCCCGCTTCATACCTCCATAGGTCATGGCACGTTCATAGAAAAGTCCCAGCTTCGTCTGATGCATGAGCGGGAATTCCTTTTCCAAACGGGCAAACTCATCCAACGCAGTCTCGTTCTTCTCCTGTCCCTTGTACAATCTTGGAATTACCAGACTAAGATACTGCACAAACGCATCCGTCTGCGGACGGTCTGTCCGCTCCAAGGTGTCTTTGGCAAGCTTTATGGCATCCTCAAAGCGCTTTGCCACCCAGTATTCCTGCACCAGCTGACAACACATACGGACATCATCCGGATTCTCCCGTACAGCCTCCTCCTCTAACGTAAGATTACGTTCCAGGTGCTTTAATCTATCCTCTTCATTTTTAAACACATATCCGTAATGATGGACATATGCGTTTGTCTTTTTAATCATTTTCGGTAACGGAACCAGCCACTCATGTATTTTCCCGCAGAACTTTGTCTCCGGCGTCAATTTGATACAACGTCCCACATAGGTATCTGTATAGCTCTTCCCCTCAAAATCGTCGTAATTTCGCTGTATATACCATAAGGTATCGCAGTGCTTCCGTTCTTCACTCTTGAAAAACGTAATCAGTTCCGACACATCCTCAAACCATTCATCATCGTCCAAATATAAAAACCATTCCCCGGTACACTCACGAAGGCCTGCATTTCGCGCTGCCGCAAAGTCCTTACACCAGGTAAACTGTACCACCTTATCCGCGTACTTCCTCGCGATATCCACGGAACCGTCGGTACACCCCGTATCCACAATAATCAACTCACTGGGAACCGCCTTCAATAACGGCACCAAGGACTCCATACACTTTTCTATGGTATCTCTCCGGTTGTTGGAAACCAACATGGAGATGCTTAACACCGGTCTTGTTTTCTCCATAAAAATCCCCCTTTGCACATAATACACCTTATTCTATATATCGGCAAAAAGAGATGAAATACTTAGATAAATTTGCCCGTTTCCGTGCAGGCAGTGCTTCGCACCTTACCACGCACTTCGCCTGTACGCACAAAAGGAGGGGTCCCACTCCTAGGTGCGGAACCCCTCCGAAAAAAGCTTATGTGTATGTTACGTTTTACCCTGCCAGGTTATTAGCCAAGTAAGGAAAGAACGCCCTGGTTAGACTGGTTAGCCTGAGCCAGCATGGACTGGGAAGCCTGAGACAGAATGTTGTTCTTGCTGTACTCAACCATTTCCTTAGCCATGTCAACGTCACGGATTCTGGACTCTGCGGTCTGCAGATTCTCAGCTGCAACGTCGAGGTTTGCGATGGTGTGCTCAAGACGGTTCTGGATAGCACCAAGTGCGGAACGCTGCTTGGAAACCTTCTCGATAGCGCCGTCGATAGCGGTGATGGAGCTAGCTGCCTTATCCTGATCGTCAACGCGTACCTTTGTACCGTTTACGCCGAGAGAAAGTGCGCTCATATCATCGATATTGAAGCTGATGGTCTGGCCCTCGTTAGCACCAACCTGTAAGGTCATGCCGCCGGTTGCTGCAGAAACATCATAGTTAGCCTGATTAAGGAATGCATCCTCATCACCGAGGCCGGTACCACCTGCCAAGGTAATCGTAGTCTTGGTTGCTCCCTTATTGGATACCATTAAGGTATTCGGATCATCGGTTGCACCTAACTTACCAGCTGCATTCTTAACACCGCTTAACTCTACATCTACATCAAGACCTGCCTCAGCAAGAATCTTCTTAATATCCTCAGCAGTATATTCCTTACCGGACTGAAGCTTTAACTCATAAGTAGCGGTATTGGTGATAGCATCATCGATGGAAGTAACAGCAGTATTCACGTTCGTGTCATACTTTGCTGCTGCGCCGGACTTAACCTTCGCTTCTTCCTTGCCAGCCTCTGCATCAAAGGTAAGCTCGATAGCGATGTTCATATCAGCGCCGTACTTATTAGCAGTAATCTTAATGGTATCTGCACCTACAAACTGCGCACTTGCATCCAAAGCCTGCGTAGAAGTTGCCTTTGCACCAGCTACGGTTCCGCCGGAAGTAACATCGCCGTTTGCGGTGTAAACACCGTTTGCAAACTTAACGGATACATTTGCCGGAGCCTGAGTTGCAGTAGAGTCTTCCTGCTTTGCATTCTTAATAAGAGAATCAATCTCTTCCTGGGAATAGGTCTTTGCATCAGCAAGGTTAATGGTCAAAGTCTTGCCATCGGTGCTCCATACTGCGGACTCACCGCCTACGGAAGCTGCGGTATTCATAGCCACCTTTACGCCTACGGTATCGGAAGTGATGAATGCTGCCATGGTTCCGTTGTAGTCACCGTACTTCGGGCCTGCATTGGTGGTACCTGCTGTACCGCCACTGAAGGAACCGTCAAGTAACTTCATGGTATTGAACTCGGTGGTCTCAGCGATACGATCTAACTCGTCCTGAAGCTGAGCAACTTCGTCCTGAAGGTTGGAACGATCTTCATCGGTCTCAGTACCGTTGGCTGCCTGTACGGAGAGCTGTCTCATTCTCTGAAGAATGGAGTGAGTCTCGTTAAGAGCACCTTCTGCGGTCTGAATGAGGGAGATACCGTCCTGTGCGTTGGTGGAAGCCTGGTTGAGACCTCTGATCTGGCCTCTCATCTTCTCGGAAATTGCTAAACCTGCTGCATCATCTGCTGCACGATTAATTCTGAAACCGGAAGAAAGCTTCTCAGTGGACTTACCTACTGCACCTGTTGCGATTCCTAACTGTCTGTTGGCATTGATTGCCTGCATGTTGTGTTGAACTACCATACTCATAATATTACCTCCTTATAATGGTTCCATCCACTCACTATGAGGGATGAAGTCCCCCGAATCCTTTCGGGGCACTCTTGTTTAAGTTGTTTGTTTCGGCAGATAATCCACCTAGGATTGGACGTCTGCCTTCGGGAATTCTTTCGCTCCCCGTCGGACAATGTCTTTGTCCTTACACTAACTATATCGGCAATGCCGAGAAAAAACTTTAGAGCTTTTTTAAAACTTTTTTCAGAAAATTTTAGGACGAAGGTCCCAGACCCCAAATGCAACTATTCAAAGCCACATCCTACTTAATAATCTTTTACTCTTGTAACATCTTCAAGCGATTGGAATACTGTTCTATCAACGCCTCATCCTCCAACGCCACCGCGTAATGCAATAAATATTGCAAAACCTCCGAATGATTCGGGTTCAGCTGTTCCGCACGTTGCAAATATGTAATCCAGGACAAATTGTCCTTTTCAAAAAGGAGCAAGAACTTCTCATAAATATACTCAAAGGAATACTCCGGACATTCCTCATCCATTTTCCCGACTCCAAACGAGAACAAATATCCCTCATCCGAAACCATCGGAAATATCTCCCGCAATATTTGTAACTGAGCATTTGTATATGGTTTCGGCATCAACTCATCAAGCCTTTGATAAAGCAACCAATCCTTTTCAGCTCCTGTAAACAAATCATTTTCCAATATGTAATTCACCGATTCCGCAATCAAATAAAGATTCGACAAAAACAGTCGGTTTGCAAGGATAACATCGTCCGAAAATGTCGCCAGACGTTCCAACGCCGGAACTCCCTTCACCGCTCTCACCGGAGACACAATCTGATTCCACATCACCGCAAACTGGTCATCGGAAACCGACGTTTTTAAAATGTCGGAAATCCCCTCAAAGCTCAACTGCGTGAAAACAAGACTTCCCCGTGTATCACCCTCCGGCCGAAGCAAAATTTCCTTCATCCGCTTAAAGCTCTCGGTATAACAGCCCTTCGCAAAATGAGCCCCTTGCAAATTAGGCCAATACCCTTCATCATCAATATAGTATTTCGTATAATCAATTACATTCGGATGATAATCGTTGATAATCCGTTCCTCCAGCTCCCTTGCTTGCTTATTGTACTTCGGTGTAGCGGTATAAAAACCGGAAGCCTGCTCAGAGAACGGTAACACCTGCTTATTTTTCGATATATACGAACCGCATGCCGTCAAACGCACAAGCACAACATGATCCGCACCGTATTTCTCTACAATCTCGTCCATAAAGAGCTTGACATAGCCATACCACAGACCAATCGGCAAATCAAACGGAAAGAAGGTAGAAAAATCCTCCGGCTTCTGCCGATAAGCATCCACAGAAAACATCACACAATCAATATTCGTAAGAATGGTATTATCGTAAATCATGTGAAGAGTAAACATATCAAAAAGATCAAACACAAAATAGTCTCCGTTACTATCCTGAATCATCGGCATCACAGTTTTCAGTAATTCCTCTTTCAGTGCTTTAAAAAATCCCTCCTGCGTCCGAATAACATCATTCGAAAGTGCATTGGCAACAGAAGCATTCAACTCTTTTGTATTCGGCGGAGGCACCATACAACTCAAGATGGAATGTCTGAAAAAATAACGATTAATTTTTATTCGAGAATCTGCACACCCTCTCGCCTCCGGATTTCCATTATGAAAAATCGAACGACTGACGCAGGAACCGAATACGTCCACGCGGCAAAGAGGTTCGATTTCATTCAATCCCATTTCTTCATTATTTAGCATCATTTCACCCATTCGCATATCCTTTCCTACATACATGCTCTTTCGTTTTCAAGAACATTATATCACACATCCTAAGTGTACCATAGACGCATCCGACTGTCCACTTCCCAGAGTTTTTATTCTTTAAAACAAATTGTGCAAAACGACCAAATAGCTTTCAAGGCGGTGCCATACGGCGCCACCTTGATTCACATTAATTCCTTTTTATTCGAGCAATTCATCAAGTAACTCCCTTGCCTCAAGAAACATATTTTTGATAACCAAATAATTGATACGACGTTTTTTAAAAAACAACCACGTTTCCGCATTCTCTACAGCAGCACTCATAAGCTCCGCCGCATAACATAATTCCAAAAACTTCTCCTGTGGCATATATTGAATGTTATCCTTAAAAAAATTGATCGCAAAATCAAACAATTGCTTTCTTACTTCCGCAAACATATACCTAGGGTCTGCATATTGTTCAAGAGTGATAGCCGCAAGCGTTCTTTCATCCGAAAAAATATCAAAAACATCGTGCAATTTCTGCTCATCCGAAGCATCCGAGTTTAAAATCACCCTGATTGTATCTTTCAGTGCATTTTGATATACCATTTGGATAAAAACGTGATTCTTTATTATTACCTCACCGCATTTTCCCTTCAAAAACTCCAACGCATCATCATAAAGGATTTTATCCGAATAGATACGATTTTCACTGTATTGATAAGATGTGGATTTGCTCGAAATATAGTAGTTGTGCAAAACACCCTTGCAAAATCCTACTCTTTCCGCTTCACGCAACGCAGAAAAAGTCAAAAAAGTATCGCATCCGTAATCAAGTTGATTTTTTAATCGCTTTCTTTCTTCCGGCAAATGATCAAAAAATCCCAGTGCCGCCGCTGCTCTTTGGTTGTATACTTTCCCCCAAACTGTCCTCATAAATGCGTGGTATTCCTCAAAACGTTCAGAAAACTCCTCACAATTAAGCAAAAGAAGATCATTCTCAACGCAACGTTTTCCCAGCAAACGGTTTTGCTCAACAGAAATATAATTGCTCCCGCATACCGCAATATCCAACTTGTTTTCTTCCAGAAAAGGAAGTATTTCTTCCAAAAAATTCAGTTCATAGGAATCATCCGCATCCAGTGCGCAGAAATAGTCATCCTCCTTCAGAGAAACCGTCATATCCTTAAAAGTTCGAATTTCCTCTCCCTCCCAGACATGATTCTTTTGATTTCGGAACAACACAACACGAGAATCTTTTTCCGCATAATCCTTCAGAATATCATATGTCCCATCCGTCGATCCGTTATCGCAGATATACAAAACAACATCCTCGCTTCTGTATGTCTGATTTAATATGCTATCTACACAACGGCGTATAGTCCTCTCTGCGTTATATGCCAATGTCCTAAAATATATTTTTCCCATACAAGTATCTTCCTTCGCTATTATTTAAAAATCACCTTAACCTCTTCCCCCGGTTGCAACTGTTCTGCCGGCGGCACTTCGATATTAGAGTACCCCCTGCCGTTACAGTGGCGACAAAACTCAGCAATCTTTTTTCCATGGTAAAAAGCATCTATCTTCTTTTTCTGCTCATCATCATAAGGTAATGTCAAATCGACATAATCCGTCGGCTCTGAAAGATACATCCCTGTGTTATGCAAATTGCCCTGAATCGGACAGCAAAACAATTTGCCATCTGCAACATACGGCGAAGTAACTCCATTCGACAATTTACAACAATTCTCAATGACAGCCTTTAGTTTTTCACGAGTATGCGGTTCCTTTGAAAACTCCGTCATCTTATACCATTTTTGGAGAATCAGCTTATACCTAATACCTCTCTCTTGGAATAAAGTAATTAAGTCATCTTTTTGAGAAATACTTCCGTAATCAGATATTTTTACAAAGATTTTCGGATGCTTTAATGCCTTTAGAAGCCGTTCGTCAGGTATTATGGTGCCGTTTGTGATAACGATAACCGTATATATCCGTTCTTGTTCTACCATAAATTGTAACAATTCCGGCAACGGCTTCCACAAAAATGTTTCTCCACCCTCTACATAAATATGCGCGAAATACCTATCCTCCATCATTATCTTCAAACTCTGAATTACATCCTCAAGTGTAAAGTGTTTTGGTTTTTTATAGCACGGCATAATACTTGTGCACTCTCTGCATTTCAGATTACAAACCTGCGATACCGATAAATCACTTGAGAAAAGATAACGATCTGTCAATACATTATTACAATTTAATAAAAACAAATCAATATTCCAGTCTAAAGAATCTTTTCTGTACCATTCCGGCAAGTCATCGAGCAAGTCAAACTCCTCCGAATCAAATTCCAAAAACAAGGAATATGGTGTTACAATATGATATCCTTTATTCTTAAATTCCTCATACACAGGTTTAATCGAATATGGAGTTACGATAATCAGTGCATCCGAATAATTCAAATCCATCTCTTCCGGGCTAATAACCGGAAGATTAAAGTATGGTTTCCCCTGCTTTTTTGTATCCTGATCAGCAAAACAGATTACCTCTACTCCCTGTTTCTTCAATAAATGGGCAGCCAAAAGTCCTTGGAATCCGGCTCCGTAAATTACAATATTTCCACTGTGGCTTTTGAAGTCCGTTTTGGGAACATCTTTAAAAAGTTCCGGATGTGCGTACTTATAATACATAACATTCTCCTCTCTTTGTCGGTTATCTAAACTCTTTCAGTACTTGAACTATTCTGTCGTTAATAATCTTTTTCCTATATTCCGGAATCCGTTCTCTGAGCACACCAATGATTTGTTCTCTGTTTTGCAAACACGCTCTTGTTAGCTGCACAAGTTTGTCCCCCGTAATCGATTCGATTCCCGTTACATACTTTTCCTGCCCCAAATCCTCGGCAATTCCTCTTGCTTTTACCGAATATCCGATTGCAACCACCGGAACGCTGGACGAGTATGCAGCAATCGTTGCATGGGTTCTTGATGCCACACATAAATCAGAATGTGCAATAATGTACTTATACTCTGCAGCCGATAGTTTATCACTTACAAGCGCCATTCGTTCCGTATACTGCTCAGAAAGTTCTTTCAATACTTCATAATCATTGTCCATCGGCATAACAACATGAGGAACAAGAACGATATTATAATCCGTTGCGTGTAACAATTCGTCCAACAACTGTTTTACGGCAATTTTTGCAGTTTCATTTTTTCTGCATACCAAAGGGCTCAAATTAACCGCAATATAATGGTCAAACGGAAGAACGGTTTCTTTTTCTTTTAAAGAAAACGCAATATCACTTACCTTTTCGACCTGTGTAATTCCTTTTTCCAACAATACTCGATATGTAATTTCTTCTCTTGCAAGTATCAAATCATGTGTTTTCAGAGCACAAAGCATTTCATCGTCCATTGCCTCTTTATCAATGGAACACCCCCATAAAATGCTTTTTCCCCCTTTTCTCTTAACCTCATAATGTATGTCGGCATATCTCTGCCAATTCTTGTAACAATAGTTGTCTCCTCCGACATGAAGGGCTATTGTATTTTCTGTAATGGAATCCATTGCTTCTTTGTATACTTCCGCATTATTTTTACCTTCCGGATTACGCACCGCAAATCGATTCGGACTTAACCCAAACTCTTTATCCTGGTCCGGGAAATGCGAAGAAAGCGTTATCAAACAATCAGGATCAATCTGTCTAAGCAATTCAATTGTACAACCGGTAATAGCTTCCACTCCATGATTATAACAGCCGCCATGTCCATAAACTAAATAATCAGTTATTGCTCTCACCCTTTCTGATAATATACTTCCTCATAAACTCCCGTTCAAACTCCTCAATATACGGCGACTCATAAAACTCCATATAATGCTCCGTCAGCTCTTTCTTCACGAACTCCAACTGCTTCTGACAGGATATCAAGTTGTTTTTAGATATCTTATTGCACATGGATATCATATAAGACCACTCACTGTACTGCGCATAATCCGCGATTTTCGGAAGCTTTGCAGAGAGGAATTCCGTCCGTTCCCGAAAGGCATCAAAGTACTCATCCAGCTGTTCCGGTGTCAACAGCAAGTCATTTGTGGTAAACGCCGAGTTATTTCCCGGATGACGCCAGAAGCAATACTTTGGCATACCATGCGCCGCCACCTTATTTGCTATTGCAAAATATTTATAAGTTGCTCGAATATCATCATACTTTCCTTCCGGCAGGAAACGAACCTCATCAAATAATTCTCTTTTCACCAGCTTCGTCGGCATTGCCGCATTGCATTTCTTCCGTTTCAAAAGCAGAACCACGGCCTCCTCCGGCGTCATGATGAGCTTCTCTTCAAACATACAATTCGGAAGGAACTCTCCTTCCACTTCTTTGGTGGATCCACAGAAAGAAATCTCCGCCCCCGCCTCTTTTGCCAGGTCATACAAGAACTCCAACATATCCGGCTCTGCGGTATCGTCATCATCAATAAACGTGATATACTCTCCCTTTGCCACATCCAGTCCCGCATTTCGACCGGTGCCGATGTTACTCTTTGGGATGTGCAGCACCCGGATACGAGAGTCCTTTTTTGCATACTCTTCTGCGATTTCTCCGCTCTTATCCGTAGAACCGTTGTTTACGATGATGTACTCAAAGTCCTGCATGGTCTGAGCCAAAATGGACTCAATGGCCCGTCCCACCAACGCCTCTCTGTTATAGGTCAGCATAATGACACTTACTTTTACCATTTGATCCACGGAGCATCACCTCTCTCCAACATGTTTTCCAAATAATGTTTGTCTCTCTGGGTGTCCATACACTGCCAGAATCCGTCATACTTGTACGCCACCAGTTCTCCCATGGATGCCAGTGTCTCAAACGGCTTCCTCTCCAGGATGGTGGAATCTTCGTCAATCATATCAAAAATCTCCGGTCCCAGTACCATGAAGCCGGCATTAATCCAACCGCCTTCCTCTTTGCCCTTTTCCGTGAACTTCTGAATCACCTGATTTTCTCCGATGTCCAGCACACCAAACTTATTACCCGGCTGCACCGCCGTAATGGTAGCGATTTTCCCGTGACTCTTGTGGAACTCCACCAGCTTTGTAATATCAATGTCAGATACACCGTCACCGTAGGTACAAAGGAACTGCTCATCTCCGATGTAGTTGCGGATACGCTTGATACGTCCGCCGGTCTGGGTATGGAGACCGGTGTCTACCAACGTTACCTTCCACGGTTCCGCTACGTTGTTGTGCACAATCATGTCATTTCCGTTGGTAAAATCAAAGGTAATATCGGAGCGGTGCAAATAATAATCCGCAAAATACTCCTTGATGATATGGCCCTTATAGCCGCAACATATCACAAACTCTTTAAATCCGTAATGGGAATAGCTCTTCATAATGTGCCAGAGAATCGGCGCATCTCCGATGGCAATCATCGGCTTCGGCTTCAAATGACTTTCTTCACTGATACGGGTTCCGAGACCACCCGCCAAGATAACTACCTTCATACCTTCGCCCTCTTTCTTATGTATTTTATACTGCCGCAAAAGCGCCTTTTGTGGCACCCTTTTTCGAATATACCTATATGATTTTATATCGGCAAAAAGTTCAGCTTTCTTAACCAGCCTCTGCAAAAAGCAGAAGTATTACTGTCATATCCCCAAGTAATGAATTCCCTACATTCTTGCCATATGCGCTACCGAAACTTTCTCGTCACCTTCACCAAATCCCGCCGCTTTCTTTTGTGGAAACCTCACAAACTTTCAAGCCCTTTCAAAGTTCCAAAAAACCTTGTAAAATCAATCCATTCCGCCATCTTTTACCCACCGTTTTATATCCATTCCGCCGCACTATAACCTTGAAACCTTTGCTTGCCTATGCTATACTAAGCCCATAACAGAGCCGTGCCTTTCCGACACAGCGCGCATGTCGAGGCACCTACCGGCTTTGGTCCAAAGGCGAAGTTCCCACCGAATAATTCCATGGAAATTAAAATTACATTGCATAAACCATAAAAACGATATATAATAAAGGAGGACTAATTATTCTTACGACACTGGAAGAAAAGAAAAAGTACGTTCAACAGTTTAACGTTTTTGATGATGCTTTCTTCGAGATGGTAGCAAAAGACAAGGAAGCAGTAGAAGATATTCTCAGAATCATACTACATGACCCGGAACTGGTCGTAACGAAGTTGATTCCACAGAATTCCGTTAAAAACCTATATGGCAGGTCGGTACGCCTGGATGCCCTTTGTGTTACCACCGGCGGAAGACTCATCAATGTAGAGGTCCAAAAAGGTGATAACGACAACCACACGAAACGTGCACGCTATAACGCTTCCTGTATTACAGCAAACGTTTCGGAACCGGGCGAAAACTACGAAAATATAAACGATGTGTATGTCATATACATATCCAAATTTGATGTTTTTCACAGAAGAAGACGGCTCTATCACGTAGAGCGTTCCTTCCTTGACAAGGGAGAGTTTGTTTCGGTTCATGACGGAGAACATCTCATTTATGCCAACGCAAGCAAGGATGTCGATACAGAAGCGGAAGATGCCGATGTTGCGGAACTGATGGATTTCTTTCACAACAGCCAAGGGCAGAATGATAAATTTCGCAGGCTGACAAATCGGGTACACGAATTAAAAAACAACGAATCGGAGGTGAACACTATGTGCAAGCTTGTAGAAGATTTCGCAATGGAATACGCCAAAGAATACGCTCAAGAATACGCAAAGGAAATGATTTGCGGCTTGGTTCGCAAAGGTGCACTTTCCGCAGAAATAGGTGCAGAGCAATTAAACATCTCGGTAGAGGATCTCAATGAACTATTAAACAGATCCAACCAAGAGATCTCAAGTCCGGCGTAATGAGGTATATCTTTTCGAACAACACTGAGAGAGTCACTCTGTGGCTCTCTTTTTTGTTATGCTCCGATACTCATCCCCACTCACCTTCTCCCTCTTCTCTTCCCCATCCGTTCCCGTCTCTATCCGATATACCTCCACTTTAAGTTTGTCCTCGCTTTCTTCTATTATGACACTTTCAAAGCTCACCGTTCCCCGCTTCGCTTCCTCCGAACCGTACACCGTTACCTTTACCTCTGTCCCGGCAGCCTCACAAAGCAAAAGTATCGGCGCATTTGTTGTATTTTTAAATTTTAAGTCTTTATAATCTCCCGCAATGGCCGCATCCCGTCCCAAAGGAACGTAGCCCACCGGCATGGAATGCGGATGACGTTCTACAATTTCCAGCTTCGTTTGCAATAGGGCATTATAAAGGGTAGTGGACAACTGACATACTCCCCCTCCGATGCTTTCGGACAACTGTCCGTCAATAAATGTTCCGCCCGAGGCATAGCCGTTTGCCTCCGTGAACGGCATCAATGCCGCCGCCACAGAAATCACTTCTCCCGGCAGCACCACCGTTCCGTGCAGCTTCTTTGCTCCGGTTTCTATGTTCTGTGCTCTTCCGTTTGCGGCACCGGTATAGCTTGTGGAAAATTCTCCGAGAACCGTATTACATTTTTCTGCCTGTGTCGTGGACATATTTGGCATCAAGGCTGTCCCTGTTATAAAAAAGCGAAACACGAATCCCTCCACCGTTCCCTCTTTTATCCGTTCCATGGCAGACTTCATCGTTGCCTCTACCTCAGGCCAGAACGCCTCCGTCTCCAATCGGTAACCCCGCAGGCTCTCCGTTACCTTCACTTGTCCGTTTTCAAAGTACACCGACGCCTCCCGACGATCCCGTTCCATCACCTTTCGCAACAGTGCGATTCCATCTGCCAGACAATCCTCTTCCCACAGAAATACTGCGTCCACATTTCTTGCCCGAAAGGGCCGCCCGGTCACCGCTCCATACAGCCATTCCCATACCTTCACCTCGCCGCTTTTTTCCGCAACCGCCCGCAACGTATCTTCCGTATCAATCTGAAGCAACGGTTGTTTCGTCACAAAAACAACTTCATTTCCTATGATTGTCAATGTTAACTCTTCCGTCCCTTCTTCCGGAACATTCTCATCCTTTTCTCGTCCCCCGATATTTATCCCCTTCAGATTGCTCTCTCGTTTCAAAGTCTCATTTATCTCTACCGCCCATGCCTCTACTTCTTCCCGCATCTCCGGCAAAAAGCGACACCGCAGTTCGGTTACACACTCCGGCACAAGTTCCCGAACCACAGCTTCTGCCTCCGCAGTTGTCATTCCCGAAACATTCAGACCGCACACCGTCACGCCCGGCGCAATCCGACCTGCACACCGTTTTTTCACCATAACACCGGCCATCGTCAGCAGAGCCGATACTACCAACACACCCACCAAACTATATGTAACAACCCGTTTTAACATCCCGTCCGCCTTCCGACTGATTCCTTCTTTGATAAAACCATCCATACCATATCAATACCAATATATGTTATTTTATTCTCCTTATTCCAAACACCGACGGGCCGGACGGTTCACCCTTTCAAACCCGGAATAAGCCTTGCGTGTAGTCTCGCGCTACGCGCTTCCCACGCACCTCGCGACACAGTCGCTCGGTCGTGGGCGCGTTCGCATTTCAACGCCTACCGCAAACATGTCTGCGTCGCCGTTTCAATGCTCACTTTGCCTACACGCAAAAACCGACGGTTGACACCGTCGGTTTTCTCAGATATAGTTATAGTAATGCAGTTATTTATCAAAGCGCTGCTGCAAACAGCGGAATAATCATAGTCAGTACCAAAATACCGGCAACGATTGCCGCGATTAACTTCTTTGTTTTTTTGTTGTACATAAATCCACCTCTTTTCCGTGAAAGGTTGTGACCAAATGCCAATTTTATTCGGCTTAACGCTTATTATAATTGTTTTTATTGCTTTTAGCAAGTCCCGTGACAAAAATACAAAAAAATCTTTGGCAGATTTTTGGAAAAAAGAACAGGAATCTCAGTTTGTCCCAAAGAAGGACATCTCTTCTCTGGACTATTTAAAGATTCCTTATGCCTCTCTGCCGTTCCGCCATTATATGCCGGGCAACGGCCATCCGGTTGCAATTACAGGCAGTGCCGCAACCACTGCTTCCCCGGCAAACTTTTCTGATGACACCGGCGCGTTTTCCGTGATGTCTGCCAAAACGGAAAAGCACTACGAGGTAGACGCCCTTTTATCGGAAATCAATTCGGAAACAGCTACAGCATCTGCCGACAACCTCGTTTTCGACAACGCCTACATCCGGGCTCCGGAGCACAGCGCTCCCCTTTCGGATGAACTGGCAAACACGGAGTTGGAGCTTTGCAAACTTGCCGATTGCCGTATTATCAACCTGACGGGAATTTCCAATACCGAGCTTCGTATGACCTACGGAACCGCCAATTTGGACCCGTTGACCTCCTACGACCACAATTTCACCGTACTCATCCGTACCTTGCAGAAATGGGGCACTCTTCTTGTCTCTGCAGGAAAGAAAGACGATGCGGTTACCGTACTTTCCTATGCCGTCAGCATCGGTTCAGATATTGCAGGCACCTATGCCACCCTCGGCAGACTCTACAAGGAACGGGGCGAGCTTTCTAAAATCGAGGAATTAAAGCTCTCTGCCGAGAGTCTTACCACCCTGATGAAGCCTTCCATCCTGCGGGATTTGGAGCAACTTATGACCCAACCGTAACCAGTGCGGGCATTCCTCGGAATATTAACTGTTACGTCCGTATTTTGCTAACAATGTATCAATCAGTCTTGACGCTTCGCTTTTCGTCAGCGTCGTATAATCCGGTGTCAAATCCAGTCCGTGCATTGCAATAATTCCCTGCAAGTAGCTGACCTGGCGTTTGGTCACCGGTTCTGTTTTTTTCGGCTTATAATAAAGCTGCTTCGGTTCAAACCAATCTCCATGCATTTTCCCGAAACGCTCTTCCATCAAAAAGTAAAGCTGCGCCGCCGTACAAGCATCCTCAAACGCCCGGTGGGCATGTTCGTTTGTTATTCCGTATGCTTCGCACATAGCCGCCAAGGTTTTGCTCGGCAACTCCGGATGGCATAATCTTGCGATTACCAGTGTATCCAATCCCTGATACTCAAAAGGCGCACCAAGCCGTCCCGCCGCTACCTTTAAAAAACTGAAATCAAAAGGAATATTATGGCCTAACAGCACCGTTTCTCCTTCCAAAAATCGCAAAAGCGACCGTATGGCTTCCGCTTCACAAGGCGCATCCTTTACCATCTCGTCCGTAATTCCGGTTAACTCTGTAATCCGCTCGGGAATCCCCGCCGTCTGAGGATTCACAAGGGTAGAAAACACTTCCTTCTGTACTCCGGCCTCATATTTTACCGCACCGATTTCTATAATTTTCGCCTTCTCCGGACCCAGGCCCGTGGTTTCAATATCTATTGCCGTGAACCGCATCCTTTTCTCCTTTCGTAACCCCTTCTTCTGTCTACGCCCCTTTTACACCCGGTTATTCCGGACAGACCTGCGCCGCCTTTACACCCACTTATTTCGGACAAGCGGATGGGCAGATTTCCTTCAGGAAACATTTCCCGCACTTTGGAGAACGGGCCGTACAAATGGTACGTCCCAGCTGTATAATGTGAATGTTATACAATATCCAGTATTCCTCCGGCAACACTTCCATTAATTCAAACTCGATTTTTTCCGGATCCTCCTGTTGCGTCAGCCCCAGTTTCTTCGAAATCCGCTTTACATGGGTATCCACCACAATGCTGGGCTGATGATAAATATTTCCACGGATTACATTGGCGGTCTTTCGCCCCACCCCCGGCAACTCCACCAACTCCTCTATGGTCCGGGGCACCTCACCGCCATGCTTTTCCAACAACATCTTTGCACATTCAATGATATTTTTTGCCTTGTTATGATAAAATCCGGTAGGCCGGATATCCTCTTCCAACTCTTTTAAGTCCGCTGTCGCAAAAGCCTCCACGCTCGGATACTTCACAAACAAATCCTCCGTCACGATATTGACTCTGGCGTCGGTACACTGGGCACTTAAAATCGTCGCAAACAGCAACTGCCACACATTCTCGTGATTTAAGTAACAACGATACTCTGTGGTATACTCCGCAATCAACCGTTCCGCCACCTTCCTCGCCTGTTCCCTCAGGAGGTCCTTCTTCTTTTTTGACATTTTTCGCTCCATACAGACTCCTTTCTGTAGTTCCGACATTTCTTAAGATTTTCTTAATCCCTATCTTCCATTTTTCGACCCTATCTGCTATAATAAAATAAAAAATTAAAAGGAGGACTTCCCCAATGGTTAAAAAGTTATTAGCAACAAAGACACTCAAGGATTTAATTATCCGTATTCTGATGTTCATCGTTATCGGTCTCATCTTAGGCTTTGTTTCCACACTACTCGGTGGAATTCCGCTTGTCGGCTGGGTTCTCAAGATTGTTTGCTGGATTATCGATGTCCTTTGCACCGTTGGTCTTATTCTTTGTATTGTAGGTTTTGTAAAGAATAACCTTTAATCTTACTTTGTTGAAACAAGGATGCCGCTCCTCTTTAAGGAGCGGCTCTTTTCTTTACTCAAAATTATACGCAAAACTGTCTCTATGCCGGGCATTTCCGGTCGGCAACAAATTCTTCCACACAAAGGAACTCTCCGGCGGCAATACTACCCTTAAGGTTCCGTTCTCCGCATGGATAAAATTCGCTTCGGTCGAATATCCTTCTTTTCCGGTCCGGCAAAGTGTCACCATCGGCGCAAACTCTCCCAAGCCAAGCTCCCATACAGGAAGCTCCACGGCACGTTCCGTCTCTCCGCGATTCACCGCAACAAGCACAATATCCCTATCGTCAAACCGACCAAAGGCCAGCACATCCTGCTCCTGATAAATCAACTTCACGGAACCGGTCTTTAAAGCCGGATAAGACTTATGAATCCGGATTAATTCCCGGTGCAAAGCAATCAATTCTTTATCTTCCCTTCCCCACGGATAGGTTCTGCGATTATCCGGGTCCGTAAAGCCGCATACTCCGGCCTCATCCCCGTAATATACCGTCGGTGCTCCGACCCAGGTCATCTGCATGGTCACCGCTGCCATAAATAAAGAGCGTCTTACCCCTTCCGATGCCGCCTCCGGACCGAGATTTGCCAACCGGCCTACCTTTCCGTTGGTTCTCGTTAAAAATCTGGAATGGTCATGGTTGGACAGCTCGTTCATAGCTGCCTGCAGGGAGTTTGTCTGAAACTGGGCCATATGGTGCCGCATCGCATCTCCGAAAGCCGTCGCATTTCCAACCAGATCCCCCCGGTAAGCATCGCTATGCTTTTCCATTCCGGTAAAAAACCAGGTCACCGGCTCCATAAACGCATCGTAATTCATCACAGAATCCCACTCATTTCCGTTCAGCCACGGTCTTGCGCTTCCGTAATGCTCCGCCAAAATAAGTGCCTCCGGATTTTCCTCTTTGACCGCCTGTCGAAACCGCTGCCAGAACTTATGATTAAACTCCTCCGAGTGGCCCAAATCCGCCGCCACATCCAAACGCCAGCCGTCCACACAATACGGCGGGGCAATCCACTTTTTCGCCACTTTTAAAATATAGTCACAAAGCTCCTCCGAACCCTCGTAGTTTAATTTCGGAAGGGTATCATGTCCCCACCAGCCCGCATAGTTCGGATTATACGGCCATGCTTCCTGTCTGAAATCAAAAAAACTGCGGTACGGGCTACTGTCCGCCACATAAGCTCCCGGTGCATAGCCCGGTGCATGCTCGTAGATTCGCTCTCTGTCCAGCCACTTATGGAAGGACCCGCAATGATTAAACACGCCGTCCAAAATCACCTTCATACCGCGGCGATGAATTTCTTCCACCAAAGCCGCAAAAAAAGCATTGCTGGCGTCCAGATTCTCCTGCCGACTGACACGGCTGATATAACGGGTAGCATTGGAATTGTCCGTATCTCCCAGTTGCAAACATTCGCCCTCATCCAGTAAAATCACGCCGTAATGCGGGTCGATATAATCATAATCCTGGCTGTCGTACTTATGATTGGACGGAGACACAAACAGCGGATTAAAATAAATCACTTCAATTCCCAGGTCCTGTAAGTAGTCCAGCTTCTGTCGCACGCCCTCCAAATCACCGCCGTAAAAACAGCCAACATCCATGCTCTGGGGCGGGCGGTTCCAGTCCTCCACCCCTTGTACCGGGGCCTGTATATAGTAATATTCATTGGTCTTTACATCATTTTGAGCGGTACCGTTACAAAAACGATCTGTGAAAATCTGGTACATCACCGCGCCCTTTGCCCAATCCGGCACCGAAAAGCCCGGTGTCATGCGAAAGGCATAGCCATCTCTCGGTTCGTACGCGACTCCCCGACGGTCATAATAGTAATGACCGTTCGTCAAATTTACTTCATAGTAATAAGAAACTGCTGCCTCTCCCAGCGTATACTCTACGCTGTAAAAGATAAAGCAGCCTTCCTCCCGTTCCGGCAACATCAATTTCCGCTCTCCGTTAATGCAAAGCCAAACCTCATTGACGGTGTCCTTTAATGCACGAAAACGAAGCCTCACCGTATCGCCGGCCTTAGGCTCCGTAGGATATCTGTATTCTTTTGTCCCGTCCGAAAACAGTGCTTTTATCGCTCGATCCATAACGACCTCTTTCTTTTCGTTTGCTCTCTTTTCCTACCTGAACGTGAAAAACCCGATGACTAATGTCACCGGGCTTTTCGGAGAAGGTATTTTGTTACTTATGGGGTGTAGCAAAAACTATATAATGTATTGGGGTTTACGAGTGTTATTATAGCACCATATTCTACAGAAGTGTGCACAAACATTCACCCTTTTTTTAAATTTTTTTGTAGCTTTTGACATATAAGCTCATGTGTCATCCCATAACCGGTACAAAATTGTCCAAAAAAACCCAACCAACACCTATCGTTTTTGACTTATGCAAATAATCCCTCAAATTCCTCACGATTGATACGTTCTTTCTCAATCAGAAGCTCCGCACAGGCATGCAATACATTCTCATTCTCCTGCAGGATACGTTTTGCTTCTTCGTAGCACTCATCAATAATACGGCGAACCTCTTCATCAATGGCATTCGCCACGCCCTCACTGTAAGTGCGGGTATGTGCAAGATCACGACCGATGAATACTTCATCATCATCATTCTCGCAATTTACCATACCGATGGCATCCGAGAAGCCGTAACGGGTTACCATGCTGCGTGCCACTGCGGTAGCGTGCTTGATATCCTGGGAAGCTCCGGTGGTAACATCATCCAAAATCAACTCCTCCGCGATACGTCCGCCGAGGCTTACAATAATATCCTGACGCATTCTTCCCTTGGTCATAAACATTTCGTCACGCTCCGGAAGCGGCATCGTATAACCGGCCGCACCGTTGCCCGTCGGAATCACGGACACGGCATATACCGGACCCACATCCGGCAGTACATGGAATAAAATCGCATGACCTGCTTCGTGATAAGCGGTAATCTTCTTTTCCTTGTCGGAAATGATACGGCTCTTCTTCTCCGTACCGATACCGACCTTAATAAATGCCTTCTTTACATCTTCTTCTACGATAAAACCTCTGCCGTCCTTAGCCGCACCGATGGCTGCCTCGTTTAACAGATTCTCCAAATCCGCACCGGTAAGTCCCGCCGTGGTCTGAGCCAGCTGGGAAAGATCCACATCATCCGCCAGCGGCTTACCCTTTGCATGTACCTTTAAAATCTCTTCACGGCCACGCACATCCGGTCTGCCTACCAATACCTTACGATCAAAACGCCCCGGACGCAAAATCGCAGGGTCCAGAATATCTACACGGTTGGTTGCCGCCATAACGATAATACCTTCGTTGACACCGAAACCGTCCATCTCTACCAGCATCTGGTTCAAGGTCTGCTCACGCTCATCGTGGCCGCCGCCCATACCGGTACCGCGGCGTCTTGCCACCGCGTCAATCTCATCGATAAATACGATACACGGTGCGTTCTTCTTTGCATCCGCAAACAAATCACGGACACGGGAAGCACCCACACCGACAAACATTTCTACGAAATCGGAACCGGAAATGGAGAAAAACGGCACCTTTGCCTCTCCTGCCACTGCCTTTGCCAATAACGTCTTACCGGTTCCCGGAGGTCCCTCGAGTAAGATACCCTTCGGAATGCGGGCACCTACCTTTGTATACTTTGCCGGGTCCGCAAGGAAGTCTACCACTTCTCTTAACTCTTCCTTTTCTTCAATCAGGCCCGCCACATCCTTAAAGGTGGTGGTGCCGTTCATGGTCATCCGTGCACGGCTCTTTCCGAAATTCATCATCTTATTGCTACCACCCGAGGACTGGTTAGTAAAGAACGAGAACATCAAAAAGATGGCCGCAAAACCTAAAATATACGGAAGCACACCGGTCAAAAACCAATTCGGCTTTGTCACTTCATTGACATACACTTCCAAACCCTTTTCCAGTGCAGCCGCCTCTGCTACCGCAACGTCCGTAACATTAAAACTCTTCACATTACTGCCATTGGTACTGCTCTTTAATACCACACGAACCTCACCGGTCGGCGTCTCCTCATTCGGATAAATCGATACTCCGACAATCTCACCGGCCTCCAAATCCGCGTAATAATCCTTCATTCCGTACTTTTCTTCACTTGCCTTCATCGCATCGGAAATATACGTCACCAAAAATAACACCAAAAAGACACTGATGATGTAAAATCCGAAACCCTTCATAGAAACCTTCAAAACATATCCTCACTTTCTTACTCTTATCTCATAATCACACGCAAAGGTGCGTTACTTTCCGTTTAGTCTTCCACATCCACAACTCCGATATACGGAAGATTGCGATAATGCTGGGCATAATCCAGACCATAGCCCACCACAAACAAATCCGGGATCTCAAAGCCCACATAATCCACCGGCACATCGATTACGCGGCGGTCCGGCTTATCAAGCAACGTACACAGACGAAGACTCTTCGGATTTCTGGTACGAAGCAATGCCATCAAATGATGTAACGTTCGTCCCGTATCAAGAATATCCTCCACAATCAGGACATCCTTTCCTTCAATGGACTCATCCAAATCCTTTATCAGCTTAATCCGTCCGGTGCTGACGGTACCGTCACCGTAACTGGATACGGACATAAAATCGTGGGTTACCGGCAGGGTAATGCTCTTTACCAGTTCACACATAAAAAATACGCCGCCCTTTAAGATGCAGACTACATGCAGTTCTTTGCCTGCGTAATCCTCGCTGATTTTCTCAGCCATAGCACGAACTCTTTCTTTTACTTCCTCTTCGGAAATCAGAACCTTAACATTCACTTCCATCTATTTTCCTCCGTTTCTTTGTACCTCTAACACAGTCTTTGTTTCCTCATCTATGCGGTAATTATCGCAACACCGCACCCCCGGAATCCACAGCACCTGCTCTTCATCCGCCAAAAGCAACCGACGACCTCTCTCCTCTGCCGGCACCTTATGCTCCACCCAAACAGATTTTACCGTCTTACTGCCTTCCAGCAATCCCAAACGATCACCCGTACAGTATGTCCGCAAACATAGTGTTCCTCTTATTTTATCATAATCAAACCATTTCGTATACTCATTTTTCGGAATTTCTTTATTTTTTTGGTAAGAAAAGACACGAAAACGCAGGAACTCTCCCGTATCGCTAAGCGGATAGTCACCCGGCACCTTTACCGGACAGCATCCCGGCATAGGCTCTGTCCCATTTTTCCTTTCTCTTTTCAGAAGCAAACGGTCAAAATCCCGGACCGCCACCACTCCGTAAGGCAGAGATACACGCTTCCCGCTCTGTCCATTCAGAAGCCCCAGTACAGCCTCTACATGCTCTTTTGTAATATCCTTCCGGGTCCCGGCCACCCTGCCGACCAGTGAATAAACCGCTCGTCGTCGCAGGACACTATGCTTTCCCTTCAGAACCGGCACCGGTATCTCAATCCCATCCGGCAATTCCCTCGCCGCACTACACACCGCCTCGGTTTCTTTTTCCAGAAAATCCTCCGTTTCCGACAATTCCGTCGCCGCCTCTGCCATATGCCGCACCGCCCCCGCATTAACCTCTTCCTTTGCGTAGGCTACAATCCGGTGTCTGATTTTATTCCTGGTATATTCGGTTTCGCCGTTTGTGGCATCCGTACAAAAAGCTGCTCCCGCTGCCTCTAAATAATCTTCGATTTCCTCTCGTTCACAGCATAAAAGCGGGCGTATTACCATGTCTCTCTTTGCCGGAATAGACGACAGTCCCGCCACAGAGCTTCCCCGGAACAAATGAAACAAAAGAGTCTCTGCCACATCATTCCGATGATGAGCCAATGCAATTTTCGTATAACCGTAATCCCTTGCAATCCGTTCCGCCGCCTCGTAGCGCACCCGGCGTCCGGCTTCTTCGGTCCCCATCTGCCATTCCTGTGCCCTCTCGGGTACATTTTCTTTGACTGCAAAAAACGGAATCCCAAAGCCTTCGCAAAGCTTTGCGGAAAAAACCTCATCCCGGTCCGCGTCTTCGCCCCGAATACCATGGTTCACATGAAACGCCCCCAGCTCCACCGACAGCTCCTCCGACAGACGTTGCAGTACCGTCAAAAGGCACACGGAATCAGCGCCTCCGGACAACCCGATTAAAATCCGGTCTCCCGAGGCAATCAAATCCCTATCTTTAATAAAGGACTGTATCCTTTTTTCAAAAGCGTACCGCATAAGCCCTCCGTCTGCCATCCTTTCTTAGCTTCTGTGTTTATTCTACACCACTTAAAAAGAAAAGGCAAGCATCCGCTCCTTCGGCTCAGTTTGCCGTTGCCGGTATTCTGTTCTGAGGCTGCAGATAATACGGCGGTTGCTTTTTGATGATTTCCGCCACGAGCACCGTCATATCGTCTTTCGGCTTGTATTCACACAATTCCAAGGCAGCTTTTAAAATTTCTCCCGCCACGCCCTGGGGCGTACGGTCGGTCACTCTCTTTCCCGCCGCAAACAACACCTCCTCCAAATGATCTCCCAACGCCTCCGGCACTCCGTCACTTGTCATAATCACATAATCCCCGTCGTACAGCTTCTTTTCCTTTCGATCATAGTCCGCCTCCCCGAACATTCCCACCGGCAAGGTGGCAGACTCCACCTTTTCGATCCAGCCGTCCCGCTTGATATAGGTTCCGGAAGCCCCCAGTTTAATAAACTCACAGGTACCGCCGTGGGGATTGATCACGCTGATGTCCACGGTAGAATAGCTCTTTCCCTCCGTTCGTAAAAGCAGCACGGAATTAATGAGCCGGACTGCGGTTTTTTCATCAAATCCCGCCGACAAGAATTGCTCCAAAAGCTCTATTACCGCCTCACTGTCCTGACTGGCCGCTTCCCCGCTTCCCATACCGTCCGACAAAAGCAGCACCGTTTCCCCGCTGTCCGGATACAAAAACGAAAAACTGTCTCCGGATAACAGCTCGTCCTTCTTAGCAGCTCTCGCCACGCCCGTCAGCACCATGTAGCCCGGCTCTTCTTCAAACACAAACTCTGCCGGCTCTTCCCCGATATAACGCCCCGATTCTCCGCCCAACATCATGGGACAGCCGAATAACAGACTCAGGCACCGGACGGCCCGACCGGCAGGCGTGTATTGTCCGTTTTTACAATAGGCCTTCATATGAACCCCGAAGCCCTTCCCTTTTCGTTTCATCACCGCAATCTGCTCGGCATAAATTCCGTTCCGGCGCAATGCCTCCGCCACCTCTTCCTCTATCCTTCCGTCTCCCAAGGTGGTCTCATACAGCTCATCGGAATACTCCTTCAGCATATCCGAAACCGCCCTTAACTGATTCACAATGGCCGCACGGCCCTCCTCCGTTCTCCGTTTCACGTATCGGTTTGCCTGCTCCCTAAGCGGAAGCACCGCATATTCCTCCGTCACACGTTCCGCCCGGACACATCCTCCGAAACGATACTCCACTTCCGCACAATTCGGCACCTCCCCATACCGCGCCTCTTCATACATGGCATAAGCCGCCGCCAAACGTTCCTCGGGATGTTCTTCCCAACATTCACCGCACTTCACGCAATCCGCACAAACCACCTCCGGCAAAGTCACCGCAAAATTCCGGAAATCCTCGGACTCTTCTTCCGCCACACCGTCAAACACCCCGGACAACACATCAAAGGAGGCCGCAGCCTCCAGCAATCGTTTTTTGGTATGGTCCCGAATGTCCGCCCGGATTAACTCATCCCCACCGGAGCGCAACAATGCTCGCAAAACAGAGCCGCCGCCCCATAAAAACAAGAACACAAAAACTGCTACTGCCGTTCCCAGTCCGATATATTTTGCCACAGACTCTTTCCACAAACAACCGATTAATCCCGTACAAAATGTAATTGCTCCGCCGATTCCTCCAAGATACAACAACCATCTGCCCGCTATTCTTTTTTTCCACAACATACACTTATCATCCTCCTGCCTGTCCTGTTGCAGAAATTCTAGCATATCCTCTCCGTGTTGTCTGTCGAAAAGAGCACCCTGCCCGGAAAATAGTACGACAAAAAAGGACCCGAAGTTCCTATCGGAATCCGAATCCTCATTCTCTCGACTTTATTCTCTTATTCTGCGTCCTTTTCGCGAAGTACAATTTCGTCCGGCATAACCATTCCGGCCTCTCGCGCCAACTCTTTGATATAAGAATTGGTCTGTTGGTACGCCTTCTGTTCCTCCAGCTCGCTCTGACGCTCCTTTTCCGAAGTGATTTTAGACTCAACGGACGCCTTCCTTGCCGTCAGCTCCTTTTCCGTCTCCTCCGCCTTCCCCTTATTATAAGTCAGCAGACCGCACATCATCAGCACCACCAGCAAAAGCAGTTTGAGTCCTGTTTTTCTTTTTCCCTTTTTTCTTCGCATGTGCATCCATCCTTCCGCGGTGTTTCTGCCTTTTCCCCACCTTACTAAGCCTTCTTAGCACCAGTTTACCTTGTTTTTTCAAAAAAATCAATCCCTTTCGCAACGGAAAGGTGAAAAACAGCAACAGTTTCAAGCAATATGTTACAAAAAAGCGCCCCAGAGTAAATACATACAGTCCGGCTCCGAGACACATTCCCAGAAAAGCAAAGGTCCGCAAGGTCCCGTCATTAAAAGAATAAATCAGGTAAAACCCCGCAAAGCCCAGAAAAAACCAATACAGAAAGTCCTGCAGGGATACCATAAACAGAGACTGCCTTCGAAACCTGCGCCAAACACGGAGCATATCATAGACCAGTGCTGCGACTGCCCCCAACAATACCGCCGCCAGAAAGAACACGATATCTCCTGTAATCTCCTGATTCATACTGCGTTTGCCTCCTAACCGAACAAACGCTTTGCAAAGGACTCCGAACGTTTCGAACCGCGCCCGCGTTCGGTATAAATCAAGCTATCGATTCTCCCGTCCAGGTCAACCTCGCCCTTTTCCACCAGAAGCCTGGTTACATTCATCTCGTCACCCCGCAGCAGAAGCATCCCCTGTACCGTCTCGAGGATTACTTCCTTCGCATCAAAGGAAACCACTTCCTTCACTCCGGTAAGGGACAGGGATTTTCGTCCGATTAAGGAAAGCTTATGCGCCCCCACTTCCTGTTTTTGTTCCATAGAGTGCCTCATACAGCCTTTTTAATAACCTATGCATAAGACTCGTCACTTATGACGCACCACCCATAGAAACACTGAAATAATCCGTGCTTTCTCAGACTCTTACAGATAACGGAACAACTCCTTCGCTTCTTCCTTCTTTGTGGTCTCCTGAATATCCAGCACTTCCACACGTACTGCCTTACCGCCAAAGCCGATTTCGATGATGTCTCCTACCTTTACATTAGCAGAAGCCTTCGCCGGCTTATCGTTAATCATCACACGTCCCGCATCGCAGGCATCGTTGGCAACGGTTCTGCGCTTAATCAGACGGGACACCTTTAAAAACTTGTCTAATCGCATTGTTCTCTCCTTCTCATAGTCTTTCGGGCAGGCGGTGCTTCGCACTTGCCCGAACTCCGCGACTTCGTCGTCTACCCGAAAAAAGGACCGTCCGAAGACGATCCTTTATCATCACTTAGCATGTAAGCAACATTAACTTATGCGTTAACGGTATCCTTTAATGCCTTACCAGCCTTGAACTTCGGAGCCTTGGATGCCGGGATGGTAATGGTCTTCTTGGTCTGCGGATTTCTACCGGTTCTAGCCGGTCTGTTGGATACTTCGAAAGTACCGAATCCTACTAACTGAACCTTCTCACCCTTCTTTAACTCATCAGTTACTACGCTAACGAAAGCTGCTAAAGCCTTCTCGGAATCCTTCTTGGATAATCCTGCGTTCTCTGCAATTGCTGCTACTAACTCTGCCTTGTTCATGTAAAGTTCCCTCCTCGAAAGTATTAGATACTCTATTTATACCCCGATTTGCTTGATTTGTCAAGAGTTCTGCGCTATTTCGTTGGAATATTCAAGAAAAAACTTCCCGCGGATAGGCCCCCGGTCACAAAACCGACAGAAAACAAACCTCACCACAGGAAGCTTATACGTTTTTACCGTTTTTACTGCTCCATCTGTCTTCCCAAAAACGCCGCTGCCGTCCCCGCAATCTTCAGCTCCATATTGCCGAAACGCTCCTTTTTATCCTTGGAAAGAATCATCACCGCTCCGATGACATCTCCTTCGCTGATAATCGGTGCAATGACCTGCTGCTCATAATCATCCGCCTCCGGGCTCACCGGGATATATCCCTTCTCGCCCTTGGTCGCCACGATACTTTCCCGGTCCGTCATCAGCGTCTCCAGCTCCCTGCTGACATTCTTCGCCAAAAGCTCCTTCTTCGCAGTCCCCGCCATGGCAATAAACTGGTCTCTGTCCGCAATTACCGCAATATGCCCGGTGGTCTGGGCCATAGACTCCGCAAACTGCTTCGCAAACACACTGAGCTCCCCGATTGGGGAATACTTCTTTAAAATAATCTCGCCCTCACGGTCGGTAAAAATTTCCAATGGGTCCCCTTCTCTTATGCGAAGGGTTCTTCTGATTTCCTTCGGTACTACCACACGGCCGAGGTCGTCTATTCTTCTAACGATACCTGTTGCTTTCATCGCACATACTCCTTTCGGTTATTACCAAATCATTGTTGTGGAGTTAGTATGCGGAAAAAGCGGGAGATTATACGAAAAAAAGAAAAGGATGCGGCCCCCAATTACCGCATCCTTTTTCCATAAAGGAAGACAATTTATTATGTCGTTTTTTCAATTAATATGCAGCTTCAATCTTCCACTGCTGATTCCAGCCGCCGTTGTAGCTCCACTGGATAACATCGCCGTTATCTGCGGTGGTTCTGCCGGAAACATCCAATGCCAGGCCGCTGTTTCTGTTAATCAGCTTGTAATAGCCGTCGCCTGTGGACTCAATCTTCCACTGCTGATTTGCTCCATTGTTCTTCTGCCACTGGATTACATCGCCGCCGTTGCTCTTGGACTTTCCGGAAACATCCACAACCTTGCCGGTTGCAACACTCTTGATGTAGTAGTATCCGTCGCCGGTCGGCTCCAGATACCACTTCTGATTGTTGTAACCGTTATAGGTATACTGAAGAACGTTTGCACCGTTATCCTGAGAACCCCATGCAATATCCAGTGCCTTACCGCTGTTTCTGTTAATCAGCTTATACTGGGTACTGCTGTTAAAGGAACTCTGCTGGGTGTTATTGTTCGTATTGTTGTTGGTATTTGTGTTGGTTGTGGTATTTGTGGCAGTGCTGCCGCCGTTCTTTACGGTAAATACCATCTTGTCGATATTAAATGCACCCTGGTCGGTGGCAATTGCAATATTGTTCTTGCCTGCGGTCAGGTATACGTCTCTGTAAACGCTCTGATAGGTACCCCAGCCGCCGGTATTCGGTACCGTTACGTCTGCAAGCTTTTCCGTACCGGAATTCTTCTCCAAACGGAAGGAGCTGCCGTTTGCGGACGCCACACGGAATTCAACGGAATAGGTGCCTGCCTGCGGAGCGGTTACATCATAGCTCATCCAGTCGCCCGGATCGATATAGCCTACGCATCCGCCTGCCTTTTCAACGCCGCTCATGTAAGAGTAATTCTCTGCCTCTACAGTAAAGCTCTGACCGTAGGTCACATTGCTGTTATTGGAAGAGCTACTGCTACTATTGTTATTGGAAGTGTTATTGTTGGAGGTATTGTTATTGGAAATACCGTCTACCTGCTTCCAGTTAATCCAGTCATACTGTGCAACAAGCGGAGTAGCACCGTTATACGGCTTTAACCACTCATCAACACCGGTTCCCGGCCAAGCATTTAACATAATCTTACCCGGCGTAGTCGGAATGTTCTGGGTTGCGGAATAAACAGCCTTTCCGTCAACATACCAGGTAATCTTGCCCGGCTGCCATAAGAAACCGTACTGGTGGAAGCTCTGAGATGCATCAAAGCCCAAATCGTATACATACTCGTGATTTCCTACGCCGTTGGTATAGTAATTGAACTGAACCTTCGTGGTATCCTTTCCGAGGAACTCAATATCAATCTCATCCCATACGGTACCGTCGGACGGACCGGTATAGGTAAAGAAAGAAGATACTACACCGTCGTTCTTAATCGGCTTCATGCTGACATCGTACATACCGTAACCAAAGGTATCGTTGGTACGATATTCACCGCCGCTGTAACCGCCGGTTGCATAATCTCTGTCAATCTTAAGGTTCAAGTAACCGTCAAACCATACATTATCCGCTCTCCAGGTACAATTGAACATACCGCCGTTGGACCAGCCGTCCGCCTTATGCATGGTAGCATGCTCTTCGCCCGCAAAACCGACACCGAACGAACTTCCGCTAAACTGTGCCGCTTCTGCCTTTAACGCTTCTCCTGTCTGTGTAGTGACTAACATCGCCACTGCAAGTAAACCCGCTATAAATGCTCTACACTTTTTTGCATTCTTCCCCATAAAGAATAGCACCTCCTGTATTTTGGTAATTCTATTATACAGAAGAATATTTTGATACGTATATAATCATCTTGTTATTTGCATCGTTATTTTGCACTTTGTTCGCAATAATGCACAAAAGTGCCGTCAGAAAACGACACTTTTTTAACAAATGTAACAACGTCTGAATTAAAGTATATCCTTTACTACCTCCGTTAATTCTCTAAAACACTCAATCTTCGCCGTCTCCTGTGCAATTGTTCCGAATCCGTAGGCCGCATGAATAAACGCAAGGCCCGCCTCCATAGTCGCATCATAGTCTCCCTGGATATCCCCCACATACACTGCCTTCGTCAAACCGTTCCTTTCAGCCAGTCTGCGGATATTTTCACCCTTTTGGAGACCGTTGTTTCCGAAGCACTCGATATCCTCAAAATAATGCCCGAATCCGTAGTGCTCTAAAAACGCCTCAATGTAGCCGCTCTGACAATTGCTGACGATATAGAGATGGTACTTCTTTTGAAGCTCCGTCAGTGTCTCCTCCAGCTCCGGATATAGCACACCACCATGCTCGCGAAGATACGCATTCTCGTCATCACAGCACTTTTCCAAAAGCTCCATCCGCGGTCCTTCCTCAAGTTCCGGGAACAATTTCTCCGCTATCTTATCCATCGTTTTTCCCATAACGCCGTGAATATCCTCCACGGAAATGATACGTTCCTTGTCATATTCCCGATTCACAATTCGCGTCCAGGACTGTGCTACTCCCTCCGCAGAATCCCACAAAGTACCGTCCATATCAAAAATAATACCTTTTTTCTTCATTTCATTTCTCCTTGTTCGTCTTTTTCTCTATACTTGCAGCTGTCTCTATCATCTCTAAGACCACTTCGTTCAACTGTGTTGCATCCTTTGACGTAAGCACCGGTTGACCAAGCTCCTCCTCCAGTTCTTTTCTTGCATTTCCTGCAATACTTCCGCTACGTTTAGCCACCTTTTTATTCTCCTCGAACGTCCCCGGCTACAGTTGTTTTGAAATCTCCTTTGTGGCCGTCTCCGCCAACATATTCAGAACAATCTCTGTTGTACTCATATTATCCCGAAGGTTCTCTTTTTTCAAGCCCTTGAAATTCTTATACTCCTTCGTAGACATCCCTGACCAGGCTTTCGTAATCTCATCCGTCAAAATGGCATATTCTTTCCCCGGCTTTACACCTCTGTCCTGCCATTCGTCCGTAAGCTCCTTCCGTACTTGAATCGCCTGCAAGCGCTGATTGATCCACTCTCTGGAATACCCCTTTTTCAAGTATGTAGTCAACGCTCGGTCAATGGTCAGCTCCGGGTCAATGGTCTCCTCCATACGTTCACGGCCCACCTGCGCTAACCAAAGCTTAAAAGGCTCTGCTTTCGGAGAAGGAACAGACTGGATAATACGAAGCAGTTGCTCGGTATCGGCTACATCGGTTTTATATCGCTTCCCATCTTTTGGAGACTTTAACTTCAGTTGCTGACAATTTGTCAGCAACTGACTTGCCCCCTCTTGAATTAATCTTTCCTTCAACTTTGCCCAATAATTACTGGCACCTCGCGTCGTCTCCTGCTCCGTCAGCACTCCAATCACATCAACTACCGAAAAATACCACTCTTCTTTTTCTGCATCCCACGCCGCGCGAATCGGCTGGTTTTCAAATAACTGCAAATTCTCTCCCATACTACCGCTCCCCTTTCTGTGCTTCCTGTATCTTTCTCATCTGTTCAATACCTACCTTATACGCCATCAAGCGCAACAAATACTCCGGCATCTGACGATTCCCAAGCTCCCAATCCTGCATCGTCCGATACGGAATCCCAAAATACTCGGTAAACTCCCTCCGGTTCATCCCGGTACTCTTTCTAAGTTCAATCAAGCACTCTCTGCAGTCCATTCCTTCACCACCTTCATCAAACCAAACTCTCATCACAACAACACGCTTTGCGTATATATCAATTATACAATATAACTGATTTATCGTCAATCGAACAAAAGATTAAAATTCTTTAAACACCTTCTCTTTTCATACATCACATTTTTCGCAAACCATACACCATGTTTATATCCTTATACTTCTCTTCTTATATTCTATTGACTTTCCCTTATTTCTACAGTAATATGTACTTACAGAAACCAATCCATACTTGTTTATATTTTTACAATTACGTTACTTTAGGAGGGTATATGGCAAATTACGAAAGAGTTGCTCACCGCAGAGCAAAAAAGGCATTACGTGTCGTGGATGCTTCCGGCGCTCCGCTTGCAAATACGACATTACGTTTCACCCAGACGAACCATAAGTTTTTATTCGGTTGGGGCTCCTTTGATTTCAATGCACATTTTGCAATCAAAGACCCGGAAAAGAAAGCATTCTTTGCGGAACGCATGAAAATTTGGATGGAATTGTTTAACTACGGTACCTTACCGTTCTATTTGGGACAGTACGAGCCGGAAGAGGGAAAACCACAGTGGGAAAGCCGCATGGCCGCTGCCACCTATATGAAAGAGCACGGCATCAAAGCAAAAGGCCACCCTCTTTGCTGGCACACCGTCTGTGCAGATTGGCTGATGCAGTACGACAACGCCACCATCTTAAAAAAGCAGTTGGCACGTATTGAGCGTGACGTTACGCAGTTTAAGGGCACCGTAGATATTTGGGACGTTATCAACGAAGTCGTGATTATGCCGATATTCGACAAATATGACAACGCAATTACCCGCATCTGTCAGGAATACGGCAGAACCGAGTTGGTTAAAATGGTGTTCGATGAAGCAAAACAGGCCAACCCGGATTCCACTTTGCTGTTAAACGATTTTAATACTTCCGAAAAATACGCAGAGCTTATCGACAACTGTTTGTCTGCCGGTGCTCCAATCGATGTTATCGGCATCCAGTCCCACCAGCATCAGGGCTACTGGGGAGCAGAAAAGGTACATGAGGTACTGGAGCGTTTCTCCCGTTTCGGCAAACCGATTCATTTCACGGAGAACACTTTGATTTCCGGCGATATCATGCCGGCCCACATCGTCGACTTAAATGACTGGCAGGTTAGCGAATGGCCGTCCACTCCGGAGGGCGAAGAGCGCCAGAAAAACGAGCTGGAAGAAATGTACCGCATCCTCTTTGAGCATCCGTTGGTAGAAGGCATTACCGGCTGGGATTTCACCGACGGTATGTGGCTCAATGCTCCGAGCGGTATCCTCCGAAAAGACAACAGCAAAAAGCCGGCGTTCCTTCGCTTACAGGAACTGATTCACGGCGAATGGAAGACCGACATCACGGTTACTACCGACGAAAACGGTTTTGTTACCGTAGAAGGCTTCAAAGGTGACTATGACCTTATCCTGGGTGATAAGAAAGCCGCACTTTCCCTTTCTGCCGACGAAACCGAGCCGGAAACCGTTACACTTTAATACAAGCTGATTCTCAAAATTCCCCTATAAATTCCTCTTAAAACCGAGTCCGCTTTGCGGACTCGTGCGCCCAGCGCAATCGTCGGCGCAGCTCCTATTATTAAAAACAAGAAAAGGTCATCCGGAATGTCCGGGTGACCTTTTCTATATCACGGGTAAACTTTCTCACCCGCTCCTACTACCTAAAAACATACTCTCTGTGCTTTCGCTATCACTCTTCCGTCTCTTCGTCCTTTGCCTTAGAAAGCATCACATTCACGATAATACCGAGGATCAATGCACAGGCAATGGAGGTCAAGGTTACCTTACCAAAAGATACGGAAAGTCCGCCGATGCCGGCAATTAAAATCACGGAGGCAGTAAACAGATTCTTATTCTGTCCCAAATCTACCTTCTGCAGCATCTTCAGACCGCTGACTGCGATAAATCCGTACAGTGCCATACATACACCGCCCATAACACAGGACGGGATGGAATTTACAAATGCAACAAACGGACTTAAGAATGAAATCAGAATCGCACCGCAAGCTGCCGTAATAATCGTCACAATAGAAGCATTTCTTGTAATTGCCACACAGCCCACGGACTCACCGTAAGTAGTATTCGGGCAACCGCCGAAGAATGCACCAACCATAGAGCCCACACCGTCACCGAGAAGGGTACGGGAAAGTCCCGGCTCCTTTAAGAGATCTCTCTCAATAATGGAGGAAATGTTCTTATGGTCCGCAATGTGCTCTGCAAATACTACGAATGCTACCGGAATATAGGCAACCGCAATGGTACCGATATATGCACCGGTAATTTCCTCAAAACCGCCCAGAGCAGTCATAAACGTAAACTCCGGCACGGAAACAAAGGTCTTAAGAGTAATACCGAAACTTCCGTCTGCAGTCTTAAACAAGCCGGTCAGAGAATCAAAACTCATCACCTTTAACGCATCAAGGTCTGCCGCATTGCCAATTAAAGTCATCACAAGTGCTACGACATAACCTGCCAAAATACCGATAATAAACGGAATCAGTTTCAAAGTCTTCTTACCGTAAGTAGAGCAAAGAATCGTCACAAACAAAGTTACCAAACCGCAAAGAATGGTTGCAAGCGGAGATGCAAGCTGTGTACTTACTTCCACGCCGTCTACTACTTCCTTTACGAACACTTCGCCGGACTTTAAATCACCGATTGCATTTCCCGCAAGAGAAAGACCGATAATAGCAACCGTCGGGCCGATAACTACCGGCGGCATCAGTCTGTTCACCCAATCAACGCCCACAGCCTTTACCACAATTGCGATTACCACATAAACAAGCCCCGCAAAAATCGCGCCGAGAATCAATCCCAAATATCCTACCGCCGCAGACACACCGCCCGCAAAAGCCGCTGCCATGGAACCGAGGAATGCGAAGGAAGATCCCAGGAACACCGGACTCTTCTTTTTCGTGAAAGCAATGTACACCAACGTACCTACGCCCGCACCGAACAGTGCCGCCTCGGACTTCATTCCGTTTCCGATAATCATCGGAACCACAAGAGTTGCAGCCATAATTGCAAGAAGCTGCTGGATTGCGAAGACAACCATTTTGCCGAAGCTCATTCTGTCTTCTACATCGTAAATAAGTTTCATTTGCTCGTCCTCCTAAAGTATTTTGTTTTATATAAAGGCTTTTCCAAGCCGTTTATATCCCAAAAAATGTAAATTAATCTCAAAAAAAAATCAAGCCGGACACGACATGATTTCTATCTCCCTTGCGATCTCCCCATCACACGGCAACACATTTTCACTCACAAATCAATTATACCAAAACAAAAAAGGGCGCACAACCCTTTTTTGAAAACTTTTATTATTTTCTCTATACATTTACATCAGACGTAACAACTCCGCCGGCCATCTTATTCCAAAACGTCGTTAACACAACAGTTTCCGGTATACGGCGCAAACTCCAGACGAATAAAATAGCCTTTGTCGTGAGAGCAAACCGGACACTGCTCCGGCGCCTGGGTTCCTTCAAATACATGTCCACAGTTCAAACAGAACCATCCGGTCTTTACATCAGAAATAAAAAGCTGATTTTTCTCCAGCAAGTCTGCCAATGTCCCAAAGCGGTTCCCGTGTACCTTCTCAATCTTTGCAATCTGTTCAAAAGAAGATGCCACCTTCAAAAAGCCCTCTTCCTTCGCCTTTTCCTCAAAAGCACGGTACACATCGTCATGCTCCTCGTATTCATTGTGCTGTGCCATGCGAAGAAGCTCCGTAATACTGTTCGTAATGTCCACCGGATACCCACCGTCCACATGAATGGTTTCTCCAGCCAATTCGGACAAATGATTGTAGAAAATCTCCGCATGCTCTTTTTCCTGATTCGCGGTAAAGGTAAATACCGCCTCAATCGCATGCAGTTTCTGCTGTTTTGCCTGATCCGCCGCAAAGGTGTAACGGTTTCTTGCCTGGCTCTCACCCGCAAATGCACGCATTAAATTTTCCTTCGTTTCACTGGTTTTAAAATCCACTGCCATAGTATATCCCTCCATATTCTTTTAGAGGAAGTATGCGCATCGGATAGGAAAAATATCCGCGCTGTTTTACAATCATATCAAACGCGAATTCCATGAAACTGTATGTCCGCATCCTGTTGCATTGTCCTGTATTTTCTGCTATACTGAAATCAAACGTACGTTCTTACAATATTTTGGCATACTGCCACTGCTACAGACAAGCGACAAATCTGCACTAAGGCGCAGAGCATTATCCAGGAAAGGAGGTCTCCCATGGCAAAACCAACCATTTTTCATATTGATGTCAATTCCGCGTTCTTAAGCTGGGAGGCTCACCACCGGCTCCACGACTTAGGGGAGACCTTGGACATCCGTACCATTCCTGCCATCATCGGCGGCGACCGGGAAGCCCGCCACGGCATTGTGCTGGCAAAGTCCACCTTGGCAAAGCAATGCGGTGTCATCACCGGAGAGCCCATTGTGAAGGCTCTGCAAAAATGTCCCAACCTCTACATCGCAAAGCCGGATCACTCTCTGTATTTGGAACGCTCCCGCGCCTTTCTGGCGCTTTTGCGCCGTTATGCCCCGGTAGTGGAGCAGTTCAGCATCGACGAAGCCTTCTGCGATATGACGGGAACGGAAGGGTTATACGGGGATTTGGTGACCTTTGCCCATAAGATAAAGGATGAAATCAGAGAAGAACTGGGCTTTACCGTAAACGTGGGGATTTCTGTCAACCGTCTGTTGGCAAAAACCGCTTCGGACTTTAAAAAACCGGATTTGGTCCACACCCTGTTTCCGGAGGAGCTCCCGGCCAAGTTTTGGCCTCTCCCTGTGGGAGACCTTCTGTATGTGGGGCACTCCACCGCAGAACGCCTGCGGGCGCTCGGCATCCGTACCATCGGAGACCTGGCCCATACCGACAAAGACATCCTTGTCTCCCATTTCAAAAAGCAGGGCCTCTTTCTGCACGAGGCAGCCAACGGCATCGACACCGCCCTTGTATCCGAGGAGCCTTCCGCCTCCAAAAGCTACGGTAACTCTACCACCCTTCCGGCGGATGTCACAAACGGTGCGGAGGCCGAGCGTATCCTTCTGGCTCTTTGCGAAAAGGTAGGCGCCCGCATCCGGGCCGACCATGCCTATATTTCCATGGTATCCGTTACCATCAAGGACACCGAATTAAAAAGCCGGAGCAGACAGGGACAACTGACCGCTCCGGACAATACAACCGAACAACTATATTCTGCCGCCCGTAAGCTCTTTTACGAGCTGTGGGACGGTTCCCCGATACGCCTTCTCGGCGTATCCACCGGCCACGTCACCGACGATGCCACCTTCCAATACGACCTCTTCGATACTGGCAAGCGGGAGAAGCTCTCCAAGCTTAACGCCGCCGTAGACGAAATCCGTGACAAATACGGAAGCTCCGCGTTGAAGAGGGCGTGTTTTCTGGACTCCGAGCCGGACTTAGGGAAAAAGGAGTAACATACGCTCCGATGGCCGGAGCCTAAGTTCAAGCAACAGGGCTGTCGCCCGGACTTGCCCTTGTAAAAGCGTCGGTGTAACAATTTTTCGATTGACACAATCATATATAAAATAGCCGTGATTAAATAATATGTTTTTTGAATTTGCCCGAAGGGCCGCGTCCTTAGCAGAGTCGAAATCACCTCTTAGAAAAGACTGGGCGCGAGGTCGCTCCCGAGCGTCCTAGTCGTTCTTAGAGGAAGTTTGACGAAGCGTTGCGATGTGAAAAAAACATATCATTTAATCACGGCTATTTTTTGAAAACTTTCCAATCGAAAAATTGTTACACAGACGCGTCCCCAAGCGCACCCCTGCGACAGCCCGTACCTTCCCTACGCCTCCGGCTCCATGAGAGCGGTAAGGCCTGCAATGTCCTCTACCGGCAGAGAGAACACCACTGCCTTAGCCTCGGTCTGCGGGCCCGCTTTCTCCATAATGGCACGCATAATATCCGCACGATCGGACTTTCTGGTAGCAATATAAATCATTTCCTTCTCCGGACTGATGGACACGCCGAAGAACTTTGCATCCTCTTCTCTTCCGGTTCCCTTGGCATGCACCACCGTACCGCCTCTGGCCCCTACCTCTCTGGCTGCATCCATTACCATATCCGAGCAGCCCTTTTCCGTAATTACCGTAATCAAAGAATACTTTGCGTCTTTCATTTTCACTTCCTCCGCTTCCTGCACTTCCTGACCTTCCGTCAGATACTTCATGCTCCAGGTTCCTCCGATACTTTCCATCGGAATGGACATTGCGACACCGGTTCCCGGAAGGTTAATTCCCATCCGGCTTACCAAACCACCGAACAAACTATCCACCTTACCGGCTGCAACCACCGTCTGAATAATAATCTTCTCATTATTTTCAATACCGAGATAATCCAGAATACTTTTGCTGGCAGTTCCGTGTCCCAACATTTCCGTCATGTGCACGATACCGTTCTGCTTAAAAAACTCCACATAATCTTTTTCATAGCTGCGATTCAGGATCATCATAACCATATTATATCTACTCATCGCCATCCTCCAATTCAAAGATTTCGTTGTCAAAAATATTCACTTCGGTCTCAATTACCTCTACCGGAGCTTCTGTCTGCATCTCTGCCTCTGTCTTGCGAAGCTTAATCTTATACATCAAACCGAGAATCTGAATCGTAATCAACGGCGTCATCGCTACCATCGCCACAACACCGAATGCACCGGAAACCACATCTCCGCCCACACCAGTACATACACCGATGGACATCGGCAAAAGGAACGTTGCCGTCATCGGACCGGAAGCAACTCCACCGGAGTCAAATGCAATGGCCGTAAAAATCGGCGGCACAAAGAACGATAATACAATCGCAATCAAATATCCCGGCACTAAAAAGTACATAATCGGAATATCTGCCACAATACGCAACATGGAAAGTCCTACAGATACTGCCACTCCCACAGAAAGGCTGGTACTCAGCGCCTTCGGCGGAATTGCACCGGAGGTCATCTCGTATACCTGCTTGTTCAAAACGTGTACTGCCGGTTCTGCCGTTACGATGAAATAACCGATAAGTGCACCTAACGGCACCACAATCCAACTGTAGGAAAGTCCGCCCAGCTCTCTGCCGACATAATTTCCCACCGTCATAAAGCCTACGTTAGCACCGCATAAAAACAGCACCAATCCGATAAACGTATAAATAAAACCGACACTGATACGGTAAATATTTTCTTTCTTGAGCTTTAATCTGAAAATCTGGAACAAGGCAAAAAACGCCATAATCGGAAGTAATGCCTTTACCACTTCCAGTATGTATTCCGGGATTTCATGCGCAAACAACTGCCACAAATCTCTGGAAGTCTCCACCGTCGGAATCTCCACCGGTGTATAATTACCGCCCTCCACACGGAAGAACAGCCCCAGAAGCATAACCGCCAAAATCGGTCCTACGGAACAAAGTGCAACCAGACCAAAGCTGTCGTTTTGTGCATCACTGTCGCTTCGGATGGATGCGACACCGACACCGAGCGCCATGATAAACGGTACGGTCATCGGACCGGTGGTTACTCCGCCGGAGTCAAACGCCACCGCCAAAAAGGACTTCGGCACAAACATGGCCAATCCGAACACAATGGCATAAAAGAAAATCAGCAGATAGTTTAATTTCCATTTAAATAAAATACGAAGCATGGCAACAACCAAAAACAGGCCCACACCACCGGCCACCGAAAACACAATGACCTGATTGGAAATATTCGGCACCTGCTCTGCCAACACCTGCAAATCCGGCTCGGAAATTGTTACAATGGCACCCACCAAAAAGCTGATCACTACAATCACCCAAAGTTTTCTGGACTTTGTCACTGCGGAACCGATATGCTCACCAACCGGCGTCATGGAAAGGTCCGCACCCAGGGTAAACATACCCATACCGATAATTACCATTACCACTCCGAATACAAACGTCATGAGCAAATCCGTCGGTACCGGCACAATGGTAAAACAAAGGACAAAAACAATAGCCGCAATCGGAAGTACCGACGCAAGCGATTCCTTTACCTTTGAAAAGAGAATTGTTCTACTGTTTCGGAACAAATCAACACCTCCGTTCTTCTTTTCAAACTACATTGTATCATATTGCGTCCGCAAAATCCAATGCGGCTGTCATATTTAATAAAAATTAATACTTTCTTAACACTGTACGCTTTTACTTAAACAATGCATTTACCTTATCGTACTCCTTCTTCCATTCGCCCATTTTCTTCTCCACTTCGCCAATCCACTCCATATCCTTCATCCCGTCTGCCTTCCACTGTTCCAATACTTCTTTAAACTGCTCCGAAGAACTTTCCACCAAACGTACGTCATAGTCCCCTCCGGTCCTCTCCTTCTTTTCCGGCATCGTAAGCGGTATCAAATCAACAATCTCCTTGGACTTTTCCTTCAAGGCACGAAGCTCCGAATACTCGCCGCACATGGAATATATCTCTTCATATAACACTCGTAATTCTGTATAATCCTCCATCCGTTCTTCCCAATACAGCTTCCGTATCCAACCATCTGCCCATTCCAGATATTCTCCTAAGGTTATGGTACTTATGGGATGTCCGCCGATAAATACAGTCTCCAGGTCAGTGTCGTCATTCAGTTCCGATAACGGATTCAGCTCCTCTGCCAACTCTTCTGCCAGCTCTGTAGTATCCTGCATGATTGCGGTCGCCACAGCCACGAAATCACTATAGGCCGTCTCATACCGTTCTCCGAGTTCCGTCACCAGTTCCTTGTTTTGCACCACCCCACACAGCTTACAACGGCCGACTTTTTTCCCGTTATGAACCAACGGTTCTCCCTTTGTCTCTCCGCACACCTCACACTCCTTCGGCTTATCACAGGTGGCATCAAGGAACTTGTGGCCCGCCCGGACTCCTTCCGTCGTTCCGCAGGTTTTACAGGTCTTTGGCAGAGTACAGGTGGCATCCTCCCAGACATGTCCCAAAGCCTCCCCTTCCGTGGCCTCGCATTCCGTACAATACTTTGCCGTCTCGCAGGTAGCTTCCTCCCATACATGTTCATGCTTACAACCGGCAAGAGCAAACGCTCCACACAATAATACCATTCCTACAAACTTTTGTCTTTTCATCGTTTTCCTCCTTACTTAATTCCATATCGCTATACTTCCCATCATCTTTGCCATTGCCAGTCTTCCAACTGTCGCTCCAGCTGCATCCCCACCGGTGCCGCCACCAATCCCGCCACACGCAGGTAAGTCAAAGCAATCGGCGTTCCCACAATCGTAATCGCAAACGCCCCCGCAATCGCTGAAAAAAGCACTATCCACGGCACTCCGATGAATACCATCCAGACAATATTTCCGATGAAACTATACTCTCCCGTAGTCCCGATAACTCTGCCGTAAGGCTTTCCCACAAAGCGTGCAATTACAAAACAACACTTTGCAACCGGACGTCCTATAAACGTGATATAAAACAGTGCTCCCATCAGAAACCAGATTACCGCAAAAATCCAACCGCCCAAAATTCCGAATAATATGTTCTGAAAATACCATTTATCCTGCTGTGTCATAGGTATGCCTCCTTATCATCATATGCAGCTTCATTGGTAAATTTTATTTACTTATATCTTATCACTCTTTTTACCTTGTGTCAATACAATTTACACGCACTTTTCAAAAAAGCTCTCAGCACAAAATAAAACCTGCAAACCACTCACGATTTGCAGGCCTGTCTTTCCCTATTTCTTTTTCCCGCTCCATTCACTAAACAACGTAGAACCCAGAATCAATACCGCACCGATGATTCCAAGCACTCCCGTCTCCTCCCGCAGCACTACCACGGAAAGCACCACCGCGAAGGCCGGATCAATATAACTGTACACCGCAACCGTCTGACCGCTCAGTTTATCCATACTGCCGAAATACAGCCAATAGGCGATACCGGTATGGATAATTCCCACTGCCAGAAGCAACAATATTTGCGGTACCGTAAGTATTGTAAATTCCTGTACCCCGCTTGTAAGAAGCGAATATGGCAACACAACGATCGCCGCCGCTCCAAGCTGCATAATTGTCTTGTCATAGGCAGATATATCCTTAATAAACTGATTCATCAGTACCACCGAAGCATAAAACATCGCTGCTCCAAGGCCAAACAAAATTCCCTTTCCGCTACCGATAGTTGTCGCTCCTCCGTCAAAAATTCCGGACACCAGCAGCATACCGAATATGGCTACTACGGCACAGACAGACTTCTTCACCGTCATCTTTTCCTTTAGAAGGAACGGTGCCAGTAAAATCACTATGACCGGTGCCATATAGTAACACAAAGTCGCCACCGCCACCGTCGTATACCGGTACGCCTCAAACAACAGAATCCAGTTCACACCGATAGCTGCACCGGAAACCAGAAGCAACCACAGATTCTTCTTAATCGCTTTTTTATCCACACGCTTCTTTGAAACCGCCACTACACACACCAAAAACACCGTACCGATAAGCCCTCGGACACATGCCATCCAGGCAGAGGACAACGGAATATAACGCCGAAATACGCCGATGGAGCCGAAAATCAGCATCGCCAAAGATGATTTAATAATTGCACTCTTTTTGTCCTGTCCCATACCTCTTCCTCACTTTACGCATATGTTACTAACACAGAAAGCCTGCAGGATTTTAACATAATCCCACAGGCTGTTATTTCTTATAATCCTTCCGCGGCATTCGCCAGGAACGCCTTTAACTTCTCACTCTTCGGAGCCGTAAATACCTGCTCCGGCTCACCAAACTCCTCAATGACACCGTCTGCCATAAACATGACCTTATCCGCCACACGACGGGCAAACTCCATCTCATGGGTAACCACAATCATGGTACGCTCCGAGGATTTTAAGCCACGGATAACGCGAAGCACCTCACCGGTCAATGCCGGATCCAGCGCACTGGTAGGCTCGTCAAAGCACAAAATATCCGGATTTAATGCCAGCGCTCTTGCTATCGCCACACGCTGCTGCTGTCCGCCGGAAAGCTCACACGGATAGGCATTCTTTTTCTCCAAAAGCCCCACCTGGGAAAGCAAGCCCTCTGCATGGGCAGTCACCTGCGCCAGCGCCTCTTTCATCTCTTCTTTTGTAATCTTTTTTGCCTTATACGCATCCTTAATCTGCAGCTCCTCCGCCAAGGTCACGTTATGAAGTACATTGTACTGCGGAAACAGATTAAAGGACTGGAATACCAGACCGAAATGAAGACGCTTCTCACGAACCTCTTTTTCGTTCAATTTATGCGCATCCTTTGCATCAAAGATGCATTCGTTATTTACAAAAAGCTGTCCCTGATCCGGGGTTACCAAAAAATTCAGACAACGAAGGAGCGTGGTCTTACCGCTTCCCGAAGAACCGATAATCGCCAGCACCTCGCCCTTTTCCATGGAGAAATCAATGCCCTTTAAGACCGCTTCCCCGTCAAAGCTTTTTCGAATGTTTTTTACTTCCAATACCGCCATATGCTATCCCTTATAATAATCCATCTTCTTTTCAATCCAGTTAAACAGTAACGTAAGCGCGCCGGATACTAACAGGTAGAACGCACCGATGTAGAAAATCGGCCAGATAATACCTTTCAAGCCTACGATATCCTGAGCCGCTTTTACGAGTTCCACCACGGAAATAACACGTGCCAGAGAAGTATCCTTTACCAACGTAATGACTTCGTTTCCCATGGACGGCATAATCCGCTTGATAACCTGAAACAGCACAACTTTAAAGAAAATTTGGCGCTTGGTCATGCCGAGCACCTGTCCCGCTTCGTACTGTCCCGCCGGAATACTTTCGATTCCGCCGCGGTAAATTTCCGAAAAATAGGCCGCATAATTGACAATAAAGGCAATGAGCACCGCCGTCATACGCGGCAGTGCCTTTGCCCCAAAAATCAATCCCGGACCGTAAAACACAAGAATAATCTGCAACATCAGCGGCGTTCCGCGGATAATCCAGACAAAGGTCCGGGTCAGCCAGCGGAGCGGCTTAATCTTGGACATGGAGCCGAAGGTAATGACAAGACCTAACGGCAGGGAACCCAGCAATACCACAAAGAATATCAGCATGGTCACCTTAAATCCGTCCAAAAGCTGCATGGTAACGTCAATAAATGACATAACGTCCTTCTCCTTTTGGTATGTATCTTACTTAAATGCCAAAGATTCGCTCATATCGTACTTTGCCGCAAGCTCGGTCATAAAGCCCTCGGTCACAAGCTCATCGATTGCCTTATTTACGGCAGCAAGAAGCTCCTTATCCTCTAAACGAAGACCGATTGCATACTCTTCCGGAGCAAGGTCAATGCCTTCAACAATCATCAAATCGCTGAAATCGGACTCATCGTTTACAACAGCCTTTGCCATGATGTAGTCAAGAACCGCAACATCGGAAGTACCTGCCTTCACCTCAAGAAGAGCATCCTTCTGTGCGGCAGCAGCTACAAACTTGTTCTGGGAAAGGGTAGCATCGCTCTCGATTGCGGTCTGACCTGCGGAACCGTTCTCAGCAATCATATTGGCACCTGCCATGCTTGCAACGTCAACATACTTCTCAGCGTCAGCCTTACGGATAATAGCCACCTGACGGTTGCTTACGTAAGCGGTAGAGAATGCCATATTCTCCTTACGCTCCTCGGTAACGGTAAGACCGTTCCAGATACAGTCGATTGCCTTAGACTTTAACTCATTCTCCTTCTGCTCCCAGTCAATTACCTGGAACTTCGGCTCAACACCAAGCTTCTCACAAACAGCGGTAGCAAACTCGGTCTCAAAACCAATCAACACACCGTTCTCATCGTAGTAGTTCATCGGCTCGAAGAGGGTAATACCCATAATCATCTCGCCGTTGTCCTTAATGTAATCAAGGTCTTCCTTTGCACTGCCGCATCCTGCAAATACAGACAGACATAAAACTGCGGTCAATAATGCTGCTAACTTCTTTTTCATAATAAATCTCCTTTTCTTCGGGCAAAGCCCGGTAAAATCATAGTCTCCCTATGTACCATTTATCATACCTTTTGCCTTCTAACGCTTTATCATAGTAGCATGAAAGACAGGCTTTGTCAAGATCACACATACGCCTCCTTCCATATCACTTTCCAGCAACTTGTCTCCATTCACTTCTTTTGCTACATATCTCTATTTTGGTCCCGACATTAATGTCGGGACCAAAATACTAATAAAATCTATCCTCCACAGATATCGCATTATAATACTCTAATTTTAACGTCTCATCCTCGTCGAATGTTCTGTTCAATATCGCTATCATCAATTTTCTTAGCAACTCCTCATCAATGTGTCCTGCCGCAACATGGTAACTAATATTTTCCATTTCCCTAAAATACAAATTTCCACTTGCCATATATCCATTATGTAATAAAAAAACTGCAGTTATTGTAATTGCAATTCTTTTATTTCCATCTGTAAAGCAATGAAATTTACATGCACAGAAAAACAAATGAACCATCTTATCAATAAACTCTGGGTAATAATCATCATTTTGAATATGGCACAAAACGCTTTCCATTTTCCCTAAATCTAAATTACCAATCTCTCCTCCTCCACTATGATCAATGGTCGAACGATGAATTTGTATAACATCATCTATTGTCAAATATTTAATCTTTCCCATTTAGCCACGCTCCTTTAATCGTTTTAAAACATCACGATTTTCGTCCATGAGTTTAGCCACCTGTTCAGACTCTGTCCCTAAAAATTTCTCGTAATCAGCCCTATCTAAAGGTTTGACATAAAGTTCTAATTGCCGATGAAACACGTCTCTCAACGCCATATCTCTACTCGCCATCTTAGTTCTGGCACTGGATATCAGAGGCTTCCAATGTGGCAACTCTTCAAATTCCTTAAACAATTGCCTTACCTCCCAATTATTAAGCATTCTTCCTAATTCATCGCACTTCTTATGGATTAAATTGGCCAATCCGCATTCGTATGATGCTATCAAATCCAAGATTTCGCTATAGAAGGTATCTCTTGTTTTATCGTTCTTTTTCAATTTTAAAACATTTCTATACTCTTTGGCATTCTCTTTAAATATACTCTGATAAATCATATCAGTAAAAATAGCATACTTAAATTGATCCATGGCAACACATTCTTTTAAAGCATCGGTAAACTCTTTCCTATAATCATCCTCCTGTAAATAAGCCCCCAGAAAGTCTCTGTCCCTTTGATTGATATACTTTGTGGAACCACCTGTCTTTTGATTTATTAAATCAATAACAATGTTCAGCATTGCTTGTCTTAGAACGCGTGCATTTTCACTTTCTACAAGCAACATTGCTATGTTTAGAAAACCTTTAAAGTCAAATACAGCAAGCTGCGTGGTTTTAGAACTAATACTCCCAAAATCAATTCCAGGTTCATCAAATTCTTTCATCAACTTAATAAATTCCTTTAACCGTTTTCCTTTTAAAATCTCATATCCGTTCTGTATCAGTTCATCAAGATTTCCAGCCACATATCTTTCGATTGTTCGAATATCAACTTCAAAAAAAGCCGCTACCATATTCTTCGTAAAATACATCTTTTCCTCAAACATTATTCCTTTTATATTCGATGTACTTCTAATCTCCTCCAACGCAAATTGGTTATTTAATATATTCTGCCGATCAATCTGTGATGTTGTTAAATCTTTAGCCATAGCATTCACTCCTAATCTTTTATATCCTCTTTTCCAATTCTTCCTTACGTTCCTTCCAGTCCGGCATCATCATTGCAACAAAATCCCAAAACTGCCTTGAATGATTTGGATGTATAAAGTGTACAAGTTCATGTAGAATCACATACTCAATACAGTTTCTTGGTGCCTCAATCAATTTACTATTCAAAGTAATGACACCCTTTTTCGGTTGACACGACCCCCACCGAGACGTCATATTTCTAATTTTCAATGCAGGATATGTCACACCATATTTCCCAAATAGCAAATATTTCTCTTGAAGCAACTCTTCAAATACCGTCGTTTGATATTGTTTAAGCCATTTTGACATCATGATTTCTTTGTGACGAAAATCATCTTTATCTTTTACCTTTAGAAAAATGTATACGCCATCCGTATACACTTTTTCCTCCTTATTCGCTTCAACCTTTAATCGCAAACTCTTACCGAGCAAATCATAACTTTCGCCACTCACATATCTTTTGGGAACAGTTTGAATCAGCTTTCTCTTTTCCTCATATCTTGATAATACCGAAAAAATGTATCGCTGTTTTTTTTCAATAAAAGCATCTATAAATTCTATCGGCACACTATTATTAGCAGATAAAAGGACTTGCCCTTCCGGTTTTATTCGCAAATTAACATTCTTGACCGGCTTTCTTGTGAGTAAATACGAAATGTCACCATTCTCACAATGCACTACTCTTTGTTCCGGATTTATCCTCATTGCCCTTTAAATCTCCTTAATGCTGTTGTTTTTACATTTTCGATTACCATATCGATTACCTCAAATGGGAATTTACACTTTCCAGCACATTCATATTCATAAAACATATCATCAATATCTTGTGCTATTTTATCGTGTATGCTTTTATTATTAGTCCAATCAATCCGGCTGTGTCTTTCTACAATATCAGTTATTTCTATCGAAATATCCGCAATCATGTCTTGTCTTGTTTGCGCTCCTGATACTGTATATAGAGTGCTATCATCGTGTAACAGCATTGCGGTTTGTGTAGAAATGGGCTTACCACCATATTCTACTGGACTTTCTGCAACACATTTTACATCAGCTGTCTGTTCCCACTTGTTTTCCAAAATTGCACTAACAACACCATAAAACGCTTGTGCATGCACATTCCCCTTCAACTTCTCAGGGAATTTTACAGTAGATACTCCCGCTGCATAATCCTGCATAATCGAACGCATTTTAGCAAGGTACTCTGCATCTGTTATAACTCTATCCTTATACTCCTGAAGAGTATCTTTGATTCGCTTTGAAAAGCTATCATAATACGCTGGATTTTCGTCTCTTTTAACGCTTATACTCTTGGTAAGCTTTGATTGAATTGCATCCGCCTTAGATCGTAAAGAACCTAATTGCTCAAGTTCCTTTTCCAAATCAGATTGATTGAGAATATCAACCGGTTCTGTTATTTGTTTTAATCCAACGACAGACATATGTGTATCAAGAAGATTTTGCATTAATGGCTCATATTCTTTATTATCAATTGCATCATTATAACGAATTTTCACAGAACGCCTTACCCTTGAGTAGAACGCAAATACGTTTTGATATTTTAGTCGCTCTTCTTTAGGAATATTTTCATATGCACTCTCTGAATTAAGTACAATTGCTAATTCCTTACCAAACTGACATAATAGCTCATAGAATTCGTTTCTAATTTTTTCATCTGCAAGAAATACTTCTATCTCTTCCACATCATTCTTATTTTTAATTGATACAAATAAATCTTCTAATCTACTATAAGATTGACGCAGATTTCCTACTGCATTGATAATATCTACTATTGCACCTTTCAAATCGCCTGCTTCGAAATTTTCAAGTCCGGCACCACTATACATATTCATTGCATCATCCAGCTTTTGGATTAAACCACGATAATCTACAATAAGGCCATAATCTTTTCCGTCATACAAACGATTCGTTCTTGCTATTGCCTGAAGCAAGCCATGTTCCTTCAACTCTTTATCTATGTACAAAACTTGACATCGAGGTGCATCAAAACCAGTAAGCAATTTGCTACAAACAATTAGGATATCAATTTCACCATCTACAAACCGATTTTTTACAGAATCCTCATACGCATCTGCATCACCATACTTTTTCATCATTCTAGACCAGTATGCGATAACTCTATTGTCTGTTCCTTCATCAATATCATCAACACCTTCTCGCATATCTGGCGGTGAAATACACACTTCACAATTCAAATCACCAAACTGCTCGAAGCATGCTAGATACGATACTGCATCCCTTTTTCGATTAGTCGCAAGCATAGCTTTAAATCCAGTCTCTTTATATCCTTCAACATAATGATTATTAATATCTAACGCTATTCTCTTTATCCTCGCTTCCGTCGAAGCAAGACGTTTCATACTACTCCACTTTCGTTTTAAATCGTCTCTTTGTGTCTCAGTAAGCCTCTTCGTCGTTTGTTCAAACCACAAATCAATATTTGCCTCATCTACAGTTTGTTCAACGAATCTACCTTCATAAATTAACGGTACAATTGCTCTATCTTCTACACCATCTTTGATTGTATATTTATGTATGAGTTTACCGAACTTGGTCATAGTATTTTTTTCACTTTTCATAAGTGGTGTGCCGGTAAAACCAATATAACAAGCATTTGGAAATACAACTCGCATTTTAGTAGACAATTCACCATAATTTGACCGATGGCTTTCATCCACAAGTACAAATACATCTCTACTTAAATTTTTCAATCCACTGCTCTCAACTGTATTAAACTTATTGATAATCGTTGTAATAATATCTACTTTTCCTTCATTGATTAAATCAATAAGATTCTTACCACTAGTAGCTCTTGCCGGCTTACATCTGGTATGAGTGAATGTCTTTGCGATTTGTTTATCTAATTCTTTTCGATCCGTAACAATAACTACCTTGGGTTCGAATCTCGCCATTTCTAAAAGAATATATTTAGCAAGCATAACCATTGTTAAGGATTTTCCGGAACCTTGCGTATGCCAAATAACACCACTTTGTCTATTTCCTTCAACATCATTGGTGTTAATTGTTTTTATAATTTCTTTAATAGCAAAATACTGCTGATAACGACATATTTTCTTTACATTGGCATCATAAAGAACAAAATACTTCGTCAATTCTTTCAGCCTGTCAATCGAAAGCAAGGACATAATATTTTCATCCTGCACCGTAGGCACTCTGTCTTCAACACACTTTGCTTTAGCTGTTTCTAAATACTCTAAATCCTCTTCTTCCCAAACGCTCCAATATTTCTTTCCAGTACCCGTAGTTGCATATTTTACAGAGTTCTTATTTGTAGCCATCACAATTTGAATATATTTAAATAGTTGCGGAATGTACTCATCCTGCTGGTTACGTATCATCTGTTCTATGCCTTGTTCAACAGAAATATGAGGTGCCTTACATTCAATTACCACAAAAGGAATACCATTCACAAACAAAACAATATCCGGTCTAACCGTATATTCTCCATCATGACTTGTGACAACGTATTCTTCCGTAACATGAAATACGTTATTCTCAAAGTTATCCCAATCAATATACTTCAAGTCAAAGCTTAAAACTTTACCCGCACCCACTGTTTCCTGATAGCTTCTACCAAGCATAAGGGCATCATATATTTTTTCGCTTGTCTTTATTAAACCATCTGATAATGGCTCGTCTAAATCTTCAATTGCTCTTTCAATATTTGCAGATGAAAACTCCTGTTCAATACCACCAAACTCAAAACGGTTTATTTTTCGTAATTGATTACGCAAAATCCCCTTAAGTAAAACTTGATATTTACCACCACGCTGCAATGTACATTCTTCAGGTGTAAGATATATATATCCCATCTTTTGCAATAGTTCCAAAGCTGGTTTCTTGCTTATATTGTCTTCCAAATACATATTGCCATCCATTTAATTCACCTCCCGACCTAGTAGCTCATTTACACGCACCACTCCTGTCAAAAGATATTGCATAAGAGCTGTCTTCTCTTTTTTCACGTAAACTAATTTTTTTTGAAGAAGTTCTATCTCTCTTTGTGCACAATTCAAAACATTTGCAATTTCCTTTTGCTCTTCAACATCTTCTGGATATGAGAAGGAAATATTTTTAAAATCTTCGTATTTCAAATTTCGAGTATCATCAACCAACCCCTGAGAAAATCGATAAAATTTGAAAACACTTGATGGTAATCTGAATAAAAAAGAGAAATATTGAGCATTAATGTTTTTCTTGGGTTTTAATACTGTATATGCAGGACTTACGATCCCTTCATATCTAGATAAGGCCGACACGCCTTGCCACATGCGCATAGTATTATATCCAATATCACCAATACATATTTTTTTGTACTTACTCTTATCTTCACTTGAATTATCTTTTCCTTCTATTTCAGTTCGCGGGAAAATGCCCCTTGATGTTATAGACAACAACTCACAGTCTTGACAATTCGTTTCTTTTCTTTCTGAAAATACGCTATTCATTTTTTCCGTTTTCCACTTACCGGTAGCCTCTGGTAAGCGTATAATCCCATTTAATAATATCTGCATTAACCACTTTTTTTTCTGTTCCGCTTCACCTATTTGCTTCTCTAATAACTCTATTTTTTTATCCTGCATTTTAAGAATCTTAGACAACTCTTTTCTTTCCTCTTCCGATGGAATAGGAACTTTAATTCTCAAAAATTCAGAAAAATGTACCCTCTTTTTTTCATCTAACGATCCCGTACATATTCGATTATAATGCCTTTTCATCTGTTCACTAATCAAAAAATTTTCTATGAACACCCTATCTTCAGCGCACTTCACTTCAAATACATCATAATAGCCAGAAACACTAATTGTTTTCCCCGACTTATTTCTAGCTACCGCTCCAAATCTTATATTCATTGGATTATAGGCAAATTCATTTGAATGTACCAATTTATACATTCCTTCTTGTTTTTTTACTAGATGTTCCCTATCATATCTTTCACTTTTTTCTATTATTCCATTTTCCAGTGTTAAGCTATATAGTGGATAATCTACTACATTGCTTGTTTTTTCTACTTTTTCCACTAACAATCTATCTAATGTTGTATCTTCCCACGTTTCTGGCACCATCCCTATCTTTGTTTTTCTATATCCTTCAGGGACTTCTTCACGTCCTATTTTTTCAATTCGTTCAGTTATCTCTTTAAACATGAATTCACCGCCTTTTCAATATTGGACTGCGGTGGTTTTCAGCTACTCACTTCTGAAACCATCCTCATTTTAAGTTC